>NZ_CP097149.1:0-600000 GCF_023370075.1 Deinococcus sp. QL22
AACCTTCCCGTTCCTGGGCCGCGAATACAACATGCCCTTTAAAGCGGAAGGCTTCGAGGCCCGCAGCGAGGAACTGCAAGAAGGCGCACGCCTGCCCACGCTGCTGCAACTGTTTAACGTGGGCACGGACGGCGCGACCGTTATGAGCCTCGGCCTGATTTTTGGTCTGATTGCTTTTGCACTGGGCCGCTGGATTCTGGGACGCCGCAAGGTCAAAAACGGCACGCTGCTGGCCCTGATCGCTGGATTGGTCATCGGCGTGGTCACGTGGCGCGTAGGCATCCCGGTACAAATTGCAGGCAGCCAACTGAACGCTTCGTTCCTGATCGCACTGATCTGTGTGGCCGCCTTCGGCACGTTGATGTGGCGTACTGCTACCGGATACGCGCTGCGTGCGGTGGGCCTGTCGCCCAAAGCGGCGGAATACGGCGGCATCAGCGTGGCCCGCAACACCATCTTGGCCATGACCTTTGCCGGAATGTTTGCAGGCCTGGCAGGCACGCACTACGTCAACGGCGGAGCACTCGACGAATACCGCCTGAAGGGAAACATGCCCGCCAACGTGGGCTTCGACGGCATCGCGGTAGCGCTGATGGGGCAAAGCACTCCAGTGGGCGTGGTGGCCGCCAGCGTCTTGTTCGGCACCATCGACACGGGCGGCATCGACGTCGACCTGAAGCTGGAAAAAATCAACAAAGACATCGTGACGGTGCTGAAGGCCCTGATCGTGCTGTTTATCGCGGCAGGCGGATTCCTCAGTCGCCGCGTGACCGATCCGCCGCCCCCGCAACTGCTGAAGGCTGTAGAAGCCACAGGCAAACCCGATGCAGCGCAGCTAGACGTAAGTTTGGCCAAGGCCGAACACGGTACGCCGCTGCCCCGTGTCGATCAACCCAGTGTCGGTCAATCTTCCGAGAGTAAGACCCGCGAAGGGGGCAAGTAAATGCAAGACCTTCTCGCTCAAATTTTTGGCGTATCCTTTCTCGCCATCTTTATTCGCTCCTTTGTGCCGCTGCTGCTTACGGCGCTCGGCGGCCTCTTTTCAGAACGCAGCGGCGTGGTCAACATCGCGCTAGAAGGCCTGATTATTTTCGGCGCACTCAGCGGCGCAATTATTACCAAGCAGATCGAGCCTGCGCTGGGGCCGCTGTCGCCCTGGGTGGGCTGGCTGGCCGGAGCCTTCGTGGGCGGATTCGTGGCCTGGATTCACGCGCTGCTCAGCATCAAATACCGCGCCGATCAGGTCATCAGCGGCACGGCCATCAATCTGCTCGCCTTGGGTGTACCGCCCGTCATTCTGGCCGCCCTGTACGGCAGCAGCACCGAAAGCCCCAAGGTGGACTACGGCCTGCCGCTGTGGGGCGTGGGCGAACTGCGGTTCTCGCCGCCCGTGTATTTCGCCTTTATCGCGGTGGCCGTCATCTGGTATGTGATGTACAAAACCCCGTATGGGTTGCGCCTGCGCGCCACCGGCGAACAACCCGGAGCCGCCGCCAGCATGGGCGTGAATGTCCGGAAGATGCGCTACAGCGCCGTTGTATTGTCCGGTGTGTTGGCGGGCACGGCGGGCGTGTTCCTCAGCATCGGCAACCTCGATTCCTACGTGCGGAACATGAGCGCTGGCATGGGTTTTATCGCACTGGCCGCCCTGATTTTCGGGCAGTGGAAACCACTGGGCGTGCTAGGGGCCACCATTTTGTTTGGCTTCCTGCAAGCCCTGTCCATCCAACTGGGCGGTACCGATCTGCTGCCGCCCACGCTGGTATCGGCCTTGCCGTTCGTGGTCACCATCATCGCGCTGATCTTTACAGGTCGCAGCGCCGCACCCAAAGCCCTGGGCAAACCGCTCGACGGCTGATCGTGCGCCAAGCAAGGCTGTAAACTCAGGCCGACACACCACCTTCAATCCTGTGCACGACAAAGCGGCAGCCCGGAATAGCTCTGGGCCGCCGCTTTGTTGAGCGTCCAGCAGACTGTTACAGACTGTACGGACTCGGAGAGAAGGGATATGGGACGATGCCAAGTGGCTTCCAAGTCAATCTATGCATCTGCCTCGACAGGGCCACAACAATCATGATGAAGAAAGCGTAAGGTGGTGTACATGAGCTTCGGTTCGACCCTCAAACTAGCCCGCGAAGCCCAAGGCCTCAGCACCCAAGAGTTGTCGCTGAAAACCAAAATTCGCGGTGACTATCTGCGTGCGCTGGAGGAAGGCAACACTGCGCTGTTGCCAGAGCGCACCTTTGCCCGCTCTTATTTGCAACGGTATGCTCGCGAATTGGGGGTAGACCCAGCCCCCCTGCTGACCGATTTTGACCGCCTGTTGCCTGCCTCGCCCGAAATCGCGCAGTCGTTGCAGAGTCAAACGGTACGAAATCAGGTCGGTCGGCGCGGTTTGGCGCTGGGGCCAGCAGCTTTGGCTGGGTTGGCCAGCGCCGCCGTGGTTCTGGGCGCAGCCGGATACTACTTATTCAATCGTCCAAGCGCCGCGCCCGTGCCCACCGCTGTTGTCACGCCGCAGGAGATTCCGGCCACCACGCGTGCTCTGGCCCGCACCGTGCGCCTGACCGTCAGCAGCGTGCCGCCCGGTGCACGGGTCTTTTTGGATAATCGTGATTTAGGCAAAACACCCGTCAAATCGTTCCCTGTAGATGCCCGCCAAAACGCTGTTCTCCGTGTGGAATACAGCGGTCGGCAGACCATCGATCAAACCATTTCGCTGCAAACCGGGCGCAACTTGCGAGCGCGGTTGCTGCCGACTTCGCAGGGTAAGAGCAGCTTGGCCGACCTTAATGCGCCGCAGCAGGCCACGCCCAAACCCGCAGCGGGCACACCTGCCCAAAGCAGCGCATCTCGGAACGAACAGGCACTCAAACCAGCCACGCCTGCGGCCACACCAACTGCCGCCGTGCGCGTTACCTTTTCCGCTCCCTCGTGGACACGCATCACCGACAAAACGGGCCGCCTGTTATTCGAGGGCACGCCCGCCGCCGGAACCACCAAAGCCTTCCCAGCGGGCGTGGTCATCCGGACTGGCAATGCCGGAGCCGTCAGCGTCAGCGTGAACGGCGGCGCGGCCTTGGCTATGGGCGGCAGCGGGCGCGTGGTGACCCGTTCGTTCTAGGGCCAGAATCGCAGCAGTGCAAAAAATGTAGGGCAGTAAATAGAGAGAGGCCCGCCAGACAGTTCATCTGGCGGGCCTCCTCATCAGCGCTCCTTAATCAGCAAATCGCTTCAGCACGTCCCGGCTGATCACGAGGCGCTGCACTTCATCCGTGCCTTCACCGATTCGGGTCAGGCGGTTGTCGCGCCAGAAGCGTTCTACGGGATATTCCTTCACATAGCCGTAACCGCCAAGCATCTGAATAGCCTCGTCGCAGGCCTCGACGCCCACAGTGGTCGCATACAACTTGGCGCGGGCCACGGCTGCCGTAAAGTTCATTCCCGCGTCTTTCAGGTCGGCGGCCTTGCGAATCAGCAGGCGGGCGGCTTCCAGTTTGGTGTCCATATCGGCCAACCGGAAGCTGATGTTCTGGTTCAGGGCAATGGGCTTGCCAAACTGCTGACGCTCCAGCGTGTACTTGACGGCGTACTCGAAGGCGGCGCGGCCCAGGCCGAGGCCCATCGCGGCAATACCCACGCGTCCGCCGTCCAGCACCTTCATCACGTCCTTGAAGGCGTTGCCCCGCTCACCCAACAGGGCGTCGGCGGGCAGATGAATGTCTTCAAAAATCAGTTGGGCGGTGTCGCTGCTGCGCAGGCCGAGTTTGTCTTCCTTGCGCCCAATAGAAAAACCCGTGACCTCATCGCGGTTAAAGACAAAAGCGCTGATGCCGTCGTTTTTGCCTTTGCCCTCGCGGGCGGCGTCAGTGCGGGCCAGAATCACGTAGGTGCCCCCCACGCTGCCCTGCGTAATAAAGTTCTTGGAACCGTTGAGAATCCAGCTTCCGTCAGGCTGTTCGGCGGCGCGGGTTTGCAGGCCGCCGCTATCGCTGCCGCTGCCGGGTTCGGTCAGCCCCCACGCACCCAACTTGGCCGCGCTTGCCAGCGCAGGCAAAAACTTCTGCTTCTGCGCCTCGGTGCCGCCCACCAGAATGTGCCCCTGACACAGCGAATTGTGAGACGCCACAGTCAGACACAGGCTGCCGTCGACTGCCGCAATTTCCTCGATGATCATGGCAAACGTGGCCGTATCCAGCGCCGTGCCGCCGTATTCCTCCGGCGTCTGTGCTCCCATGATGCCCATGTCGCCCAGTTCCTTCACGATCTGCATCGGAAATTCGCTGGTCTGGTCGCGCTCGGCGGCACCGGGTTCCACTTTGTTTTTGAGGAAGCTCTTGAGGGCGCTGATAATGCTGCGCTGGTCGTCGTTCATGGGTTCGACGTTGGGGCTGGGGGTGGGACGGTTCAGGGTGCTGGTCATGTGGAGCCTCCGGGGAGTGGGTGATGTGGTGGCGTGGGTGGTGTGTCTAAGGTGCTGGGGCGGTTGGGTTTCTGGCGGGCAGATCAGCTAGAGCAGGCGTCCTAGTCGCTCAATCTCTTCTCAGTCTCTTAGACCCTCGACCCCTAGACTGCTCTTACACCTGAAACACCCCGACCCGGAAGTCCTCCTGATGCGGATTGCCCGCGCAGGCTTTCAGAGCACGAATCAGGCGTTCACGGGTGGCATTGGGTTCGATGATTTCGTCTACCCACAGGCGAGAAGCGGCGTAACGGGGGTCGAGTTCAGTGTCGTATTTGGTCTTCACTTCGGCATACAGGCGCATCAATTCTTCGTCGTCGGGTTCGTGACCGCTGCGTTTCAGGGCCGCCAACTGAATATCGAGCAGGGTTTTGGCTGCCGCGTTGCCGCTCATGACGGCGTATTTGGCACTGGGCCACGCGAACAGGAACCGGGGGCCAAAGGCTTTCCCATTCATGGCGTAGTTGCCCGCGCCAAAGCTGCCGCCTGTGATGACCGTAATTTTGGGAACTACAGTGTTTGACACGGCATTCACCAGCTTGGCCCCGCGCCGGATGATGCCTTCTTGCTCGCTATCACGGCCCACCATGAATCCGGTCACGTCGCTCAGGAAGATCAGAGGCACGCCCGCCTGGTTGGCATCCAGAATGAACCGGGCGGCCTTGTCGGCGCTGTCACCGTAGATCACGCCACCCACTTCGATGCGGGTACGCAAACCGAGTTCGCCGCCTGCTTTCAACTTCTTCTTAATGACGGTGCGCTGGTTCGCCACAAAGCCCACCGGGTAGCCGCCCAGCCGCGCAAACCCGCAGACAATGGTTTCGCCGTATTCGGCTTTAAATTCGTGCAACTCTCCCCCATCGGTAATGGAGGTGATCAGGTGGCGCACGTCGTAGGGCTTGGAGCCATCAAAACCGACGAGTTCGGTCAGGTCGCGTTCCGGGGCAGCCCTGATCTCGGCCCGCCGCCGCGCCCACGGAGCCGGGTCGCCCTGCGCATATAGGTCAGCCAAAGCCCGCACCCGCTTCAGGGCCGCGTCGTCATCGGGTTCCTTGTAATCCACGGTTCCGGCGATGGCCGCGTGCATGCTGGCCCCGCCCAATTCCTCGGAATCCACGACCTGCCCAATGGCTGCCCGCACCAGCGCAGGGCCCGCGAGATACAGGCCCGAACCCTCGGTCATGATCAGGGTGTCGCACATCACGGGCAGGTACGCGCCGCCGGCCACGCAGTTGCCCATGATGGCGGCGATCTGCGGGATGCCGCGTGCGCTCATGCGGGCATTCAGGTAAAAGACCCGGCCAAAGTCGTCCTGATCAGGGAAAATCTCGTCTTGCATGGGCAGATACACGCCCGCCGAATCCACCAGATACACCACAGGCAGATGGTTTTCCAGCGCGATGGTCTGCGCCCGGATCACCTTTTTGGCTGTGATGGGAAAAAATGCGCCCGCCTTCACGGTGGCGTCATTGGCAATAACCATCCACGGGCGGCCCCCGATCTGGCCGATGCCCGTAACCGTGCCGCCGCTGGGGCAGCCGCCGACTTCCGCGTACATCTCCCAGCCTGCAAAGGTCATCAGTTCGTCAAAAGGCGTTTCGGAGTCAATCAGACGAGCGATGCGTTCGCGGGCCGTCAGGCGGTTTTTATCGTGCTGGCGCTGCTGGGCTTTGGAGCCGCCGCCTGCGTGTACGCGCAGACGGTCAGCGGCAAGGCGCTCTAATGCCTCGGCCCAAGCCGCCGCAGCGGGCGAAAGATCGGTGGGGGGTGGAGCCTGGGTCATGAAGCCTCCGGGGGATTGCCCGTGGAGAGGGGCAGGGCAGTTGAGATGGGATCAGTCTAACAAACGCTTGTTAGGAAAGCCAGGGCACGGGGTTCAGGTGGAGGGTGAGCGCCTCCGTTGCTCCACATCGCCCCCTATGAAAGGGAAAAACAACCCTCTCTAGTGCACCAGCACAGCTACACCGGTCTTCTCCCGCACTTCGTCCAGCGTCACGCCAGGAGCCAGTTCCACCAAGCGTAAACCGCCTTCAGTCACGTCCAGCACGCACAGTTCGGTGATGATGCGGTCAACCACCGCTTTGCCTGTCAGGGGCAGGTCGCATTCGGCCAGAATCTTGGGTGCGCCGCCTTTGGCTGTGTGCTCCATCAGCACCACCACGCGCTGCACGCCCGCCACCAAGTCCATCGCGCCGCCCATGCCCTTCACCATTTTGCCAGGAATCATCCAGTTGGCGAGGTCGCCTGCCACGCTGACCTGCATTGCCCCCAGAATCGCCAGATTGATGTGCCCGCCCCGAATCATGGCAAAACTGTCGGCGCTGGAAAAAAAGCTGGCCCCCGGCAAGGCCGTGACGGTCTGCTTGCCCGCGTTGATCAGGTCGGCATCCACTTCCGCTTCGGTGGGAAACGGGCCGATGCCCAGGAGGCCGTTTTCGGATTGCAGCATGACCTGAATCCCGACTGGGATGTGATTGGCAACCAAGGTCGGCAGGCCGATGCCCAAGTTTACGTAAAAGCCGTCCTGCAATTCCTGCGCGGCGCGGGCGGCCATTTCATCGCGTGTCCAGGCCATCAGAGGCTCACCGTCCTTTGCTCGATACGTTTTTCGGGGGCAGCATTCAGCACGAGGCGCTGAACATAAATACCGGGGGTATGAATCTGGTCGGGGTCGAGTTCGCCCACGCCCACCAGTTCCTCCACTTCGGCCACCGTGACCCGGCCACAGGTCGCCACCAGCGGATTAAAGTTACGCGCCGTTTTGCGGAAGATCAGATTGCCCGACGCGTCGGCCTTCCACGCCTTCACCAACGCCACGTCGGCCACGATGCCGCGCTCCAGCAGGAAGGTTTGCCCGCCAAAGTCTTTGTGTTCTTTGCCCTCGGCCACCAAGGTACCGACTCCGGTTTTGGTATAGAAGCCCGGAATTCCCGCACCGCCCGCCCGCATCCGTTCGGCCAGCGTGCCCTGCGGCGTAAATTCCAGCTCCAGTTCTCCGGCCAGATATTGCCGCTCGAACTCTTTGTTCTCGCCCACATAACTGGAAATCATTTTGCGAATCTGGCGGGTGGCGAGCAGCAAGCCCAGCCCGAAGCCGTCCACGCCCGCATTGTTGCTCACAGCGGTCAGACCGCGCACCCCACTCTCGCGCAGGGCCAGGATCAGCGACTCGGGAATCCCGCACAGGCCGAATCCCCCCACCGCCACGGTCTGTCCATCGGCCACGATGTCCCTGAGCGCCGCTTCCGCACTTGGATACACCTTATTCAATTTAGAACTGGTCATAGGGTGGCAGCATAGCGAATTTGGGCGGTAGACCAAACGCACGTTAGGTGGGCGGGGTTCTGTCGAGGCAGAGCCGAAAGTGGCGCACACTCAAGACAGGCAGCAGACGCGCCCCGTCCTATACTCGCGTCACATGACCCTCTCTTCTTTACCTGCGCCCGCCGCGCCCACTGTGTCGCCGTGGACGCTCTCGGCGTTCTGGTTTGGCACGGCGTTTCACTGGCTCTTACTGCTGATCATTCTTATTCCTGCCAACGTCGTGGGCTTCGTGGGCGAGGCCAACAAGGGCACGTATCTGGGCGCTCTGACGGCGATAGGCGCGATTATGGCGCTGGTGCTGCCGCCGCTGGTAGGCGCACACTCTGACCGCACAGGCAAACGGTTGCCCTACATCCGGTTGGGCTTGGCAGTCAATCTGGCGGGCCTCGGCGTCATGGCCCTCGCTGCCTCTTTGATGACGGGCACCAACGGATTCTTCGTATATGTGTTGGGCTATTTGCTGGTGCAATTTGGCAACAATTATGCCACTGCGCCGTACAGCGCCCTCATTCCCCAACTGGTGCCGCCCGCCCTGCGTGGGCGGTACAGCGGCGCCATGGGCATGCTTCAGGCGGTGGGGCAACTGCTGGGCGCGGTGGTGGCTTTTGCGGCGGGCACGCTGAATCTGCCTGTATTCGTCTCGTTTGCAGTCATTGCGGTGGTGCTGCTGGTTCCGGCGCTGATCACCATGCGCGGCGTACCCGAAACCACCGTGCCCAGCGCGCAGGCCGTCGCCGTCAGCGGCCCCACCCTGTCCTTGAAACAACTCTTTGCCTACCAGCCCTTCTTGTGGGTGTTTATTACGCGGGTGCTGTTTGCGCTGGGCCAGTACAGCGTGCAGCCGTTCTTGCAGTACTACAGCGTAGATGTGCTGAACCAGAAAGACGGGGTGACGGCCAGTTCGCTCCTGGCTGCCTGCATCATCGTCGCCTCTATCCTCAGCGCCTTTTTAGGTGGGCGAATCAGTGACCGGGTGGGCCGAAAACCGGTGATCTATGTGGCGGGAACCACGATGGCGGTGGCGGCCATTTTGTTGCTGATCGCGCCGGGATTCGGTACGGCGTTGGCGTTGGCTGTCGTGTTCGGCCTCGGCTTCGGCGCATTTACCAGCGTGGACTGGGCCCTCGGCAGCGACGCCATGCCCAGCGCCAAATCGTATGCCCGCGACATGGGCATCTGGCATGTGGCCTTCGTGGGGCCGCAGTTTATAGGTGCTCCACAAGGGGCTTTGCTGGACTGGGGCAACCGTCAGGGCGACAATTTGGGCTACACGCTGGTCTTCGGCATCGCTGCTGCCTTCTTCATGCTGGGGGTGTTGCTGGTTCGCAATGTGCCCGATACGGCCCACGTCAAAGCTGCTAGAGCCTAGGTTCGGCGCACTCCTCACACGGTCTATCTGTTTTCTTGACTTAAGGTTCAGAAGGTATTGAGACGGTACGTCAGCCGCCAAAGTCCTGCGGAGACGGCGTGCCAAGCTCGGCCTATGAGCGACCAGAACTCCGATCAAAACGCCACAGAAACCACGCCCGAGCAGAGCATCAAGGCGGTGGCGGCCATTATCAAGGACGTGAAGTTTGCCATGCTGACCACCGTGACCTCGGAAGGCCGCCTGCATTCGCGCCCGATGACCACTCAGGAGCAGGAGTTTGACGGCGACATCTGGTTTCTGGGCAACAAAGACGCTGAATCCACCGACGATATGCGCCACCGCCCCGAAGTGAATCTGAGCTTTTCCAATCCTGAAAAAGGCAACTATGTGAGTCTGACGGGCCGGGCAGAGCTGGTCGAAGACCGCGCCAAGTTAGACGAACTCTGGAACGACTTTTACAAGACGTACTTCGAGGGCGGCAAGGAAGATCCGAACATCCAGTTGATCAAAATTCATGCCCACGGCGCGGAATACTGGGAGAGTGACGGCAGACTCCGCAGCTTTATTCAGATGGCGAAGGGCGCCATTACGGGCAAGCAGCAGAACATGGGCAAAAACGACACGGTGAGCCTGTAAAAACTGACGTGTAGGCAAGGCGGGTGGCTGAGGCTGCCCGCTTTTTCTTGAGCGCAGAAGGCCAGGCTCCCTCTACATGACCCTCTTTATTCCCCACCAGACAGTCTATCGGGACACCCACAATTCAGGCCGCGTATGCTCTGCCCTGTGACTCCGCGACAATCCAGTGACTCCACGTGGGCCTTCTTCTGGTCTGACTTCCGCCCATGACCGCCTTTTCTGTGACTCTGCAACGGCGGGCACTCGCGGGCGTACTGCTGACGGTGGTGATGTGGGGCGCGAACGTGGTTCTGCTCAAGGCCTTGCTGGGCAGCACCAACGCCGAAACCATCAACGTGGGGCGCTTTCTGGTTGCGGGAAGTGTGCTGATGGCCCTGAGTGTGCGGGCGCACGGCTGGCCCCGCTGGGACGCCAAAACCTGGCTGGCAGTGGCGGTGGTGGGTTTCGTGGGCAATACGCTGTTTCAGGCCTTCTTTCTGACGGCTATTCGGGCCAACCCTGCGGGCGTGGGCGGCCTGGTCACGGGAATCGTGCCTGTGCTGGTGCTGCCACTTGGGCTGCTGCTGGGGCAAAAAGTGACGGGGCGGCAAGCAGCGGGCGTGGCCGTGGCTTTTGCCGGATTGCTGGGGTTGTTGGCAGTGACGCTGCAACCGGGGGCGCATGTCACGCTGGGCGGGCTGGTATGGGTGCTGGCGGCAGCGGGCGCGTGGGCCAGTTACACATTGTTCAACCGCCCATTGACGGCGCAGTTGGGGGCGCTGCCGTTCGTGGCGTTCAGCTTGCTGCTGGGCTGCTTGCCCTATCTCCTGTGGGCCGTGCCAAAGCTGCACGATCTGAACCAACTGGCGCCCCTAACTGTGCTGGGCATCCTGATCAGTGCACTGGGGGCCAACGTGCTGGCGTATCTGGCGTGGGCCAACGGAGCCAACATCCTGGGCGCGGCCCGAACCGCTGTCTGGAATAGCCTCGCGCCTGCGGTTGCCCTGATTTTGAGTGCCGCTGTGCTGCACGAACGCCTGGCCGGAGCGGTCTGGATCGCGGCGGGCGTGATCCTTTTAGGCGCGGCATTGGCAAATTGGCCGGAACAAAAAGTCAGGGCGCAGGAAGCTGTCGTGTCTCCCCCGCCCTGACGATTCATTTGTCCAACAGATCAGGACACTCCAGCTAAACGTTGTGTCTACGAACGCCTCGGCCTTCACGCGTTTCTTGACGCACTCAGACCCACATCCCGTCTTCAATCGAGTTGCATGTCGATCACAGGCGGCTTCTCCGGTTTGACCTCAGCCTGCGCTACTGCCTGTCCCAGTTCTGGCTGTGCTGGAGCCGTTTCGGGTGTGGGCGGAACGGCGGGCTGGGGCGGACGCACACGCGGCGTAAAGGTGTTTTCCTGCGCCGTGATTTTGGCCTGCACGATAGGCGTGGCAGGCGTGACCGACTGGCTTCCGGGCATGCTGACCCAACCAGCCGTGCCGGACGGTGCGTCGGCGGCCTGAGTGGCACGCGCCGGGGCCAGTTTGACAGGGGGCAGCGTGCTGGTTTGCGCAACTCGGGCCGCGTTTTGGGTGGCAGCAGTTTGTGCGGCGCGGCGGGCGGCGAGCATGATGGAATCCACTTCGGCAGCGGTCAGGATGCCCTTAGACTGCAAGGTGCCGAGAATAGCCAGCGCGAGTTTTCGGGCGTACTCGCCGTCGTTGGGAGGGGTAGGAGCGCCAAGAGTCATACTGCGCCACCCTACCTCATTCTTTGCTGTGTTTGATGCGTCCCGAATGGCCTCCCAAATAGCGCTGAACCCAGCCGCATTTGCATCAGGAAGCACGGTGTTTCTGGCTGTAGGGGGGAGAATAGACCCAGTGCAAAAGAACTGTAGATTCACCGTTGTTCCCTACCGTCGTAGCCCAAGCCGTGCTGGGTTTGCCGCGTCCATCTATGCGGGGCAGGCAGGCAAAACGCCCCAGTGGCAACCTGATCTTTGGCTGTTTGGGTGGTATTCTGGAGCAGTCTGACATGGTGGCGTGAAACTCTCACCCACAAAGGAAGCGCACCGACTTGGGCGTAGCCAAGCATAAAACTGAGCGGTGCGGTAGGCGCAAAATGTTGAGGAGGATGAGGAATGTACCGAGGAAGAGAGGGGCAGTGGGCCTTCCTGCTCCACCGTCTGTCCGGGCTAGCGATCTTGTCTTATCTGCTGCTGCATGTCTTTAGCATCGGATCGTTCATTTTCGGCGAGCGTTTTTATATGGCCATCCATCACACCTACGATCTGTGGCCGTTCCGTATCGGTCTGGTCTTCATTACGGCGGGCGTGGTCTACCATGCTTTCAACGGTCTGCGCATTATCGTTATGGACTTTACGGGCGCGGGCGTGGCCTATCAGCGGCAAATGTGGTACGGCGTGATGGTACTCAGCGTACTGAGCGCCCTGTACGCTGCGTACCGCCTGTATCCCCGCATTATGGGAGGCTTCTGATGATTCGCGCACGCACGTTTATGGATGCGCGGCAACAGTCGCACTCCAACGCTGAACTGAACTGGTGGATTTTCATGCGCATCAGTGGTCTGATCCTGATCTTCTTGATCCTGGGCCACATCTACATGACGTTTATTCAGGTCAGCGAGGCCGACGCCACCTTTGACGCCGTTGTGAGCAAGCTCAGCAACCCGGCATGGAAGTTCTACGACTGGCTGATCCTGGCCTTGTCTCTGATGCACGGGGCCAACGGCGCACGCTACTCCATTGAAGATTACGTGCGGTCACGTCCTAACCGGGCCTGGGTCAAGGGCGTGTTTTACACCGTTATTGCCCTTGTGTTCGCCTTCGGTACAGTTGGCCTGTTCGCCATCTAAACCGTGACTCCTCTTACCCGAATAAAGGAAACCAACTATGCATCATCGTTATGACGTTCTGGTGGTGGGAGCAGGCGGCGCGGGGCTGATGGCCGCCCTCTACGCCGCCAAGGGCAATGTCAGCGTGGCCTGTATCTCCAAGCTGTATCCGACCCGTTCCCATACGGGCGCGGCGCAGGGCGGAGTGGGCGCGGCGCTGGGCAACGTGCAGGAAGACCACTGGGAATGGCACATGTTCGACACGATCAAGGGGGGCGACTACCTGACTGATCAGGACGCCGCCGAGATTTTCTCCAAAGACGTGATCGAAGCCGTGTACGAGCTGGAGCATATGGGCCTGCCCTTCTCGCGCACCGAGGAAGGCAAGATTGCCCAGCGCAAGTTCGGGGGTCACACCCGCGAGTTCGGGAAGGCCGCCGTGGAGCGCTCCTGCTACGCCAAAGACCGCACCGGACACATGATTCTCCAGACCCTGTACCAGCAGAACGTAAAAGCTGGAACTACTTTCTACAACGAGTTTCACGTCACCGACCTGATTATTGAAGACGGGCGCTGCCGGGGCGTCGTGGCCTACGACCTGTCTACGGGCGAGATTCACACCTACCACGCCAAAGCCGTGATTCTGGCGGCGGGCGGCTACGGGCGAATCTTCAAGATCACGTCCAACGCGCTGACCCTCACGGGCGACCTGATGAGCATCTACTACCGCAAGGGCCTGCCCCTGGAGGACATGGAGTTCTATCAGTTCCACCCCACGGGCCTCTCCAAGCTGGGCATTCTGGTCACGGAAGGCATTCGCGGCGAGGGCGGGATTCTGCGCAACAGCACCGGCGAACGCTTTATGGAACGCTACGCGCCGACCATCAAAGACCTTGCGCCCCGCGACATTGTGAGCCGCTCCATCATCACCGAAATCCGCGAAGGCCGGGGCGTGGGCCGCGACGCAGACGCCATCAACCTTGACCTGACGCACCTGCCGCGTGAAACCATCGAGCAGAAGTTGGCCGAAATTACGGACTTGGCCCGCACCTACCTCGGCCTCGACCCGATCAAGGACTTGGTGCCGATTCAGCCCACGGCGCACTACGCGATGGGCGGCATTCCCACCGATGTGAACGCCCTGTGCCTCAGCGACGGCCACGGCGGAAGCATCGAGGGCCTGTATGCGGCGGGCGAGCAGGCGTGCGTGTCCCTCCACGGCGCGAACCGCCTAGGCACCAACAGCCTCGGCGACCTGATCGTGTTCGGACGCCGCGCCGGGATTCACGCCGCGCAGTACGCCCGTCAGGTGGACTACGGAACGATGCCGGAAAACCCGGAAGCCGAAAGCAACGACATGCTGAACCGCATGAAAGATGCCAGCGGCACAGACAACGCCGCCCTGATTCGTAAAGAACTGCAAGAGACCATGATGAACAACGTGGGCATCTTCAGAAACGGCCCCGACATGGAAAAACAGGTCGGAATCGTGCAGGAACTGAAAGCCCGCTATAAGAACGTGAAGGTGTCAGACCCCAGCCAGCGCTACAACAGCGAACTGATGGAAGCCATGGAACTCGGCTTTATGCTGGACTGCGCCGAAGCCATGACCGCCAGCGCCCTGAACCGCACAGAATCGCGCGGCGCACATGACCGCGAAGATTACGGCGAACGTGACGACGCCAACTGGCTGAAGCACACGATGGCCTACAAAGACCTCAACAACGACAACAACGTGCTGATCGGTTATAAGGACGTGAGCCTGAAAGGGTATACGCGGGCCTTCGAGCCTAAGCCCAGAGTGTACTAATTGGGAACGTGGGAGGTGGATCGGAGAACGTGGAAACAACACCAACCACGATCCACACTCCACGAGCCACGTTCCAAAAGGACTGACATGACCCACGCTGACACCAGTCCGCGCACCCCCAACACCGCTGCGGCGATGATGAACCTCAAGATCAAGGTGCTGCGGTTCGACCCTGAAAAAGACAAGAAGGCCCATTGGGTCACCTACGAAGTGGAGGCGACGGCTGCCGACCGCGTGCTGGACGTAATCAACCACGTCAAGTGGTACATGGATCCCAGCCTCACCTTCCGCCGCTCCTGCGGCCACGGTATCTGCGGCAGCGACGCCATGCTTATCAACGGGCGCAACCGCCTTGCCTGCAAAACTTTGCTGCGCGACGTGGTGAAAAAGAGTGGCGACACGATTACCGTGGAACCCATTCGCGGCCTGAAGGTCGAAAAAGACCTGCTGGTGGACATGGAGCCGTTTTTCGACTCCTACAAGGCGATCATGCCTTACTTCATCAACGAGTCGCCCGAACCCGCCGCCGAGCGCATTCAGTCGCCGGAACTGGCCGAGCGTATGGCCCATTCCAGCAACTGCATCCTGTGTGCGTGCTGCACCACCTCTTGCCCCATTTTCTGGGTTAACGGGTCTTACCTTGGGCCCGCCAGCATCGTGCAGGCGCACCGTTTTATCTTCGACAGCCGCGACGAGGCCACCCAGCAACGCCTGAACATCATGAACCAGAACACGGGCGTCTGGCGCTGCCGCACGGCCTACAACTGCACCGAAGCGTGCCCCCGCGACATCCCGATTACGCAACTGATCGAGGAAGTCAAGCGGGCCGTGATGTACCAGCAGTCGTAAAATCCATTCCAACAGCAAAGACGCGGAGGCCCAGGCTTTCCGCGTCTTTTTTATGTTGCTTCCAGATACCGCACCCGCTTGCCCCTGTGCTGGGCGTACCCAATTTCTGCGCGAGTGCTTTCGCCCAGATATCTACCCACGTTGATATGACCAGAATCTCATCGGCCAGATCAATCTTGTGGCGGTGCAGGGCAGCCAAGCGGGCCAACGTTTCCACCCGCTCCTTTTCGGTCACGTGGGCCAATGCCTCAGCATCGGGCGTGCGGTGACTGCCGATGCTGAGAACGATTCGGCCCGCTAAGGTCTCGGCTAGGCTTGCCGTATCAAATTCAGCCAAGAAGCGGGTGCTTCCGCAGAGGCAGACAATGGTCGGGCGTTGCTGCCGGCTCAGAATTGCAGGGCGTAGCGCACGCCGCCGTTATCGGTGCATTCACCGTAGCCGTGCTCCTGCGCGTCTACGGTCAGGGTGCAGGTCAGGGTACGGGGCGCGTTGCTGTCGGTGCGGGCAATCAGGTTGCCAGTGCGCGAAACGAGGCGCGGCGCGGGCGTTCGGGCCGTGCCACCCACGCCGTAGTAGGGATCACGGTTACCCGTACTGTTCCAGGCATTGCCAAAATTGAACTGCAAGCCCAGATCGAAGGGCGAGGGCGCAGGGCTGGCCGAATCGATGATGACGGAACGGCCCACATAGGTTTGCTCACCAATTTGAATGGTCACATTGTTGTCCAGCCGCGCCGCACCACTGCGGGGTTGCAACGAGCCACCCACAAAACTCACGGTGCCCTCTTGTCCGCTGCTGGTATTCACGATGCGCCCGGTGGGAGGGCTGACGAATGCGGGCGCACAGGAGGCGAGAGCGGCAGCCAGACCCAGCAGCATCAGAGGGCGTTTCATATGCCTCTCAGTTTAGGCCGCAGACCTGACGGGGCGGTGAGGACGGAGGTAAAGTGGGAGGGAATATGGCAGCGGGAAGACGAGCCTACAGAGTTGCGGATCAGAGGGGTTTTACCGGAACCGCAGGAGGAATCCAGCCAAATTCACAGACGGGGTATATTGACCCTCATGCTGTTTCTTTCCGCGCTCCTGCTTGTCGTCGCTTTTCTGGTGGGCAGTTTGCCACTCGGAGACTGGCTGCTGCGGCGTGCAGGGGTGGATTCGCGGATCAACAATGCCCACAACCTGGGCATAGAAAACATGTTGCGGCGCGTGGGGCCGGGGCTGGCAGTGGCAACCGCCGCGCTCGATTCGGGCAAGGGCTTTCTGGCCGTGCTGATGGCCTCCAGCCTCGCCTCTCCCGAAGTGATGGTGCTGGCGGCCTTGGCGGCCTATCTGGGCCACCTGAACCCGCCGCGTGCGCTGTATGGCTCTACTCTGCCGCGTGGCCGGGGCAACTTGGTGTTGCTGGGTGTACTGGCGGGCTTGTCGGCCACCGGAGCCGTGCCGCTGTGGGGGGCGGCCCTGCCCGTGCTGGTGTACGCGGCGGTGGCCGGATTCTGGGGCTACATCAGCGCAGCGACCATTGCGGGCTTGGCGGCGTTTGCTGGGGCAGTGACGCTCTTGCCGCTGGGCGTTCCGGCAAAACTGGCAGGGCTGGGGCTGCTGGTGGCCGCCACCTGGCGCTTCAAAGAAAACCTGGGCCGCATGCTGGACGGCACCGAACCGCGTGTGGGCGAGGAAGTCCCGATGGCCGGAAAACGGGCCGACGTGGTGGTGGCCGCCTTCATGATTCACCCTATGACCCTCAAAGACTTCTGGTCGGTGGGGCGTTTTTCCTGGCTGAAACCTATGGTCGAGCGCGGTCTGGTCAGTGAAGCCAGCGTGCGCCATCTGGCCGACCATGTGCGGCCCATGAAAGTAGGCGAACTGCACGGCATCCGCACGGCAGAAGGCAAGGAAATTCGCTGCTACCTCCTGAGCAGCCCTCTCCTCCCTGACCGGTTCCGGGACGCGCCCGAACTCGCCACCCGCCGCGCCATAGAGGGCGCAAGGCTGGCCCGCGAATTGGGGGCCGAGGTGTTCGGGCTGGGAGCCTTCTGGAGCGTGGTGGGCAATAAGGGCATAGACGTGCAGGCCGCCGTGCCTGACATCACCATTACCAATGGCGGCGCGTATACCAGCGGCACCATCAAGGCCGCCATTCCGGGCATTCTGGAACACTTTGCCGGTTCGGGGCGCGACCTGAAAGCCGCCACTGCCGCTGTCGTCGGTGCAAACGGCGTGGTGGCCTTTGGCATTGCCCGCACTATCGCCCCGCAGGTCGCCAAAGTGATCATGCTGGGCCGCGACCTGGAAAAACTGGAACGCAGCGCCCTGACCCTGCGCCGCGCCAACAAAGACACCGAAATCATCACGACCACCAGCTACGACACCCTGCGCGAAGCCGACCTGATGTTCACGGCCACCAGCGACCCCAACCCGGTGATTTTCCCGCAGCACGTGAAGCCGGGAACCTGGATTTTTGATGAAGGACGGCCCGCCGACGTGGACGTGAGCGTAGAAGCCATTCCCGGCGTGCGCGTGATTCCCGGCGGTGTGGTGCGGCCCCCCGGCTCCATGACCAGCAACATCGACCTGCAATTTGGCGAGGGCGCGGTGCCTGCCTGCCTCGCCGAAACGCTGATCATCGCGGCCACCGGCGAGCATCACCGCAAGAGTCTGGGCGCACAAACACTGACTGAGAACATCAATTTCTTCGTCGCAGAGGCGGAAGTGTTGGGCTTCACCGTCGTGGACTAGAAAAACACTTCATGGTTTCTCCTCGGCCAGCACGCGCTTGAGCAGATCGGGCCTGTCGGTGTTGATGCCGTCTACGCCCAGCCTCAGCAGACGGCGCATCTCGGCCTCGTCGTTGATTGTCCAGACCTGCACCGCAATGCCGCGTGCGTGCATCTGGGCCACAAAACTGGCCGTGACCACTTCTATACCGCCTGCCCGCACCGGAACTTGCGCCGCCCGGCCCACTGCTGGGGCAAGGCCCGCCAGCCCGGCGCGGCCCCAGCCCACTTTGCTCAGAATCACCAGTGGGCGAAGTTCCCGCTCGGTCATAGAGGTGGTCACTTCAGGGCAGGCGGCGCGGAAATCTTGCAGGGCACGGTCACTGAAACTGGCGACGATTACGCGCTCTGTCATCTGACGTTGCCGCAGAACCGCGCAAAAGGGAGCGGCGAGGCTGGGCGTGTCCTGCTTAATTTCGATGATCCACGGCAAATTCGGGTGGGCTGCCAGCCCTTCTTCCAGCGTGGGAATGGTCAGCCCCCTCCCCCGGTAGGGGAAAGTCTTGCCCCCATCGCGGCTAAAGCGTGCGCCTGCGTCCAGTGCCCGCACCTGCGCGAGTGTCAGGTCACGAATGCGGCCCTTGCCGCTCGTGAGGCGGTCTACGGTATCGTCGTGAGACAAGACCAGCACGCCGTCGGCGGTGGCGTGCATATCGGTGTCGAGCATCTGCACGCCCAGCGCCGCCGCTTCCCGGAAGGCCAGCAGCGTATTGCTGGGCCACAGCAACTCGCCGCCCTGGTGGGCAATATTCCAAGCCGGAGCCACCCGGTAAGGATTGGCGGTGCGGGTCAGGCTGGAGCGTAACGCCGAAGCCACAAACAACGCCAGCAGCACGCCGACCAGAAGAATCAGCCCTCTCCAGCCCCGCCGCGCCCGAATTGCCCGCTTGCGGCTGGCTGGCCCACTTGAAAGTCGTTGCATCCGCTCCAGCATAGGCTGCCACCGCCCCCCTGATACTGCACTGACGCAGCTGTCCAGACGACCCGCAATCTGATGAACCCAGCGTCAGATTTGCGGCTTTTGTCTCACCCCCCAGGCGATAGGGTGAGGCATTCATGCGTGCCTCTATCCCCAGCTTGTTGTTTCGGTGCAAACGATCTGGGCGGCTGACGCTGATGGCCCTCGCCCTGCTCGGTCAGGCCCGCGCCACCGAATTGCCCCTGTTTTTGGGTGCGCCTCTGCCCGCTGTGACGTCCAATATGGCCCATGTGGCCTGCCTGCCCCCCACCGACCCACTGGAATTGGCCGTGTGGCGCGTCACCACTGCGGGGGGCCGCCCCGATTTATCTTGCGGCAATGCTTTTGTGGAGTACCAGCGATTGCCGCGCAGTTCCAGTGCGCCGGTAGACGCCTTTGATCAGATCGCGGCGCAGATTCGGGAGGCAAAAAGCGAGGTGTTGCTGGCGAGCATGGAATGGCACGCGGGCGAAGGCCGCCCCGGCTGGACGGTGGCGCTGGCGGTGCGCGACCTGTATGCGCGGGTGCAGGCCAACCCCGCCGCCTATCCACAGGGCATGAGCGTGCGCCTGATGCTGGGCAATTTTCCCGATTTACAGAGGGCAGACTGGGCGACCTTACCGCTGGCCCTTGTTCGTGACCTCAGAACGCTGGGCGTGCCGCTACAAGACGCGGGAGTGGGCTGGAGCCTGAGCGTGCTGAACTACCGCTATTTCCCGCACAGTCACGTCAAATTGCACGTTATCGATGGCCGAGATTTGACGGTGGCAGGCTTTAACTTCACTGATACACACCTCCCTCTGAACGAGCGCAACGGCGGCCTGCACGATCTGCACGACCTGGGCCTGCGAATGACCGGGCCAGTGGCGCAGGACGGCGTGGCGGCCTTTGACGACCTGTGGCGGCACTCGCGGCAGGTGCGCTGCCCGGGGGACGTGCGCCCTGAGCAGGTAGGCGCGGCGTGCACGTTGGGCGACCCCGACCGCATCACTCATCCCGCTGCCGCAACTGAGGCAGTGACCACAGGCACGGCGCGGGCGTTCATGCTGCATCGCCGCCCCGGAGTTGATCAGGCTGACCGCGCCCACCTGAGTCTGCTGGGGGCCGCCACGACCCAGATCGACCTGATGCAGGCGACCTTCAGCCCGCTGCTGACGTGCTGGTACGCCTACCTGAATCCCGACGAGTGCACTTACGACACGCTGCCCGTGTACCTTCGGGCCGTGGTAGACGCGATTGGGCGCGGTGTGCGGGTACGGGTGCTGATGGTGGATTACGGCATAGACACCGCCGCCAACCGCAGCGGGGCAGCGTTGGTGCGCCTGATGGCCCGGCAACTGGGCAAAGAAGAGCTGTTCGAGGCCCGCTACACCACCTTTGCCATGCACACCAAAGCCCTGGCGGTGGATGGCCGGATGGTTCTGGCGGGCAGCATGAACTTCCATTTCAGCGCGTGGGGCAGCCTGGGCCTGGCAGAAGCGGCGCTGGCGACCTCTGACCTGGCAGCAGTGCAGCAGCAGAAAGCCAGCTTTGAAGACGTGTGGGCCAACGGCAGCCGCCCCGTGCCGCGTGAATGGTGGATGCGGAATGTGGCGTCGGGCAGCGCGGCGACCCCCGCTGATCTGCCCGTTTCCCGTTTATCCCACCCTTAGGTGCACTGCTTAGACCTAAACTACAACCGTGAGAGGTCAAGCTCAGTGACGGTTCAACGGGTGTATCTAGCCAAGCCACGCGGCTTTTGCGCGGGCGTCGTCATGGCAATTGGCGCAGTGGAGCGGGCCGCCCGCGAGGAAGCCAAACCTGTGACCGTCTACCATTCCATCGTGCATAACCACACGGTCGTGGAGCGGCTGGAGCGGCAGGGGGGCGTGCATTTCGTGGAAAGTCTGGACAACATAGACGCCCTGCCCGCCGGAAGCGAAACGGTGGTCTTCAGCGCCCACGGCATCAGTCCGCTGGTGCGCGAACGGGCGCGGCAACTGGGATTGGCGACCATCGACGCCACCTGCCCACTGGTGACCAAAGTGCATACCGAGGCCAAAAAGTATGCACGCGAGGGCTACACGATTTTGCTGATCGGGGACAGTGCCAGACATCAAGAAGTGATCGGCACAAGCGGTGAAGCCCCCAACAACACCGTTCTGGTGGGCGTGCTGGGCAAAACGGGCGAGGGCCTGCACGACCCGCACACCGTAGAAGTCCCCGACTCCGAACGCCTCGTGGTACTGACCCAGACCACCCTCAGCGTGGACGATACCCGCCGCACCGTGGATATTTTGAAGGCCCGTTTCCCTGCTTTGGTAATTCCGCCCAGCGAAGACCTGTGCTACGCCACCAAGAACCGTCAGGACGCCGTGAAAAACATCGCGCCCAACGTAGACGCCTTTTTGGTGCTGACCAGTACGCATTCCAGCAACGGGATGCGCCTGCTGGAACTGGCCGCCGATACCTGTGGCCGCGCCTACCGCCTGGAAACCGATACCGACGTGGTGAATCTGGATCTGACTGGGGTCAGTTCGGTGGGGATTACCAGTGCCGCCAGCACGCCCGACGATCTGGTGCAAAGCCTTGTAGCCTATTTTAGAAACCTCAACCC
The DNA here is from genome assembly GCF_023370075.1 of Deinococcus sp. QL22. Lineage (NCBI taxonomy): Bacteria > Thermotogati > Deinococcota > Deinococci > Deinococcales > Deinococcaceae > Deinococcus > Deinococcus sp. QL22. Next base: position 21,602 of record NZ_CP097149.1, read on the forward strand.
GGCCCTGGAAGTGATCGAGGAAGGCGAGTGGGAAAACATCGAATTCCGTGAGCCGAAGAAGATTCTGGCCTCGCAGGAGTTGCCCCGCACGATGCGCTGAGGCGGGAACGGTTGCTGGGTGGTTCTGTTTCGCAGCTCTGGGAGTCGCGAAAGGCGCGAGAGCAACTGCTTTAGGTTGATTTGGGATCTCTTCTCAGATCCTTCGACCCTAGAGCCTTAGACGCTTCCCTCATACCGCCCGACAACCGTTAGCCTCCTTCGCGCACACACCCCGTTTTGATGAATTCCTGCACCAGCGGCTCCAGATCGTGCAGAGCCACGTCACTTCTCATGGCGTATTCGGCGGGGGTCAGGCTTTCACCCAGTGCCCGCAAAAAGGCGATTCCGGTCAGGCCATACTGCGTGCGGAACTGCTGATACATGCCAGTAATGGCGTTCATAGAGTCTTTGCCGCGCAGGGTCAGCGTGTACTGGTGGTGCGCCCACCCTGCCAAACTGCGCGGCAGGATCAGGGTTTGGGGGCGCAGCGGGGCCGGAAATGCGCCCTCGTAGGGCAGGGTGGCGGGCAACGTGGCTACGATTTCGCCGCGTGCATAGAAGATGGCTCCGGTGGGGCGGGCGTGCAGGCCAGTAAAATCTTCGGTCAGATTAAATTTCCAGGCGCGGTTGCCGATGCCGCTGAGGACATGCGCCAGCACAGGCGGCAGCGGGTGGGCACTCAGGGCCGCGCCCTGCTCGTACAGGTTCAGCAGTTCTCCGAGCGCCTGCTCACCTGTGGCACTGGCCGCCGCTGCCGTGACCGTGCGGCCCTCGAACAGCAGCACATACGCGGCTTGGTCGCCCAGACTGGCGTGCAAGTAGCCGTACCACGCCGCCTCGTGCAGGTACTTCAGGAAGGCATGCAGGTCGCAGAAGTTTTGATTCAGGCCCGCGTGGGTGGGGGGCGAATAGGGCAAAAACCGCGCCAGAAATGGGCCTGCACCGGGAAACATCGGGACGAGTTCGGGCGTCAAGTCGGCCAAATCGTCTTGACCATCGTAATTCTGAACTTCGGGCTGGCGGGGAGCCTGTGAGGCTGGAGCGGCTGACCCTGGAGCGGTGGACACTGGAGCCGCTGATACTGGAATTTGTGACGCCGGGTCAACGCTTGGGCCAGTTGTATCGGCGGCAAGCGGCATTTCTGGATCGGGCAGAACCACAGATTTGCGGGGTAATTTGGCAGGCGCGCTCGGAACGATGGCGGCGTCTGCGGGTAGCGCAGGCTGAGCTTCAGCGTTTTCTACTTCTGGGTTCTCTGCGGGCAGTTCCGGGACTTGACCTCTTCCCTGCCGGTTCTCTTTCTTGTTTTCCCCGCTGCGGCCCCCTGAGCCGGGACGTTTGCGGGCGTCGTCGCGTCCGGTCATGCTCCGGCCTCTGCCTGAGCCGCTGGCGTGACAGGCCTTAACTCGGCCCTGTAGCGCCCCGCGTTTTGCCTGTACCTGTCGGCATTGGCGGGCGCGGCCACTGGCCCCACGACCCGCGCCGGAATGCCCACGGCCAGCATTCCGGCGGGCACCTCGCGGCCCTCTGGCAGCAGTGCCCCGGCTCCCAACACTGCGCCTGTTCCGAGTCGGCTGCCATTCAGCATCGTGGCTCCCATGCCCACCAAGCTACCCGCGCCGCACCACGCCCCATGCACGATGGCCCGGTGGCCTACCGTGACGCCAGCTTCGAGCGTGCAGGGAAAGCCGGGATCGCTGTGCAGCACGGCTCCGTCTTGAATATTGCTGCCCGCGCCGACAGTGATGGCTTCCAGGTCGCCGCGCAGCACTGCACCGAACCACACGCTGGCTCCTTCTGCCACAGTCACGCGCCCGATCAGGTCGGCACTGGGAGCGATAAAGGCGCTGGAATGGACGTCAGGTGAGGATTCGGCAAGTGCGTAAAGCGGCATTCGGCCTCCGGAACTGCGGCTGGAATAGGTTCCGATTGAATCCCGTTGGGTTGGCGATTCAATCCGAGTGGAGCGAGTAGGGAATACCAAGGATTTCGGGAAGTAGACGAAATTCGGCTTACCCGCCCGACTGGGCGAGCGCCGCAAGCAAGAGTTGCTGATCTTCTGGATACGACAGCTGGGCAAGCGCCTGTTCAGGCTGCATGAATCCGCCCTCAGCAAAGGTATGTTCTAACAGAGTGCCGTCTAAAACGGCAGCGTCGGCCTCCACCCTCATTCTGAACCAATGAATCTGGCGGGCCTCGCCCCGGTCGTTGGTGTACTCGGTGACCTGCAACGGCGCAACCACGCTGGCGCGGACGCCCGTTTCTTCCTGTACTTCGCGCACGGCAGTTTGTTCCAGCGTTTCACCTGGTTCCACGTGCCCTTTGGGAAAAGCCCACGCGCCGCTGCCCCGGTAGCGCACCAGCAGCACGCGTCCCAAGGAACTGAAGACTACGCCGCCCGCGCCGGGAACGATGGAAGGGGAGGTCAGAGTCTCGTCGTGCGCCGCCGTCATGGGTGGAGTATACGCATAGGCTGCCGCCGAGTTCGCAGGATCGCTGCACCTGATCAGAATTGAGGACATCAGCATCAGAGAAGTAAAAAGCGCAGTTGGTGGTTGCCACTGCCGTACACAAAGTTTGTTGATCGTTTGGTCAGACAGTACATAGTAATGAAGTGAAGAGTGCAGAATGAAATACCCCTGCTTACCGAGATCAGTCGGGTCAACTGGATTTGGTCTGTTCATACCAGCAGGAGCGCTTACTTTAATGTTTCCCGTATTCTCGTCACAGTGGGTACCGTGTCTATGCGATACTGCCCGTTATCTCAAACCTAGCCCCATTTGGCGGCGCTGACCCAGTGGGCCAGTGACCCGGCGGCGGATTCATAGAGATGCAAGGAGAGTTATGGCAGAGGGCCGAGTCAAATGGTTTAACGTCGAGAAAGGCTACGGATTTATCGAGCATCTCGGCAATCCCGACGTGTTCGTCCATTACAGCGCCATTCAGAGTGGCGGGTTTCGCAAGCTGAACGAGGGCGACGCCGTCGAGTTTGAGGTCGAAGCCGCACAGGGCAACAAAGGCCCGCAAGCCAAAAACGTGGTTGTGACCCTGGCCGCGCCGGCACCGATGGACGGGGGAAGCGACAGCCGGGGCGAGGGCCAACGCTCCTAGGCTCGTGGGCCTGAACAATTCAGGCTCCAGAAAATCCATTCAGAAAAACTGTGTAGATGCGCGGTACGTGCTGAACACAAGGCAGCCCCGCTTTTTGATTGTTCTTCGCCCCAATCCATCCCAACCCGGTCTATTCCAGACAAACAAATCAGACAAGCTCTCTTGGCCCCAGACTTTACACTGACCGAATGTCTGACCCCTCTTTCCCCCCCACCGAGCCGGAGCGTCAGGCTGATGGGCCCCGCGTGAACCTGACCAAGCTGGGGCGGGAACATGCGAATCTGGCCCCACTCCCCGCGCCCACCATCAGCACCTATCCGCTCGGCTTTACGGGGACGGCAAGCGAGTTTTTCCGGCTGTGGATCGTCAATACGGCGCTCAGCATCATCACGCTGGGGCTTTATACGCCCTGGGCCAGGGTGAGAACCCGGCAGTATTTTTATGGGCACACGTGGATAGATGGCCACAACTTCGAATACACTGCCAATCCAGTCGCTTTGCTGCGCAGCTACCTGATCGTGGCGACGTTTTTTGGCCTGTATACGCTGGCGACCAATATCCAATTTCAGGGCTGGGAATGGGTGGTGGGCATCATCGGCGTCAGTTTTGTGGCGCTGTATCCGTGGCTGGTCATGAAATCTATGCGCTTTCTGGCGGTCAGCACGGCGCACCGGGGACTCCATTTCCGCTTTCACGGCAGGGCAGGCGGAGCGTACTTGGCCTACGGGGTCGCCAATATCGCGGCGGGCCTGTCAAGCAGTCTGGCCCTGCCCTGGGCCTGGTTCATGCAGCGGCGCTATCAGGTCGAAAACGCCGCTTTCGGCCGCGCCCGCGCAACCTTCCGGGGCGATGTCGGCAACTTCTACATCATCGGCCTGACGGCGCTGGGACTGGTCATCGGGGCAGCGGTGGTGCTGGCCGTGCCCGTGATCGCGGGGATTGCCCTGCTCACGTCCGACGATTCTTTTTCGGGCAGTGCGGATGAAGGATTTTATGGGGTTATTGCCGGAGTTGCTGTGCTGTATCTGGCTCTCTTGGCGGCCTATTCGCTGGCGTGGCAGTACATCCGGGGCGCAACGCTGAAGCTGGTGCTGAACAGTACCGAACTCGGCGGCGTGGTGCGAACCCGCGCAACATTCAGCCCGTGGATGCTGGCCTGGATCGGCCTCAGCAACGCCGCCGTGCAGGTGGTGACGCTGGGGCTGGCGACGCCCTGGGCCGCTGTGCGCCGCACCCGCTACCTGTTGGGCGGCATCCAAGTCCTGGCTATTGCCAGCCTCGACGACTTTACTGCCGACATCACGCCGGGGGAGAATGCCTTTGGTGAGGCCGCCACCGAACTCCTCGACATTCAGTTGGGCTTCTGATGACGGGCAACGACCCTGAGCGTGTAGCTGAGCGCGTGCAACTGGAGGGCATTTATTTTGATGGCCGCAGCAGCCGTGACCGGGCCGCCCGCCTGACCGTGCAGGGCGATCAGGTGACTGTGCAGGCCGACAGCGACGGCATTGCTGGCGGCACAGAAGCCCGCTGGCCGTTGGCACAGGTGAAGATTGATCCGCCGCTGCCGGGCGTGCGCCGGGTGCTGAAATTCCCCGACCGCACCCGCTTTGAAACCACAGACCATGCGGCGATTCGGGCCATAGAACGCCGCACCCGCCGCAACCGGGGGCTGAGTAGCGTGCGGAAACTGGAGGGCAGTTGGGGGCTGGCGCTGGGCACTCTGGCGGTCATGGCGGCGTTCGTTTGGGGCTTTATCGCCTTTGGCCTGCCCGCCCTAGCCCGCACCGCTGCGGCGGCCACACCCGGCCACGTGTTGGCTACCTTTGACCGCGAAACGGTGGAGGTGCTGGATCAGCCGCCGTATCTGGGGCCTTCCAAACTCAGTGCGGCGCGGCAGGCCGAGTTGCAGCGCGGATTCCGGCAGGTGGTGGGCTGGGCGGGCGGCGCGTACCCCTACCGCCTGCTGCTGCGCGACGGAGAGCCGAAAGCCGACGATGAGGACGGCTTTGGCGGCTTTTCACTGGGGGCCAATGCGTTCGCGCTGCCGGGGGGCACCATCGTCATGACCGATCAGTTGGTGGCGCTGGCCCGCAGTGACCGCGAGCTGATCGGCGTCCTGGCGCATGAATCCGGCCATGTCACCAACAGACACGGGCTGGCGGGGGTGTATCAGGCGCTGGGGCTGACGCTGCTGACCACCGTGGTCACGGGCGATCTGGTCAGTGCCGGAACCTTTGCCGCCGCCGCACCCGCCGCCCTGCTGCAACGCGGCTACTCGCGGGCTGCCGAAACGCAGGCCGACGAGGTTGCCGGGGCATTTATGCTGAAACAATACGGCACCACCAAACCGCTGCGCGACATCCTGGCCCGCCTGGAGGCCGATGATGCCAAGGCAGACGAAACCAGCGTCAAGGAGGGCAACCGCCTGGAAAACCTGCTGCAAAGTCATCCGGGCACGGCAAACCGGATCGAACATCTGCGGGAAATAGAGCGGGCGGCGAAGTAGGGCGGGTGGGTTTGGGTGTTGATCGTCTGTCTCCCTACCACCCGAACTGCGTCATCCACGAAAGAGAGAGGAATTGGGAGCAATGGCCGTCCCAGTTCCTCTCTCTTTCGTCCGTCCTGCTTAGCGTTTGAAGTTGAGAAGCGTGACGCTGCTGACTTTGCTGCTGATGCCGCGTCCCACCAGCAGTTGCGTCCCACTGGCGTTCCACGTCAGGCCGCCGTCGTACATAGACAGGGACTCGCTGCGGGCCAGTTCTGCGCCGCTGCTGGGGTCAAGCACGATCAGGCCGGAGTACGCGCCGCTGACATTCAGGGCCAGCGCCTTTCCATCGGGGCTGAAGCGCAGATCATCGACCCAGCCCGTGTACTGAAGCTGCTTGAACGGCGTGGTGGCATTCTTCTTGAACAGCCAGACCTCGGCCCCATCGTCGCGGCGCACACCGAGGGCAATCGTGCCGTCGGGAGCGATGTCGAGCAGTTGGGCTTCTACATCTTCGGGCAACTGGGCCTCGGTGGTAATTTCGTCGGTTTTGCTCTTCAGCCGCAGGGCAAAGCCGTCAGCCGTGACCAGCGCAATTTCGCTGCCATCGGCACTGACCGCCACCAGATCGAACAGGTCGTCTCCAAAATCAAGGTCTTCGGCGCTGTGCACAGACGTGGTGTTGCGGGCCAGATCGGTGACGGCCAGCGTGTAGCCGTCGTGGGTCAGCAAAAACTTGCCGTTAGAGCTGATCTGAAAAAGTTGAATCTCTTCCTCGAAGTCCGTCAGGTCTGGGCCAGCCACGAGTTCCCTTGCCTGCATCAGACCCACCTCGTAGCCGTCCTCGGTGTCCAGCAGGGCCGCCGTGACGCCTGCCGCCGACGCCATAACCGGGATATAGGCCGTGCCGGAATTGAGCGGAAGCATCACCCTGGGATCGGCGGTATTGAGGAGGACGCCTTTGTCGTATTGCAAGGCCAGAGGCTGAGTTCCGGCCAGCCCGACGCTCTGCACCTTGCCTGCGGGAAACCGGAGAACCTTGCTGCCCGCAGGGTTGGCGATTCCAAACACGCTGGGCTGATAACTGTCGACCAGGCCAATGGCAACCCCGTCGACCGACACAACCAGCGCATCCTCGCCCTCCTTGGATTTTGGCCGGACGCCCACGCTTTTGCCCGTACTGACCGCCAACTGTTCCAGCGTTCCGTTTTCCATCAACAGCAGGTTGGCGCTGTTCAGAAAGGCTATTCCGGGCAGCTTGAGGCTGGTGGGGAGGGTGCGGGCGGGAGCGGAGGCGCTCAGAATCTGCACTTTGCCGCTGTCGCCCGAAATGGCCCCCACCGTGCCGTCTGGACTCAGGGCCGCGTTGCCAATTTTGTTGTAGGTGGCGACAGGGCCTTTCTTTTTGAAGGTGGCGGTGTCGACCATGAAGGCATCACCGTAGTCCACGACCAGCGCCGTTTTTCCGTCGGCAGAGGTGATCAGGTCTTCGGGGCCAAATTCCGCCAGTCGGGTGGTGGCCCCGGTTGCCGGATTCAGCACCAGCAGGGGCGCGTCCTGATCGTTTTGCAGCACCAGCAGCGAATTGTCGGCCCGGAACGCCCCCCGCACCACACGTTGAGCCGGATCTATGCCCGCCGCAGTCGCCGGAGGCCAGCGCCGCACCACAGTCCCGCCTGCCACGCGCCACACGTACAAAGCTCCGTCCGAGCGCGCCGCCACCAGCGTTCCGTCCGGGCTGACACTCAGGCGGGTCACGGGTTCGGTGGGGCCGCGCAGGGTGGTCAGGGCCTTGCCCGTGGGGTCGGCGATGACCACCGTATTTTCCACGGCAATGGCAACCCTCTTGCCGTCCCGGAACCACATGGCGTCCTGGGCCACCGCGTCACTGAGGGTATAAGACTGCGTGACGGTCAGGCTACCGGCCAACGCACAGGGAAACGCCAGAGCAAGAGACAGGGCCAGCAGGGACGAACAACGCTTCATAGAACCTCCGGAGAGAATGCGGGAATGGCGTCAGGCCGCAGCGAGGCGCGGAGGTCTGGCTCACGGTATCCACAGTGAACCATGTTGGCGGCGCGGGCAACCACACGAGTGCAGGGGTACACCCAACACAGACTCGCCCGCGCCTTTGGGTCTGCCTGACCGACTCCGAGTGGCCCCATGCTAGGCTGTCCCCATGACCGCTTCCAACCAACTTCTTTGCCGTGGGGCCACCGCCGGGTAACGTTGCCCCTGCGGATGTTCGCCCCCTCTCCAAGTGTGGAGGGGGATTTTTTTATTCCACCAATTGTGTTGCCTACCTACTGTGCCAGACAGGAGCTCCCATGACTCACGAACCCCCGCCCACTGCCACCTCTGCCGACTGGAACGCCGAACATTACCGCTCTCGCCACGCCTTCGTGTTCCAGTCCAGCGCCGACCTGGCTGGAAGTTGGCTGGAGCCGCAGGCAGGCGAGCGCATCCTGGATCTGGGCTGCGGCACGGGCGAACTGACGGCCCGCATCGCCGAATCGGGGGCGGCGGTACTGGGCATGGACGCCAGCCCAGACATGATCGCCGGAGCGCAGGACGCTTACATGGGGGCTGGCCTGACTTTTGAAGTGGTGGACGCGCACGCTCTGGCCTACCAATCCGAATTTGACGCCGTGTTCAGCAACGCTGCGCTGCACTGGATGAAGCCTCTGGACACCGTATTTGCGCGGGTGGCCGCTGCGCTGAACCCCGGTGGGCGCTTGGTGCTGGAAATGGGCGGCGCGGGCAACATGCAAACCGTGATCGACGCCGTAAATCACGCCACCACCACGCTTGGCCTGCCCGAATTGCCTCACCCCTGGGTCTTCCCCACGACCGGGCAACTGGCAACGCTGCTGGAATCGGCGGGCCTGCGGGTAGAGCGCACCCACTGGTTTGCCCGCCCCACTCCGCTCAAAGGAGAAGACGGCTTCCGCGCATGGCTGGAAGGCTTTGGCGGTGCGTGGCTTGCTCCGCTCGGTCTGGCTGACCGGGAAGCTGTGCTGGCCGAAGCCGAAGCCCACGCCCGCCCGAAAATGTGGACTGGGACGGAGTGGTTGGCAGATTACCGGAGACTCCGTGCGGTGGCAGTGAAGCCCTAAGTGGTCAGTGAGCGGAGTGGGGAGGCGTGTGCGTCACGTTTCTCCCTCATTCCACAGCTTTAAGCCTCGGTTGAAGGCTTGGGCTTCAGCATCCCCACAACCTCTGTTTTCACTCCGCCTACAGCTGGGGCAGAGGGTTTATCAAATGCTCGCGTGTGCTCTGGTTGAGGTTCGGGAACTTGCTGGAAGTCTAGGTTCGACAAAGCCTCTTTGATTGCGGCAAAAAATCCATCCGGCTGAGGCGTCGTGCCCTGTGCGATGGCCGGTTTGCCGCCGCCCTTACCCCCCGTTGCCTTCAGCACCGCACTCAACATGGCTCCTGCATTCACGTCATCCCGCGGCGTAGCCATCCCGCAGCGTCCGCCCGGAGCCAAAGCCAGCACGATTTCCCCATCTGGCACGGCATTCAGCGTGGGCAGCAGCAGGGTCACATCGTCCAGAGTGACGCAGCGCACGGGCAGGCCATTCACGGTTTCTGTGGGTGCTGCTCCCAGCAACGTTGCGGCCAATTGAGCCCGTAAAGCGGAGGCTTCGGCTTTCAGCGCGTCCCGTTCGCCCACCACTGCGGCTACCCGTTCGTGCAGGCAGTCTACGGGCACGCTGAAGCCCTGAGCGAGGGCGCGGGCTTCCCCGTACACACGGGCCAGATATTCGCCCGCTTCCTCACCCGCCATGAACACCACCCGCGTCAGGCCAGCCCGGATGCGTTCTGTACGCAAAATCACCACAGGCGCGGCGAGGCTGGCACGCGGCACATGGAGGCCGCCGCACGCGCTTACATCGAACGCTTCTCCTGCCGAATCGCGGAAAATGACGAGGCGCACCTGCCCGCGCACCTTGGTTTCACGGCGCGGGGCGTACAGGTGCAGATCGTCTTCGGCAACGGTGGGCGTGTCCAGCGTCAGATCGGCGCGGCCCAACGTCTCGCGCAGCAGGGTTTCGGCGGCATGCACATGCATCTCTGCCGGATCACCTTCCAGATCCAGCGTGCATTCGGGGCTTCTCATGCCCACCGCCGCCACGCTGAACGCCGGATTCACGCGCCTGAACGCCTGCGCCAGCAGATGCTCGCCGCTGTGCCGCTGCATCTGCCGCCAGCGCCGCGCCGCGTCTACCTGCCCAGAAACGGGCGTGCCAACGGGCGGCGGCGCACCTTCCAGCTTGTGCCAGATCAGCCCGGTGGCCTTGTCTTTGCGGGTATCCAGCACGGCTGCCGTACCCCCTGCCCACGTCAGCCGGCCTGCATCCCCGTTTTGCCCCCCACCTTCGGGATAAAAGGCGGTGGCGTCCAGCGCGACTTCAGAGCCGCTGATATCATTTACTACGCTGTCGAAGGTCAACTTCGTCCCATCTTCGTAGTACAGGGCGCGGGTCAAGACTGGGCCTCGTCGGTGGAAACTGCCAATGGCACGGCGTCGCGGGTACGCTCGCCGCCCACGTCTCCGGTATTCAGCGTGCTGGCAGGCTCGAACAGCAAGACCCAGCACACGTCCACCGCGTCGGGACAATGCCGCACGCCACGCGGCACGACAATAAATTCGCCCTCACGGATGGTGCGCGTGGGGCCATCCTCAAAATGCATCAGCAGTTCTCCGCGATGCACCAGAAACAGCTCGTCTTCATTGGGATGAGAATGCATGACGAATCGGCCCTGAATCTGAGCCAGTTTGACCATCTGTCCGTTCAGTTCGGCGGCCACACGTGGGGCGTAGACCTCCTCGAAACTGGCAAAAGCGGCGGCGAGATTGACGGGCTGGGGAGTCATGGGGGAAGTCTAGAGCGTGAATGGAAGGTGGATCATAGATCGTGGTTTGGCATTCCCCACGTCCTACGATCCACCCTCTACACTCACGCTGTTTACACGTTATACGTGCTGCTCGCCGTTTCCCCGCCGCGCCCCGTCCAGTTGGTGTGGTGAAATTCTCCGCGTGGGCCGTCGGTGCGCTCGTAGGTGTGCGCCCCGAAGTAGTCGCGCTGGGCCTGAAGGATGTTTGCGGGCAGCTTGGCAGTGCGGTAGCCGTCGTAGTAGGCCAAAGCACTGGCAAACGCAGGCGTGGGAATGCCGCTTACGGCAGCGGTGGCAATCGTCTGACGCCACGCGGTCTGCACGCCCTGAATGGCGTCCTGAAAATAGGGGGCAAGCAGCAGGTTGGGCAGGTCGCGCTGGGCATCGTAGGCTTCCTTGATGCGGTCTAGGAACTGGGCACGGATGATGCAGCCGCCGCGCCACATTAGCGCAATCGCGCCGAAATCCAGCGTCCAGCCCGCATCTTGGGCCGACAACCGCAGAAGCTGAAAGCCCTGGGCATAGGCGGCGATTTTGGAAGCGTAGAGGGCCTGCCGCACGTTCTCGATGAACGCGGCCTGATCAGCTGGGGGCGTGATTTCCGGGCCTTTCAAGAAGTGACTAGCGGCCATGCGCTCCTCTTTCATGGCGCTCATGGCGCGGGCGTACACGGCTTCGGTGATGGTGGCGGCGGGGCTTCCGGCGTCCAGCGCGGCTACGCTCGTCCATTTGCCCGTGCCTTTCTGTCCGGCGGCGTCCAGAATCACGTCCACCAGCGGCTCACCCGTTTTGGGGTCAATCTTGGTCAGAATGTCGGCGGTAATTTCGATCAGGTAGGAATTCAGTTCGCCCCGGTTCCACTCGGCAAACACCTCGGCAATCTGGGGAGCGCTGAGGCCTGCCACGTCGCGCAATAGATGGTAGCTTTCGGCGATCATCTGCATGTCGGCGTACTCGATGCCGTTGTGAACCATCTTCACGAAGTGGCCCGCGCCTTCCTCGCCCACCCAGTCGCAGCAGGGGGTGCCGTCTTCTACCCGCGCCGCGATGCCCTGAAAAATAGGCTTGACCGATTCCCACGCCAGAGGATTGCCGCCCGGCATGATGCTGGGGCCGGTGAGTGCGCCTTCCTCGCCGCCCGACACGCCCGTACCGATAAACAGCAATCCTTCGGCAGACAGTTCTTTGGTGCGCCGCGTGGAGTCGGCGGGGTGGCTGTTGCCGCCGTCGATGATGATGTCGCCGGGTTCGAGGAACGGCTTGACGTGGTTGATGAATTCATCGACCGCCGCGCCCGCCTTCACCATCAGCATGACCTTTCGGGGCCGCTTGAGCAGCGCCACGAAGCCTTCTACAGAATCTGCGCCCACGATGGTGAGGCCACTGGCCCGCCCGCCCGTAAAAGCCGTGACCTTGCTGACCGTGCGGTTGAAGGCCGCCACCGTAAAGCCCTTGCCCGCCATGTTCAGAATCAGGTTTTCGCCCATCACCGCGAGACCGATCACGCCGATATCGGCGACTGGGGCAACAACAGAGGCGGCGGGGGCATCGGCAGAGGGTTGCGTCATGGCACAAGTGTACGCGGGACGCAAAGGCGGGGTCGGGGGCTTGTCGAGAAGGGTAAGCGGGCGGTGGGTTGTCGGCAGTGAGAACAGCGTTGGCGAGAGGCATTTGTTCCAGTCCGCTCGGATGATTCTCACGCATCATCACAATTTGGTATGGGGTGTCAAAAAGAGTGGAGGAAAGGCTTTCCTGCTCGCCTCTCCCCCACTGCCTGTAACTTAAACTAAACTCTGTTTCTCAGTTCAACGCTCCACTCGGTACGCTCTAGACTTCAATGTGAACTGGCGCGGCTTTTTCACCCTTGGGCCGGGTAGGAATGACCAGATTGGGCATCATCAGTGTGGCGAGGAATGCGATGATGGCGACGCCAATGGCGTAACGGTAGATGGTGGAAATGGTATCGGCAAACGCCACTTTCTGGGCGCGGGCGCTGGCTATAGCAATCTTTTCGCCGTCGTTGACGCCGCCTAAGGCTCCGGCCAGAGCAGCGGGGCGGGCCTGTTCGGGAACGCCGCCTGCGGGCACATTGGTGAGCTGGGTTTTGGCCTCGGCGGGCAGGGCGGCGCTGCTCTGAATGGCCCGAATAGCCGCCGCGTCGCCCGTTTCGATGGCTTTGGTCACGTTGGTACGCAGGGCGTCAAAGCTGGCCTTGATCTGCGCTGGACTTTGCGGCGCGGCGTTGCGCTCGCTGGTCGCGGTTCCGGTACTGTTCTTGACTTGCTCGCCAATGGTGGTCAGCCGGGCGGCCACGTTGCCCGTATTGGCCTGAGCCTGCGCAGCAAACTGAGTCGAGAGGTTGGCGGTCAGGCCAGCGGTCAGCACTGCGCCAAAAATGGCCGTGCCGATAGTGCTGCCCATCTGCTGAAAGAACTGCCCGGCGCTGGTGGCGACGCCGATTTCCCAGGGTTTGACGGCCAACTGGACGGCAGTGGTGTACAGCGGCAGGGCGGGGCCAAGGCCGAGGCCCAGTAGCACCATGCGGAAGATGACGCTGCCATACGAGGAATCGGCATTCAGGGTGGACAGGACGAAAAAGCCCAGCGCCGAGGTCATCAGGCCAATCAGCATCAGGAATTTGTAGCGCCCGACGCGGCTGGCGAGTTGCCCGCTGCCAATGGCCCCGATAATCAGACCCATGGTGAGCGGAATGGTGGCGGTTCCGGCGGCGGTGGCCGACACGCCCTGCACCTGCACCAGATACAGGCTGAGGAACAGGATGGCCCCGAGAAAGCCCGCGCCGATCATGAAGCGGGCGACGGCTCCCCAGGCAAACGTGGGATTTTTGAACAGGCTCAGGGGCAAAATGGGGCTGGGGTGGCGGCTTTCGACAAACAGGAAGGCGATCAGGGCCGCGATACTGAGGCCGAACAGGGCCAGCAATGTGGGGCTGCTCCAGCCGCCCGACGCCGCGTAGGTTCCGTCTGCGCCCCAGGTGAGGGCCAGCAGCAGCGGCACTGTGAACACCAGGATCAGGAACGCCCCCAGCCAATCGACTTTGGCCTGCAACCCGCTGGCAAGGCGCGGCATCTTGGAATAGATGAAAGCCAACGCAACTAAACCAATCGGCAAGTTGACATAAAACACCCAGCGCCAGTTGACCTGATCGGTGAGGAAGCCGCCCAAGAGTGGCCCGATGACGCTGCTGAGGCCGAAGACAGCTCCGAACAGGCCCTGATATCGGGGACGGTCAATAGGCTCGAACAGGTCGGCAATGATGGCAAACGCCACCGCGCCCAACGCCGCCGCGCCCACACCTTGCAGGCCTCGGAACACCACAAGCTGCATCATGCCGCCGCCGAACAGGTTGCCGAAGAACGGCTCGCCTGCCAGCCCGCACAGGGCACTGCCGATCAGGAAGATCACAATGCCGATCATCAGAATGGGTTTGCGTCCGTACAGATCAGACAGCTTGCCGTAAATGGGCACCAGCGCCGTGTTGGTCAGCAGATACGCGGTGGTGACCCAAGAGTAGAGGCTGAAGCCGTCGAGGTCTTGCGCGATTTTGGGCATGGCCGTAGAGACGATGGTCTGGTCGAGGGCGCTGAGGAACAGGCCCAGCAACACGCCGACCAAGATCAGGCGCTTGGTGGGCAGATCCAGCGTTTTGGCGTAATCGATACGCCCAGCGGGTTCGCCGGGTTGGGTAGGTGCGGTCATGTGTTCTCCGGGGATGGCTCTGATGGGGACGTTTGGGGTGAGTGGACGGCGCAGGTGGCCGGGTCGTTCAGGTCAAGCTGATCCAGCAGGGTGCGAATGGCCCGGTCTGCGGTGTGAATAGACTCGGCGGGCAACGTGGAAAACACGGAAATGTAGGCGTCCACGAATCCGGCGTCCATACGGGTCAGCACATCGCGCCCCTCGGCGGTCAGGGCCACCAGCTTTTCCCGGCGGTTTTCGGGGTTTTCCTGCCGACCAGCCAGCCCGCGCTGCACCAAACGTTCAACGAGGTGGCTGGCGGCGGGCACACTCAGGCGGGTGCGCTCCGAAAGCTGCGTGACTGTGAGCGGACTGAAGGCCCGGAGTTGATGCAGCGCGGCAATCTGCGTAAAGCTCAGGTCGCGTTCCTGCAATTCGTCCTGCATTCCAGTCATCACGCGGCTGCTGATGTGGCGGTGCAGCCGTTTCATGGCCTGACCGAGATGCACGGCGGCGGCGCGATTTTCTACTAAGGCTTCCGCCTGGGCGTTCGGCGCATTGGCGAGTGGTTCGATATCCGTCATAGTTTCAAGCTCGCAACTGTCTTACACATAAGACGGTATGATGAACCTCATGATGTTGTTTCGTCAAGTGTCCGCCAGATGGCCTAGTAAGGTGGCGGCTACCTTGTGGTATGTAAATTAAGAGGAAGGCGTGCTGGCCAAGGTTTCGACAGGAAAGAGTGTTGAGTTGCTGACTGTCACTGGCGGAGTCCTGCCACCAATTGCCGGGACTTTGCACGGTAAGTCAATGCAAAAGCGGCGGCTTCCCATTGCAGGAAACCGCCGCTCCGACTTCTTGAGTTTGTTCTTGTCTCAGCTTCAGCCGATCAAGCCCAGCGCGTATTCACCCATCAGACGCGGAATGTTGACGCCTGTAGTGGATACTGAATTTTTAAATTCCATCGTGTGATTGATCTCGATGACCAGCAGGCCGCGCTCCGGGTCTTCCACCAGATCAATGGCCACGATTTCGCCGTGTACAGCAGCGGCAGCCTGAAGCGCCAGCGTTTCTATTTCGGGCGTGACCGGGCAATTGCTGGCCTTTGCGCCGCGTGCCGTGTTGGTAATCCAGTGTTCGCTGGTGCGGTAAATAGCGCCAATGCACACGCCGCCCACCACAAAGGCCCGAATATCGCGCTCCGGCTTACGGATCAGTTCCTGAATGTAAAAGACCTGATGCTGAGGCCCGCCCAGCACTTCCTTATGCTCGATGATGGCTTCGGCGGCGTCGCGGTCATTGACCCGGCTGACCATGCGGCCCCAGGAACCGACGGTGGGTTTGATAACGACCGGGTAGCCCATCTGTTCGATGAGGTGCAGCGCAGCTTCTCCGTCGAAGGCAACGGCGGTACGGGGGGTAGGCAGACCCGCCGCCGCGAGTCGCGCATTGGTCGCCAGCTTGTCGCCGCATAGTTCTATGACGTGGCTGGGATTGACCACGCGTACGCCGAGGCCTTCCAGCGCCCGCGTGACGGCATGACCGCGAGACTGCGAAACACAGCGTTCCAGCGCCACTTTCCACGGCACGGCGGCACGTCCTGCATCGTCAAACGTGACCGTGAGTTGCGGCGCGTACACCTTGTCATACGCAACGCCGAGGCCGTCAAGGGCCTCAAATAACATTTTTTCGTCGGGGCGAATGCGGTCATAAATAATGGCAAGATCGGCCATAGGAAACCTCCAGCTTTAAGACTCATCAACACAAAAAAGACGGCCACGCTGCATTCGGTTCAGGACACCCACAGCGGGCATTCCTTCCAACCTGCGCGTCACCGTCCCAAAAGCAGTAAAAAGAGCGTCAGCAGCGGCAACAGCTTGAGCCGCCTGCCGACGCCCCAGACTCACTCGCCCCAGTCCTCAGCTTCCTGCGGGGCCTGCGCCAGCCGGGGCGGGTCAACAGAAACCACTTCGTATTCCACGCCTGTTTCATCATCTATCACGAGTTCGCCCAGTTCTGGGTTGGTCAGTTCGATCATGGCACCCGTTTCTGGGTTTTCAAATTGAATGGTAGTCATGTCTATCTCCTTACGGATGCTAGGTTAGCGCAGCTTAAGCTTTGCAAACGATGTTGCCTAGACCAATTAGAGCGGTGATGCTTCTTCCGGCTCGTCGCTCTCGAACGCCAGTTCTATACGGGCGCGGCAGTGTGGGCAATCCACGACACTGACCACTTCGCCGTCCATCCCTTCGATCACAGGGGCGGCGGCCAACATGTCCTCGGTCACGTCAAATTCCTCGCCGCAGTTGGGGCAGGTGGTCAGCACTCCCAGCAACTCCAGTTCAAAATCCTCGCCTTCGCCGTTGCGCGTGACTTCCATTTCGGCGTTGCACGAATCGCAGACAATCACGTCTCCGACCTCCAACTGGGCACGGTCTTGGTCGTCAAGTTCCAGAATCTCTTCGCAAACGGGGCATTCCACTTCCAATGTTGCCATGCTGCCCAGTTTACGGGGCAATGGGGCTGGGCTGTTCTTGCGCCTGCCCTTCACCTGGATTGTGCTCACCGGGACTGCGCTCACCCGGAAAGCGCCCATGCTTTTTGAAGAAGGCCAGAATGCTGCCCTCGGCCAAGGCTTCGCGCAGGAATTCGGGGGCGGGCGGCAACTGGAACACATCTGCGCCGCGTGTCAGGCGACCCGTCGCCATGTCCAGCGACACTTCATCGCCGTCGTTCAGGCTGCCAGTCAGGTCTGCCTCAAAGGCGGGAATGCCCAGATTCAGCAGGTTGCGGTAATGAATGCGGGCAAAGCTGGGGGCGATGATGCCGCCCACCTGCAACTTTTTCAGGGCGGCGGGAGCATATTCGCGGCTGCTGCCCAGGCCCCAATTTTTGCCCCCGATTAGCAGATCACCGGGCCGCACCTCGGCGGCAAATTCGGGCCGGATGTAATGAAACGCAAACGTCTGAAAGACGTCCTCGCCTGCCATAAAGGGAGCAAACTTGCCGGGCAAGATGTCGTCGGTATTCACGCTGTCGCCAAATTTCCAGATTCGTGGCATAGGTTTCCTTATCGTGTTTGAGCAAAGCTCTGAAGAATTAGAGCATGGCTTTTTCGTTGAGGCGGTAGCTCCCGCATGCATGCAGAACCACATCAACCGCCCGCGTGAACCCGTGAGGCACTTGGACACGAAACCAAATCAAGCCCATGCCGATCTCGTCCCGCTTGACAGCTACGACGAGTTTGCCCACAGGCCATTCATACCAAGTGTCTTCTTCATCTGTTCCGATCAAGCCACCCTCGAAGGCGGATTGAATCCCGGCATCTAGTTCTACGTCGCCAACATTTGCCAGCAATTGTAGACATGGAATGAAGTTGCTGTCAGCTATAAGGGCGGTTTGACTCTTCAAGCGCCCGCCACTGCCAACACATCCTCCGGCAACGCGATTCTTCCCATCACTGCCGTCGCCGCCGCCACTGCCGGACTCGCCAGATACACCTTGGCGTCCTTGTCGCCCATGCGCCCGATGAAGTTGCGGTTGCTGGTGGAAACACAAACTTCGCCGGGGGCCAGCACGCCCTGATGACGGCCCATGCAGGGGCCACAGCCGGGGGTTCCCAGTGCCGCGCCCGCCCGTTGCAGGGTCAGCAGTGTGCCGTCTTCCATCGCCTGTTCCATGACTTGACTGCTGGCCGGAATAATCAGCAGGCGCGTGCCGGGGGCGACTTTGCGGCCTTTCAGCACGGCGGCGGCCTCGCGCAGGTCTTCTATGCGGCCATTGGTGCAGGTGCCGATAAACACCTGATCCACGTGCATGCCGCGCAGTTCGGCGCTCAGGGCGGCCACGTCATGCACGTTGTCTACCTCGTTCGGGGCGCTCATGCGGGGGCGCAGGGCGTCCAAGTCCAGCACCACTTCGCGCACGTAGTTGGCCCCCGGTTGCGGGTAGACCCATTCGGGGATGTCGTAGCCGTAGCCCGTCAGGATTTCACCGCCCGGCACCACCAAGCCCGCTTTCGCACCCGCCTCCACGCACAGGTTCGCCAGCGTCATGCGTTCGCCGCGTGAGAAGCGGTCTCCAGCGTGCATCTCCACACTCTGATAGGTGGCTCCGTCTGCGCCCAGCACCCGGATCATTTCCAGCGCGGCGTCTTTGGCACTCACGCCGGGCTGAAGGTTGCCCGTAAACGTGACCTTGACGCTCTCCGGCACGCGCAGCCACGTCTTGCCACTCGCGGCGGCCAGCGCGATGTCGGTGGCGCCCATGCCTGTGCCAAAGGCCGCCACCGCGCCGTAAGTCGTGGAATGGCTGTCAGACCCCAGCACGATCCAGCCGGGGCGGGCCAGGCCTTCTTCCATCAGGACTTGGTGGCAGATGCCGCGCCCCACGTCAAAGAGCCGCACACCCGTCGCGGCGGCGTACTCGCGGGCTTCCTTCTGGGCCTGCGCCACACTGACGGTAGACGCCGGGGCCACATGGTCAATGACGATAGACACGCGCTCCGGGTACTTGGGCACGGCCTCCAGGTCGCGCTGCATCCGCTCGATAAAGCTCTGGGCGATAGAGTCCACCACCATCACCTGATCCACCTCTACGACGGCCAAATCTCCGGCATATACAGGTTTCCCGCCGCGCACCGACAGAATGCGTTCGGCCATCGTTTGAGGCTGGGGGGCGGGGACGGTCATGGTTGAATCTCCGAAGGGCAACGGGACGACAAAGGCATGGCTGCATTTTCGCGCAAATGGCGGCGGGCGGCGTGAGCTTGACTGGAATTGAGCCAAGGAGGTTGGCGTTTGAAAGGTTGGTTAGCCTCAGCTTTTGGGTAATCGCGCACGCATCAGTTTGCCGACTGCGTTTCTAGGCAGGGCCGGAAGAAACGTGATCTGCTTGGGCCGCAGCGTGCGCGGCAGCAACCGGGCCAGATCGCGCTCCAGATCAGCCCGTTCAACGGTGTCCGAACCCAGCACGATGAAGGCATGAAGACATTGGCCGTATTCCGCGTCTGGTACGCCCACTACCGCGCATTCCAGAACATTGGGCAGGCAGGCAATCCGGGCTTCTATGGCTTCCGGATACACGTTTTCGCCGCCGCAAATCAGCAGATCGTCGCTTCGGCCACACAGGAACAGCAGGCCCGCCGCGCCGATTGTTCCCATATCGCCTGTATCAAACCAAGTCTGCCGAGGCGTGAGGGTAGAACGCACCCGCAGTTGGGCCCTCTCTATTTGCACCGTCACGCCCGGCAGCACCCGCCCCACCGTGCCCGGAGCCGCCAGCAAGTGCAGGGGTGTTGCCAGCGAAATCAGGCCTGCCTCGCTGGAGCCGTACAGGTTGTACATGACGGGGCCAAATACTTTTTGGGTGCGTTCGGGCAAGGGTGCAGAGCCGCAGATGATGGCCCGGAGTGTAGGTAAATTGGAGAGATTGGGCAGATTTAACAGGCGATGGAGGACGGTGGGAACCAGCACCAATACTTCTATCTTTTCTTGTTCCAGACAGCGCCACTGGTCTTCGGGCCTGCTCCGTGCGAACACGTACAGCGGCGCACCCATCAGCAAACTGATGCAGAGGGTTGCCAGACCATGCCCGTGAAAGAGGGGCAGAGTTAGCAGCGTGGGCGCACCCGCCCGCAGCGGCAATTGCTGAAGCAAGGCAGTGACGGTGGGCAGCAATGCCAGGGCGTTGGCCTTCCGCCGCACTACTTTAGGCGTCCCCGTACTGCCGGAAGTCAGGATAGAGATACTGCCCCGGCCAGATTGACGCCTGATTGGAACGTGTTTCGCTGAGCCAGTCAGAGTCGAAACGGGCAACAGAATGACACTGTCTAAGCTCAGAGCCTCTGCAAAAGCGTCGTCACAAATCAGCAACTCCAAGCGCTGAGACGCGCACACAGCGGCCACTTCTTCGGGGCTGAAGGTGGTATTGAGTAGTACGGCATCTAGCCCCAATCGGCCACAGGCCAGCAGGGTCGCCACAAATGTCAGGTGATTGCGGCACAGCAGGCCCACCCGCTGAAGCCGTTCGGGGCGTCCGGCCAACTGTGCAGCGATAGCGTCAGCCCGCGCCAGCAACGCCCGGCAGGTGGTGGGGCCGTCATCATCTACCAGCGCCACAGAATCGGGTTGCCGCCGCGCCGCCCAGACCGCCAGCGTATACAACGAAGGGCCATATTGCACGAGTGCTGCACCAAGTTGGGCCAACGCTTGGGCAGGATGGACACCCAGTAACCCGGTTTGAGAGAGAGCCGACACCGCCGCCCGTACCTCTACCAGAGTCACCGTTTCTGCCGTCTGGATAGCCTGAATTCCAGGGTTTCCAGACCGCTCAGCAGGTGTCCGAGTGGCCCCGGCAAGAGCAGAGCGGCCAGTTCCAGCGACTTCATCCACCAGGGCGCAACCCGTTGAACTTTGGGATACACCAGCGCGTAAGCCACAGCTTCGGCGGCCTCGTGCGGCGTGAGGGCAGGAGCGAAGCGGTAGGCGGGCGTGGGGGCGATCATGCGGGTACGCACCAGCGGCAGATACACGCTGCACACGCGCACGCCCCGGCCCCGCAGTTCTGTGCCCAGACTCTTGAACCACAGGTCGAAACCCGCCTTGCTGCTCTGATACGCCCCCCAGCGCGGCAGCGGCGGCGGGCCAGCCGACACGCTGGACACGTTGACGATCTGCCCGCCGCCCTGCGCCACCATGCGCGGCACCAGCGCCAGCAACAGCGCCGCCGGGCCAGAAAAGTTGACGGCCAACAGGCGATCTAAATCCTGCTTCTCGCCCGATTGCAGCACGGGCCGCCGGATAGATTTGCCCGCGTTGCTGATGATGATATCTATTCGGGGGTGCGCCGCCCGAATCTGCGCAGCAACCGGGGCAAGGTCGGCAGGCTTGGAGAGGTCAAGCTCGTAGGAACTGGCTTTTCCCCCATTGGCGCGAATAGCGGTTGCCAGTTCAGCCAATTCATCGCCACTGCGGGCCAGCAACAAGACTTCGGCCCCCGCTTCGGCCAACAGTAAAGCCGCCGCTCTACCAATACCGAACGACGCGCCTGTGATGAGAATGGTTTTGCCCGCCACTGCTTGACGGAGCTGTTCGGAGTGGCGGCAACTGGGGGCGAGAGCAGGAGGCGAGCCAGGGACACGGCCCATCTTTAGCACGGGATGGGTGGGTTTGCTCACCAAGTTGGAATGACAACGCCCGCCTTCATCCCGAATGGGGCGAGGGCAGGCGCAGAAAGGACAGGTTCGTGTGAGGCTTAAACCGCCAAGCCCTGCGCGTGGGCGCTGACTTCTCCGGGGGCGTACTGGCCGGGCGGCAGGTCAATGGCAGCGGCGTTGGTTTCAAACTCGTCGCTCCAGCCCACTTCCTCCAGCGCCTTCTTCCATGCGCCGATGCTCTCGTTGCGGTAGATGGAATAGGCCGCCATGCCGACCTCGGGGCCGCCGCGTGCCACGACGCTTTCCACCCACGCCCATTTTGCTGACACGTTGCGGAGTTCTGCCGTGGTTCGCAGTTCCTTCTGGATGCGTTTCATGCGCTTTTCGATGACCTGCACGCCCGCAAAAGCGTCGGCAAAGTGCGGCGTATGGCGCTTGGGCACGAATGGGCTGATGCCCAGCGCAATCCGGTTGATCTTGGCGAGGTCTTTGGTAAACGAGATCAGCTCCGAAATATCGTCGTCGTTTTCGGGGCCGAGGCCGATCATCATGTAGACCTTGATGCCCTTGAAGCCCAGATCGCGGCTGATCTGCGCGGTTTTGGTGAGGTCTTCGGTGGTGATACCCTTCTTCAGCCAGCGGCGCAGGCGTTCTGACGGCGCATCGGAGGCCACCGTGAAGGTACGCAGGCCACCCGCCTTCAGAATCTCGGCCAGTTCGGCGTCCACGGTATCGGCGCGGATGGACGACACGCCCAGCTTGATGCCGCGGTCTGTGAGGGTGCGCCCCACGTATTTGGTGTGCGGGAAGTCGCTGAGGGCCGCGCCCACCAGTCCTACCTTCTGCACCCAATCGGGAATCACGTCCAGCAACTCCTGCGCCTGATTGTTGCGGTTGGGGCCGTACATGGTGCGGGCCAGGCAGAAGGTGCAGGGGCGGGGGCAGCCGCGTTGGGCTTCCACGAGGAACATGTTGCTCAGTTCGCTATGCGGCGTCACGATCTGGCTGTAGGCGGGCAACAGTTCCTTGGGCGCGGTGGCCCATTTGGGTTCGTGGGTGTGGCGAGCAGGCAGGAACACACCCGGCATCCCGTCCACGAGATCATAGAAATCTTCGCGGGAGGTGGCTTCACGCAACGCTTCGGAGACCACGGGCACGATCTGTTCGCCGTCGCCGATGATGATCACGTCGGCAAAAGGGGTCAGCGGGTAGGGGTTGGAACTGGTCAGCGGGCCGCCCACCATCACCACGGGGTCGGAATCGTCGCGCTTTTCTCGCAGGGGGTGCATTCCGGCAATGTCCAGCAGCCGGATAATGTTGGTCAGGTCAAGCTCGAAGCTGACGCTGATGGCAAACAGTTCGCAGTTACCCGCCGCACGGCCCGTTTCGACGGTGGGCAGCGGTTGGCCGCCCTTCTCAAAGGCCTCTACATCGTCGGGCAGGAAGGCACGTTCGCAGGCCACGCCCTCTTCCTGATTGAACATGCGGTAGATGACCTGATAGCCCAGTGACGCCATGCCCACGCTATAGCGGTTGGGAAAAGCCAAAGTGACCCGGATGGGTGCGTGTTTGAACATGGTGCCCGTTTCGGCGTCCAGCAGGGGCTTGATGCCGGTACGCCAGTAGTCGGAACCGTAAGTAATTGGGTGGGGTGTATTGCTGCTGACTGAACTCAAAAGTCCTCCGGGAGTACGCGCCGGAAAACCTGTCGCCGCTAGGTTCAACCTAGAGAGCAGTCGGGCGGCAGCGCGTCACAATCACGTATTCTACCCGGTTTTGTTGCCCCAACTGAAGCGGGGGTTACGGCTGGGGAGGCTGGATTGGGCTAGGGGCGGCAGAGCTAGGCGGTTGGGCCTTGCTGTGCTTCGGCGGCCTGCGCCTCTGCTGGCGCACCTTTACCTGATTTGATAGGTCTAAATTTGAAGCCAGTGGCCTTGATGGGTTTGGACTTTACTGCTTTGGCTTTGGCCGCCACCTGAGTCTGTAGCGGGGCTATACGCGAGGCGGGTCGCCAGGCACTCGCCACAAAAAACACGATGCCCGCCAGTACGCCCGTAAACGCCAGGTACCACAACAGCCGCCCCAGCACGCCCGCCGCACCGACGACGAACACGCCGAGGCCCACCAGCACCTGTCCGGCCAGCCACACCAGCGCCAGCGCGGTTACTGCCAGCAAAATGACGCCCAGCAGGGCAAAGAGAAGGCGGGTCATGGGGGGAGTATAGGGTTTTGGCGTCAGGGGCGGCGGGCGGTGTAAGCGGCTAGGGGGCTTTGTCTAAGGGTCTAGGGTCTAAGCGTCTAAGGAAAGCCAAGAAGGGCAGGGGCAAGCGCTGGCGCTCACTCAACCCCTCCCAACCTCCCCTCTCAAGGGTGAGGAGCTAAACCAAGCTCTCTGCCCTTAGCTGTTTCCCTCGCCCCTTGTGGGACTGGAACAGCTACGAAGCAGAGAGGGGCGCTGCACCGCAGCAGGGTGAGGGGCCACCCAGTAACCGCCCCACCCCCCGCCAACCCAAAAAGAGAGCCGAAGCACCCGGCCCCGGCTCTCCCCTTCGCTACGCTGGTGCTACAGCTTAAGCGCCTGCGCCACGCATGTTTTCAATGATCTTGTCGGCGAACTGACTGGTCTTGACTTCGGTTGCGCCTTCCATGTTGCGGGCAAAATCGTAGGTCACGACGCGCTGCTGAATGGTCTGATCGAGGCCCTTCAGAATCAGGTCGGCGGCTTCCGTCCAGCCCATGTAGCGCAGCATCATCTCGCCCGACAGAATCACGCTGCTGGGGTTGATGACGTCTTTGCCCGCGTACTTGGGGGCCGTGCCGTGCGTGGCCTCGAAAATGGCGTGGCCCGACACGTAGTTGATGTTGGCTCCGGGCGCGATGCCGATGCCGCCCACTTGCGCGGCGAGGGCGTCGGACACGTAGTCCCCGTTGAGGTTGAGGGTGGCGATCACGTCGTATTCGGTGGGACGCAGCAGGATTTGCTGAAGGAAGTTGTCGGCGATCACGTCTTTGATGACGATGCCGCCGGGAAGCTGGAGCCAGGGGCCGCCGTCGATTTCCACGCCGCCGAATTCACGCTTGGCGAGGTCGTAGGCCCAGTCGCGGAAGCCGCCTTCCGTGAACTTCATGATGTTGCCCTTATGCACGATGGCGACGCTCTTGCGCCCGTTGTCGAGGGCAAACTGAATGGCGGCCCGTACCAGACGCTCGGTGCCTTCCTGAGACACGGGCTTGATGCCGAAGCTGGAGGTGTTGGGGAAGCGGATTTTGGTCACGCCCATTTCGTTCATCAGGAAATCGCGCATCTTGTCGGCTTCGGGCGTTCCGGCCTTGTACTCGATTCCGGCGTAGATGTCCTCGGTGTTCTCGCGGAAGATGACCATATCCACGTCCTGGGGACGCTTGACGGGACTGGGCACGCCCGCGAAGTACTGCACGGGGCGCACGCAGGCGTACAGGTCGAGTTCCTGACGGAGCGCCACGTTGATGGAGCGAATGCCCGTGCCCACCGGCGTCGTCAAAGGCCCCTTGATGCCGAACAGGTACTCGTCGAACGCCTTGATCGTTTCAGCGGGCAGCCACTCGCCAGCGCCGTAGACCTGCGTGGACTTCTCGCCCGCGTAGACTTCCATCCACTCGATCTTCTTTTCGCCGCCGTAAGCGACTTCTACGGCAGCGTCCAGCACACGCACGCTGGCCTTCCAGATGTCTGCGCCCGTGCCGTCGCCTTCCACGAACGGGATGACCGGGTGATTGGGCACGCTAAGTTTGCCGCCCTGCATGGTGATTTTTTCGCCCTGCGCGGGCACCTTGATATGAGTTTCCATTTCAGAGAGCAATGTAGCGTGCCGGGGATGAGTGCCGCCGAAATGGGCCTGTTACCGCATAAGTTTAGACGCAGTTCAAAATTTTGGCTGGGGAGAATTCCGTTCTCAGACCTTGGGACTCTCGACCCTCAGACGCCCTTCCTGCGCCGCCTACCCCACCGAAGATAACGGTCTGCTGGGATTCTCCTCATACGAACTCAGCGGGGCAGGCGCAAGCTGGACAGACCCGAATGCACCAACTGGGAATCCAAACCACAGGAGGTCTACACACATGAGTGAAGACAAAAGTACGCTAGGGAATATGGTGGACGCCGCCAAGGCCAAGATCAACGAGGGTGCAGACCGCGCCCGCGCCGCAGGACACGATCTGGCCAGCCATGTCGGGAGCAATCCTGCCGAGAACGCTATGGACAAGGCCCAGGCCACAGAAGACCGTGCCAAGGCCGAACTCCATAACCGCCAGGCCAATGCCGAGTACACCGAAGGCAAAAGCGAAGCGAAAGACGGCGACGGGCGCTAACCGCCAACACCACATTCTCTAGCCAGCCTCAGCGCAGGCGTTCAGAGCCATCAAGCTCCTGAGCGTCTGCTTTTTTGCTGCCCCATGCCTGAGCAGGCCACACTTTTTCATCCCGAAGCTTGCCCACCCCCGTAAACTGCCGGGCATGACAACACCCAACCGGCGGGAATCGCGCCGTGAGCAGCACAAGAAGGGCGGCACGGGGGCACAGGTCACCCTGCGGAACACCCTGATCGCCTACGCCTTCATGCTGCCCTTTTTGATCTTGCTGGTCGTGTACCACACCTGGCCCGTATTTTTCGGCACCTACCTTGCGTTCACCGAATACAACGTCATCAATCCGCCCAAATGGGTCGGCGTGGATAATTTCCGGGAGTTGGCACAGGACGAGCAATTCTGGTCGGGCCTGCGCAACAGCCTGAAATACATTCTGGTGGTTCCGGTCATTCAGGGTCTCAGCATTGCCGTGGCCATGCTGGTCAACCGCCCCATGAAGGGCATCGGCTTTTTCCGCACCGCCTACTACGTGCCAGTGGTGACCAGCTTTGCGGTGGTGGGCCTGATCTGGACCTGGATGTACCAGCAAGAAGGCCCGGTGAACTTTGTGCTGCAAGCGCTGGGGCTGATGGACGAACCCAAAAGCCTGCTGAATAACCCGCTGACGGCCCTGTACGCGGTGATGTTCGTGACGCTCTGGAAGGGCATCGGCTACTACATGGTGCTGTATCTGGCGGGCCTGCAAGCCATTGCGCCGGAACTGGAAGAAGCGGCGGTCATAGACGGCGCCACCCGGCTGCAAGTGTTCTGGAACATCACGTTGCCGGGGCTGCGGCCCACCATTTTGGTGTGTAGCCTGCTGTCCACCATCAGCGCCATCAAGGTGTTCGAGGAAATCTACGTGATGACCAGTGGCGGGCCTGCGGGCAGCACGTATACGGCGCTGTTCTACACGTTTTCGCGGGCGTTCGTGGATTTCAAATTTGGGCAGGCGGCGGCGGCGGGCTTGGTCATCGCCGTCATCAGCATTTTCTTTGGCCTGATCAACTTCCGCATTACGCGGGGAGGCAAAGCCGATGCTTGAGCAACCCACCACCACACCGCCGCAGCGCCGGGCCGCCACCGCACAGGAAACGGCGCACGTGGCGTCCGGCCTCCGCTCCCGCCGCAAGCGCAAGAACTTGCTGATCAACGCCTTCGCCTACCTCGTGCTGGCCCTGATCGCGCTGATCATGCTCTATCCCTTTTACTGGACACTGATTACCAGTTTCGAGCCGACGGGCAACATCTATCAGGCCAAGCTGTGGCCTTCGGGCTGGAGCCTCAAAAACTATGTCGAAGTGTTTCAGGGCACCACCGTTCCGTTCTGGCGCATGGCCCTCAACAGCGTTATCATCTGCACGCTGGGCGTCACCCTGACGGTGGGATTCGCGGCGCTGGCGGCCTATCCGCTCGCCAAAATGCGCTTTCCTGGCCGCGACCTGATCTTTTACGCCATCCTGACCCTGATGGTGCTGCCCAACGAGGCGGGCCTGATCGTCAACTATTCCACCACCGTGAACCTGGGGCTGCTGCGCCAGGACAATGCCGTGCTGAACGTACTGGCGCAGTACGCCGCGGTGGTTCTGCCGGGGCTGGCGTCCATTGTGGGCCTGTTCCTGATCCGGCAGGCGTACCTCGGCGTGCCGATGGAACTGATCGAAGCCGCCCGCATAGACGGCGCAAAAGAACTGACCATCTGGCGGCGCGTGATGCTGCCGCTGGCGCTGCCGACCATCGTCGCCTTCTCGATTCTGGAATTCGTGGCCTACTGGAATTCCTTTCTGTGGGCGCGAATCGTGCTGCGCGATAAGGAACTGCTGCCGCTGTCGGCGGGCCTGCTGGAACTCAGCGGGACGTTCAGCACCAATAGCCGCGCCGTCATGGCAGGCGCAGTGCTGACCATCCTGCCCATTCTGATCGTGTTCGCCTTCGGGCAAAAATACTTTATGAAGGGGATCGAGGGCGCGGTGAAAGGGTGAGTGCAATTCCGGTTCAAAGATGTGAGGAACAGCTTGAAATCCGAGTGAAGCGAGGAGGGAAAGGGGCGGGTTTCGGGAACCGGACGACCCTTCGGCGCTTTTCCGAAGGGTCGGAAAGTGGACGAACTCCGGTGATCTCGTGACCCTGCCCGTCCACACTCTCCCCTACCGCACCCTAGACCGCCAGTGGGACGTACTCGTCGCAGGCGGCGGCACGGCGGGCGCGATGGCCGGAATTGCCGCCGCCCGCAGCGGGGCCAGCGTGCTGGTCATTGAGGCGTTTGGCAGTCTGGGCGGCACGGGAACCAACGCCTGGGTCACGCCCCTGATGCGGAACGTGTCGGGTGGACAGAACCTGAACCGGGGGCTGACCGACGAACTGAAAGCCCGCCTGATCGCACGCGGCGACGGCGGCGTAGACAGGGGTGGCAACGATAACTGGTTCAACCCGGAAGGCATGAAAGTGGTGCTGGAACAGATGCTGCTGGAATCGGGCGGCGAGGCGCTGTATCACACGCATGTGGTGGCCCCGGTCATGGACGGACAGAACATTCGGTCACTGGTCATTCACAACAAGGGCGGTCTGCAAGCCCTGCCCGCCCGCGTGGTTATCGATTCCACCGGGGACGCCGACGTGGCTGTGGCTGCTGGCGCTGGCTTTCACGGCGGCGACAGTGACGGCATTCATCAGGCCATGAGTCTGCGATTTACGCTGGCAGGCATCGACACGGCGCGGCTGTGCGACTTCCTGCGGGCGCGGGGGCAGGGGCAGGAATCGCCCGACTTCATGCACTTCTGGATGGTGTGGGGCAAAGGCAGCACGCTGGAAGGGCTGTTCCGGCAGGGAGTAGACGCGGGGCTGCTGCAAGAGCGCGACGGCGACTATTTTCAGGGTTTCAGCGTTCCGGGGCGGCCCGGCGAGATCAGTTTCAATTGCCCGCGCATCCGGGCCGACCTCAACGACGGCGCTAATCCCTGGCACCTCACGGGCGCACAGATCGACGGGCGCGAGGCCATAGACCGCCTGACCGCCTTCTGCCGCGCCTTCCTTACCGGTTGCGAGTCGGCATTCGTGGGCACCTACGCGCCGATGGTGGGCGTGCGAGAAACCCGCCGCATTGTGGGCGACTACACCCTGACGCTGGAAGACATTCTGGATTGCCGCACCTTCCCCGATTCCATCTGCCGCAACCACTACCCCGTGGATATTCACAGTCCACGCGGCGCAAAACTGATTCATGAGCGCGAAGGCAGCGCCCCGTATTTTGCGCCCGACGCCTTCCACGAGATTCCTTACCGGGCCATTTTGCCCCAGCAGCTGCGGAATGTGCTGGTGCCGGGGCGGGCGGCCAGCAGCAGCTTCGAGGCGCAGTCGGCCATCCGGGTGCAGCAAAATTGCCACACGATGGGCGAGGCGGCGGGCATCGCGGCGGCGTGGGCAGCGCGGGAGTGGGGGGGCGACGTGCGGGCGGTAGACGTGGCGGCGCTTCAGGCCGAAATGCGGGCGC
This sequence comes from Deinococcus sp. QL22, assembly GCF_023370075.1. Taxonomy (NCBI): domain Bacteria; kingdom Thermotogati; phylum Deinococcota; class Deinococci; order Deinococcales; family Deinococcaceae; genus Deinococcus; species Deinococcus sp. QL22. The sequence goes on from NZ_CP097149.1 coordinate 50,870, forward strand.
GGGGAGGATACGTATGAGCAGAGCGGCAGATTTGAAAACGCAGCGGGCCTACCAGATTTTGCCGCAGGACGACGCCCGGTTTACGCCTCAGATCGGGGCACTCGTGGAGATGCTGCACTATGCCCGCCTCACCACCCTGCATGACGTGGCAGGCCTGACCGCAGAGCAACTGGACGCCGTTCCCGCTGGTTTCGGCAACTCGGTGGGGATGCTGCTGGCGCATATCGCCGCCGTTCACCGCATCTATCACGGGCTGTCGTTTGAGGGCTGGGACGTGTTTGAGGATGAGGCTTACGCTCCCCACCGACTGGCGCTGGACTTGGGTGCGGCGGCCCGCGAGCACATCCGGGGTCACGAACTGGGGCACTATCTGGCCGAACTGGAAGCGGCCTCGGCCCTGACTTTGGACGGCTTGGCAGCGCGGGACGATGCGTGGCTGGCGTCCGATCTGGTGATGGGCGGGACTGTTCAGATGAACCACCACTGGGCCTGGTTCCATGTAATGGAAGATGAGGTGAACCACCGGGGCCAGATTCGGCTGATTCTGAACATCGTTGCGCCTAAAGTGAAGGCGGGGGAAGCGACTTGAGCGGCGAACTGCTGATTCGCCATGCCAAAGCGGCTGGTCAAGCGCCGGGTGCACCCCTAACGCCGGAAGGTGTGGAGCAGGCCGCACAACTGGCAGAAAGCCTGTCTGGAAGCGGTATAACCCGCATCGTGAGTAGCCCTTGGCAGCGGGCGGTAGACACAGCGGGGCCACTGGCAGGGCGGCTGGGCTTGCCCGTGAAGACCGATGAGCGCCTGACAGAACGGGTGCTGAGCGGCCGGGATATGGTGTACTGGCAAACGGCACTGAAGCTCAGCTTCCGTATTCCCGCTCTAGCTCTGCCCGGTGGTGAATCCGGCCACACCGCCCGCACCCGCATTCTGGCCGCACTGAACGACGCCCGCGATCCGGCGGGAGTGACCGCAATCGTCACGCACGGCAATCTGATGGCGCTCGCGCTGGGGCTGGATTTTGACGGCTGGGCAGGCCTACGCAACCCAGATGTGTGGGTGTGGAATGCTGAAGCCTCCGCACGCTGGGAACCCGCATGACCCGCGCATTCTCGCCCACCGACCCACACGCCACGCCCCTGCACGGCCACACGCCCTACCAGATCGAGCGCCGTGTGCTGGCGGGCGTCCCGTGTCTGATCGAATGTCCCGTAGACGGGGTGGAGATTCGCGCGCTCTGCATCGTCTATCACGGCGCTTGGGCCGCCAAAGAGGGCAAATTGGGCGTGTATTCGGCGCTGGTGGCGCGTGGCGTGGCGATGGTCATTCCAGATGCGGCATTACACGGAGAACGGCAAAGCGATACTCCACCCAGTCTGAACGCCCGCGAATACGTCTGGGAGAGCGTGAGGCGCACAGTGGCCGAAGCCTCAGCCCTGATTGACGCGTTGGGAGACCTGTTTGGCCCGCGCCTTGCATATATGCGCCCGATGTGGGTGGTGGGCAGCAGTATGGGCGGCTACGTGGCGCAAACGCTGATGCAGACCGAGCGGCGCGTCTCGCGTGTGGCGGCCCTGATCACGTCGGGCGTGTGGGCAGAGCCGGAAGTGCGGCAGCCGGAATTGGTGGCTTTTCTGGACGCTTACCGACCCGTGACGCACTCAGGCCAAGCCGCACCGATTCCCTTCCTGCTGGCCAGTGGCGAGGCCGACCCGACCTTTCCGTTGGCTGCCCACCACGCGCCCACTGCCGCTGCCTACCGCGAAGCCTATGCACAGGCCGGAGCCGCGCATCAGTTGCACGAGGCGACTTTTGCAGGCGTGGGCCACTACACCAGCGTGGGGATGCGCGATCATGTCTTGCGGTTCTTTCTGGCAGACCCAAACTTTCTGACAGACTTTCCGGCAGAATCGGACGCGTGACCCGCCTGCTCCTCATTCCGCCCGATACGCGCCCGCCCACGCTGGCGCACCCGCTGCAACTGGCCCGTATGACTGGGGCCACGGTGGAAGTACCGCCTGCTGAGGCTTTGCCCCACTTCTTCACCCCCGGCAACACGGCCACACTGCGAACTTGGCTGCTGGACAACGCGGCGCAGGCCGACGCCCTGATTGTCTGCCTGGAAACCCTGTGCCTGGGCGGCATGATTCCGGCGCGGCGCGTGTCAGACAGGTTGGATGTGGCCCTGGAGCGGCTGGACGTGCTGCGGGAAGCACGGGCGCTGAATCCTGACCTGCACATTTACGCGCACGGTGTGGTGGTGCGGGTGGCACACGATAACGACCCACACGAAGAAAAGGAGTATTACGGCGAGTGGGGGCAGGGGCTGCGGGCCTATTCGGTGGCAGCAGACCGACACGCGCGGCACGGCGAGACCGAACGGGACGCCCTGACTGCTGCCCGCGCTGGCCTGCCTCCGCACATTCTGGCCGACTGGGTGGGCACGCGGGAGCGCAACCGCGCCTTACATCTGCACGCGCTGGACTTGCTGGCAGCGGGCGTGCTGACCCACCTCAGCGTAACGCTGGACGACACCAGCGAATATGGCTTGGCCGCCCTGGATCGCCGGATGTTGGAAGCCCGCGCCGATGCCCTAGGCGTGTGGGCGCGGTTCGACTGTTACCCCGGAGCCGACGAGGTGCCGTGTGCGCTGTTGACACGGGCACTGAGGCGCGGCCTGCCCCCGGCGCGGGCGTGGGTGCGCTACAGCGGCACACTGGGCGCGGGCGCAGGCCTGATCTACGAAGACCGTCCGGCAGGAGAATTGGTGCGGGCACACCTGCGGGGCGCGGGGTGCATGCTGGCCGACAGCGCAGGTGACGCCGATTTTGTGCTGGCTGTGAACACGCCGGGGCTGCGGCAGGCCAACCTTCAGCCCGATTTTGCCACGGTAGACACGCCGCACCGCCACCTGCCCGCCTTTGTAGACGGTCTTCAGGCCGATCTGGAGGCGGGCAGGGCCGTCACGTTGGCCGATATCGCCTATCCCAACGGAGCCGAGCGGCGGCTGTGGACGCTGATGCAGCCGCTCTCGCTGGCAAAGTTAGCGGGTTTCAGTGCGTGGAATACGGCGGGCAATACGCTGGGCAGCGCGGTGGCGTTTGGGGCGCTGGCGGCACAGGTCAGCGATAAAGCCGCGCACACCGAGGCCGTGTTTTCCCGCGTGGTAGACGATGTGCTGTATCAGGCTTACGCCCGCGCCGAGGTTCGCGGCCACCTCGGTAGTCCCAGTCCCTACGACTTGGGAGAAGCCAGAGCCGACGCCGAGGCCAGGTTACAAGAACTGATCGCGCCGCGTATTCAGGCCGTGTGGGACAGACATTGGGGCAAATCGGGTCTGAGGCTCGAGCTTGGGCAGGCACACCTGAGCTGGCCGAGGCTGTTTACAGGCGTGTTTCCGTTGGCGGTCAGTCACACTGGGGAAACATGATGACCACTTCTCCCCCACTCCTCGCGCTAGACATCGGCGGAACGTCCATGCGGGCGGCCCTGATTCAGAACGGCCAGATCACCGAACGCCGCGAAGCCCGGACGCCCAAACCGAGCACGCCCGACGCCCTGATTGCTGCTGCCACCGAATTGGCCGCGCCGCTGGCCGCACACGCCATCGCGCTCGGTGTGGCCTGTGCGGGCGCAGTCGCGGGCGGACGGGTCACCGCTACCGCCGTCCACACGTTTCCAGGCTGGACAGATGTGGCCCTGGCCGAACGCCTGAGTGTAGGGTTAGGCCTCCCCTGCGCCGCCCTGAACGATGCCCGCGCCGCCGCGTGGGGCGAGTGGGCTGCCGGAGCGGGCCGGGGCACACCGGAATTTATGTTTATTACAGTCAGCACAGGCGTGGGCGCGGGGCTGGTGCTGGGCGGGCGGCTGCATCTGGCGGGCAATGGGCTGGACGCCGAATTGGGCTTTGTGAGCGTGCCTGCTGCGTGGCAACCGGGGGAAGAAGTGCCGCCGCTGGGCCGATTGGGGCCACTGGAATTTGAAAGCAGCGGCACGGCGTTGGGTGGGCAAGCGCAGCTTTTGGGCTTTGCCGATGCCCGCGCCCTGTGCGACGCCGCAGAGGTGGGAAATCTGCAAGCGGAAGCCGTCTACACCCGCTCGGCAGCGTTGATGGCGTGGAAAATAGCCGATATCGCCGCCTTGTTGGGCGTTACGCGGGTGGCACTGGGCGGCAGCGTGGGCCTGCGCCCCGGCTACCTTACACGGGTGCAGGCCAGTCTTGCGCTCTTTCCCGCCCGCTATCAACCCAAAGTGGTTCACGCCGAATTGGGGGCCGATGCAGGCTTGATCGGCGCGGCGCTCTGGGCGGGGCGAGGTTAAGGGGAAGGGTTTCTAAGGGTCAAGGGGCTAAAGAAAGGCAAAAAGGGAGACCGAGTGCCCGCCATTCCTGGTTCACACACCGCTCAGTGACACACCCAATACTCTCCAGTTCTAAAGCCTGCCCGGACTTCCCCACCTCGTAACCGCTCTCACTGCTGAGCTTCAAAACGCGGCAGCAGGTGGCTGAAGCCCAGCACCCCGCAGACAAACAACTGGGTGAGTTCGGGGTCGAACTGGCGGCCGCTTTCGCGGATCAGGTGTTCTACGGCGTCCTGATAGGGCCAGGCGGGTTTGTAGGGCCGCACGCTGGTCAGGGCGTCGAAGACATCCACAATCGCCATGATGCGGGCCACCAGCGGAATCGCCTCTTCGCGCAGGCCCAGCGGGTAGCCGTGACCGTCCCAGCGTTCGTGGTGGTGGCGCACGGCGTCCACGGTCTGGGCGGGCAAAAACGGCAGTTCGGCCAAGACCTGCACACCCCACAGGGGATGCTGCAAGATCACTTCGTACTCCAGCGCGTTCAGGGGGCCGGGTTTATGCAGGATTTCCTGCGGCACCCGCGCCTTACCGATGTCGTGCAGGGCGGCTCCCCACCGCACGGCCCGCACTTCACTTGGCCCCAGACCTGCCGCACCTGCCAACCGCTGGGCAAAATCCACGATCCGGCGAATGTGTTCGGCCTGCCACGCATCCTGACTGACTCCCAACAGATGAATCGCGTCGTCCAGAGCACGTTCAGTGTGGTTCAGGCGCTCGCTGAGATCGAAGGTGTGCTGGGCGCTGACCTTCAGGGCTTCCAGGCTGCCCGCGATCATGGGGCCACGCTCGGCCCACACCACACGCACCACATGACAGGAGTGACGAGTCAAGAGTTCAGCATCTTCCAGGACGCCTTGCCCGCGCCGCAGCGCCGCTGGATAATGGGCGCGGTCATAGCGCAGCCATTCCAGCAGGGGGCGGCCCCGCACTTCGTCCGGCTTCAGGCCCGTCAAGGTTTCCCACGCGCCGCCTACTTCCAGAATCAGGCCCGCGGCATCCAGCAGGAACAGGGCTTGCGGCTGCGCTTCAAGCATCACCTGCATGAGGTCGGCTTTGGGAGCAGGCCCTCCAGAGCGCCCATGCGAACTGGAAGCCGATGGATCGGCGGCACAGACCGCAGTCGTGCGAAGTTTGGATTTGTCAAGAGCCGGATAGGGCGGGAAATCGAGGTCTTCAAACATAGGACGCCTGACCGCACTGCTGGCCCAAATAATAAAACCCACAGAAACGCCACCGGACAGGCGAGGGGAGCATAAAGAGTCCAGTGGGCATACGTAGACATTAAACGACGTGCTGTGAGTAGCCCGTGAGGGAGGCTGACCCAGCGTGTAGCCGGGCGAGGGCCTGCTGGACATTTTCTAGATGACCGGTGGGTTTTTTGACTGAATACAAAATGAAGGCACGTTAAAGAGCTGAAAACACACTTATATTTATCTGTCCTAAATCTGGTTTCGCAGGAGTTGGGTGTTGGCCGCTTGGTGTCCAGCCTACACAAAGCATCAGCTTAGGCGGACGCCTGCGCTAAGGTACAGCCTATGCTTCGTGTGTTGTTTGTGGGAGACGTGTACGGCCAGCCCGGACGCCGGGTGTTGGCGGCACATCTTCCCACCCTACGGGGGCCGGACGGCCTGAAAAACTTTGACTTCATCATCGTGAATATGGAGAACGCGGCGGGGGGCTTCGGCCTGCACCGCGACGCTGCCGAATCCGCGCTGCGGGCGGGTACGGACTGCATGACGCTGGGCAACCACGCCTGGCATCACCGCGATATTCACGCGCTGCTGGCAGATGCCGAAAGCTACCCCATCGTGCGGCCCCTGAACTACGCCGACCCCGCGACCCCCGGCGTGGGCTGGCGCACCTTTGACGTGCCGACACGCGCAGAAGGCAAACCTGGCCCCACTGAACGCCTGACGGTGATCAATGTGCTGGGCCGGGTGTTTATGGACGCCGTCGCCAACCCCTTCCGGGCCATAGACGAGGTGCTGGAACGCCCCGACCTGGGCAGCGTGTTTGTGGATATTCACGCCGAGGCCACCAGCGAAAAGGCAGCGTTGGCGTGGTACTTGGATGGACGGGTGGCCGCCGTCATCGGCACGCATACCCACGTTCCCACCGCCGACACCCGGATTTTGCCCGGTGGCACGGCCTTTCAGACCGACGCGGGCTTTACCGGGCCGCACGACAGCATTATCGGGGCCGCGCCCGAAGGCCCCATTCAACGCTTCCTGACCGAGCGCTCCTACCGCTACGCCGTGGCCGATGGGCGGGCCGAACTGAACGGCGTGGCGCTGGAGTTGCAAGACAACCGCGCCCTGAAGATTGAACGTTACCGTTACCTTGAAGCAGACCACCGGGAGGACGACTATGGGCATTCGCAATGACGTAAATCTGCTGGGGCGTACGCTGGGGCAAGTGCTGAAAGAACAGGAGGGGGAGGCCTTTTTTGATCTGGTGGAACGCACGCGGGCGTTGGTGCGCGAGGTACGCGGCGGCGGCGACGACTCCGAACTGCGGGCGTTGATTGGTGGGCTGAACGAGGCCGATGCGGGCAACCTGACGCGGGCCTTCACGTGGTACTTCCAGCTGGTCAATCTGGCCGAGGAATACGAGCGGGTACGGGTGCTGTCGGGATCGCAGGGTACGCGCCCGCAGAGCATAGAGGGCGCGCTGGTGGAGCTGAAGGCGCAGGGCGTGAGCGCCGACGACGCCGAGGCGTTGCTGGCCCGCCTAGACCTTGGCCTCACTTTTACGGCCCACCCCACCGAGATGCGCCGCCGAACCATCCGCAGCCATCTGGTGGAGGTGGCCCGCGCCATTCCTGACCTGCACAGTCAGGACGAATCGGCGGTGGAGCGCGTAGCCGCCCACGTGGAAGCCATGTGGACGACCCCCGAACTGCGCCGCCTGAAACCCACCGTGCTGGATGAGGTCAAAGGCGGCCTGAATTACGTCACCTCTATTGCACAGGCACTGCCCGCCCTCCAGCGCGACCTTCAGCGGGCCTTCCGCACGGTGTACGGGCGCGATACGGCGGCGCATGTGCCCCTGAGTTTCAGTTCCTGGATGGGTGGAGACCGCGACGGCAACCCGTTTGTGACGCCGCAGGCCACCCGTGAGGCGCTGGAAGTGCACCGGGAACGGGCGCGGGAAGTACTGCTGGGCGCAATCAAGCAGGCCTATGCCGATCTGAGTCAGGAGGGAGCGGGTGAAGGAGCCGAGCAGGAAGCGGCGGGGAGCTACCGCGAGGAACTGCGCGACCTGCACAACTCCGTGCGAGACGGCTTGCCCGTAGAGTTACTGCCGCGCCTGGAAGCCCTGCGCGAGCGCCTGCACGCCGAGGGCCAGCAGCGCAGCGCCGACCAATTGCTGACGCCTCTGCTGACGGTGGCACGCGTGTTCGGGCAACATCTGGTGAGCCTGGATGTGCGCGAACACAGCGCCCAGACGGGTGCGGCGGTGGCCGAACTGTTGAAGGCGGCGGGCGTGGAGGCCGACTATCTGGCCCTGCCCGAACACGCCAAGCTGGAACTGCTGACCCGCGAACTGCGCTCTCGCCGCCCGCTCTGGCCTGCAGGTGAGGCCCTGACCGAATCGCTGGAAACCGCCATCGGCCCCATCCGGGAGGTGCAGGCGGCGACCCGATTGGCCGGCCCCCGCGCCTTCGGGCATTACGTGATCAGCATGTCAGAAAGCGTGTCGGACGTGCTGGAGCCGCTGCTGCTGGCCCGCGAGGTGGGATTCGGCATTTTGCCCGTGCCGCTGTTTGAAACGTTGGCCGACCTGGAACGCGCCCCGCAGGTGGTCTGGGAACTGCTGAGCCTGCCCGAATACCGCGCCGTGCTGGGCGACAGCGTGCAGGAAATTATGCTGGGCTACAGCGATTCCAACAAGGATGCTGGGTTTTTGGCGGCCAACTGGGCTTTGCACGAAGCGCAGCGCAAGATCAGTGACGTGTGCAGGCGGGCGGGCGTGCATTGGCGCTTCTTTCACGGGCGCGGCACGAGCATCGGGCGTGGGGGCGGGCCTGCCAGCCGGGCCATTCTGGGCCAGCCCGCTGGAACCATCGACGCCGGAATCCGCATCACTGAGCAGGGCGAAGCATTGGCCGACAAATACAGCCACCCCGTGTTGGCCCACCGCAATCTGGAGCAGGCGTTGTATGGCCTGATGCTGGCCGCCGCCCGCCCCGCGCTAGACCCGCCCGCCGGGTGGATGGACGCCCTAGACCGCGCCGCCCGCGTGAGTGCCCGCGCTTACCGCACATTGGTAGACGACCCGGATTTCATACCCTTCTTCGAGCGGGTTACGCCCATCCACGAAATCTCGCGCCTCAACATCGCGTCCCGCCCTGTGCGCCGCCCCGGTGCGCCCACACTGGGCAACTTGCGGGCTATTCCGTGGGTCATGAGTTGGACACAGAACCGCGCCAATTTGCCCGGTTGGTACGGCCTCACCGAAGGCATTAAGGAAATCGGGCTGGAGCAGGCCCGCGCCATGTACGCCGACTGGCCGTTCTTCCGCACCGTGCTGGACAACAGCCAGATGAGCCTTGCCAAGAGTGACCCGCTGATTTTCAGTGAGTATCTGACCCTGCTGGACAGTGGTGATGGTACGGCAGAAGGCAGCGCCCGCCTGGCCGAACACCTAAAATACAGTTACCGCGACGCCGTGGAAGCCGTGCAGAGCGTGATCGCCGCGGAACTGCTGGGCAACGAACCCCGCCTGCGCGAAAGCATCGCTCTGCGGAATCCGTACATCGACCCGATTCACCGGATTCAGGTCGAGTTGCTTCGCCGCGCCCGCACCACCGAAGACGGTCTGGACGAATACGAACGCCCCCTGCTGCTGAGTTTGCAAGGGGTGGCGGCAGGAGTGAGGAATACGGGGTAAGGGGTTCACTGCTGGCCCGCTCTCACCTTGTGCCGGAGCGGGCCAGCAACCAATTTGCTGTCCAATGGGCAGGCTGGCCGCGCAGTGCAGGCAAGCCTTCGACACCGAAAAACGCGAGTTCGATTCCTTCCACGCTGTCTGGAACGGGTGTGCCCTGCCAGTGGGTCACGTGGTACACCGCCGTATAAAAATAGGCCTCGTCTCCGTTGGGCAACTGACGATGGGGCGTGACCAGCAATTCAAGCAGTTGAGATTCCAATACATCTAGGCCCGTTTCTTCACGGACTTCCCGCGTCATTGTTTGCTGCGGCGGCTCACCCAGCTCGCACAGGCCACCGGGAAGGCCCCAGACATCACGCCCCGCCAAACGTTGCAAAAGCACGTCTCCACCGTCATTCAGAATGATGCCGACAGCTCCCATCAGATTCACGGGACTGGTGCCGACCATGCGGCGGAGATAAGGAATGTAGTCCTGCACGGCGTCAGTAGTCACAGTCAGCCAGAGTCATCCACCGCCAGAGGAATCGCGTGGGTTTATTTACAAGCGGCCCCGGAAACGGATATGGGTGAACTCGATCCGTTCGCCAATATTAAGTTGCCCTTCCAAGATTCTGGCTCCCAGATACAGCGTTCCTTCCCGCACAGCCTGATCCAGAATGGGGTTCTTTAAGACAACGGGCACTGGCTTATCTGGGCTGAGCAGCAGTTCTGTCAGGTATTGACCGCCGCCTGTCCCGTCACACAGGTACGCCCCCCCGTAGCCCTCCTGCTTCGCCTCTACAAAAGGGCAGTTAGAACTGCGGTTAAGTGCAAATAACTGCACGCGCAACTGTGTTGATCCGCCCCGATAAGTGGCTGCGGCCTCGAAAGTCACGTCCCGGTAAGAGAGCTTGGGAATATTGAGATATTCCAGTTGATTTGAGTTCAGGTAAGCGACTTGAGACGCCTGGAGAGGGCCAAGTTCATTGATGACATGAAAATCATTCCCGGTCTGTTCTGGCAGGGAGATCAGGCCGCAAGCGGTGAGGAAGGGCGCCAGCAAGAACAGTCTGTTAAGTCGCATAACTGACTTTGATCTTACGTGCAAAGGTTACATTGTGTGGCTGCATATCCGGCAGCAACCTCACGGTCAGGGATAACCCTTCCCAATCTGCCCCGTGTACTACGGACTTGCTCTGATTCCCGAACATCCGTAACAGCACCGATAGGGTCGTCCATTGCCGCCACCACGTACTGTTTGCCACTCGCTCTGCTGCGCAGCTTTACCAGTCCGCCCGGAAGATTCTCGCGAATCATCGCAATTCCCTATAAGCTCTAGCTTCATGCCCGCTGCCGATCAGACACCCACCATCTCCCCTGCCCCGACCACCCGCGCCCGCGTGCCCGATCTGGCGTGGACGCTGGCGCGGGCGCACCTGTCACGGCGGCGCACCCAAAATGTGCTGACTATTCTGGGGATCGCGGTGGGCGTGATGGTACTGATTGCGGCCCTGAGTCTGACCAACGGCTTCACGCGCTCGCTGATAGATGCGACGTTGCGGGCCAGTCCCCACCTCAGCATCACGTCGTTTACGCCCCAAACGCGTGATCCGGCACTGGAAAAAACGATAGCCGCCAACAAGGAAGTGACGGCAGTAACCCCCTTTCTGGCTGATAAAGGCCTGCTGACCCGCCCGGCCAGCGGAGGCCGCAGCGCAGGCGTGGATTTTGCCACCCTGTTTGGCGTGCAGGCGTCGGCGGCGCAGGTGCTTCAACTTCAACCGGAGGAGGGTGAACTGTTGGCGGGCCTGAAAGACGGAGAGGTGATGCTGGGCGCGTCGTTGGCCCGCAGCGTGGGGGCCTTTGCGGGCGATGAAGTTAGGTTGCTGAACAGCACCCAGCGCCGCGCCATCCTGAGGGTAAAAGGCGTGTTTAGCACAGGTAATTATCTGATCGACAGTGCCTACGCCTTTACCAATCTGGGCACGCTGCAAGCCCTGCAACAAACCCCCAATATCACGGGCTATCAGCTTCGGCTGCGCGACCCGGCCACCGCGCCCGCTGTCGGTTCGGCTATCACGCGCACGCTGCCCTACTCGGCGCTGCCCTGGCAAAACCTGTATGGCACGCTACTCGACCAATTGGCGCTGCAAAAACGGGTCATCGCCTTCGTGGTGTTTCTGATCGTGATCGTCGCAGCCTTTGGGATTGCCAATGTCCTGACACTGGCGGTGTTCGAGAAAACGCAGGAAATTGCCATTCTGCGGGCCATCGGAGCCACGCGAAAACTGATTACCCGCGTATTTGTCCTGGAAGGTCTGGTACTGGGATTTAGCGGTCTGGTGCTGGGGAACCTGCTGGGCCTCGCTATCAGCGCTTACTTTACGGTGCGGCCTTTTCAGCTGCCAGGCGACCTGTATTTTATAACGGCGTTGCCTGTAGAAGTGCGCCTGACCGACCTGCTGTGGGTGAATGCGGTAGGTCTGGGCACCACGATGCTGGCGGCCCTGATTCCGGCGCGGCGAGCCGCAAACGTCGAACCAGCGCGGATTATTCGCTGAAAATCTATCAAAAGTGACCTGTGCGTCAGGCTCCAGTTATCTTCCTGACGGTGGCCTGAAGCACTATTAACGTTAAGGTCGGGGTTGCTCATGGGGCGTCAACCGGGGGCCACTAATCTGCTTCTCGGAGGTACCACCCATGAAAAAACTGTTGATGATTCCCGCCGCGTTGCTGCTGAGTATTGCCGCCGCCGCCCCCAAGATCAGCGCACAGAGCATTATCGTGAACCCCACGCAGCCTGACCTCAGCGTCAGCGTGCGCGTAGACAAGGATCAGAGCGGCAACGCCAGCCCCAACTACCGTGTGAACGAAGCGATCCGCATCAGCACCAGCGTCAACCGTGACGCTTACGTGTACCTCTTCAACATCGATTCCAGCGGCGACGTAACCCAGATTCTGCCCAACCGCATTTCGGGTAACGAAGCGTTGGTCAAGGCCAACACCACCCGCGTTTTCCCCGCTGCTGGCGACAACTTCACCTTCAGCGTTGACGGCCCCATCGGTCTGAACAAGGTTCTGGCACTCGCCAGCCTGACCCCCCTCGACCTGAACCAGATCAGCTCCTTCAAGACCCAGCAAGACCAGTTCGCAACGGTAGCCGCTAAGGGTCAAGACCGTTTGGCACAGGCGCTCAGCATCGTGGTCAACCCCTTGCCCCAGAACAGCTGGGTCAGCGACACCGCGTTCTTCAACGTCATCGGCCAGACGCCCATCCAGACCGGCAGCCTGTTCGTGGGCACCAACGTGTCGGGCAGCACCGTGATCCTGAACGGACAGAACCTCGGCACGGGCAACACCACCTTCAGCAACCTGCGCCCCGGCAGCTACCCTGTGCGTGTACAGGCCCCCGGCTTCCGCGACTACACCACCACCGTCGCTATCCGTGCAGGCAGCACCACCAACCTGAACGTCGAGTTTGCTCAGGTCATCGCCCCCGCCCCCACGCCCGTCAACCAGTTCACCATCGCCATCCGCAGCAATGTCAACGGCGCGCTGGTCTTCGTGGATGGCCGTCAGGCAGGCACCATCCAGAACGGCGGCTTGAACGTGAGCGTGGCCCGTGGTGGACGTGAAATCGTCGTGATCGCCCCCGGTTACAACACCTTCATCAACACCTACAACGTGCAGCAAAACGGCCAGATCACCATCAACCCTACCCGCTAAATCCAGCGGTACACAAAAAGCTCCTTGCCTTCGGGTGGGGGGCTTTTTTGTGGTGTGGGCGAGGGAAACCGCTTTCGTGTGACCTGGAACCTGTTCTCAGACCCTTCGATCCCTGACCCTTAGACAAAGCCCCTTAGACGCCTCTTCTCCGTCCGGCTGCCGCCCAGGCACTCAAGGCTTCGGCCCCTGCGTCAGCAAATCGTGCAAAATCCGGGCCGTCATACCCCAGATGTCGTGGCCCTGCCAGGGATAGCGGTAGAGGGTCACAGGGGTTCCGTCTGGCAGAGTGCGAATTTCGCGCGATACGGTCAGGGCACGGAGTTCGGCCACTGTCGGCAAGAGAATCTGGGCCACTTCAGCAGTCGGCGTCAGGTCAAGCAGTGCCGGAACGCGGGCCAGCACGGGCGTCACGTGAAAGCCGACAGGCGTAAACACGTCGTCGAGTTCACCCAGGACTTCTGGCAGATGGGCGGCCAGGCCCACTTCCTCGTCGGCTTCTCGCAGGGCGGCCTGAATAGGCGTTTCGCCGGGTTCGAGACTGCCGCCCGGAAAAGCGATCTGGCCCTTATGGGTGGGCAATTCGGCAGAGCGCACCGTGAGCAGCACACGGGGGTCGGGTTCGCGGGTCAGGGCCACCAGCACGGCCGCGCGGCGGTACTGTGGCAACTCCAGCGGTTGCCGGCTGCGGCCCCCCAACCACACCGCCCAGGGGTCGTGCTGCAACGCATCCAGCGGATCGGGTCGGGTCACGCCGTGTCAGGTACGGCGTTGTCACGCACAGTGTTGTTAGGCGCAGTGTTGTTAGGCGCAGTGTTGTCAGGTATAGGGTCAGGCAGCGCCGCCAACGCTGCGTGTGTGCGGGTACGCAGGGCCATTTCCGGGTCAATTCCCAGTCCACGCGCCCACGCCACCACTGCGGCCAACGCTTCGGCCACGCCTGCCTCGGTAGGGGGCGCAGTTTGAATGGCCGACACTGCCTCCACGCGTCCAGCGCCGTCAGCGGGCCTGGGGCGTCCGGCCAACTTCTGCGCCTGCGTTTCACGGGCCAGTGCGCCCAATGCGGCGGGCACCCGTTCGGCGGCACTGCGGGGTTTGCCCCCCTGTTCGGCGGTTTTGATGGCCTGCCAGTTGGTCACCACTTCTGCACTCGTGTCTGCCGTCACGTCGCCAAAAACATGCGGATGACGGCGCACCAACTTGTCTACGATGCTGCGCTCCACGTCGCCGTAAGCAAAGGTGCCTTCTTCTTCGGCAATGACCGAGTGGAAGGCCACTTGCAGCAGCACGTCGCCCAACTCGCCCGCCAGCTCCAGGCGGTTGCCGGAAGCCACAGCGTCGGCGGCCTCGGCAGCTTCTTCCAGCAAGTAGGGCCGCAGCGTTTCGTGGGTCTGTTCCCTATCCCACGGGCAGCCGTCCGGGGCACGCAAGCGGCGCATGATGTCCAGCAATTCCTGCATGGCCTAGTTTAGCCCGCCCAACGCCAGCGGCAAAGGTGAGGAAAAATATGAATCAGGCGTCTGTTGGTGACTGCTGCTTTGAGCTGTATCAAACGCAACTTTCTGGCAGGTTGACCCCTTTTTTTCGCCCGAGCCTGATGCGCCCGGCCCCCACCCTCACGCCCAGTTCACAGTGAGTCAGACAAGCTGTGATGAAGTGAGGGCATGAAGACCCCGATTTTGTCCCGCACCCTCCTGGCCGCCCTGACGTTGGGAACGGCCAGTGCAGTGACGCCCGTTTCCGCCCCGACCTGGAGCAATACCGGACTGTCATCGGCCACCTACGTGATCCTGGAACCCCGCGTAGAAGGCAACATCAACCTGGTGGGAGCCGACCAGCGCAAGAGCATTTTAGAAGCCATGAAACGCGACTCGGCAGGCGCAATCAGCCGCCGCTACCCCGCCGCCAAGATCGCCACCGACGCGGCCACCCCCGGCGCAATTCGCGTCACGCCCACCTTTATTGCTCCCCGGAGCCTCGTGCCCTGGGCCAAACTCGGCGGGCGCCTAGACTTCGAACTGCCGAACGGCCAAAAAATGTCGGCACGCGAAGATTTTGGCATTAGTATCTTGTTGCAAAAACGCTCGGAATTCGTGAACTACATGTACGACACAGTTGCTAAGCAGTTGCCCTGAGCGGTGAATTAATGGCCATACGTAGGACACTATCTCTAGTGCTGCCAACCTCTTTAACACTGCTTTAGGTCAATTGTTCAGACTCCCACGCCCAGCGTGTTAGCGTTCCGACATGACCCAAACCCCCAGTCCTCAATCCAATTTTCAAAAGAGCGCCTTCATTACAGGAGCCAGCAAAGGCATTGGTCTGGCGGTGGCGCACGCTTTGGCCGCGCAAGGCTACGGCGTCACCCTGACCAGCCGCAAGGCCGATGAAGTGGAAGCTGCCGCCGCCACTGTCGGCTCTGGCGCACGTGGCGTGGTGTGTGACGTCAAAGACCCCGCCGCCCTCGTGCGTGAAATAGAGGCGCATGTGGCGGCGTTTGGCGGCCTGGACGTGCTGTTCGTGAATGCAGGCGTAGGCCACTTTGGCAACATTGCCGACCTGAGCATCGAAGAGTGGCAGGACGTGATCGACACCAATCTCAGCGGCGCGTTCTATACTATCAAGGCAGGAATTCCGGCCCTGAAGGTGCGCGGCGGCTACATATTTACGCTGTCCAGCCTGGCAGGCAAAAACCCCTTCGCAGGCGGTGGAGCCTACAATGCCAGCAAATTCGGCCTGAACGGGCTGTCGGAAGTGCTGACGCTGGATTTGCGCGAACACGGCATCAAGGTGACGCAGATCATGCCCGGCAGCGTCGCCACGCATTTTGCAGGCCATACCCCCGACGACCAGAAAGACGCCTGGAAAATCCAGCCCGAAGACATTGCACAGCTCACGGTTGACCTGCTGAACATGCCCGTGCGCACGCTGCCCAGCAAAGTCGAAGTGCGCCCCAGCCGTCCGCCCAAGAAGTAAGCCTCCCACTTTACCCGCTCTGCACCGGAACCGATTGGCCCGGCACAGAGCGGGCTTTTTGTTCAAATTCCGTCTTTGCTTCGATCAGATAAAATCCCCTCAGCCTGGGAATAAAAGCGCAGATTGCGCAGCCACTCCGTCTTTTCCACTCCCCAGCGACCCCTCACCGCCTACCCCACCGGAATTCATGTTGGCCCTGCTAGAATGCCCGGCGTGTACACGAATCGCCGCGCTCATTACGAATACGAGTTGCTGGAGCGCTTCGAGGCGGGCATCAGTCTGACCGGAAGCGAGGTCAAAAGCATCAGGGCGGGCGGAGTAGATTTCCGCGACGCCTTTGCTCGCCTGACCCTTGGAAATGTAGAACTGGAAGGGCTGTACATTCCGGTATACACGCAGGCGACCTACAACAACCACGAACCCCGCCGTACCCGCCGCCTGCTGCTGCACCGCCAGGAAATCATGAAACTCAAAAAGCAGCTGGAGCAAAAAGGCCTGACGCTGGTACCGACGCGCCTGTACGCCAAAGGCCGGGTCTTTAAGGTCGAACTGGCGCTGGCACGCGGCAAACAGCTGCACGACAAGCGGCGCGCCGAGGCCGAAAAGACAGTGCGCCGGGAACTGCGGAGCCTGTGAGCCCTTCTATTGTCCCGAAGCGTTGGCGGCCCTTGTTGCTGTCGGCGGCTCTCCTTTGTGCAGGCATCGCAGGGGCGCAGGTGGCCCTCACGCGGCTGAATCTGGCTGGAGCACAGGTACAGAGCATCGGGCTGTACGGCGCCGAATATGCCAGCCGCGAAGTGCTGAGCCGCCTGCTGAACATCGAACAGGACGGCAGCATCGTGCGGGTGGAAGGCTACGGCCATACGTTGCTGCTGCCTATAGACGAGGACAACCAGCGGGCCACCACCGCCTTCAATACCGTACAACTGGACACCGAACGGGTCACGGGGCGCACGGCAACCCTGGTCAACGGAAACCTGTATCTGCCGCTGGACACGCTGGCAAGGGGACTGGGGGCCAGTTACGAACTCGGCAACTTCCGGGTAGCCGCTCCCAATTTGCAGGGGGTCAGCAGCCGCGCCGGGAAGGATTCAGACCGCCTGGTGCTTGACCTGACGCGCGACGTGGCCTTTAAGGACGAACTGCGCGGCACCACCGTGCAAATCACGCTGAGTGGACTAAAAGGAGAGGCGAGGCGCTACACCACACGGGGCGCGTTCATCCCCAACGCCGAAGTCAAAGCTCAGGGCAACAATCTGGTGCTGAGTTTTCCCTTGCCCTCCGGCAGCGGCTACCGCGTGTACCGCGTGGTCAGGCCCGGCGGGGCAAGGGTCGTTATCGACGCCGGGCCGGGTATTCCCCGGAATACGGTGGCCCTGCTTGACCGGATTTCGCGGCCCCTGATCGTGCTCGACCCCGCCCGTGTAGACGGCCTGGGCCGCGACGTGACGCTGGATGTGGCCCGCCGCGCCGCCGAATTGCTGGCAAAGGCAGGCTGGCAAGTGAAGTTGACGCGTGAAGCTGGCAGCGCCCTTGGCCTGAATGAAAAGCTGACGCTGGCCCGCCAGAGCGACGTGTTTCTGGCCCTCGATCTGGGACGTTTTCCCGGTACAGGGCGCGGCGGCGTGACCGTATACGAGCAGACGGGGCGGGCCAGCACCCAAATCGTGAATACCTTGCGGGCCGGAACCACGCCGCCGTATGGAACGCTGGTCGTGGGCGGTTCGGGCGGCAGCCGACGGCTCAGCGAACTCCTGCGCGGCGAACTGCGCGGCGGCGGCGTCACTGCCAAACAAGACAGCGTGTCGCGCATGCTGACGCTGGGTGAGGCTCCGCAGGCCGCCCTGCTGCTGGAACTCGGCTGGACAGGCAACGCCGCCGACCGTGCCAACCTGGGCACCGAAGCCCGCTTGCAGGCGATGGGTGTGGCGCTTGCCCGCAGCGTGGCAACCTACCTGACGGCCCGGGCCAACAATGCCAGTCAGTTGGGCGCGGCAGCTTCAACACAGGGAGCGGCCCAGTGAACGCCATCAAACGTCTGTTTTCTCTGTTCAATGTGGTGACGTTGCTGCTGCTGGCGGCGGCTTATATGGCCTACCAAACGGTACAGAAGCCGCCCGCCAAGCCCGACGCGCCGAAATTGCAATTGGCCCAGCAGCGCGACGTGAAAGTCAAGGTGTACTACAGCGACGCGCAGGTGCAGAACATGAAGGCCGAGACCCGCACCGTCATCGTCACGCAGGAAAATCCCGGCGCACTGGCGCAGGCGGCGCTGAACGTGTGGGCCAGCGGGCCGAGCGCGGCAGGCAACCTGGCTGTGGTTCCCAAAGGCACGGCGGCTCCCCGCGTCTATATTCGCGGCGCTCATTATTTCGTAGACCTGCCCAGCGCCTACCAAAACCTGAAGTACGGCAGCAGCGGCGAACGCATTTTGCTCTGCACCATGACCCGCACTCTGCTGGAGACACGGGGCGAGGACGTGACCTTTTTGGTGAATGGTCAGGACGTGGACACGCTGGGCCACCTCGATCTGCGTGAGGCGTTCACGCGGCAGGACTGCGCGGATCAGTAAGAATTGGCTGTGGGGCTTAAGTTCTGATAGGCACAAGGCTTGTCCTTAACCGTCCTTCCACCCTTAGCCTGACGCCCCAAACCCCCCATCCCACGCGCCTCCCACCACCCTCACCGATGACCCGATCCCCCACCCCACCGCACATCTTGCAGGCCATCACCTTGCAAGGGTTCAAGTCGTTTGCAGACCGCACACGGCTGGAGTTTGGGCCGGGAGTCTCGGCGGTCATCGGGCCAAATGGCAGTGGCAAAAGCAACGTGGTAGAGGCGATTCGCTGGGCCACCCACGGAGCGAGGGCGCGGGAACTGCGGGCGGGGCGGGGCAGCGAACTGATTTTTCACGGCAGCGGCGGCAAGGCTCCACTGGGACTGGCCGAAGTGGGGCTGGAACTGCACACGCCCGAGGGCCGAGTGAACCTGCTGCGCCGGGTGTACCGCGACGGGACGGGCGAGCAGGATTTGCAGGGCCGACCCGTGCGTGCCCGCGACATTCAGGCCGCATTGCGGGGCACGGGCCTGGGGCCGGGGGGCCTCGCGGTGATCGGGCAGGGCGAGGTGAGCGGGGTGGTGCAGGCCGAGGGCCGGACGCTGCTGGGCTACGTGCAGGAAGCGGCGGGCCTGTCGCGGGCCGTGACGGCGCGGCAGGAAACGGAAGGCCGACTGCGCGAGGCCGACACGCACCTGGAGCGCCTGCGCCTGCTGCTGAACGAGCGCGAAACTGCCCTGAACCGCCTGAGCCGCGCCGCCGAGGAGGCCCGCACCCACCGCGCCCTGAGCCTGCGCCTGCTGACGCTGGAAGACGCCGTGAGGCGTGAGCGGCAAGACGCCCTGCGGCGCGAAATCGCGGCGGCCAGCACCGATGCCGCCGTTGCCGAGGCCCGCAGTACTGCCCTGGCCGCCGAAGTGCAAACTGCCGCCGCAAGGGTAGAAACGGCCCGCGAAGCCGCCCAGGCCGCCCGCGCCTGCCGGGACGCTTTTGCCGGGGCGCTGGACGCACTACGGGCCGCCCGCGACGCCCACACGCAGGCCGAACGCTACCGCGCCCACCTTCAAACCGAGGCCGATGGACTGACCGCCGAACGCGCCAGCCTGCCCAGCACCCCGCCCGCCGAAACTGCCCCCGATCTGGCCGCCCTGAC
Organism: Deinococcus sp. QL22; assembly: GCF_023370075.1. Classification (NCBI taxonomy): domain Bacteria; kingdom Thermotogati; phylum Deinococcota; class Deinococci; order Deinococcales; family Deinococcaceae; genus Deinococcus; species Deinococcus sp. QL22. The sequence goes on from NZ_CP097149.1 coordinate 70,507, forward strand.
CGCCGTTGCCGCCACCGCCCGCGCCGAGGCCGAAGCCGCCGAACGCCGCGCCCGCACACTGGATACCGACCTGACCCGCGCCCGCGCCGCCGCTGCTCAGGCCGCCGAAACTGCCGCCCGCGCCGATGCGAGTGCCGGAACCTTGCGGGCCGAATTGGAACGGGCCGAGGGGAATCTGGAAACCGCACAGGAAGCGTTGGCAGCGGCATCAGAACGCCTCAGCACCGCGACGTTTGCCCGCCAGCACGCCGAAACTGCTTTTTCCCAGTTGGCCGCAACACGGGCCGAAGCCCAGAACCATGCCCGCCATCTGGAGGCCGAACTGGGGCGCGTGAAGGCCAGCGTCGCGCCCCTGCGCCGTGAGCGCGAGCGGCTGGAGCACACGCTGAACAGCTACGCCCGCTACGGCGAGGGCGCACGCAATGCCCTGCGGCTCGATCATCCCGGCATCGTGGGATCGGTGGCCGACCTGCTGACTGTGCCCGCCGAATATGAGGTGGCGTTGGGCGCGGCGCTGGGGCGGCGGCTGGAGCAGATCGTGGTGAACCGGGGCGAAGATGCCCGCGAGATCATCGAGGAACTGAAGCGCAGTGGGGGCCGGGCCACCTTTTTGCCGCTGGATCTGATCCGTGCCCGCCCGCGCCGGGACGCCGCCCTGCTGCGGGAAGCGGGCGTGCGGGGCAACTTGGCCGACCTGTGCCCCACCGATCCGCCACTGGTGGGTGAGGCAATTCTGGCCGATACCCTGATCGTGGACACCCTGCGTGACGCCAACAGAATTGCCCGCACGCACCAAAGTCGCCCCCGCCTGGTCACGTTGGAGGGCGAGGTGGTGGAACCCGGCGGGGCGATTACGGGGGGCCGCCTGCGCGATACGGGCACGGGCGTGCTGACCGATCAGAGACGGTTTCAGGAGCTGGACGCAGAGTTGGAGGACGCCGACCGGGTGGGAGGCAAGCTGGAGGCCGAACTGGGGCGGGTCAAGACCGGACTGGAGGCCAGCGCCGCGCCGCACGCCGAATTGCAGCAGGCCCGTGAAGCCGCCGTGCAGGAAGAAAGGGCAACCGAACGCCGCGTGACGGAGTCGGACGCGCAAATCCGCAGCCTGACCACCCACCGAGACCGACTGATGGGCCGCTTAGCGCCGCCACTGGGCCTGCCGACCTCTCCCCCACCGATTCCCACCACCGACCCCAACGCGCTGGAAGCCGACCTACACGCCGCCCGGCATGCTGCCGAAACGGGCCGGGCCGCCGAACGCGAGGCTCTGGAAGCCCTCGCCCTGGCCCGCGAACTGGACGCCGCTTGGCGGGCCTACCACGCGGCCACCTCCCGCGCTGCCGACCTCGCCGCCCGCCTGCACGCCAATGCCGAGGCCGCCCGCACCCAGGAAGGGCACCTGCTGGCCGCCGCTGCCGAGGTGGGCCGCCGCGAAGCCGCGCTGGGCACGCTGGATGAGTGCGAATTGGCCCGCGCCGAGGCCGCCCGTGAAGCTGCCGCCCTGGCCTATGCCAACCTGATTGCCGAGCAGAACCGGGTGCGAACCCGTCTGGACGACCTGCGTGTACTGATGGCGCGGCGCGAGGGCAGCCTCGAACCCCTGCCCGATGGCTGCTCGCCCCCCGGCACGCCCCGCGAGTGGACGGCAGAACTGGCCCGCGCCCGCGCCGAACTGACCGGATTGGGGCCAATTAACGCCCGCGCCGAGGCCGACCATGCCGACGAATCGGCGGAACTGGAACGCCTGCGGGCCGAACTACACGACGCCGAAACTGCCAGCGCTGAACTGCGTGCCCACCTCTCGGAACTGGAAGAACTGGAAAACGCGGCCACCCGAGCTGCTTTTGACCGTGTAAACACCGCCTTCCGCGAGTATTCCACCGAGTTGCTGGGCGGTATAGGCGAACTGGAACCCGAACGCAACGAGGCCGGGCGCTTGGTGGGCCTGCGTTTGGCCGTGCAGCCGAAGGGCAAGCGCACCCGCTCCATGACCCTGCTGAGCGCCGGAGAACGCACGATGGCGGGGCTGGGATTTCTGTTCGCGCTGAACCATGCAGGCGGAGAAGGCCACATGGGGGGCCTGCCTTTGGCCGTGCTGGACGAGGTAGACGCGCCACTGGACGAGGCCAATATCCGCCGCTTCACCGCCTTTCTGAAGCTGTTTGCCGAACGGGGCGCACAGTTTTTGTTGGTGACCCACCAGAAGGCAACAATGGAAGTGGCGCAGGCGCTCTGGGGCGTGACCACCGACGCGAGTGGCGCGAGCCGGGTACTCAGCATCAAGCAGACGGAGGACGCACGGGCGGGCTGAAATGTTGGCTGTAGGCAACAAGGAGGCGGCTTCAAAGTCATGTGGCTGACTGCACCCACCCCAATTGGCCCACCCCCAATTGGATTAAGCCACTTGCAGTAGGGCGGCGGCCCCGGCCATGTGCCATGCTGCGTCATGAAGACCCATACCCCCCAGCAAGCCGTCACCGAATTCCTGACGCTCTGGCAGGCCGGGGCGTACAACGAAATGTCGCGCCTGCTGCCCAAGCAGGGCACGCCGCTGAAAAAACAACCGGTGGGCCAGGTGCGCCAGACCTACCGCGTGCGAACCTTGCAGACCTTTGTGGTACTGGCCGCCGCCGACACCGACCCAGCCGCCGCGAATGTGGATGTGCAACTGGTCTACGCCGAAGCGGGCGAACTGCATTTCAAACGTTGGAGATTTCGGATGGTTCATTTTGGCAAGGGCGAGCAACCAATACCGCGTAACAGGGCGCAGGGCCGTTGGAAGCCCCAAGCCACGTACTTGCTGCCCGACCCGCCTGCTTTACGGGCGTAACGGCAGGAAACAGGTCTGAGCCTTTCGGCGCAATTTATTTAGAAAACTGGAACTGGCGTCCTTGTGGGCGTCAGTTCTACTCTCCATCCCCACGCCGGATTCAAGCTCGGCGGCAGTCAGAGAAAGCAGCCACGCTTTTCCCACCCAGCACTCGGCAGTTACGCTGGGCCTCTCCCCGCTTCTAGGGCCGCCACCACAAACCCCGCGATCAGCAACGCTCCGCCAATCGGGGTTATAGCCCCCAGCTAACGCTGTCCGGTCAGTGCCAGCACGTACACAGTGCCACTAAAGATAACGGCTCCGGCCAGCAGCAGCGCGGGCGCACGCCGGAGCCGCAACTGAATGTCACCTGACTGCGACCCCAGCGCGATCAGGGCCAGGGCCGCGTACATCTGGTAACGCACACCTGTTTCGAAGTTGGCGAGCATGGCCGAGTCTAAACGTGCCTTGAGTGCGTGTGCGCCGAACGCGCCGAGGGCCACGCCCAGTGCGGCCAGCAGCAAACCAGTCAAGAGTGCGTCTATGCGCGAAGAACCGACAGTGGGAGTGTCCATACGTGGAGAGCGTGGGGCTGACATGGTTCCAAAGTAGCGGGAAAAAGTCTGGCAGCGTGTCCCATTTTCGGGCCAGAGTGGGAAAGTGGGGGGGCTTGGGTGGGAAAATGGGGGAAATGGTGGGAATCTGTGGAAATTCATGGAGATGCCTGTTACACTCCCGGCATCAGCCTGAAATTGCACTCCATGCACGTTTCTGGTTGCTTTGTGGCCTCTATTTGCCAAGGCTCGATAGGGCGGCGAGTGGGAAAAGACCTCAGCGCACCCTGTTTGCCCCTGTTTACTGCCCACACAACCATTCATCCGCTGTTTTGGCCCCGTTGCCCCAAGCTCCGGGAAGCCGTGTAGGAAGGAGTCTGCGTGCCGTTTGGAGAATATCCGTACACAATCGACGATAAAGGCCGTGTGGTGTTGCCGCCCACGTTCCGCGATTTCGTTGAGGACGGCATGATCCTGACGCGCGGCATGGAAGGCTGCCTGTACGTGTTTCCGCTGGCGAGTTGGCGGCGTGTCGAAGAACAACTGGAAAACTTACCCCTCACCGACGCCGGATCGCGTTCGTTCGTGCGCTTTTTTTACTCTGGCGCGAACAAAGCCCGGCTGGACAATCAAAGCCGCGTGTCCGTGCCTCAAACGCTGCGGTCTTTTGCCGCCCTGGAAAACGACGTGATCGTGGCAGGCGCACCCGGCAGACTGGAACTCTGGAATCCGGCCCGCTGGGAAGCCGCCATCATTGCCGTGCAGGACAATCCCCCCAACCCCGAATTGCTCGCCAACTTTGTGGCGTGAAAATGCTCGATTTGACACTGCTTGATTTGAGTTCTAACCCCCCTGACGTACCCCATGACTGAACCTGACCTGATCCCTGAGCTTCCCGAATCTGCCCCCACCGAATCCGCCCTCTCCCAACCTGAAGACTTTCAAGACGACCTAGAAGGCGTGTTCTCGCATGTGCCTGTGCTGGCTGCTGAAGTGGTGGCAGCCCTTTCTCCTGCGCCCGGCAAGGTGTACATAGACGGCACGCTGGGCGGCGCGGGTCACACCCGGCTGCTGCTGGAGGCAGGCGCGGCGGTGTACGGCATAGACCAAGACCCTTTTGCCCTCCAGCGGGCCAGAGAGGCTGGACTGCCGGGCCTGACCGTGCTGGAAGGCAATTACCGCGATATGGCGGCGCTGCTGGCAGATGCGGGCGTCACGCAGGTAGACGGCGTGCTGCTGGATATCGGCGTCAGTTCCTTTCAACTCGACGATGGCGGGCGCGGCTTTTCCTACCACACCGACGCTCCGCTGGACATGCGGATGAGCCAGTCAGGGGAAAGTGCCTACGATGTGGTGAACGGCTACGAGGAGGCGGAATTGGCCTCGATCATCTACGAATACGGAGAAGACCGGTTGTCGCGCCGGATCGCACGCGGCATCGTGTACGCCCGCGAGCAGGCTCCGATAGAAAGCACCGTGCGTTTGGCCGAAATTATCAAGCGGGCCTATCCGGGCTTCAGCAAAGGCATTCATCCGGCGCGGCGAACCTTTCAGGCGTTGCGGATTCACGTCAACGATGAACTCGGTGCCCTGCGCGACGGCCTGAGTGCGGCGTCCGGGTTGCTGGCTCCCGGCGGACGGTTGGCCGTCATCAGCTTTCATTCGCTGGAAGACCGGATCGTGAAGCGGTTTGTGCTGGGCGACCACAGCCTGACGCCCCTGACCAAGCGCCCCGTGGTTGCCGACGAAGCGGAGCAGGCCAGCAATCCGCGTGCCCGCAGCGCCAAACTCCGGGCCGCCGAGAAAAAGGCCAGTTTTGTAGGTGAAGCGTGATCGCCCGCCTGACGATGGACACCAGTGCCGCCACCTGGCGGGGCCGCGCCATGCGCTACGTACTGATTTATGTGCTGCTGGCGCTGGTGCTGGTCGGCGTGCGCTACGCCACTCAGGATGTGAGGGTGCAACTCCGGGCCGCCGCAGAGCGTGAGGCCGAACTCCTGACCCTGCGCGACGACCTGGAAATTCGGGTGCAGGCGTTGACCACGCCCCAACGCATCCGCGAGTGGGCCTTTACACAGGGCATGCGCCGCTTTGCAGAGGCAGAACCCAAAGTCTCCGCCGATATCCCCCTCCTGCCCTTACCCGCCGACCTGCCCTCATCGCCGCCCGATTCCAGCGGTAATACGAGCGTCAGTCCGGCCCCCGCCCTACAGCCCCGTTTGGAGGTGAGAACACAGTGGAAGTAAAGATTCACAACCGCTCCCGTGTGATGCAGGTGCTCGCGCTCGCCATGTTCACCCTGTTGGTGTGGGCTTATGCCCAACTGGAATGGGGGCTGCCACAGGGCATCCGGCGCACGGTGGTGCAGTCTCGCGGGGCAATCGTGGCTGCCGATGGGTCGGTGCTGGCCCGCAGCGTGGGCGGCAAACGGGTGTATCCGCAGGGAACGCTAGCCGGGCAAGTCGTGGGCATGATGGGCAGCACGGAAGGGCTGGAGGGCCTGGAAGCCGCCTACAACCGTTCCCTGGAAGCCGGAGAAACCCTGAAGCTCACGCTTGATCCCCGCACGCAGGCCAATGCCGAGGCCGCGCTGGCAAAAGGCGTCAAGAAGCATCAGGCCGAATACGGTTCCGTGGTGGTCATAGAAACCCGCACGGGCCGGGTACTGGCAGCGGCAAGTTACCCCGCCTTCAACCCCAACGATTGGCGCACCTTTAGCCCCGATGCCCGCCGCAACCGCCCGTTTCTGGATGTCTTCGAGCCGGGTTCGACCATTAAGGGCCTGGTGGTGGGGGCCGCGCTGAACGAAGGCCACACCACCCCCGGCACTGTTTATGACACGCCTATGCGCCGCTATGTGGGCGGACGCTGGGGCAGCACCATCGGTGACGCGGTAGACCATCCTACCCAGCTGACCACCAAACAGGTGTTGCGCTACAGCAGCAACGTAGGGATGAGCCACATCGTCGAGCATTTTCCAGCAGCCGATTTACGCAACTATTTGGGACAGTACGGCTTTGGGCAGGATGTGTCTATTCCGGTGGTGTCCACGGCCACAGGCCGCCTGCAACCCCTGCGCAACTGGGATGATCTGGTGCGGGCCACCAACGCCTTCGGGCAGGGTATGAGCAGCACGACCCTGCAACTGGCCGCCGCCTTCAATGTGCTGGCGAACGATGGACTGTACGTGTCGCCCCGATTGGTCGAAGGCTCTGGCGCGGGCGAGCGGCGTGAAGTGCTGCGCCCGGAAACCGCCAAGACCATGCGTGGCCTGCTACAAGCCGTGATCGAGGACGGCATCTTCCATGCAGCGGGCATCAAGGGATATGCGCTGGGAGGCAAAACGGGTACGGCTCAAGTCGTCGTAGACGGGAAGTACTCCAACAGTGTCTACGACAGTGTATTTGCGGGATTCTTTCCTGCCGACGCTCCCCGCGTCACGGTGGCCGTTGTGGTTCACGGGGCAAAAATTGACCATCACGGCTCACAGTTGGCTGCGCCGATCTATCGCGAATTGGCGGCTGGCACGCTCTCCGAGTGGGCAGCGGCTCCCACTGTGCCCGAAAAGAAGCCGGAACAATAAAGCAAGAGTAAGCAAGTCAGCACTCGGCTGGCCCATCAAATATAAAATATGTGAACTGTGAGAGAGCGGAGTGACCTGAACGTTGGGTCACTCCGTACCTCATGCCGGAACAGTTTATTTACACCTAAATAGGGGGTATAAGAGGCACTCTGACCTAAATGTCGAGCTTCTCACACCCAAATAGGGATTCGGGCGCACCCTCATCCAACTTCATCATGAGAAACTAAATGAGTAGATTAGAATATATCTCATAATTATATATGCGTGTCTATCGGTCTTAACACATCAGTCTGTCAAAAATATCACAAGATTTTTTCCATAAATATGAGCTTATAAAACCCATAATCTCATAAGGCTGCCATTCCATCCCATTAGGCTCATACATGAAAAGAGCGGGTTGGCCCGCACTGTGGTGTGGCCAATCTGCTCAGAGCTTGTTTGACGGGACTGCCTCTCTGGCGATTCCTTGCCAAACGAGAGCCAGAACATCAGTAGCAACAACACCCCTCACTCTGACTGTCCCAAAAGCCGAGAACCACCACGGACGCGCCCCGTGCCCGCCCGCAGGAGAATCCATGCTTAAAATGCTTAATCGTTTCATCCACACTTTTGCCCTGTTGACCCTTGGCGTAGCTGCCGCCGTGCCCGCCCTGCCTGCGCCCGAGTTGGCCGCCGACGCCGTCAAAGATGTGCTGACTGTCGTGGCTCCAGCTGCGACTGCTCCGGCTCAGGCAGTTGCTCCTCGTCCGGCTGCGGCCCCCACTGCTGCCCAACCAACGGCTGCTCAGAACCGGGCCGCTGCTGTGGCTCAGGTGACCCGCGCTACCCCGGCCCGCCCTGCTACGCCTGTTGCACGCGCTGTCGCCCCTGTCCGCGCCGTTTCTGCGCCCCTTGCTCAGGCTGCCCCCGTTCGCACAGGCCGCACCGCTATCGTGCGGGCTACCGCCTACAACAGCCTCGCGGGCCAGACCGACAGCACGCCGTTTATCACCGCCACCGGCACCCGCACCCGCCCCGGCGTGGTCGCCCTCAGCCGCGACCTGCTGCGCTCCTTTCCTTACGGCAGCAAAATCATGCTCGAAGACATGAGCGGGCGTTACAACAACATGCTGCGGGGCCGGGTTTTCGTTGTCGAAGACACGATGGCCGCCCGCAAGACCAACAGCCTCGACATATGGATGGGCACCCGCAGCGAAGCCATTCAGTTCGGCGCACGCACCCTGCGAATCACTGCTGTTCGCTAACCTTCAACACTATTTCATTTGGCCTGTCCTGATTGGGGCAGGTCATTTTGTTGGCTGTTCATTGATGACTGGAGGACTAACGTTCTGGCTTTCCAGCGCAGGCGGTACCATAGCCTATGCTCAAGCAGTGTTTAGACAAGCAGGGTTCAGAATGGCGACCTGTCGCGGGTCTGTCATCTCACGTTGTCCGGCAAACACTTTTGCTGTCGGCGTTGCTGGGTTCCGCTGCCAGTGCCCAAACTGCTGCGGCTCCGTCCAGTTTTGAAGGGCAGATCGTCTATCAGGTCATGCCTGACCGCTTTGCCGATGGCAATACAGCCAACAACGCTGGCGTAGACCGCGCCAATCCGCGTGCGTGGCATGGCGGCGACCTGCCCGGACTGACGGCCAAACTGCCGTACATTCAAAATCTGGGCGCAACGGCACTGTGGATGACGCCGATTTATCGCCAGCAGGCCAGCAATTCCTTCGAGACGGCGGCCTATCACGGCTACTGGCCCGCCAACTTTCAGGATGTAGACCCCCATTTCGGCACCCTGGGCGATTTCGACACCCTGATCAGTGGCACCCAGAAGGCCGGAATGCGCGTGATCCTCGATCAGGTCATCAACCATTACGGGTACGCGGCAGACGTGGTCAAGCAGCAGCCCGCGTGGTTTAACGGGGAAGCGGAGTGCGCCGCCACAACCAACAAAGACGTGGACTGCGCGTTGGCGGGTCTGCCCGACCTGAAGCAGTCCAGTCCAGAGGTTCAAAAAGTTCTGTTCGACGCTGCTGATTTCTGGCGGAAGCGGGGAGTGGACGCCTTCCGATACGACGCGATCAAGCACGTGGAGCGGCCCTTTCTGAATGCGCTGCTGGCCCGTGACCGCGCCGCCGGAACCTGGACATTGGGCGAATGGTACGACGCCGATACAGGCACGGTGTCCGAGTGGCAGCGGGCCGGATTCGACAGCCTGTTCCTGTTCAGCCTTCAGGCCGCCATGCGCGACGCCATTATGAGTGGTCAGGGGCTTGACCGGGTGGCGGGCGTGGTGGCGCGGGCCGAAGAACTCCAGCGTCCCGGCGAAGTGGCGCTGTTTCTGGATAATCATGACGTGCCGCGCTTTGCCAACGGCACCCTCTTTGAAGACGATGGGCAGGCCCGCACCAAATACGGCCTGCGTGCGCTGATGACTCTGCGCGGCGTGCCCGTGATCTGGCAGGGCACCGAGATCGCCATGCGCGGCGGCACCGACCCCGACAACCGCCGCGATATGCGCTTTGAGGCCGACTGGACACCTGCTGAACGCAGCGTCTACGAGGTGGCCCGCGCCGCCATCGCTGCACGCAAGGCCAATCCGTCACTGAGCCGGGGGGCGCAAAAGTTGTTGCCCTTGCCGCCCAAACTGGAAAGTGATTTGCTGCTGTTTACCCGCGAACTGAACGGCGAGCCGGTGCTGGCCGCATGGCACAACGGCAAAGCCCGCCAGTCCTATTCCATTCGTCTTTCGGCGCTTGGGTTGACGGTCGGGAACTTGGCAGCCACACGCAGTCTCTTCGCAGGACAGGATGCCAAAGTGAGTGTCAGCGGCGGCTTTTTACATCTGAGCCTGCCGGGGCGGGATGCAGCAGCGTTTGCGCTGAAGTGAGGAGCCGAAGCGTGGAGTCGGTATCCGCTGGAAGCGCTACGACTGGACGTGGAAGGCCTTGACGGATCGCTCTTCTTTCATCAATCAACTGCACAAAATCCTTTCCGCCACCCCAAACATCTGAGGTGGCGGAAGTGGTGCGGGGGAACTGTAAGCCGGGTTCTGTGTCGCCCTTGCGGACTTAGCGGTCATCTCTCTGGGACGGCTGTTGCCAGACGCCTCGTGCGACCATCCTGACGGTCAATGGAACGGGCCGCTCCTCGCGTACTGTCGGGTCTTGCACCGGATGGGGTTTACCAGCACCCTGCGTCTCCGCAGAATCTGGTGCGCTCTTACCGCACCGTTTCACCCTGACCAATATTCGGTCTTCGCCCTGACCTTAGCCTTTTCGGCAGAATATTGGCGGTCTGGTTTCTGTGGCACTGTCCTTCAGCTTCGCCGCTTCCTGCACGCTCTGGGCGCTCATGCAGGCGCTCTGCTCGCCGACCAGCCGTTAGCTGGCATCCTGCCCTGCGGTGCCCGGACTTTCCTCACCCCTTCCCCAAGAAGTTTCCCTCTTAAGGTCAGGGCGCGACCGCGCATTCCCCCGCGTGGCCGAGTGTAGCAGGAAGGGCAGGCGCGGTGCGCCCAACCTTACCCCCAACGCCCCATCGTTTCGCGTTCGTCCCGCTCGCGCACATGGGGCGGCACGCGGTCTGGGTTCTGAAGGTTGTACAGTTCGCGCTCACTGAGTTCGCGGTATTCGCCGGGTTCGAGGTCGCCCAGCCACAGGCCGCCGATTCGGTAGCGCATCAGGCGGACGACTGGGTGGCCGATGGCGTCCAACATGCGGCGTACCTGCCTTTTGCGCCCGTCACCGATGGTCACAAACGCGCCCACGCGGGCCGGGGTAGCGTCTATGGCTTTGGCAACCCCGTCTTCGAGCAGCACTCCTTCGATCAGGCCGTCAAGCTCCTCCTGGGTGGGCGGATATTCGCCGTCTGTCCAGGCGCGGTAGGCTTTTTCGTGGCCGTAACGCGGGTGGGTCAACGTGAGGGTCAGATCGCCATCGGTGGTGAGGAGCAGCAGACCCTCGCTGTCCATATCCAGCCGCCCCACCGGGTGCAGGCCGGGAACGTTGGGCATGGCTTCCATCACGGTGTGCCGCCCCAATTCATCGTGGGCCGTGGTGACGTACCCGGACGGTTTGTGCAGAATAAAGGTGACGCGTTCAGTGGTGGCGGTTTCCACCAAACTGCCGTCTACGCGCACTTCATCTACAGGGGTCACGGTGCGGCCCAGCGTGGCGACCTCGCCGTTCACGGTGACCCTGCCAGCTGTAATCAGTTCTTCAGCGGCGCGGCGGGAAGCTACGCCAGCACGCGCCAAACGCTTTTGCAGGCGTTCGGCGTTGGTGCCGGAGTTGCTCCCGCCAGCATTGTTCTCATTTGAATTCATAGGCGACTCCTGCGGGAAGGAAAGGAAAGAAGGGCAGTGACGGCCAGCAGGATCAGCACGCCCGCGCTGCCCAGCAAAATGGCGCGGAGGCCGGGGGGCATGGTTTCTCCCTGCCGGATGACCGCTGGAATAAGGGTGGCGGCGCTGAGCAGGTTTGCACCCACGAGGCCGCCCACTGCTATGGCATTGGGCTGGCCGGAAGTGGATCCCGACGCTATCAGGAATACGCCCCACACGGCCAAAATGCCGCCGCACACGCGGGCCAACCACAACGGCGACACGCCCACCGCGCCTGCTAGCGTCGCCGGAAGAAAGTAAAGCAGGAGGCCGAGGGGCAAAAACACCACAGCCGTCAACCAGAAAGAAGCACGCAACACACCGGGCAGTGTACGGGAGGCGGCGCGGCAAAGGAGCGCAGTAGGGCACAGAAGGGGGGCGCTTGGGAAGTGGGCCGGAGGTTGTGGAATAGGGGAAAAGCGTGGTGGGCGAGGAATCTATGCTCTGTGCACAGGCAGGAATTTAAGAATGCATTCAAGATGCTGTCTCCCTGAGCAAAGCGGACGGCCTCACAGCCTCCGTGCCGAGATGTTTCGAATTGTCCCCGGCCTGATAGCCTCTGGCCCATATGCCCGTGATTGCCGTAGACAAGCCGCTGAACCTGACTTCTCATGACGTGGTGGGCCGGGCACGGCGGGCGCTGGCCACCAAACGGGTGGGCCATACAGGAACGCTTGACCCGCTGGCAACGGGCGTGCTGGTACTGTGCGTGAACGACAGCACCAAAGTCGTGCAGTTTATGGACGCCGACAGCAAGGACTATCTGGCGTGGGTCAGCCTCGGCGCAGGCACGCGCACGCTGGACGCAGAAGGCCCGATTGACGACACCGCCGATGTGCCGCCCCTGACCGAAGACGGCGTGCGGGCAATCCTGACCGACTTCGTGGGGCCGCTGGCACAGGTTCCGCCGCAATACAGCGCGATTCAGGTGGGCGGCGTGCGGGCCTACGCGGTGGCGCGGGCCGGGGGCACTCTGGACTTGCCTGCCCGGAACGTGGTCATTCATTCGCTGGAACTGCTGGGCATTTACGAGAGTATGGAGGCCGCGCCACACAGCTTCTCCCCTATTTCGCAGGGATGGGCTCCTGACGCACAGGGCAAAACATTTCCCTTCCCGACTCCGTTGGGCGAGTTTCCCACCCTGCTGCTGCGTGCCCGCGTGGGCAGCGGCACTTACCTTCGCTCGTTAGCGCGGGATGTGGGCGCGGCGCTGGGCGCGCCTGCCCACCTGTCGGGACTGGTGCGCACCCGTGTGGGCCGCTATGACCTGTCTGCCGCCGCCGACTTGGAACACTTGGCAGAAGCAAAAAGCATCCCCGATCTGGACGCCCTCGATTTTCCACGCCTGGAGGCCGACGAACGCCTAGCCCGCGAACTGCGCCAGGGCAAGCGCCCCCAGCACACGGCACAGGGGCGTCAAGTGGTCACGCTGAATGGGGAATTGGTGGCAGTGGTGGATGGAGACGGGGCAGAGTTGAAGGTGGTGCGGGCGTGGGCATGACATGACACAACTCAATTACACAAACTTTAGAGAGCAATTACAACCATTCTTCGGATGTTGTGATTCTCTTCTTATGCAAATAAATGTTTCTTACGAAGACGGAAGTGAAAATCCACACGTGTCACTTATACTAGAATGCCGTCTCCTTCCAGAATCTATTACCCATCGTTGGTGTAGGCTGCATTTCAGTATTAGCAATGTAAATGAGATGAATATCAACTTTCCCAAAAATACTTCCAATCGGGTTATATCTGATGGAGTTGCCGTTTTTGGCACAGAAAGAGATCAATATCTTGTTCTATGTCACAGTGGCGTTGAAGTTCTGGAATTGGAAGATATTAAATATTATCAGCTTTATTTTAGAGGAGATAATATTCGTTTTGCTGTAGTTAACGTCTAATGTTAACTACTTACTTAAGACTCTTGTTTTAATAGTTATGGAATCCGTCTCACTGCTGAGATTTTAAGAGAATCGCTACGCCTCTTCCGGGTGCAAAAACCCCTCAATACCCCGCTGGCCCTTCCATCTGCACGGCTCCCACGCCCTCCAACCCCCCGGCCAGCGTCAGCAGCAATTCATCTTTCAGGGCGGGGGCGATGAACTGAATGCCCACGGGCAGGCGCACGCCGTCTACAGTTTCAAACCCGGCGGGCACGCTCAGGGCGGGCAGTCCAGCCAAGTTGATGGCGACCGTATCCACATCGGCGGCGTACATGGCAAGTGGATCGCTGGATTTCTCGCCGTGCCGGAAGGCCGGGAAGGGGCTGGTGGGCGTGACCAGCACATCAAAGTCGGCAAAGGCGCGGGCAAAATCCTGCGCGATCAGACCACGTACCTTCATGGCTTTGGAGTAATAAGCGTCGTAGTAGCCGCTGCTGAGGGCGTAGGTGCCGATCAGAATGCGGCGCTGCACTTCCCGCCCAAAACCGTGTTCGCGGGTCAGGGTCATGCTGGTGTTCACATCTGCGCCGGGCGTATCGCGGCTCCCGTAGGTCATGCCGTCGTAACGGGCGAGGTTGCTGCTGGCTTCCGGCATGGCGATCAGGTAATAGGCGGCGATGGCGTGCCGCACGCTGGCGACGCTGACTTCCTGCACGCTGGCCCCGGCCCCGCGTAGGGCGTCCAACGTGGCACTCAGCGTGCTCTCCACGCCTGCCGTATTGCCTTCCAAACTCTCGCGGATGACGCCCACACGCAGGCCGCGCAGGTCGTCGGGGGTTCCGGCAGCAAACTGCGGGGGCGCGTGCAGGCTGGTGGCGTCCTGTGGGTCATGTCCGGCGATCACGTTCATGATCAGGGCAAGGTCGGCGGCGCTGCGGGCAAACGGCCCGATCTGGTCGAGGCTGCTGGCGTAGGCCACGAGTCCAAAGCGGCTGACGCGCCCGTAGGTGGGCTTCAGGCCATAGACCCCTGTGAATGCGGCGGGTTGGCGCACGCTGCCGCCTGTATCGCTGCCCAAACTGATGGGCGTAAGGTGGGCGGCCACTGCCACCGCGCTGCCGCCGCTGCTGCCGCCCGGTACGCGGGCCGTATCCCAAGGATTCAGAGTCGGGCCACTGGCACTGGATTCAGTGGAACTGCCCATCGCGAACTCGTCCATGTTGGCCTTGCCCACGATGACCGCGCCCGCTTGCACTAGGCGGCGGGCAACGGTGGCGTCGTAAGGACTAGTGTAGTTCGCCAAAATCCGGCTACCACAGGTGGTGCGGGTGCCGCGCACGTTGATGTTGTCCTTCACGATGATGGGCACGCCCGCCAGAGGCAAAGCTTCGCCCGCCTGTATCCGCGCGTGCACCGCCTCTGCCTGTGCTTCGGCCCCCGCATTCAGGCTGATCAGAGCATTCAGGTGCTGGGCTGCCTCGATTCGGGCCAACGATTCGGACAACAGGGCTTGCGGTGTGGTTTCCTGCGCCAACACGGCACGCGCCACGTCGGTGGCAGAAGGCTGGGGCGTGTTTGTAACAGAAGGGGTCGCGGGAACAGACATCACGTCAGTGTAACGGCGCAGGTGCGGGAAGAGAGCGGAAGGCCAGATAAGTGCCCTGCCGACACCTCTGCGCCCGTACCGCTGGCCCCTACCCACCCGAAAGTAGCGCTTTCACCGCAGCATCCCGATTTACCCATCGTACAGCAGTTTCAACTGTATGCGCCCCATCTGAGCAGCCTTCTGGAAGCTTCTGAAATTTTAGTTTCGTAAACTCGTTTGGCCGCTTTGTAAGGCGGCTAAGAAGATTCAAGAGGCGGGCATTTTAGTTGTAAGCGGTTACATCTGAGACAGCGATGTGTTTGCAGTAGAGTCTGCTGACTGCCGTGTCAGAGGTGGCCGAGCTTCATAGAGATTGTTTTCAACCCCCCAATTGTTAAGACAACATTGACACGCCCGATTTCACAGTGTAGCCTTCACGTACCAACTTTTAGACTTTCGTGGAACCGCTTCCGAAAAGGGGCGGGGCTGCACACCGGTGCAGTTTAAAACCACCAAGGGGGATGCATGAAGAAAGCAATCGCCATCATCGGTCTTACTGCTGCCATCGCAGCGAACTCTCAGGCCGCAGCGGTCACGGTCACCTTGGCCTGCGGCGCTGTTGGTCAGGAACTCGAACTGTGTAAAGCAGGCGCGGATCGTTGGGCCAAAAAGACGGGCAACTCCGTCAAAATCTTCGAAAGCCCCAACCTCACCAATGACCGCCTCGGCCTGTACCAGCAGCAGTTGGCCGCCAAAAGCAGCGACATCGACGTGTATCAGCTCGATGTCGTTTGGCCCGGCCTGCTGTCTCAGCATTTCGTTGACCTGAAGACCAAGGTGCCCGCCGCCGAAGTCAACGCTCACTTTAAAGGCATCGTTGCGGCCAACACCGTGAACGGCAAACTGGTGGCCCTGCCCTGGTTCACCGACGCTGGCCTGTTGTACTACCGCACCGACCTGCTGACCAAATACGGCTACAAGACTGCCCCCAAGACTTGGGCTGAGCTGGCCACGATGGCCAAGAAAATTCAGACCGGCGAGCAGAAGGCCAACAAGTCCTTTGCAGGCTTCGTGTGGCAGGGCAAGAACTATGAAGGCCTGACCTGCGACGCGCTGGAATGGGTCGTTTCCTTCGGCGGCGGCACCATCGTCGACGACAAGGGCAACATCACCATCAACAACGCCAAGGCTGCTGCTGCGCTCGACGCCGCTGCCAGCTGGGTCAAGAACATCTCGCCCGCAGGCGTCACCACCTACGGCGAAGAAGAAGCACGCGGTATTTTCCAGTCGGGCAACGCCGCGTTTATGCGCAACTGGCCCTACGCCTGGGCACTCGGCCAAGGCGACGACTCCAAGGTCAAGGGCAAGATCGGCGTCGCCCCTCTGCCCAGTGGCGGCGCACGCAACGCAGCCACGCTCGGCGGCTGGCAGCTCGGCGTCAGCACCTACTCCAAGAACCAGGCCGCCGCGATTTCGTTGGTGCGCTACCTCGCCGGCCCCGACGAGCAGAAGATTCGCGCCGTCGAAGGTGCCTACAACCCCACCATCCAGACGCTCTACAAAGACCCTGCAGTCCTGAAGGCAAACCCCTTCTTCGGCAGCCTCCTCAGCGTGTTCACCAGTGCCGTCGCCCGTCCTTCCGGCCCCACCAAAGGCAAGTACAACCAAGTGTCGCAGGCCTTCAGCACCGCCGTCAGCGACGTACTGAACGGCAAGAGCAAGGGCACGGCCGCCGTTGCCAAACTCTCCACCGACCTCGCCCGCATCAAGGGACGTGGCTGGTAATCCTTAACCACGCTCTCTCCTGAGCGTGCCGGGAGGACGTCCACACACCGGGCGTCCTCCTTTTTTAGATCAAAGCTTTATTTTTGTCGAATACTTCTCATGACACGGGATTGGGCGAAGATGCACTGTAAGTTTTCCAGCCTCTGATCAAGTTTCGCCATTCTTCGCACCGCCGCCGCACGGCACCCACTGCGGCCACCATCCTGCCCCACCGGGCGGAACAGGGGGACTTTCATGACCACCAATGCCACACCCAAACTTGACGCACCCATCAGACGCCGGGGCATCGAGGCGGCCCGCGCCCAACAAGCCCTGTGGCTGCTGCTTCCTACGCTGATTGCCATTGCACTTGTGGCTGGCTACCCGCTGTACCGCACCATTTTCTTTTCGCTGTTCGAGGCCAGCCTAACCACGCCAGATGAGCGCACCTTTTTGGGCATCGGTAATTTCTGGTTCACCACTGCCGAAGGCGTGCAACTGGGCTTTTTGCAAGACCCCAAATGGTGGGAAGCGGTCAAGAACACCATGTTGTTTACGGTGGTTTCCGTCTTCCTAGAGACCGTTTTTGGCATGATTATCGCCCTCGTCGTGAACACGGCTTTTCCGGGCCGCGCCTTCCTAAGAACCGCCATGCTGGTGCCGTGGGCCATTCCTACGGTGGTCAGTGCCCAGATGTGGGGCTACATGTACAACGATTCCTTTGGCCTGATCGGGCGCGGATTGTTGGGCGGGCAAGCACTGCTGGCCAATACCGACAGCGCAATTTGGGCGCTGATCGCGGTGGACGTGTGGAAGACCACTTCGTTTATGGCCCTGCTGATTCTGGCTGGCCTGCAAAGCCTGCCCACCGATATGTACGAAGCCGCCGACATGGACGGCGCGACCAAGTGGACGCAGTTTTGGCGCATGACCCTACCCTTGTTGCGGCCTGCGCTACTGGTAGCGTTGGTGTTCCGTAGCCTCGACGCCCTGCGCGTGTTCGATGTGATGTACGTGATGTTGGGGCCGGTGAATGCGGGCACCACCTCCATGACCGGTTACGCCCGGTTGCAACTGATCGATAACTCGCTCCTCGGGATGGGCAGCGCTGTTTCTGTGGCGATTTTCCTCATCATCATGGTGATCGTCGTGCTGTATGTCACGGCTTTCCGCGTCAAGTTCGATTAAGGGGGCTGATCATCATGAATCTGAAACGCAAGAATCCCGCCCTGTATTACCTTCAGCGCACCGGTTTTTATATTTTGGTCGCGGTCATTACCATCTACCTGATGGTGCCCTTCTTGTGGGCCGTCCTGACAAGCTTCCGGAGATCTGGCGACTTGTTCTTGCAGCCGCTCCAATTCGTCACCGCGCCTTCTACCCTCAACAACTACCGCGACGTCTTTGCCAACGAAAACTTTATCAACGGCCTCGGCTATAGCTTGCTTGTCGCAGTGGGCGCAGTTGCCATCAGTCTCTTGTTCGGATCGTTTGCCGCTTATGCTCTGGGCCGCTTCCGGTTCAAGGGCAAGTCTATGATCATGTACATCATTCTGGCGGTCAGCGTTTTTCCGCAAATTGCTGTACTCGGCGGGCTGTTTACCCTGATTCGCACCTTCGATATGTACAACAACCCCATCGCCCTCGTCTTCAGCTACCTGATTTTCACCATTCCCTTCACGGTGTGGGTGCTGACCAGCTTTGTGCGCGATATTCCCGGCGAACTGGAAGAGGCTGCGCTCGTAGACGGCGCTTCACCGCTCCGCACACTGTTCTCGGTGCTGTTTCCGGTCATGATGCCCGCCCTGGTGACCACAGGTCTGCTGGCGTTCATCAACGCCTGGAATGAATACCTGTTCGCGCTGACGTTCATGGGCACTCGCCGCACCGTGCCTGTGGTCATCGCCAACTACTCCGGGGCCACGCAGTTCGACCAGCCCTGGGGCCAGATCATGGCCGCCAGCATCGTGGTTACTGTGCCGCTGATTATTCTGGTGCTCGTGTTCCAACGCAATATCGTTTCGGGTCTCACCGCCGGAGCCGTCAAAGGCTAAACCTCCTTTCCAAACTTACTTTTCTTGCAGCCGCTTCCAATTCGGGGCGGCTTTTTTGTGGCTTCGTCCGTTCAGCTCAGAACTGTACCTACCCCCACCCCCATTCCCGCTAGGCTGACTCTATGACCGCCCCGCCTGTTCCCCCCGTGCCGCGCCTGCATGTGGGGCGCTGGGTGTCGGCGGTGCTGGCTCTGGTGTTGTTGGCGTTCAGTCCCACAGTGGCCTTTTATGCTCAGCACTTCTTGGGCGGCCCAGCACAGCAAGCGGCCCCCCTGCCCCCGGCGCGGGTAGGCACACTCTCGCCAGAAGTGGTGCAGAAGTACGCTCTCACCACCCTCAGCTTTCAGCAGGCATTGACCGATGTGCGCGTGAGCGAGCGCCGCCGCCTGAGGCTGAGCGAATTGCATTACCAGACCTATTTGCAAGCTTCCCGAACTCTCGGCCGTGCGCGGGCCAACGCCGTGATGCGCCTGCTAGACACCGAGATTCGCAACCAGAATCCGGCCCTGAGTCGCCGTAGCGTGTTTGGCAGCCCCGAAGCAGCGCTGAACAATGTGCAGGGGTGGCTGGCGTTTTTGGACTGGGCCGAGGGCACCCGCCCCGGTGACCGGGTACTGGCACGGCAAGCTCCGGTGCCCATCGCGCCGCGAATCGTGCGGGCCAACCGCGCCAACATCGTGCGGGCAACCAATGCCCTGCACCTGACGCCCGGTGGTCTGGCGGCCATTCTGGACAACGAGCAGGCAGGCGCACGCAGCGGCCTCGGCCTGTCGGGGTGGCTTCGAACCTTTACCGACACTGTGGCGCTGCGGGCCACCGAAGCCTACGGTAGCAGCGGAGCCACAGGCCGCCTGTCGCGCACGGTGGGCCTGACCCAGATGGGCTGGGAAGATGCGGTTGGGCAATCCGAGAGGTTGCGCTCGCTGAACGTGACGCTGAACGGCCCCTATCCTACCGACGAAGCGCAGTCCAGAGCCGCCCTCAACTCCCCCCACGATCATTTTTTGCTGAGTGCATCGCGCTTGCGGGGCTATCTGCTGGCGAGCCTGCCCATCAGACCTGACCCCTACGCCGACCCGCTCAGTCCCTTGACGCAGGCCTACCTGACCGACGCCTGGGCCAATTTTCTCGGCCCCGCGTGGCACAACAACCCCGCCCTTGCCAGCAGCGGGCAGACGTGGCCCTATGCCTGGAATGCCTTCTTCAAAGCCTGTCTGTACGAGCAGCGGTTGTTTGCGAGATCAAACTAAACGCTCAGCAAGTCCCGCGTCGCCTGGGCCAAGTCTCCGCTTCCGGCGAGGCTGCTGCCCACCAACACGGCATCGGCCAGTCCGCGCACCACAACTAAATCTGCCGGGGTGCGGTAGCCACTTTCGGCCACCAGCAGGCCCGTGAATCCTGCGGCGCGGGCGCAGGCAATCAGGCGCGGGCTGACGGCCAGATCGATGTGCAGCGTGGTCAGGTCACGGTTGTTTACGCCGATGATTTCGGCTCCGGCCCCCATGGCAATGTCCAGCTCGCGTTCATCGTGGACTTCGACCAGGGCATCTAGCCCCAGGTGGTGCGCCATCTGCAAATACTCGCCTACCGCTCCCCCCAACACGCTGACCATCAGCAGGGCGGCAGACGCGCCCCAATCGGCGGCCTCGCGCAGCATGGCCGGATGTACCACGAAATCTTTGCGGAGAACAGGCAGCGCAATGGCAGCAACAACGGCATGCAGAGCTTCTGGGTTGCCGTCAAAGTGGCGCGGCTCTGTAAGGACGCTGATGGCCGCCGCGCCGCCCGCTTGGTAGGCCAACGCTGCCTCTGCCGGGTCAAGCGGGGCAATGGCTCCCTGACTGGGACTGGCGCGTTTGACCTCGGCAATCAGTGACAATCCATCAGCCCGGAGTGCAGTTTCAAAGCGGCGATGGCGGGGGCGGGCCGCGCCCAAGCTGGCCTCTGCGCCCGCATAGTCGGCCACCCGTTCGGCCACGATGCGCCCCAGCACGCCCGGAACCCCGCTGAAATCCAGCTTCACGCTTTCTCTGGACGTATCTACGCTGCCTTGCACCATAGCCGGAAGTACCATATACGGAAGTATAGGAGCCGGGGCCGGGCAAATCCGGCGGCTGTCCTAGTCAGAGTTGCGCCCTTTCAGCGCTCTGTCAGCACCCGCCGTGTTAGGTTATGAGGCATATGAGCCTCGCCCCCGGCAACGGCCCCGTGCAAATCACACAGGATCAACTTCAGGCCCGCATTCACGAACTTGCCCAGCGCATTCGGGAGGATTACGCCGGACGCGACCCCCACCTGATCTGTGTCCTCAACGGTGCATTCATGTTTCATACCGACCTCGTGCGGGCGCTTGGCGTACCCTGCACCATCGATTTTTTGCAGGCCAGCAGCTACGGCAACGAAAAACAGAGCAGCGGCGAAGTCAAACTGGTCAAGGATTTGCAGTTTCCGATCAGCGACCGCGACGTGATTCTGGTGGAAGACATCGTGGACACCGGCATTACCATGAGTTACCTGCTGCACTACCTGCAGGGGCGTGGCCCCGCCAGTCTGAAGGTGGCTGCCCTCCTGAGCAAACCCAGCCGACGCAAAGTGGAAGTGCCCGTGGAATATCTGGGCTTCACCATTCCCGACGCCTTCGTGTACGGATACGGCCTAGACCGCAGCCAGTACGACAGGAATCTGCCGTTTATTACCAGTCAGGACTAACCACCGGGTAGGTGCAGCGATATGACGCCCACGATTCGCCCTTTTACTCCCGCCGACACCGCCACCTGCTTGGCGCTCTTTGAGTCCAACATGCCCGATCTCTTCCTGCCTTTCGAGCGGGTGGACTTCGAGGCGTATTTGCTGAATCCCGGCGCGTACTGGGTGGTGGAACAAGCCGGGGAATTGGTGGCTTGCGGCGGCGTGTGGCAAGACCCCGGCAGGCCAGAGCGTCCGGCGGGGCTGGCGTGGGGCATGGTGCGGCGCGACTTGCACCGCTCTGGCCTAGGTTCCCTGCTGCTACGCCATCGCCTTTCCGCGCTGCACGACATAGGATCAACGGAATGTTGGATAGACACCAGCCAATACAGCGCCCCCTTCTTCGCCCGCCACGGCTTTCAAGAAGTCAGGCGCACGCCAGATGGCTACGGAGCGGGTATGGATGAGGTGGTGATGGTTAAGAGAATGGACGTGAGGAGTGGGTGATGGGAAGGGCAAAAGCCAAGGCGAAGTTTCACCAGTCCCCTTTACCCCCAACCCCGCCCCCACCAATTCCGCTACACTATTCCCCATGATCCGCTCTGCACTTACCTGCCGGGGACGGCGCGACTAGCTGAGGCTTGTGCGCGTGTCCCCGGTCTGTTGTTGGCCGGGGCTTTTCTTTGCCCGCAGTAGTGGCGGATAGTCCATCTCATCCCATCAGGAGAACCTACCCATGACCGACATTAAAGAACCCCGCGCCGAGCGGTATAACCCGCACGCCATAGAAGGCAAATGGCAGGAGCAGTGGGCCGCCGACGGCCTGTACACCTTCCGTGAAGATGCCAGCAAAATAAAATATTACGCGCTGACCATGTTCCCGTACCCCAGCGGAAATTTGCACATCGGGCACTGGTACGCCAACGTCGCGCCCGATGCCCGCGCCCGCTGGATGCGGATGCGCGGCTACAACGTGCTGTTTCCGATGGGCTTTGACGCCTTTGGTCTGCCCGCCGAAAACGCTGCCATCAAGAACAACGTGAACCCGGCCAAGTGGACGCGGGAAAACATCGCCTACATGATCGGGCAGTTTGGGCGGATGGGCACCATGATCGACTGGAGCCGCAGTTTTGCCACCTGTGACCCGGAATATTACCGCTGGAACCAGTGGTTTTTCACCGAATTCTTCCGGCGTGGGCTGGCATACAAAAAAGACGGGCTGGTCAATTGGTGCCCCAAAGACCAGACCGTACTGGCAAACGAACAAGTCGTGGGCGGCCACTGTGACCGCTGCGGCACGGCAGTAGAGCGCCGTAAGCTGAGCCAGTGGTACCTGAAAATTACCGATTACGCCGATGAATTACTGGACTTTGCCAACACCGATATGCCCGAGCGCGTGCGCCTGATGCAGACCAACTGGATCGGCAAAAGCGTGGGCGCAGAAATTATCTTCGATACGCCTGCTGGCCCCGAAACCGTATTCACGACCCGTCCCGATACCCTGATGGGCGCGACCTTTCTGGTGCTGGCCCCCGAACACAGCAAAGTGGCCGCACTGACCACGCCCGAGCAGGCCGATACGGTGCGGGCCTACTTGGAAGCCGCCGGGCGCAAAACCGACGTGGAGCGCCAGCAGGACAGCGGCGAGAAAACAGGCGTCTTTACCGGAAGCTACGCCACGCACCCCATCAGCGGCCATCAGGTGCCGATCTGGGTGGCCGACTACGTGCTGGTCACGTATGGCACGGGTTCCATCATGGCCGTGCCCGCGCACGACGAGCGCGACTTTGCCTTTGCCCACAAATTTGGGCTGGAAATCCGGGAAGTCATTCGGCCCGAAGGCGGCGAGGGCATGGGCGAGAACCCGGATGCCAGCTACAACGGCGAAGGCCTGATCGTGAACAGCGGCGAGTTTGACGGCCTGCGCGGCGGCAAGGCCAGCATTGCCCAGATCATTGCCAAGCTGGACGAGCACGGCATCGCCAAAGCCAAAACCACCTTCCGCCTGCGCGACTGGCTGGTGTCGCGCCAACGCTACTGGGGCACGCCCATTCCCATCGTGTACTGCGAGGAACACGGCGCTCAGCCCGTACCCGCTGACCAGTTGCCCGTGAAACTGCCCGACGACGTGGAATTTACGCCCACTGGACAGAGCCCGCTGAAGCTGAACCTTGAGTGGGTGCAGACCACCTGCCCGGTGTGTGGCGGCCCCGCCGAACGCGACACCGACACGATGGATACCTTTGTGGATTCCAGCTGGTATATGTACCGCTTCCTGTCGCCCCGTGACGACATTCACCCGTTTGACCCGGCAGAAGCGAACAAACTGCCCGTCGACCTGTACACGGGCGGCATCGAACACGCCATTTTGCACCTGCTATACAGCCGGTTCTGGACAAAAGCCATGCGCGATATGGGCCTGACCGAGCAGAACGAACCCTTCAAGTGGTTGCGAAATCAGGGCATGATCCTGGGGCCGGACGGCGACAAGATGAGCAAGAGCCGGGGCAATGTGGTCGACCCGGACGACCTGGTGCGCGAGTACGGGGCCGACACCGTGCGGGCCTACCTGCTGTCTATTGCTCCGTGGGAAGACGGCGGGCCGTGGGATCCCACTGGCATTCAGGGGCCAGCGCGTTGGCTGTCGCGGGTCTGGCGCCTGTACTTTGATGAAGAGGTCAGTGGGCCAGCCAAAGCCATGACCGAGGCCGAGCTGCGCTATGCCACCCACTCGGCCCTGAAGCGCGTCACCGACGACTTCGAGCGCCTGAACTTCAACACCATTTTTGCGACCCTGAACATCCTGACCGACGCGCTGGCCGATGCCAAACGCAGCCCGGTACGCGGCACGCCTGCCTACGCAGAGGCGCTGGACATCCTGAACCTGATGCTGGCCCCCGTCGTGCCCCATGTGGCCGAAGAGCTGTATCAACAAAGAATGGGGCACGCGCGTGGCAATGCAGGCAGCATTCATACCCAGACTTGGCCGCAAGTGGATGAAGCCGCCGCCACCCGCGATACCGTGACTTTAGGCGTGCAGGTCAGCGGGAAGGTACGCGGAGAGGTCACCATTTCCAAGACGGCGACGCAGGCCGAGGCGATGGCCGCTGCCCAGGCCTTGCCGGATGTGCAGAAATACACGGAAGGAAAAACTGTGGTCAAAGAAGTGTATGTGCCGGGCCGAATCATCAATATCGTGGTGAAATAAACGAAGTGACAAAGTAGACAATTAAGTCCTTTTCTCAAGGCAGGCTCATTCCCATTCTCCAGTTCAGGCTGTTGAATGGGTTTTTTCATTGGACAGAATCTAGGTAGCGCCTGGTCAGCTCATCTGGACGTCGTTGAGCCATGACACACTCCAGATCTCATTCCAGCCGAAGTTGTCGAGCCTTTGCCTAAGTCGTATGGATGACCCGGCGCCTTTCATTAGGTCATCAACCGTAAGACCTTTGTCAGTCCTTCATATCTATGCTGACAGCAGTTCAGGTTACAGAGGGCGATTTACCCGCAAGGTCTCCCGTGAAGTACCTAGGAGACCCAGTCCTCTCTCCATTCAGCCTCTTTCTCGTTGTGCTTTGTGTCAGGAGTGTTTATGTCTAACGTACTTGCCATTCTTTACGCCGTGATCGTCGTACCCGTCTTCGGCATATTGCTGGCTTGCACGGCCATGAGCAGCCGAATTAGCCGCGAAGAATTCGACGCCGAGACTGTTTGAGTTAAGCACGGCAAAGTTAATCTAGTGATTGGCCGAGCGAAGCGAGTACCGAAGAAAGTACTTGCACTGGGAAGGGAGCGGCGTCGGTGATCCCTTGGAAACGCGCAACGTTTAGGCGACGTACTTGGATAAGTTTTATAATCCCCGCTGTTTGACATAAATGTTAGAGCACGAAATCAGGCCCACATAGTGTGGCTCAAGCCCCCCAATCCGGGGGTTTTTCAGCATTCAAATCAAACTTCAAGGTGCTTGAGGCAATGGCTTGGCATCCCAAGCAGCGAGAATCAGCCTCCCAACGTCGCTGATTTCGAACATGCTGCCGCCGACCAGCAGGCCCGCCTTCTCCAGCGCCAGCACGTCGCTCAGGTCTATGTCTTCTTCGGCAAAGCGCAGGTAGAGCAGCACGCACACGTCGTCGCGGTAATAGCCGAGTGCGGCAACCGACATAGCCCAGAGTCGCATAAAACGGCCCCGGTATTCAGGGATTCGCCCGCCAAAAAGCGTCTAGCGTGACTTTCACATCCAGCATTTTTTCCCAGTGGGGCAGGCCATCGGTGTCGGCAATCCTGACCGCACTTTTGCCTGGCAGGGTCGCGAATTCGGGCAGACGGGCAAAGTTCACGAAGGCGTCCTGGTCGGACATGACGACCACAGGAATGCTGAGTTTGCTGTATAAATCCGTGTAGGCATCGGGCGTAAACAGTTGGCCGCTGATAAAATACAGGGGCGCGTATTTGGCTCCGGGCTGACGGCTGGTGTCTACAGCGTACTCGATCAGGCCCACGTTGACCGGCCCGCGAAACGACGGATTCAGGAACAGTTCGATGACGGGGCGGGTTCGCAAAATGGCGTACAGCGGCGTCCCGAAGGTATTCAGCGTGCCGTACAAGCGTTGGCCGCCGTCGTCGGCATTGGCCTGCTGGGTGTTGCCGCGTGGCGTGCCGAATCCGCTGGGACTCAGCAGGGCCAGCGTGCGAATACGGGCGTCTTGCAGGGCGGCGCGGGCGGCAAACTCGCTGCCGAGGCTCATCGAAACCACGTCCACATCCGTGCCGATGCGGGCCACCAACAGCAGCAGGGCGCGGGTCATCAGGTCGCGGGTGTAGGGGAGGTCGGGGCGGGCGCTGCTGCCGAAGCCGGGCCACTCCAGGGCGTACACCGGGCGCGTGCCCGCGTAGGCGTCCCAGACGGGTTTCATCTCGTAGGCGCTGGCAGCGGCATTGACCGAATGGGTCAGGAGCAGGGGCCGCCCCACGCCGCGTGTGTCGGCGTAGACGTTGACCGGGCCAAAGCCGGGAAGCTCGAAGCTGAAGCGTTGCCCCCCTAACGCAGGCCGCACTGTGCTGACCGTAGGGACGCTTAGAGCGCCCGCACTTACCGTGACTGTCGTCTGATATTGAAGCTGCGGGACTGTTTCGTTGGCAGAGACCGTGCTGGGAGCGGCAAGGGGACTGCTCTGGGCAAGCGCCGCCGTGCCGAAATTCAACAGGAGCGCGGCGGTCAGAATTCTCATGCCAGATGTCATGACCCTATGGTCTGTTCAAGGAAGTCGGAGCGAATGTAATTTAAGTTGCTAATACTCGCCCATCAATTGGGTTGGCTCGGATTCCCCGAACTGTCGCTGGCATAGGTGGCGGCCACATCACGCAGCACTTGGCGGGCCAGCGCAATCAGATCGTCTTCCGAAATGCGTTCCAGCCGGAACCTGCCCCCCGCGCCGTATTCGCCCTGAAACATGCCCTCTATGCGCCGCACCCGCACCAGCACTTCACACAGGCCGAGGCGCAGCCACGCGGCCACCCACCCCCCCGGCGGGGCCGGACGCAGGCGGTTGGCAGGGTCGGATGTAAAGTCCAGCGTGACGTTATTGAGCGGCAGCCCCGGCCCGCTGGCCGTTCGTAGGGCGTGATACAGCGCATTGATAAAGGCCTCGCACGCCCGCTGTTCGGCCTGCCGCGCCTCGGCATGGCGGCGAATGGCAGCCTGCAGGGCGTCAAAGTCGTTCATAGGAGTCACTCATATCTCTGGCTGTATTCCTACCATGTTTGGCCGGTACACCCAACACCCTGCACGCCCGAATGAAGGGAGGCTCAGCCGGGGCGAGTATTCTGCGCGGCGTGACCCTTGCTGGCCTGCCCCTCTCCCCCGCTCCTGGCTCTGCCCACAGAGCTGTTTGGAACGCTGTCCCCGCCCTGCTGATTTCCAACGGCACAGCAGAAGACCTGATCGGAGCGCGGCTGGCCAGGTTGCTGCACTTGCCTGTGCGCTACTCGCCGTTGGTGGGAGAGGGCAAAGCTTACGGGGCCGTGCCGGAAGCCGTGCGAGTAGGCCGGGTGCTGAGACTCCCCAGCGGCGGCTTTCCGTTTGGCAGCCTGGGAAACTTGCGGGCAGATGTGGCGGCGGGCTTGGTGCAAGAGTCGGTGGGGCAGTGGCAAGACGCTGTGCAGGGGGCACGCAGCGCGGGCGTGGTGGTGGTGGTGGGCGACGCCTACGCCCTGATGGTGGGTACACTGGCGGCTCGGCGGGCCGGAATCCCGCTGATTCATGTGCAGCCGCTGCTGAGCGCCCAGTATCTGGAAGGTTTGGGTGTGCGGGGGGCCATACAGGAACTGAACGCGCTGGGGGCCAATTTGCCGATGCCCTACGAGCTGAGGCTGGCCGCAAGGGCGCGGGCAGTGTTTGTGCGGGACGCAGCTACAGCCGACTACTACGCGGCGCGGGGCGTGGCGGCACGCTGGGCAGGCAGTTTTGCAATGGATGTGCTGGGGGCTCCCGAACGCGACCTGAGCCAGTGGACACAAGACGAACACAAGGAAAACAGACCTGTGCTGGCCCTGGTTCCCGGCTCGCGCCAGGATCACCGTCAGAGCCTCCCGCCCATGCTGCTGACCGCCGCCCGCCTGCCCGAACTGGCCGCGCTGGTGGCCTGGCCGCACGACTGGGGCGCCGTGACCCTACCCGCTGGCTGGACACTGCAGATCGAAAATGAATTGCAAGCTTACGCCAGAGGCGAAGGCGTGCGCGTGCCCTTACTGCGCGGCGCGTTCGGAGCGATTGCGCACGCCGCAGATGTGGCGATTGGCACGGCAGGCACTGCCAACGAACAACTGGCCGGACTGGGCAAACCGGTGGTGGCCTTCGCAACGGCTGGCCCTCAGTTCACCGCAGGTTTTGCCCGCAGGCAGGGACGCTTGCTGGGCGAGGCGCTGAGTGTGGTGGACGCCAACCCAGACGCCCTCGCCGCCGAAGTGCGTGCCCTGATGCAAGACGGCCCCCGCCGCGCCCGCGCTGCACTGGCAGGTCTGACGCGAATCGGGCCAGCCGGGGCGCTGGGAATGATTGCCGAGGAAGTGCGGCGGGCGGCGGGAATGCAGAGCATGAAGCGTGGAGGCTAGAGACAGCCCACGATCCACCTTCACCATTCCGAAGCGCCCCGCCCTTCTCACTCACCCCTGACAGTTTCTTACCCAATCTGCTTCGGATCGATCCAGCCCCGCTTGATGCCGAACAACACCGCTTCGGTGCGGCTGCCGACGCCCAGTTTAGAAAAAATGTTGGCGAGGTGAACCTGCACCGTGCGCGGGCTGATGTCCAGATCACGGGCAATTTCTTTGTTGGTGCGGCCCGTGGCGGCCACCAGCAGTACCTCCAGTTCACGGGGACTCAGGGCGTCTTCGGGCGGCGTGGGCGTGGTCTGGGCGCTGAACCGTTCCAGCACCTTGCGGGCCACGCTGGGATGCAGGGCGCTCTCGCCTGCCGCCACCGCCCGCACCGCGCCCAACAGGTCGTCCTCGCTGGCATTTTTTAGCAGGTAGCCCGCCGCGCCCGCTTCCAACAGGGCAAACACGTAGGCGTCGTCATCGTAGCTGGTCAGCACCAGCACGCCCACACCGGGCAAAAAGGCCTTGATGGCGCGGGTGGCCTCGATGCCGTTCATGCCGGGCATGGATACGTCCATCAAAATCACGTCTGGGCGCAGGGCGCGGGCCTTCACGATGGCGTCTTCGCCGCTGTCGGCCTCGCCCACCACGCGCAGATCGGCTTCGGTTTCCAGCAGTTCGCGTGTGCCCTTCCGCACCACCGGATGATCGTCGACCAGCAGCAATGTGATGGCGCGGGGCGTCTCGGTGTCGGGTTCGCGGGGGTCTGCATCAAGCATAGGCGCAGAATACGCGGCGCGGTGGGGGAAGATGGGCCAGAAGCTCTGGGTTCTGAACTGTGCGCCCCGAGCCATGAATGCAGGGGCCTAGAGAATATGGATGAATTTGGGGGTAGAGGGGCAATCGCTGGCGCTCATTTACCCCCTCGCAACCTCCTCCCAAGGGTGATGAGTTAAAAGCCCCAGATTTCAGCTCTTGATTTTGGCCCTCGCCCTTGCGGGACTCGTAGAGTTGCGGAGCAGAGAGGGGCGCTGTGAAACAGCAGGGTGAGGGGAGTGAGCCACAACGATTGCCCTACTTCGACCCTAGACCCTTAGATGTCCTCCCACACAACAAAAACTGCCGCCCCAGGAGAGGAACGGCAGCCCAATAATTCAGAGCGAATGCTTCAGCCTTTGCTCAGCGCCTTCCAGAGCGTGCCCGTGCGGAACGCGACCATCGGATTAAAGGCTTCGGCGCTGATGCCCTTGACGGTGTCGCGGTAGGCCAGAATGCCGGGGTTGCTGGGCAGAAGCACGTAATACGCCTGATCGGCGGCGCGGCGAGCAATGTCGGCGTACAGCGTGTTGCGGCGTTCGGCGTCGGTGATCGTGCGGGCCTCGTTGATCCAGGTATCAAGCTGCGCGTCCTTAAAGTTCAGGCGGGGCTGGTAATAGCCTTCGCTGCTATAAAAGGTATGCACGAAGTTGTCAGGGTCAGCGTAATCGGGTGCCCATCCCGTAATGATCATCAGTTCTTTGCCTGCCGCACCGTCGCTGATGATTTCAGACCACTCCTTGGCATTGATATTGATCTTGAATTTTGGATTCAGGGACTCGATGTTCTTCTTCATCAGTTCCATGCCTGTCTGGGCGCTCGCGCTTCCGGCGCGGTAGGTAGCAGTCAGAGTAAAGCCGTTTTCCCACACCTGGCCGTTCCATGCCCGCTGGAAGGCGGCGCGGGCGGCCTCCAGATCAAATTTGGGTGCTTCCAGACCCTTGTCGTAGCCGGGGAAAGTGTCGGGCAAGAGGAAGTTGCGGGCCTCACCCTTACCGCCCTGCACTTCCTCGATAAACTGCGGCACGTTGAAGGCTGCCACAAAACCCCGGCGCACGTCTATGTCGCTAAAAAAGTCGGCAGGAATGCCTTTGCCGTCCAGCTTGCCACTGCCGATGCGGGTGGCGTCCTTCATATTCTGGTTCATGGAGATGCCGAACGCGCCCGTATCGGGCAGGTTGTCCAAGATGGCAATGCCTTCTTTGCCCGTCAACTGCTTTTCGATGATGGGCCGTCCACCCGTTTCGATCAGGTCGG
Organism: Deinococcus sp. QL22; assembly: GCF_023370075.1. Taxonomy (NCBI): domain Bacteria; kingdom Thermotogati; phylum Deinococcota; class Deinococci; order Deinococcales; family Deinococcaceae; genus Deinococcus; species Deinococcus sp. QL22. The sequence goes on from NZ_CP097149.1 coordinate 100,961, forward strand.
CGTCGCCCCGTTCGAAGGCCTGAAGGCGGGCCGCCTGCTCCGGCACCTTCTGAATCACCACGTTTTTGATGCTGGCCTTGTCGCCCCAGTACTCCTCGAAAGCGGCAGCCGTCAGCGCATTTGCGGTCTTTTCTCGCAGACGATAAGCGCCCGTGCCGCTGGGATCCTGGGCAAGCGGACTGCCCGTCAGGTCTTTGCCCACTGCGGCCTTCCAAGTGGCCTCGGTGCCGTCCCACTCGCCAATTTCCTTGGCATGGGCGCTGTCTACGATGCTCTGGCCCGTGTAGGCCAGCTTGGACAGGAAGGCAGGATCGGCTTTCGGCAAAGTAAACACCAGCGTTTCGCCGTCGCACTTGACCGCGTCGGTGATGCGCTGCCAGGTGATAGAGCTGTCGTCGTTGGCGTTGGCGCCCGTACCTAGCAGGCTTTCCGACAGGAACCAGTTGCCGCTGTCGGCGGTATTGGTGACCAGGTTGCGGCGGAAGGTGTATTCGGCGTCGGCACACTTAAAGTCGTTGCCAGCGTGGAATTTCACGCCTTCTCGCAGGGTGAAGCGGTACTCGCGGCCCTCGTTGCCTTCCGTCCACTCGGTGGCCAGCAGCGGCTCCAGCTCGCTCAGGCTGTTGCCTTTGTAGGTCAGCAGCGTCTCATACAGGTTTTCTACGACCTGACCGCTGCCCGTGTCGTAGGTCGTGCCGGGGTCGAGCGTGGGAATATCAGCGGATTCCTGCACCACGAGGGTACTGGCCGCGCCGTTGTTGCTCTGGTTGTTGCAGGCGGCCAGGGTGAGGGCGAGGGTAGCAAGCGCGAGGGCGCTGAGGACTTTTTTGGGGGAGCGAGATGGGTTCATGGTTCTCCTTGAGCGGAACGTGGCTGTCCCCAAAAACGGGAGGGCACAGCACCAGATCGGCAGATTAGAGAGGGTAGATGAGGGCGCGTTGGGAGGAAGATCAAGACTCTTACCTGCCCTCATCAGACAAGGTTGGGCAGACCCACCAGCACGTTAGACCGGATGTAAAAAGAGTCAAGAAGACGCTCTGGCAACTGCTTGACGCTGACTCAGGCCGATTGAATTTGGTCTTTATTGAGCGCCCGACTTCAACCCTGACCGAATGCAAGGCGTCCCACATCAGCCTTGAGTGCCTTCATGTAAGATTCCCTGATGACATCCAGCCAAACCTCTGACTCCTATGTGTTGCGCGGTACGGCGGCGGGCGGCACGCTGCGCTTTGTGGGCATAGAAGCGACCAAAATCGTAGAAGACGCCCGCGTGCGCCACGACCTCAGCAAAACAGCGACGGCGGCGCTAGGACGCACGCTGGCGGCCTCTGCACTGCTGGCGGTGGTGCTGGGCAAAAAGACCGACAGTCGCGTGACCCTGCGCCTGGAGGGCGGCGGCCCGGTGGGCTGGATCGTGGCCGAAGGCAGCACCGACGGCAGCGTGCGCGGCTATGTGCGCCAGCCCGACGCCGATTTGCCTCTGCGTGAAAGCGACGGCAAGCTGGACGTGAGCGGCATCGTGGGCGCAAAGGGTGAATTGGCCGTGACCCGCCTGCTGGACAACGGCGAGCCGTATACGGGCAGCGTCGACCTCGTGAGCGGCGAAATTGCCGAAGACGTGAGCATGTATCTGGGCGTCTCGGAGCAGATTCCCAACGCCGTGCTGCTGGGCGTGTACGAGGAAGGTGGGCGGGTGGCCCACGCGGGCGGGCTGCTGGTGCAGGCCATGCCGGGCGTGACCGATGAAACGCTGGGCAAGCTGGAAGCCAATATCCGCGCTATGGGCCAGATCACCGACAACCTGCGCCGGGGCAGCCTGATGGAAGCCATGCACCGCGCCGCCGAAGGGCTGGAATTGCTGCTGGCCGCCGAAGCGCAATCGGCCCGCTTTCAGTGCCGCTGCTCGCGCGAGAAGGCCAGCGACAGCCTGAAATTCTTTACTGCCGAGGAGCGTCAGGAAATGATGGACGCGGGCGGTCAGGAAATCGTGTGCCACTGGTGCGGCGAGCATTACCAGATCAGCCCCGACGAAATTGCGGCGCTAGAAGCGGGGGCAGGGCGGGCCAAAGCTTAAAGCCACGTTGCAGGGAAAAGACAAGAGCGAAAGATAGAAGCAGTGCCGTCCCAACGCTTGGGTTCTCAGCCCGAGCGTCGGGGCGGCACGCTCCTGTAAGTCGGCCTTAGCCCACTTCCCATACCACGCAACCCACATGCTCCCAACGCGCCCCTACAATTCCCCCTATGAAGGCCCGTTTAATTGGAATTGCATTGGTATTCGCCGGACTTGGCCTGGGCGCAACCTTGCTCAAAGATCAGGTGCCTGTCGGTGGTGCAAGTGCGCCTCCTGCGGTCACTGCGCCCAATGAAGCCGCCGCCAAGTTGCAGAACGAACTGAATACCATCGACATCGTGCGGCGCTTCGAGCCGGGACTGGTCTACATCAGCACCGAGCAGGACATTGCCAGCAGCGATCCTTTTGGGTGGATGTTTGGCGGCGGCACAGAGGAAACGCAGGTGCAGCGGGGCGTCGGCAGCGGCTTTTTTGTGAACGCTCAGGGCGATATTCTGACCAATTACCACGTGGTGGCGGGAGAGGCGGGCGCGGGAGCCGCCGACAGAATCCGGATTCGGGTGATGGGGCGCACCGATACTGTGCTGGCGCGGGTCATCGGGCTGGCCCCGCAATACGATCTGGCCCTGATTCGCCCGGAAGGGTTGGATGCCAGCCTGATCAGGCCGATTCCGCTGGGCAACTCGGATACGTTGCAGGTGGGCCAAAAAGCAGTGGCGATGGGTGCACCGTTCGGGCTGGATTTTAGCGTCACAGAGGGCATCGTCAGCAGCACCGCCCGCCAGATTCCGATTGGCTTCTCCAGCGGCGGCAGCGGCGAGGGCATTACGCAAAAGGCCATCCAGACCGACGCGGCCATCAATCCCGGCAACAGCGGCGGGCCTCTGCTGGACAGCACTGGGCGCGTGATCGGCATCAATACCCAGATCTATTCTCCCAGCGGGGCCAGCGGCGCGTCTCAGAGTGCGGGCGTGGGCTTTGCCATTCCCATCAACGCGGCCAAAAACCTGTTGCCCCGCCTTCAGGCAGCGGGCGGCGGCGTGGTGCTTGCACCCAAACTGACTGGAGTCACGCCCGGTCTGGTGGTGCAGCAGCGCACGGCGGGCGGCGCACGCAATGTGGCGGTGGGCCTGAGTATGCTCTCCAGCGAGGGCAAAAGCACGCTGAATCTGCCTGAATCGGGGCTGGTGGTGGGCGAGGTCGCACCGGGCACGCCTGCTTATCTGGCCGGGCTGCGCGGCGGCACCGAGACTCAGGCTTTCCGGGGCGGCGCGATTCAGCTGGGCGGAGACGTGATCGTGGCAGCGGAAGGCCTGCCCGTAGACGCGCTGGAAGACCTGCAAGCCGCGCTGATAGACAAGAAACAGGGCGACTCGGTAACGCTGAAGGTGGTGAATGCGGGCAAGACCCGTGAGGTTAAGGTGACGCTGGACGCCGCCGCTTTTCAGTGAGTAAGGGTATGGAAGTAGAGGCGAAGGCCGTCTGGAATAGCCTGCCTGCCCCTGACCGCGAGTGGCTGAACGAACTGACTGCGCTGGCTCCGGCGGGGGCGCGGGTGGCATTGGTGGGCGGCGCGGTGCGGGACGGCTTGCTGGGCATTCCCTCCAGCACCTCACCTGATCTGGATTTGGCAATAGAGGGCGCAGATATTCAGGCACTCGCCCTGGCAACAGGCTTACCCTTCACCTTTCACCCGGCGTTTGGCAACGCCACCGTGACCCTTCCAGATGACCGAACCGTAGACCTGATCCGTACCCGGCGCGAAACGTACCCGGTGGTGGGTGGCAATCCTGTACCTGAACCCGGAACCCTGTCCGACGATCTTCAGCGGCGCGATTTTGGACTGAATGCGCTGGCCTTGGTGCTGGAGCCAAATGGAACCGTAAGCCTGCTGGACGAGGTCGGCGGCCTCTCAGATGTGCGGGGGCGAGTGCTGAGGCCTCTGCATTCCGGCTCTTTTCACGAGGATGCCAGCCGATTGATACGGGCGGCAAGGCTGGCAGCGCGGCTGGACTTGGCGGCCCACCCGAATCTGCTGACACAAGTGCCCGACGCGCTGAAGATGGCTGAACAGACCCCGCGCCTGTGGGCCGAACTGCGGTTGCTGCTGGCCGAACCTCGTCCCGGACGCGCCGCCCGAAAGTTGGAAACTTGGGGGGCGGGCCAACTCCTGCCGCCCCCCAGTTTGCCGCTGCTGGACGCGTTGGACACCCTACAAGATGGGGGCGTGAACCTGAGCCAGCCTTTCCAGACCTACGCCGCTGCCCTGCTGCACCCCGCGCCGAATCCAGACGACCTCGCCGCCCGCCTGAATCTGGGCGAGAAACCCGCCGCATTGCTGGCCCGCGCCCTCTCCGACACGCCGTTTCCGGAAGGCAGCCCCGAACGAATCCTGCGTCACTTGCTGCGCCCCGACGCTTACACACCACTCACTGGACGCGACGTGGTGGCGCTGGGAGTTCCGGCAGGCAAAGAAATCGGCGCGGCGCTGACCTACCTTGCCGGGTTGCGGGCTGCGGGCCAAGTGCAGTCGGCAGAAGGTGAGAGGGCCGCACTGAGACAGTATCTGGACAGCCGAAATGTGAACAGCCGACCCCCTTCATGATCGGCCCACTGACCCTGCTGACCACCGAACCGTTGCTGCTGCTGGTGCAGGTGGCCGCGCTGCTGGCAGGCATGATCCTGAAGGGCGTGGCGCAGGCCCGACTCGCGGCCCATTGGGGCGACAGCAGCGGCGTGCAGGCGGGCTTCGGTTGGCCTGAGCCTGCCGTTCACCTAGACCTCTGGCGGCTGGCGCTGCACCTGCTGATCGGGGTGGCCCTGCCCCGGCCCACCCCGCTGGCCTTGCGCGGGCCGAATGCCGCCGCTGTGCTGCTCATTGGCCCCCTGACGCTGATTGCCTGTGCCCTGCTGCTACTGACGCTCCAGCGTGCCCAGCAACAACTCCTGCCCGCTACTGCCGACTTGATCGGCACCGGACTGGGCCGCGCCGCTTACAGCCTGTGCCTGCACACGCTGTTTAATCTGTTGCCATTGCCGGGGCTGGATATGGGCCGGATGCTGGCTCACACGGCCCGTCTTTCCAAGTTGCCACGGTTGGTACGCGGCACGCTACTGCCCGCACTGGCCTGGACGGCCCTGTTTCTGACGGGAACGTTGCAATGGGCCACCTCGCCGCTGTGGGCAGGCCTGCAAAGCACTATTACGCTGCTGCCATGACAGGCCTTAAGGCTAGCGAGAATGAACCCTGTTCGCCGTGCGCCTTCCCCGTAGAATGCTGAATCTATGGGCCTTCTCAGTCTGCTGACCTCCAATCCCACCGCGTTCGTCATTATCGCTGTGGCCCTCGTTCTCTCTCTGACTATTCACGAATTTGCCCATGCCTATGTGGCCGACAGATTGGGAGACCCCACGCCGCGCCGATTTGGGCGGGTCACGCTGAATCCGGGCAAGCACCTCGACCCCTTGGGCACGCTGCTGCTCTTGGTTGCAGGCTTCGGATTTGCCAAGCCTGTGCCCATTAATCCAGCCAATCTGGGACGCTGGGGCACGCTTTGGGTATCGGCAGCAGGCCCGATCAGCAACCTGATCATTGCCTTCGTAGCTGCTGTCTTGTTGCGGGTACTGCCCCAAAACGACTTGACTTTTCAGGTCTTGCTGACTGTACTTGGTATCAATGTCGTCTTGGCCGTCTTCAACCTGATTCCTATTCCCCTGCTGGACGGCAGCCGCATTTTGGGCGCACTGGTGCCGTCGCTGGGCCGCAGCCTCGCGCAATTTGAAGCCATGCCGTTCAGCTTCTTGTTGGTGATGGGTTTCATCTTTCTGGCCCGCGAGCCTATCAGCGGAATCATTCGCACCGTACAAAGCTGGGTGCTGGGTATCGTGGGTTAGGCATAAGCGCTTACGCTGAACAGCACAACTATGCTTAAGGCTCTAGCAACAAGCGCCGCCCCCATGTGTTACCAGGGGCGGCGCTTAACTGGGGATGCAAATTGTTGAACTCGATAGGCCTCAGCTCAGGCTGAACATCATCGCTACGTGTGCCGCTGTGCCGCCCAACACAAACAAATGCCAGACCTCGTGGAAGCCCCAGTGCTTGGGGAACATGCGCCCACGTGGGCCGGGCAGCCAGCGTTTGGTGCCGTACACGACTGCGCCCACCGAATACAGCACGCCCCCTGCGGCCAGCCAGAAAATTGCGGCGGAGGGCAGGTTACGTACCAGTTGCGGCATCAGGGCCAACGCTGTCCAGCCCATGCCTGCATACAGCAGGGTGCTGATCCAGCGGGGCAGGCGCATGGTCACAAGCTTCAGGGTGATTCCGGCAATGGCAATGCCCCAGATGACCCACAGCACGGCCTCGCGCCACACACCTTCTAGCCCGTAGTAGGCGACTGGGGTATAGCTTCCAGCGATCAGCAAAAAGATTCCGGCGTGATCAAGCTTGCGGAGCCACAGCAGCCCACGCTCGCCTGCGCGGAAGGAATGGTAGCTAGCCGACGCCGCGTACAGCGCCACCGTGCTGACGCCAAACACCACGAAAGGCCACAGGCTCAGCCCGCGCGAGTGCGCCCACCACAGCAACGGCCCCAGCACAATCAGGGCCGCCGCCGCCCCCGCCCAGTGGGTAATGGCGTTCACAGGCTCGCGGGGGGCAGACAGTCGGATCATGGCTCTAGGGTAAGGGGTGGTGGGGTAAAGCGTGTGGGCACTGGTACACGGTACAAAGGGGATTTCTCACTTGTAGAGCTTACCTGCCGCCGTAATTGGGCGCTTCCCGCGTAATGGTCACGCCGTGCGGGTGGCTTTCGATGAGGCTTGCCCCGGTAATGCGGACAAATTGGGCATGGTCGCGCATGGCCTGCAAATCGGGTGCGCCGCAGTAACCCATGCTGCTTCTCAGGCCGCCCACAAACTGATAGATGACCTCGCTGGCCGTACCCCGGTAGGCCACGATGCCCTCGATGCCCTCGGGAACGAATTTGCGGCTGCCCGACTGGAAATAGCGGTCACTGCTGCCCTGATCCATTGCGCCCAACGACCCCATGCCCCGGTAGCTCTTGTAGCGGCGGCCATCGCGCAGCACTGTTTCGCCCGGAGATTCGTCGGTTCCGGCCAACATGCTGCCCATCATCACAATGCTCGCTCCGGCGGCGATGGCTTTGGGCACGTCGCCCGTCTGTTTGATGCCGCCGTCTGCGATCACCGGGATTCCGGCTTCTAGGGCCACACTGCTGGCCTCAAAAATGGCGGTGATCTGCGGTACGCCCACGCCTGTGACGATCCGGGTGGTGCAGATCGAACCCGGCCCGATGCCCACTTTGATCGCGTCTGCTCCGGCCAAGATCAGGTCTTTGGCTCCGGCTCTGGTGGCAATATTGCCCGCGATCACGTCCACGTCAAACTGCTCTTTAACGCGGCTCAGGGCGTTCAGAATGCCCTGGCTGTGGCCGTGGGCACTGTCCAGCACCAGCACATCTACGCCCGACTGCACCAGCGCGGCGGCCCTGTCCATCAGGTCGGCCGAGACGCCAATAGCGGCGGCCACGCGCAGGCGGCCCAAGTGGTCTTTGGCGGCGCGGGGGTACTTCACGCGCTTGGTCAGGTCTTTGACGGTGATCAGGCCGCGCAACATGCCGCCTTCATCGGTCACCAGTAGTTTCTCGATGCGGTTGCGCTTGAACATCTCGTGCGCCTGCTCGAGCGTGGTTCCCACCGGCACCGTGATCAGGTTTTCGCGGGTCATCACGTCGGCAATCGGCGTGGTCAGGTCATCTATAAAACGCATGTCGCGGTTGGTGATGATGCCCAGCAGCAGGCCGTTGGGGTCGGTAATCGGCACGCCGCTGATGCGGTACTCGCCCATCAGGCGGTCAGCGTCGCCCACAGTGGCATGCGGCGGCAGCGTGATGGGATCGACGATCATGCCGCTTTCACTGCGTTTGACCTTGCGAACCATTTCGGCCTGCGCGTCGATGGTCATGTTCTTGTGGATCACGCCGATGCCGCCTTCACGGGCCATTGCCACGGCCATCGCCAATTCGGTCACCGTATCCATCGCCGCCGACACGAACGGGATATTCAGGCGCACGCGGCGGGTCAATTGGGCCTCTACGTTGACCTCGTGCGGCAATACGGTAGAATGCCGGGGCTGCAACAACACATCGTCGAAGGTGATGCCTTCTTGTCCAAATTTGTAATTAAATCGGTCTGACCCGTTTTCCGGCATTTCTTCCGGCAAGTTGGGGACAGTCGCGGTCGTCGTTGGCGCACTCATGGCCCGGAGTTTACTCCGCTGTGCCCGTGCGTGCGGTGACGGTGTCCACACCAGTGGGCCAGCAAGCGTGCGTTCGCCTCCGTCCGGCGCAGCTTGCACGCCCCACAGCCTCATGCTAGATTTTCCGTCGCCTGCACTATGGGGTCGTAGCTCAGCTGGGAGAGCGCGTCGTTCGCAATGACGAGGTCAGGGGTTCGATCCCCCTCGACTCCACCAGAGAGAATCAAAGAGAAAGCCCGCCATCACAGGCGGGCTTTTTGTTGTTGGATAAATTTTGGGCGCAGAGGGGTGAGCAACGCGGTTACCCTTCCTTAAACCCTCAGCCCCTCTACTTCCGCACGATCACGTCTGGATATTCCGGCAAAGGCTTGATCGGCGTGACTTTTGGCAGATTCAGCGGGAAGGCGGTCACGCGCCCCAGGCGGGTAAAGGTGACAGCGGGCGTGGGCGCTTGCGTTAGCGCAACTTGGGTTCCGGGCAGCTTGGCCAGCGCCGACAGCGGCACATAGGCTACCTTATTCAGCATCCGCACAGGCACGACTTGGCCCACGTCGGTGGCGTTGGCGGCCAGCGTGGCTGTGCGCGGCGTCAGCACCCGCACCGTCAGGCCCAAGGCTCCGGCTGCGGGCGTGAGAGGCAAGTACACCAACCCGGCCTCTAGGCGTGCGCCTGTAGCAGCTGCCCCGGCCAGTTGCGTGGGCGTCAGCACTGGCGCAGGCGGAGGAACAACAACGGGGGGCTTCGGGGTGGCTGGAGTCGTCGGCGTCGTGGGGGTGGTGGGCGGAGTAGGACGGGGCGGCGTGACCGGAGTAGGGGTCGGTGGTTTGGGCGCCGGTGGCAACGTCGCCAACACTGCAGTTGCAGCGGCGCGGCGGGCTTGCGTGCGGGCCTGGGCTTCGGCTGGCGTCAGGACGCGACCCCAGCCCGTCGGCAAGCCGCGAAAGGTCGTCCACGCGCCGTCGGCCAGCGGGCGCTGCTTGGCAAGGGCGCTCAGGCCACCGCCTTCGGTCACGAAATACAACATGCCCTGATCGCTGACGGCCACGCCCGTGTCCATTTTTTTGCCCGTCTTCAGCGTCCAGATGGCTTGCCCGGCCTTGCCCACCGCGTGCAGCGTGCCGCCAAGGTCTCCCACGACAATGGTGCCATCACTCAGTTCGGCAGCGGGCGCGGCGATGGGTGAGCCTGCCTTGTATGTCCACTCGGTTTCGCCGGTGGTATTGATGGCGTACAGGCTCCCGTCGTAGCTGCCAACTACCACGAGACTGCTGCTGGTCACAATCGGGCTGGCATTCACGAACAGGCCCGTCGGCTTAGACCAGCGCACCTTTCCGTCTGGCCCCACTGCATAGATTCGGCGGTCGCTGGAACCGAAATACACGTTGCCCTGCGCGTCTACAGCGGGGCTGCTAAACACCAACGACCCGGCGGCAAAAGCCCACTTCAGCTTGCCATCAGGGGTTAGGGCGTGCATCCGGTTGTCCTGGCCGCCAAAGTAGATGGTGCCATCGGGCGCGATGGCCGGACTGCTAAAAATGGGCGCGGCAATTTTGAGCGACCACAGAATCTTTCCGGCAGGGCTGACGGCGTACACGCTGCCGCCCGCCGTCGTCGCAATGACGCTGCCATCGGGGCGCAGGGCGGGGCTGGCAAACAGGTCGCCGTCCAGCCGGACTCGCCACAGCAGTTTTCCGGCGGTGTCCAGTGAGTACAAATAATCATCGTAAGACGCGGCGATGACATTGCCCTGGGGGGTAATGATGGGATGAGCGCGGCCTATGTCGCCTGTGGCATAGTTCCATTTCTCTACGCCGCGTGCGTCGGTGCGGTGAATTCGGGCATCGGAACCAACGAAGACCAGATCGCCCGTGTCAGAGACAGCGACGCCCGACAGCACGCGCAGTTCCTTGAACCAGGCCACTTGCGGCGCGGCGGTGGGGGCAGTCACGGCGGAGGTGGCGGGGGCAGGAGTGACGCGGGGCACAGTGGTTTGGGCCGACGGGCCTGGGGTCAAGAACACTAACCCGCTGGTCAACATCAGGGTTGTGAATTTTGAGTGAAGATTTCTCATCTGAAGGTAAGCTCCTTTACATTGCCTTTACGGTAAGGCGGGTTGGGCGGGAAGAGGTGGACGCCCGCTAGGGTAGCCCTTAAGATGCGTTTCGTTATGAAGAAGATTCTCATGCTGACCGCGTTCGCGCTCGCTGGCCTTGCCGGAGCGCAGGACACCACCACTCCTACGGAAACCCCCACCACCACGGAAACGACCACCGACACCAGCACCACGACGGAAACCACCACCCAGACGACCACGACTGACGCGCCCACGATGGCTCCTATGAGCGCCAGCGAAGCGTTCGGCAAGGCGCAGGAGTATGCCGTGCAGGCCGATGTGGCCTACCCCGTATCCTTCTACGACCGCACGCTCTGGAAGGCCGCTGTGGACTCCGCCTACGTGGCCGCCACCACCGAAGCCACTAACCGCGACTACAACGCGTACCTGGCTCAGCTGTACACCAAGACCCAGTGGTGGATCAACGCCTACAACGCTTGGGATAAACTGGGCGAACTGAACGAAACCGAGAAAGATTACGCCTCGCTGAGCGCCGCCAAGCTTGCCTTCTTGGCCCTCCAGCGCGGTGACAACGACGGGGCACGTGCCTACGTCGAGAAGGGTATGGCTTGGAAAGACAGCGCCAGCCTGCAAAGCATCATGAAACGCTTGAACTGAGACAACTTTCCTGAAGGCCGCGCTCCCACACCGGGCAGCGCGGCTTTTAGTTTTTCTTTAGATACGGGGGGAACAAATGTGAGAGCTGGCCTGAATGTACTTGTCGTCTCGGATACGCACGGCCTGCTGGCCTTGGCACAGCAGGCTGATGTCGTACTGCACGCGGGCGATGTGGGGAAGCCAGAGATTCTGGCCGCTTTACAGGAAGCCACGCCGGGAGAAGTACACGCCATACGCGGCAACGTAGACCGCGCTGCGCCGCTGAATGCGCTGCCCGAGACTCTGCTGCTGGAACTGGGCGGCGTGTGGGTTTACCTCTTGCACGACCTGAATGGGTTTGACCTTGTGCCGGAAGTGGCGGGCGTACAAGTGGTTATCAGCGGGCATACGCACCAGCCCAAGCTGGAGCAGCGGGGCGGCGTGCTGTACCTAAATCCGGGGTCGGTGGGGCCGCGCCGCTTCCGGCTGCCGGTGGCCTGTGCGTGGCTGCACATCAGAGGCGGCCAGATCACGGCAGAGCCTGTCACGCTGGAGGTTTAGGGACGCTGGCGGGGCCGGGTGCTACGCTCGCCCCATGACTGCCGCCACGCCCATGCTGACCCCCATCATCGGCACCTTGCACGCCTTGCAGGTGCCAATTCCCTATCCCATGAAGACGGTCACGGTGCTGATCGATACAGGCGGCGGCCAGAGCCCCATTACCATGATCGATACGGCACTGGACACGCCCGAAGCGCGGCAGGCCATAGAAGACGGCCTGAGCGAACTAGGGCTGCACTGGCCGGACATAGAGCGCGTCATCATCACGCACCATCACCCCGACCATTACGGCCTGGCGGGGGTTGTAGAGGAACGCAGCGGGGCGGGCGTGTTCATGCTGGACGTGGAAATCGGGCGCGGCGAGCGGTACTGGCACATGTGGGAAGACTGGCTACCGGGGCACATCAAGCATATGCAGGATCATGGCCTGCCGCCGGAACTGCTGGCGACGCTGGAGGCCGACAGTCGCCGGAGCCGCACCCGCGTTCAGCCTGCCGCCCGTGTGCAACCCCTCCGTGAAGGCCAGCACGTGACCTTGGCGGGCCAGGAGTGGGAAGTGCTGTGGCTGCCCGGACACGCCGACGGGCACCTGGGACTCTGGAACGAAACCGATTCCATTCTGATCGCTGGAGACGCCATTTTGCCGCGCATCAGCCCCAACATCGGCCTGTATGCCTACACGCGGCCCGACCCGCTGGGCGACTACCTGCAAACGCTGGGCAAGCTGGAGGCTCTGAATCCCCGGCTGGCCGTGGTGGGGCATCACGGCCCGGTGATGGACGGCGTGCAGGCCCGCGCCCGCCAACTCCGCGCCCACCACCACGAGCGGCTGGATTTTATTCGCGCCGAGGCCACCGCTGAGCCCCGTACCGCCTACGGCCTGTCATTGGCAATGTTTAACCGCGACCTGAACACCAGTGGCCGCCGTTTTGCACTGGCAGAAACGCTGGCCCACGCCGAGCATCTGCGCCTGCTGGGGCAACTGGCCCGCACCTGGCAGGATGAGGGGTGGGTATATCACGGGTGACAAACCGTTAGTGGGAAGTGGTTTGGGGTGAGTGGGCAGGGCGTCTCTGGGGCTTCGTCTAAAGATCTGAGGGAGAGCAAGCCTCTGCGCTCTCTCCCCCCGTCCCCCGAATCCCGCCCAAACCTCAGAAGGCTGACCTTTCCGGCTCTATACTCCGCGCATGACGGAACTGGGGCGCATCGTGAGCGCGTTGACGGCAACTGGACTGGCCGTGGAGACGATGGAAGACGGCGCACTGGTACAGTACGGAGAAAGCCGCGTGGCGCTGTTTACCGAAACCGACCACCGGGGCGGCGTGTTGGTGCGGCTTCACCTCGACCTCGACTTGTTTATAGAAGAAGAAAGCCTGCCCGACATTTTGATCGGCATGAACCTGATGAACCAGGGGCTGGATTATGGGGCGCTGATTCTGGACCCCGTTGAAGATGACGACGAAGACTCGCCAGTAGACGCGCCGGTGGTGGCTTTTGCCGTATTGGGCCGCGCCGTGCTGTGGCTGCCCGACTTGGGGGAAGCCGAACTAGACCGCCTGAACGAGCACCTGCGCCGCTTTGAGGCCGAGGTGACGCAAGTGGTGGAACGGACACTGCATGGGGGCAAGGGCATGAACGCCTGACAGCAGGAAGTAGCTTGTAGGAAGTGGCAACAGAGGGAAGCGGGCCAGAGACTTAAAATCTCTGGCCCCGCTCTATGTCGTATTGCCCTGCTTAGACCCTCAACCCTTAGACAGTCCTTACCGGTCTTGCAGTTTCACGTAATGCGCGTCCGTCGCGCCCGTGTAGACCGCATCTGGGCGCAGCAAACGGTTGTCTTTGGTGTACTCGTTCACGCTGGCGCACCAACCGCTGATCCGGGCCAGCGCAAAAATGGGCGTGAAGTATTCCTTGCGGATGCCGAGATCGCTGTACACGGTGCCGCTGTAAAAATCGACGTTGGGGTAGATGCCCTTCGACCCGATGCGCTCCACGACCGTTTTCTCGATGGTTTCGAGAATCTGGTAGTAGGTGCTTTTGCCTTCTTTGTTCGCCACATGCTCGGCGTAGTCGCGCAGCACGCGGGAACGGGGATCGAAGTACTTGTAGACGCGGTGGCCCACGCCCATGATCTTCTCTTTGCGGTCAAGCTTGCCATTGATGTAGGCGGCGGCCTTGTCGGGCGTGCCCACTTCGTCCAGCATATCCATCACGGCTTCGTTGGCCCCGCCGTGCAGTGGCCCCTTCAGCGCGCCGATGGCCGACACGATGCAGGAGTAGGTATCGCTGAGGGTAGAGGACGTGGCGATGGCCGTAAAGGTGCTGGCGTTCATGCCGTGATCAGCGTGCAGCACGAGCGCGATGTCGAACAAGCGGGCCTGTTCGGGCGTCGGCTCTTTGCCCGTCAGCATGTAAAGGAAGTTGGCGGCGTGCGTCAGATCCATGCGCGGCGCGACGATGGGCTGACCCTCGCGGGTGCGGGCGCTGGCGGCGATGATGGTGGACATCTGGGCAATCAGGCGCAAGCTGATGGCGTAGCGGCCTTCCGGCGTAGTGTCCTCGGCCTGCGGGTCAAACAGCGCGAGGTAGCTGACCGCCGTGCGGAGCGTCTGCATCGGGTGGGCGTGCTTGGGAAAAGTGGCGATTTCTTCGACCAGTTTTTCGGGCAGGGCGCGGTTGGCCCGCAAGTCGGCGTCAAACTTCGCCAGCTCTGCCGCGTTGGGCAAGCGGGCGTGGAGCAAGGCAAAACTCAGTTCCTCGAAGGTACTGTTTTCGGCCCACTCCTGAATGGGAATGCCCAAATGGGTGAGGATGCCCTCGGTTCCGTTGATAAAGGTCAGCTTGCTCTCGGTGAAGAGGACGCCTTCCAGCCCCTTGGCGATATCTGTCATGTTGCGCCTAACATACCACCGGTCAGGGCAGGGGCGGTTCAGAAGCCCGTCAGAAAGCCTGAGCGTTCCTGCTGTGGTGACAACACGAAGCAAAAGAATGGGGCCAATCCGGGGTGGACTGGCCCTGTTTGTTGGCGGTGGAAGTTGTAGATGCTTGTCTAAGGGTTTAAGGAAAGGCAAGTGCTTAAATCGGAATCTGTTCTTAGACCCTTCGCCTCTTGACCCACCTTACTCGCGGGCCACCAGAATCACCGCGCATCCGTCATGATCCGCCGTCGTTTCGGTGGCGGTGTCGATCTTGCCCTTGAAGTCTATGTAGCCCTTCTTCTTGAAGACGGTGTTGGCGGTCAGTTTGTCGGCAAAGTCTTCGCGGGCGATCATGAAGTTGTTGAAGGGATGGCCCGGATTCGGAAACAGGCGGAAGTCTTCGCCACTGACCGCGCCGATGAACACGTAGCCGCCACTGGTCTTGACGGGGCCGAACATGCGCCCGTGATTGTTGCTCTGCCACCAGTTACCGTCGCTGAAGGCTTCGCCGTCGCCCTGAGGATACTGGGCATACAGGCGGCCATTCAGGTAACCAGAATATCCGGTGCTGTGGCCGTTTTTGGGGCCGTAGCCTGCCTTGTTCATGCTGTCCAGCATCCGGGCAGTGGCTGCTTCGGGTGTGGCAGCAAATTTGTCGATCAAGATCACGTTCACGGGTTCGCGCAGGGTACGGCCCTTGTACTTTTCACCCAGCCACGTCGCGTTTTTCAGGTCTTTGGTGATCATCCACAGGCCCATATCGCCCACGTCGTCTATACCCTTAAAGATTTCACCGGGGGCAGGCGCAAAGGTGGCGCGGTCAGGAAGGGGGCCGCTGCTCTGGGCAGGCGCACAGGCATTCATCAAAAGGGCGGCGGAGAACAGGGCAGCGGCGGTCAGGGCAAAGGGAGAACGGTTGCTGGGCATAGGCATTCCTTGTTAAATGACACTTAAGTTGAGCCTGGATTGAATGCGCAGACGGTCACTGGAAATCAGCAAAAGTCTGGTCGTTCTGACGGACAGGAGAACGTAAAATTCTTCACGACCACTGCGCTTAGTTTACTGCACAGAAGGCTATTTATTTCCCTTCTGGCACGAACTGTGAGAGCCGTTCCCACTGGGGGACACTCGCACTTGGTTTGAGGGGGCGCAGGCGGCATGCTGTAGCAGGAGCAAACACACCGGCTGGCAAGCCACACCGCACACGTCGCCCGCCCGGTCAGGCATCACGGTAATGCACACAGGCGCGGGTCAGAATGGGGGCAGAATGAAGATGAAAGACCGCATAACAACTCCGCTGGGGGCCGTCACGCTGCTGCTGCTGCTGGTGGCCCTCGGCCTCGGCCTGGCTTCTCCGCTGGATGTGAATCAGGGCTCGCTGGTGCGCCTGATGTTCGTGCATGTGCCCACCGCCTGGGTCAGCTACCTCGCTTACGGCGGCACGGGCCTGTTTGGGCTGCTGTACCTCATGACTCGGCAGCGCCGCTGGGACAGGCTGGCGATGGCAAGCGGAGAACTGGGCGTGCTGTTTACGGTGGCGACCATCGTGGGCGGGATGCTGTGGGCCAAGCCGACGTGGGGCACCTACTGGGTCTGGGACGCCCGCCTGACCACCACCGCCCTGAGTCTGGTCGTGTACGGCGGTTATCTGCTCATTCGCGCCATGATCGACGACCCCGAACGCCGCGCCCGCGTGTCGGCAGTGGTGGGCATCGTGGGCACGCTCTACATCCCGATTAACTACATGGCGGTGGAATGGTGGCGCGGCGTACACCAGACACAAACGCTGAAGCTGCTGGGCAAGGTGCGCTTTGACGCGGCTCCGGTGTATGGCTGGGTTTTGCTGGTGGCTACGGTCGCTTTTACGCTGCTGTACCTTTACCTGCTGCGGGTGCGTGGGATTCTGGCGGCCCGCGACGAAGCCCGCGAGGAACGCGAACTGATGAACGATCTACAAGGTGACGTGAGCGGCCTGACGACGCAAGCTGCCGGACGGAGCGCCCAACATGGATAAGTATTCGGTGTACGTGATCGTGGTGTATGTGGTGACGCTGGTGCTGCTGGGCGCGTATCTGGGCTGGCTGTGGCTGCGGTTGCGGGCCAGCACAGACGAGCCGGAGCTGAGTGCCGAGGCCGTACCCAGCCGCAACGCAGGCCAGAGGCGCTGACCATGAGCCTGCCTTCCTCTCCCCCGCCCTCGTCACCGCTGCCGCCTGCCCGCCGCCGCAAGCGCAGCCCGTTGCCTGTGGTGCTGGGCGTAACCGCACTGGTGGGCCTCACGGCTTTTATCGCCTTTGGGAATCTGGGCAAAAGCCTGGAATATTTTGTGACGCCCAGCGAGTACTTGCAGCAACGCGCCGAACTGGAAGGCCGCCCGATCCGCATCGGCGGGCTGGTGAAGGCCGTGCAGTACAACCCCCAAACGCTGGATCTGAAATTCAATGTCAGCGACGGCGGGGCCAGCTTTCCCGTGACCTACACCGGCGCGGTCAGCGACCTGTTCAAGGAAAATCAGGGCGTGGTGGTGCGCGGCCAGTTCACCGGAAACACCTTCGAGGCGCGTGAATTGGTCGTCAAGCACAGCGAGGAATACAACGTTCCCAAAACGCAAGCCGAACTTAAAGACCTCCTGCAACGCTCCGAATAATACGGACTCCGTTCCATTCCGCCACAACTGGGACTGCACCGCTTGCGCTCCATCGTCGTGAACGGACTCGCATGAGCAAGCCACTCTTCCATATCGCGTAGCTCGTATTTTTTCCTAGTCGCTCTACTCGGATTCAAAGCCCAAATATGGGGTTTTGAATTGGAATCCGAATAAGAACCCAACCGTGAGGGCCAACTGCCGATGCTGAATTTGATCTCCTTTCAATCGAGTGCGCTGGGGGCACTGGGCCAACTGGCGCTGCTGGCCGCACTCGCCTTTACGCTGGCGGGCACGTGGCTGGCGGTACTGGGCGGTATCCGGGCCGATGCGCGGGCCACCGAAGCGGCGCGGCGGTCTACCTGGGCCGTGTTCGCGCTGGTGTCATTGGCCATTATGGTGCTGCTCACGGCCCTCTTGCGCGATGACTTCTCGGTGCGCTATGTGGCCGAACACTCTATGCGGTCTTCTCCGACCTGGGTCAAAGTAACCAGTTTGTGGGGGGCGTTGGAAGGCAGCGTACTGCTGTGGGCGTGGATGCTGGCAGGCTTCACCTTTATCCTGAGTCTGACCTTGCGGCGCGATTCTTTGCGGCCCTGGGCACTGGCGGCCATGTTTGCCAGCCTGCTGTTTTTTGTGGGCGTGTGCGCGTCGGTGGCCTCTCCATTTACGCCTGTGTCCTCATTGCTGGCCGATGGGCGCGGCCCCAATCCGGCGCTGCAAAACCACTGGATGATGGCCGTGCATCCGGTCTTGCTGTACCTGGGCTTCGTGGGCCTGAGCGTGCCGTTTGCCTACGCGGTGGCCGCACTCGTCACGGGCCGCCTCAGCGATCACTGGGTCACGGTGACGCGGCGCTGGACGCTGGTGGCGTGGGTCTTCCTGACTGCTGCGATTGTGGCGGGCGGCTGGTGGAGCTACGAAACGCTGGGCTGGGGCGGTTACTGGGCCTGGGATCCGGTCGAAAATGCCAGCTTCATTCCCTGGCTGCTCACCACCGCCTTCCTGCACAGCGTTCAGATTCAGGAGCGGCGCGGGCTGATGCGCTCCTGGAACGTGTGGCTGATCGTGCTGGCCTACGCGAGTACGGTGCTGGGCACGTTCCTGAACCGCAGCGGCATCGTGCAGAGCGTTCACGCCTTCGCGGGCGGCCCGGTGGGGCCAGTGTTCCTCGGCTTCCTGGCCTTCCTGCTGATTGCCGGAATCGGGCTGGCCGCGTGGCGTGCCCCTCAACTGCGCGACGATGGAGACCCGCCTTCCGCCCTCAGCCGCGAGGGAGCCTTCCTGGCGGGTAACTGGCTGTTCGTGGTCTTTGCCGTGATGGTGCTGGTGGGCACGCTGTTCCCTACATTGGTAGAGGCGGTGCAGGGCCGCCGGGACGCCAGCGTGGGGCCAGCCTTCTACAACGCATTCGCTATTCCTTTGGGCCTCGGCCTGATGCTGATGATGGGCGTGGGGCCGCTGCTGCCCTGGCGCCGGGCCGATGGACAGACCTTCTGGCGGGCGCTGCGGCCCCTCCTGATCGTGGGCGTGGGCGCGGCAGCCTTGGCTTTCGTGCTGGGTATACGCGGCGCGGGTGTACTGGCAACCATTGCGCTGTCGGCCTACAACCTGCTGGGGCTGGCGCTTCTTACGGGCCGCGCCCTGAAACAACGCCGCGAGGCCCGGCAAGTCGGCGGTTTCCCCGCTCTGGTACGCGAGCAACCCCGCCGTTACGGGGCTTACACCGCACATATCGGACTAGTGGTCATGGCGCTGGGACTGGCCTTCAGTGGCGCGTACCGGGGCGACGCTCAGGCCACCCTCAATACAGGCGCGGCCCCCAAGGCCCTCCTGCACGAGCAATTGCAACTGGTGTCCTTGCGTGAAGAACAAAAACCCTACGGAGCGAGCGCCATCGCCCGCGTGCTGATCGATGGCCGCCCCTTCGAGGCCCGCCTGAATACCTTCCGTCAGGTCCCGGGCACGCTGTTTCCCGCCCCCGCCGTGCGCTACGGGGCCATCACCGATACTTACCTGGTACTGACCAGCATAGACCCGGCAGGCAAATGGGTCAGCGTGCGCCTGATAGAGAGCCCGCTGGTGTCGTGGATCTGGTGGGGAACCCTGATCGTATGCCTCGGCGCAGGCCTGACGCTGGTGTCTCCCCGACAGGTGCAGGCGCGGCGCGTGCCGGCAGGGTTGGTCCCCGCGACGGATTAGGAATTGTTAGTGGTCAGCGCGAAAAGATTGTCTAAGGGTCCAAGAACGGCGAGGGCAACAGCCAAAGCCGTGCAGCATCAGCAAACGCCAAGTTTCACGAGTCACTTTTAGACCCTTAGACCCTGTTTGGAACGGCAATCGCTGGCGCTCACTCACCCCTTCTACTCCGTAGCTCTACGAGTCCCCGGCCCTCCCCCCTCTCCTTCGGAGCTCTGCAAGCCAAGGGAGAGGGAGCAGAACAAAGAGAACCCAATGACCCACACTCCTCCATCCAAATCCGCAACCCCTCCCGCCTGGCGGCGCTTCGTTCCGCCCCTGCTGGCGGCTTCGCTGGTGGGCGTGTTGGGCGTGGCCCTACTCAGCCCTGCCCGCAACGCCACCGACGGCGGCCCGCTGGTGGGCAAACCCGCGCCCACCTTCACTTTAGATACGCTGGACGGCTCCAGCCTCAGCCTCGCTTCTCTGAAGGGGCGGCCTGTGGTGCTGAATTTCTGGGCCTCTTGGTGCGCTCCATGCCGCGAGGAAGCGCCGCTGTTCCGGGAACTCAGTACACGCCAGACGGCAGGCACGGGCCTCGCGGTAATCGGGGTGCTGTTTCAGGAAACCAGCGAAAAAAGCGCCCGCGATTTTATCCGCGAGTACGCGCTGGCCTATCCCAATCTGCAAGACCCCGGCATCAAAACGGGCATCAATTACGGTGTCAGCGGGATTCCCGAAACGGTGTTCATCGATACGGCGGGCGTGGTGCAGCACATGGACAGAGGCGGCCTGACCCGCGAGCGGCTGAATGTGGGACTGGAAAAAATTGGGGTGGAGGGAATTTGACGCGGGCTGCGGGACAGAGGTTGCGGGATGCAGGAAGGGCGCTCGCAGTGACACTGGCTTTTACGCTGGGTGCTGCTGCCTACGCCGCCGCGCCACTCACGCCTCAGCAAGAAGCTCAGGCGCGGCAAATTGCCACCAATTTACGCTGCCCCATTTGCACAGGTGTACCCATCACCGAAAGCACCAACGACATCAGCCGCGAAATGCTGCGCGATGTGCGTGAACAGGTGGCGGCCGGGCGTTCGGCGCGGGACGTGTACGCCTACTTTTCGGCACGGTACGGAGATTTTGTGTTGCTTGATCCGCCCAAAGAAGGCACCAATTTGCTGCTGTGGGGCGCACCATTGGCAGCGCTGGGCGGCGGCGGCGCGGTGCTGTGGCTGTTCCTGCGGCGGAGGCAGGGTGCGGTGGCTCCGGCTGCACAGGCCGAGCAGAGCGCCGATGAACCTTTTGATTCCTTTCTGGCACAGGTTCGGCGCGATACAGGCCGGAGCAGTCCAGATCAAAACAGGACAGACCAAAACGAGGGCAAATCATGATCCTGAGTGTGATGCTGCTGGCCCTGATCGTGGGCGCGGCGTTGCTGCTAGTGCTGGCCCCGTTGCGGCAGGCCACCCCAGACGACCCCGACGCCCTGGAGCGCAACCGCTTGCTGGCAGAACGGGACAGGCTGTATGCAGAATTGGCCGAGTTGCACGAAGACGACCCCAAACGGCCTGACCTGGAACGCCGCGCCGCCCTGACCCTGCGCGGGCTGGACGCCCTGCCGCCCGCTGTGCAGGGCAATCCCAAGCGCACAGGCAAGCTGGCTCTCATCGGCGTGGGCGCGGTGGCGCTCCTCACGGTGGCCGGAGCCTTGACCTTTGTTCCGCGCTGGCAACTGGCCGCACTGAACGGCGATGAAGCCGAGAACGTGCAGGCCGTGCTGAAGCTGCCTGATCTGCGCCGCACTGCCGAACGCACCGGAGAGAATGCCGATTACGTGGCGTGGGGCAAAGCTGCCTTCGATTCCGCGCAATACGATCAGGCAGTGACGGCCTACGGGAACGCCTTGAGGAAAGACGCCCGCCAACCCGAGGCCCTGCGGCGACTGGGGATTTTGCTCCTGACTCGCGGCGACCAGACCGGGCAAAAAGTGAGTGACGCCGACGCCGAACGCGCCACGCTCCTGATTCGCACGGCGGCGCAGTTGGCTCCCAGAGAGGCCGAATCTCAGTTGCTCCTGGGCTTTGCGCTGGCGCGGTACGGAGAAGACAAAGCGGCATTGACGGCGCTGGAAAGCTACCGCACCCTCGACCCCAAAGGCCGCGACGCCGACGAACTGATTACGGCCATTCGCGCCCGCCAGAACGAGAGCGATCCGGCCCTGCGCGTGTACGCGGCCAGTTGCGCCAGTTGTCACGGCGCGGTGGGCGGCGGCGGCATCGGCCCCAGCCTGCGGGCCTCCAACCTCACGCGGGAAGCCCTGAAACTGGTGACGGTGCAGGGGCGCGGAGCCATGCCCGCCTACCCTGACCTGACGGAAGCGGAACTGAACGGCCTGCTGAACCTGATGGAAAAGTGGCAAAAAGAGGGCGAGTGAGCCGACTGAAAGGCCGCCGCATTTTGTCCCGCCGCGCCCTGCTGGAGCGGTGGTGGGTACTGCCCGTGGCCGGAACCGTGGGCGCGTTCGGCTATATGGGCTGGTACGGTTCCCGCGTGCTGCTGGGCAAGCGAGAGGCGGGCGTACCCCAATTCGTGGCAGGCCCGCCGCAGCGGGTGGCAATCCTGGCCGAATTGGAGCAGGAGTGGGCCGAAGTGAACTTCACTTACGACAGGCGCCCCTGTACCGTGCTGCGCGTGCCACACAGTGTCGAGGGAGGGCTGAGTGTCGGCGGGCCATCTGACGAGCAACACTACGCCGCCTATTCGCGCATTTGCACCCACTTGGGCTGCACCGTGAATCTGGTGCGAGACCCGGAAGTGCTGGCCTTCGCCTTCAATTACCGCCCGCCACCTGAAGCGAAACACCCCCAACTCGGCTGCCGCTGCCATTACAGCGTGTTCGATCCTTTGCAGGCGGGAGAAGCCGTGTTTGGCAAAGCGAACGGCCCGCTCCCCCGCGTGCGCTTAGAAGTGCGCGGCAACGACCTGTACGCCACTGGAATAGAATCTGCGCCAAAATTGGGCGAATGAACGCTCTGACCATCACCAGCGGCGACGTGCAAACCGCCTCCGAAATCTTGATGGCCTCTGCCGCTGCCCTGGCTGAGCGCGGGCAACCGCTGTGGCCGCCGCAAAGACTGACCCCCGAACGGTTGGTCCGGCATTACCCCGATTCTGGCTGGCGCGTGGCATGGCAGGATGGTCAGGCGGTAGGAACCTACGTCCTGCTGGACAAAGATGAATTGTTCTGGCCTGACGACGCGCCCGGTACGGCCCTGTATTTGCACAAATTGGCCGTGCATCCCGCTGCGCAGGGGGGCGGATTGGCGCGGTTGCTGTTGGCCGAAGCCGTCGCAGAAACGCGCCGAGTGGGGGTGCCTTTCCTCCGCCTGGATACCGCTTCAGACCGCGCCAAGTTGCGGACGCTGTACGAGCAATTCGGATTTCAGAACGTGGGGGAGCGGCAAGTTGGCGCTTACCATGTGGTTCTGTACAGCCTGGGCGTGTGAAGGGAATCGGTACAACCGGGCTCCCCCTGAACCTGTCTGACCGACACCCTTTTGCCTGGCCCCCGCCGCGCTAAACTGCTGGGCGTCGTGCCTCCCGCACGGCCATCCCACAGAGCGCCGGAGGGTTTTTTCTGCCCCGTGATGGCGCGGCAACCGGCCTTCATCACGGCATTCGGTGCCCCAACAGAAGAGGCTTTGCCGCAACGGTGCCGACGATGGCGCGGCGGCGAGCAGATGGCCCACAGGCGGCGCTGGAGCAGGGCGCATACGTTGTAGACGCGGGCAGCCCACACACAGCTGACCCGCATGAGATGTGCAGAGGTGATGAGGATGCAAAGCAGCAAACGCACACAGGCGCTACTTACAGAGGCGCAGCAAAGAATTTTGATCCTGGACGGCGCGTGGGGAACCATGCTTCAGCGGGCCAACCTCACGGAGGCCGATTTCCGGCTGCCCGACGCCGACCCGTTGCGGATGTACCGGGGCAATTTCGATCTGCTGCAACTGACCCGGCCCGACATCATCCGGGGCGTGCACCGCGCCTATTTTGAGGCAGGCGCGGATATTGCCTCCACCAATACTTTCAATTCCAGCACCATCAGTCAGGCCGATTACGGCACCGAGCGCCTGGCCCGCGCCATGAACGAGGCGGGCGCACGCCTGGCCCGCGAGGTGGCCGACGAATTCGAGGCTCTGGATGGACGCCCGCGCTGGGTGGCTGGAGCGGTGGGGCCGACCAACCGCACCGCCACCCTGTCGCCGGATGTGGAGCGCCCCGAATTCCGCAACGTGACGTTTGACAGTTTGGCCGAGGCTTACGGCGACGCCATAGAGGGCCTGATGGTGGGCGGGGCCGACCTGCTGCTGATTGAAACCGTGTTTGACACGCTGAACGCCAAAGCCGCGCTGTTTGCCTGCGAAACCGTATTTGAGCGCGTGGGCCGCCGCCTGCCCGTGATGCTGTCGGGCACGATTACCGACGCGTCGGGCCGCACGCTGAGTGGGCAGACGCCCGAAGCCTTTGCCATCAGCACGGCGCACGCCAACCTGTTCAGTTTGGGTCTGAACTGTGCGCTGGGAGCCGACCTGCTGCGCCCCCACCTGCGGGCCATTGCCGCCAGCACCGAAACCCTCGTCAGCGTGCATCCCAACGCGGGCCTGCCCAATGCCTTCGGTGAGTACGACGAAACCCCCGAACACACCGCCAATGTGCTGGCCGAGTTCGCCCGTGACGGCTTGGTGAACATCGTGGGTGGCTGCTGCGGCACCACGCCCGAACATATCCGCGCCATTGCCGACGCCGTGGCCGGAATTGCGCCCCGTACTGCGCCGAGGCTGCCGCCTTTCCTGCGCCTCAGCGGGCTGGAAGCACTGACCATCACGCCCGAAATCAATTTCGTGAACGTGGGCGAGCGAACCAATGTCACGGGCAGCCCCCGCTTTTCTAAAGCAATTTTGGCCGGAGACTACGACGCGGGCCTGAAAATTGCGCGGCAGCAGGTGACCAACGGCGCACAGATCGTGGACGTGAACTTTGACGAGGGCATGTTGGACGGCGAAGCCGCGATGGTCAAGTTTCTGAATCTGCTGGCCGGAGAACCCGATATTTCCCGTGTGCCGCTGATGCTCGATTCCAGCAAATGGGACATTCTGGAAGCGGGCCTGAAGCGCGTGCAGGGCAAGCCCGTCGTGAATTCCATCAGCCTGAAGGACGGCGAAGAAACATTTTTGGAACGCGCCCGGTTGCTGCGGCGCTACGGGGCGGCGGCGGTGGTCATGGCCTTCGACGAGCAGGGACAGGCCGACAATCTGGAACGCCGAATAGAGATCACTTCTCGCGCCTACAAATTGCTGACCGAACAGGCCGGATTTCCGCCGCAGGACATTATTTTTGACCCCAACGTGCTGACGGTCGCCACCGGAATCGAGGAGCATGACCGCTACGCGCTGGACTTTATCGAGGGCACGCGCTGGATCAAGGCCAACCTGCCGGGGGCGCTGGTGTCGGGCGGGATTTCCAACGTATCGTTCAGCTTCCGGGGCAACAACCATGTGCGCGAGGCCATGCACGCCGTCTTCCTGTACCACGCGATTGGTGCGGGGCTGGACATGGGCATCGTGAATGCGGGGATGCTGGCCGTG
Source organism: Deinococcus sp. QL22 (assembly GCF_023370075.1). Taxonomy (NCBI): domain Bacteria; kingdom Thermotogati; phylum Deinococcota; class Deinococci; order Deinococcales; family Deinococcaceae; genus Deinococcus; species Deinococcus sp. QL22. The sequence goes on from NZ_CP097149.1 coordinate 125,968, forward strand.
TACGCCGACATAGAACCGGAGTTGCGCGAGGCCGTGGAGGACGTGATTCTGGCCCGCCGTCCGGACGCCACAGACCGCCTGCTGACGTTGGCCGAGAGCTACAAGGACATCAAGCGCGAGGCAACGGCGGTGAGTGCGTGGCGGGAACTGCCCGTGACCGAACGCCTGACGCACGCGCTGATTTCGGGCATCACCGATTACGTGGTGGACGACGCCGAGGAAGCCTACCAACTGCTGGGTTCGCCGCTGGCCGTGATCGAGGGGCCACTGATGGACGGCATGAACGTGGTGGGCGACCTGTTCGGGGCCGGGAAAATGTTCTTGCCGCAGGTGGTCAAATCGGCCCGCGTGATGAAGCGGGCGGTGGCCCACCTGACGCCCTACATGGAAGCCGAGAAGCAGGAGGCGGGGGGCAAGGGCAAGGTGCTGCTGGCCACCGTAAAGGGCGATGTACACGATATCGGCAAGAATATTGTGGGCGTGGTGCTGGCCTGCAACGGCTATCAGGTCACCGATCTGGGTGTGATGGTGCCCACCGAGCGCGTGCTGGACGAGGCCGTGCGGCTGGGGGTTGATGTGATCGGCCTCAGCGGACTTATTACGCCCAGCCTGGACGAAATGGTCACGGTGGCCCGCGAGATGACGCGCCGGGGCATGACTCAGCCGCTGCTGATCGGCGGAGCCACCACCAGCCGTGCGCATACCGCCGTGAAAATCGACCCCGCTTACGGCGGGCCAGTGGTGCATGTGCTGGACGCCAGCCGCGCCGTGACCGTGACCGCCGACCTGCTGGCCGACCCGGTGGCCGTGCAAGACCGCATCCGGGCCGAATACGACGCCCTGCGCGAGCGGCACGGAGACCGTCAGGTGCGCCTGATCCCTATAGACACGGCCCGCGAACGTGCGCCCCGGCTCTCCCCTATTCTGGCGTCCGCGCCGCGTCAACCCGGACGCCAGATCATCGAGCAGCCCATCAGCGGCCTGCTGGATTACATCGACTGGACGCCCTTTTTTATCGCCTGGGAGATGAAGGGCATCTACCCCAACATCCTGACCGACCCCCTGCGCGGCACGGAAGCCCGCTCCCTGTTTGCCGATGCTCAGGCGTTGCTGCGCCGCGTGGTAGACGAAGGCCTGCTGACAGCACGGGGCGTGATCGGGCTGTGGCCTGCCGAACGCGACGGCGACGATATTCTGATCGAAGCCGAGCAGCACGCAGATTCTCTGGATCATCACACGCATGAGGTGGCGGCTGGGCGAACCCCCCTGGCCCACCTGACCCGGCTTCACACCCTGCGCCAGCAACGCGACCAGACCACGCCCAACACAGCTCTAGCCGACTACATTGCCCCGCACGGCGACCACATCGGAGCCTTTGCCGTTGCCATTCACGGAGCCGGGGAATTGGCGAAGGCGTTCGAGGCCGCGCACGACGACTACAATTCCATTCTGGTGAAGGCTCTGGCAGACCGCCTGGCCGAAGCCTTTGCCGAAAAACTGCACCGGGACGTGCGAATGGAGTACTGGGGCTACGCGGCAGACGAGGCACTCGATAACATGGATCTGATCCGCGAGCGCTACAACGGCATTCGCCCCGCCCCCGGCTACCCCGCCCAGCCCGACCACACCGAAAAACGTACCCTGTTTGCCCTCCTGAACGCCGAAGAAGTGGGCCTGACACTCACGGAATCCTGCGCGATGTGGCCCGCCGCTGCCGTGTCAGGCGTTTATTTCGGACATCCTGACGCCCGCTACTTTGCGGTGGGCCGGATTGGACGTGACCAGATTGAGGACTATGCCCAGCGCAAAGGCTGGCCCGTAGAGGAAGCCGAGCGTTGGCTGGGGCCGATTTTGGCGTATGATCCGGCGGGCACGGCGTCTAAGGGTCAAGGGTCTAAGAGTCTAAGAACGGCGGAAGACAAGGCGGCGGCGGTGCTTAGTCCCTCAGACCCTTCGACCCTTAGACCGATTCCAGCAGCAGGCGGCGCACAGTGAGCCAAAGTTCTGTGCCCCAAGCTGCACCCCAAACCCGCGTCTCCATCGAACTTGTTCCCCGTTCCCGCTCTGGCTTGCGGGCAGAATTGGAGATGGTGCGCACACACCTGCCGGGAATCGACACCATCAATATTCCCGATTTTCCCCGGTTTTCCACCCGTTCGTGGATGGGCTGTGCAATGGCGCGGCCCCACCACCGGGCCATTCCGCATATTCGGGCGGTGGACATCAACCCGCTTGAGCCGTTGCCCATGCTGGACACACTGGCCGCGCACGGTATCACTGAAGTGCTGATTATTACCGGCGACGCGCCCGCCGATATGAGTGCCAAAGTGTACGACGTGGACGCTGTGGACGTGATTCGCCGCTTTCGGCGCGAGTTGCCGGACGTGCGGGTGTACGCGGGCCTTGACCCCTACCGCCAGAGCTTTGCCCGCGAGCGCGACTACCTGGAGCGCAAGCTGGACGCGGGCGCGGTGGGCTTTTTTACCCAGCCTTTTTTCGACCTGCGCCTGATGGACGCCTATGCCGACCTGATGCCAGAAGGCGCGGACGTGTGGTGGGGCGCGACCACCGTGACCACTGAGCACACCCTGAACTACTGGCGGGCCAGAAACCACGCCGTGTTCCCCCGCAGCTTCGAGGCCACGCTGGACTGGAACCGTACTTTTGCCGCCGCTGCCCTGCAATTTGCCCGCGAACGCGCCCAGCACGTGTATTTTATGCCCGTCAAGGCCGATGCACGGGAATATCTGGAGGGAATAGTTTAAAGGGTTGTGGGACGTAGGGTGTGGGTTGTGGAAACAGCAAAAAGGGCCAGTCGCAAAGGACGGCCTTTTTTGTTTGGTTCTAGATCAGCGCGTGGGAAAAATGATCAAGCATTTCTCTTTTGCTACGATCCACCTTCTCTCAAGAATTATCTATGACGAGCACAAAGCTCTTGCTGGCCTTGCCATTCGCAGGAACATCTACCCGCAGGTTCGCCACGCCCTGATTTTGCACGGCTGGGGCGCTGTCGATAATGATTCGGCGGCCCCCGGCGCGTTCAGTCACCTCGGCACGGATGACGCGGTCTTTACTGCTCTCGAAGGCGTAGGTCACGCGGTAGGTGGTGCGGGTCACGTTGCCTTTGCTGTCTTTTTGCTGGTTCTGCGTTTCCACGCTGCGGGTGTAGCGCACGTCTGGATCGTTGCCGAGGCTAAATTCCACGTCTGCGCCCTTGCCCGTTTCAGGGATGGTGGTCTGACCCACGATGCGGCCATCCTCGCGCACAGTCAGGCTGCCGCTGGGCAGGCGTTCATCGGCCTTGAAACGGTAGAAACGGTTCATGGTGCCCTTGTTGGGCTGGGTGTTGAAGAAGAACGTCAGGCCCACGAAGCGCTCGAAGGAGGTCAACTTGGGGGTCAGGAACGGCAGGGTGACCATGCTGCTGGCAGGCAGGGTAAATGGGGCCGACAGGTCGTAGCGGGTCAGGCCGCGCAATTCGCCTACCGTGTTGATTTTGGGGGCGGCAAAATCGGCTGAAGTGGCCGAGACTTCAGCAGCCCGCATCATCGGCGCTGGCATCGGTTGGCCGTCCTGCACTTCCACGTCTCCGGCGTACAGTTCAGTGTTCTGAACGTTGTAAGGCAACTCGGTGCCGTTGCGGATATCGGCCAATGCCGAGAGTTGCGCCCCAGCACTGCTGGCTTTCAGGGTAAAGCGCGGCGACCAGGTGACGGCCCGCGTGAGGTAGCTCAGCGTTCCGGTTGCGCCGCTGGGCACCGTGTAGGTCAGCGTTTGCGTGGGCGACTGCGGGTTCAGCGGGGGCAAGTCGGTGAAGCTGAGATCGCTGTAAGGCACGTTGCGGTAGCGGCCCTGCGCGTCCTTGATCAGCAGGTCGCGGGCGCGGATCAGGGTCACGGTTTCTATCTTGTCGCCTGTGCGCAGAAACACGGGTTTGCCTTCCAGGCTTGTCAGCCAGTTGGCCTCCTGCTTTTGCACGGCGCTGGAAAACGCCACGCCGTCCAAGTCCAGCGAGCCGGGAATCACGCTGTTCCACGCTTCCTGTGGCAAATTCACGCCGAGGGTGGTTCCAGTAGCCTTCACGGTTTCGCGGACTTCCGAGAAGCTGGGGTAAATGCGGAGATCGGCGGCGGAAGCCGAGCCAGAGAGAAGAGCCAGTGCCATCATCAGACTGTAGGGTAAATTGGGTTTCATGGGCTTATCCTTACGCCGCCCCGAATATGAGATGTGAGAGGGGCAGTCAGACGGGCGACAGGTTCATGTGGGATACGTCTTGAAGTGCAGCCAGCACACGAAAAATCAGTATCTACGTGTTGGCTTACCCCCAGTGCAGCCAGAAGTCAAGTTAAGTACAACGCATTTAGCATGTAGACTTAAGCATGGCCCGTCCTGCCCGCCGCATTGACATTTCTGAAGCCGCTGATGCGCTGCTTCGAGAACTGGAGACCAGTCCATCTACCCACCCGAAGGTTCGTCTGCGGGCCAGCATTCTCCGGCTGCATCGACAGGGCTGGAGCATTCCCCAACTCTCCGCGCACTTTGGCCGGAACCATCAGGCCATCCACCACGACTTCACCCGTTTCGAAGAGCGCGGCATTCCAGGATTGAGCGACGAGTGTCCACCGGGACAGCCTTCGAAAGTGACCCCCGAGATGGAGCAGTTTCTCCACGAGAAACTGCAGGAGCAGCGCTTCTGGAACGCTCCACTGCTGTGCGAGGCTCTCGCACAGCAGTTTGGGGTGGGGATTCGACCTCGTGCATTGGCCAATCACCTGCAACGCCTGGGGTATAGCTGGAAACGCGCCCGGTATTCACCGGCTCAGACGCTCGATCCTGAACTCATTGCCCCGCATCAGGCTTCTTTGGAAACCCTAAAAAGGGGGCACTGGACGGCAAGCTGACCCTGAAATATCTCGATCAGACCGGACTTTCTCTGATGTTATCGGTGGGAGCGACGTGGTTTAAGCGGGGTTCCGGGCAACAGTTTGAGATCCCCACTCGGTGGGGATCGTCGGGACGGATCAACCTCATCGGCACCTACAGCATGCACGCCTGCGAAGAACAGCTCGAAGTTCGCGAACTGGAAGGCAGCTGCAACGGGGATCAGGTCATCGCGTATTTGAACACCTTGGCCTCCGGCTGTGACCCAGATCAGCTCACGGTCGTCGTCCTGGACAATGCGCCCTTTCACAAGGGCGCGAAACTCAGGGAACAACGCGCGTCTTGGGAACAGCAGGGGCTGTTCCTTCGATACCTTCCACCCTATGCGCCCTTTTTAAACCTCATTGAGGAGGTGTGGCGGAAGCTGAAGGGCATCTTGATGCCGCGTCGTTGTTACAACGCCGTGACTGAACTTCGGGCCGCACTCGTGACTGGGTTGAAGATTCTTGGGGCAAGATTTATCTAGATGTTAAATGCGGCGTACTTAAAGTGACGTGAACAGGCACCTAGGACTGGATGTTGAGGTTGTTTGTCTGCCGAAAGCCTAGATTCTGCGGGCAACACGCCTTTTTCACTCACCATCCACAACATCTTGCCCCTACTGCGGCAATTCCACGGTATACGACTTGGAAAGGCTCCCCCCGGCAGGCAAGTCGAACACAAGGACGGCGGTGGCCGAACCCGTTGCGGTTTTGCCGTCCAGCACCACCTGAGCGCCGTACACTTCCTCACGCACTTCGGCCCGCCTGGGCTGGGCCTGCTCGTTTCGCAGGGTGTAGGTGACGCGGTAGGTGCGGCTGCCCCCACCCAGGAGGCCGCGCTGCACGGTCTGAAGAACCACGCTGCGGCTGTAGCGCACGTCCGGATCCGCACCCAATTCCAGTACAAATTCCGTGTCCTTCGCCATTTCGCTGATATTGGCCTGCCCCGTCAGGCGGTCTTCTTCCAGAACGCTGACCACGCCAGTAGGCAGGCGTCCGCCGACCTTCAGGCGATAGGCGCGTTGTAACGTGCCTTCGCTGTCGGTGGGCTGAAACCCCGTGTTCAGGCGGGAGAAGGGCTGAAACAGGGTCAGAGCGGGTTTCAGAAATGGCAGCGTCACTGTGCTTTTGGCGGGCAAAGCAAGCGGCCGGGTCAGTGCAAAGCGGTAGAGGCCACCCAATTGCCCCTGAGAAACGATGTTCTGGAAAGAAGCATCTGCTGTACCTCCTCCCCTAGTCAGCGTACCGGCTCTCCCCACGACACCGTTCATATCAAACGGCACCGACAACCGCACATCTCCGGCAAACAGTTCAGCCGCCGGAGCCTGAACTGCCCCATCAGTGCCGTTGCGAATGTCGGCCAGCGCACTCAATTCGGCTTTTGCTGCCGCCCCAGTTCCAACGATATTCAGCGTGTAGCGCGGCGACCAACTGAGGGCGCGGGTCAGATACGACAGCGTTCCCGCACCCGCTTGCGGCAAGGCGAAAGTCAGGGTCGGCGTGGCGGCTTCGGCATTCAGCGGCGGCAATTCAGGAAAGCTCAGTTGCGCCAGCGTAACCCGGCGGTAGTCTCCGGCCCCGTCTTTTACAGTCAGATCGGCGGCCCGAATCAGCGTGACGGGTTCAGCCTTCTCCCCCGTTCTGAGCGTCAAGGTTTTGCCTTCCCAGCGCGTCAACCACGCGGAGTCTTGGCCCTGCACTACGCTGCTGAAGGCCAGGCCGCGCAAGTTGAACGTACCCGGAATGATGCCTGCCCACACCGCTGGCGAGAGGGAGACATTGAGGCTGGTGCTGGCCGCGCTCACGGGTTCCTGCACCTCGGCAAAGCTGGGATACAGCCGCAAGGTGGTTGCCTGCGCTGCTGAGGCCAGAGCAATAACCAGAGTAACAAAGCCCAGTTTCAATTGCGTTGGCCGGAAGGTCTTTGAAAGTCGCACGCTCTACCATGCCACGATCGACCTGACTGGGAACAAAGATATGAGCCGTGCAGGGCTGGGCAAAAACAGAAAAAACCGCCCCCGAAGAGGCGGCAGTCAGACCACGCAGACTTACAGAATATCGTCGCGGATACAGGCTTTGAAATGATTCGGGGCCACTTCGCGCAGTTCAGGAATCACGTTAGCGCACTCGGCAATCGCGTAACGGCAGCGGGTTCGGAACACGCAACCACTCGGCGGATTGATCGGGCTGGGAATGTCGCCTTCCAAGATGATTCGCTGGCGCTTGATGGTCGGATCAGGCACGGGCGCAGCCGACAGCAGGGCTTCGGTATAGGGGTGCTTGGGGTTGTTGTTCAGTTCGCGGCTGGGCGCGATTTCCATGATGCGGCCCAGGTACATCACGATGATGCGGTCGCAGATGTACTCCACGACAGCCAAATCGTGCGCGATAAACAGCACTGTGAGGCCCAGTTCTTCCTGAAGGTCTTGCAGCAGGTTCACGACTTGCGCCTGAATGGACACGTCCAGCGCCGATACGGGTTCGTCGGCCACGATAAAGGCTGGGTCTACGGCCAGCGCACGCGCAATCCCGATGCGCTGACGCTGACCGCCGGAAAACTCGTGAGGATAGCGGCGCATATGCTCCGGGCGCAGGCCCACTTTTTGCAGCAGTTCCGCGATGCGGTCTACGCGGGCCTTGCCGGGGTGCAGGTTGTGAATCTGCATGGCCTCACCGATGATGTCCGACACGGTCATCCGCGGGTTCAGCGACGCAAACGGATCCTGAAAAATGATCTGCATTTCGCGGCGGTAATCGCGCATCTGGCCCTTGCTGAGCTTGGTCACGTCGGTGCCGTTGAACAGCACTTGCCCGCCAGTTGGCTCTATGAGGCGCAGAATAGCGCGGCCAGCGGTGGTTTTACCCGACCCCGACTCGCCCACCAAGCCCACCACTTCACCGCGTCCGATCTTGAAGGAGATGTCGTTGACGGCCTTGACGTTGCCCACCACGCGGGACAGCAGGCCGCCGCGAATGGGAAAGTACTTCTCTAGGTTGTTGACTTCCAGCAGCGTATCGCCGGTGGTGGGCATGTTGCGGCGGCTGCCACTGGCCGACTGGACAGACGTGGGGGAAGTCATGCGCTCACCTCGTGCTGCTGCGCCTGATCGAACTCGCGCCAGCGAATGCAGCGGGCCATGTGGCCGCCTCCGGTGTCTTCTAGGGCCGGCACGGCTTTGCTACAGTCCGGCACGGCAAACTTGCAGCGCGGCTCGAAGGCGCAGCCCACCGGCAAGTTCAGCGGGTTAGGCACGTTGCCGGGAATGGCTTCCAGGCGGCCTTTCGGCTGGCCGGGCACATGCACGTATTCGCCGGGACGCGGAATAGAGTTGAGCAGGCCCATCGTGTACGGATGGCGCGGAGCCTTGAAGATCTCGATTACGTCGCCTTCTTCGACCACGCGCCCGCCGTACATGACCACCACGCGGTCGGCCATTTCGGCCACCACGCCGAGGTTGTGGGTGATGAACAGAATGCTCATGCCTACTTCGGATTGCAGCTTGCGCATCAAGTCCAGAATCTGGGCCTGAATGGTCACGTCAAGCGCGGTGGTCGGCTCGTCGGCAATCAGGAGCGCGGGTTTGCAGGACAGGGCCATGGCGATCATCACGCGCTGACGCATGCCGCCCGACAACTGGTGCGGGTACTCGTTGACGCGCTTTTCGGGGGCCGGAATGCCCACGAAGCGCAGCATGTCGGTGGCGACCACCATGGCGTCTTTTTTGTTCTTGTTCTGGTGCAGCATCACCGCCTCGGCAATCTGGTCGCCCACCGTGTACACGGGGTTCAGGCTGGTCATGGGTTCCTGAAAAATCATGGAAATGTCGTTGCCGCGAATTTTGCGCATTTCTGCTTCGGGCAGCGTCACGAGGTTTTTTTGCTTGCCGTCTTTGCCGGTAAACAACACCTCGCCTTCCACGATTTTGCCGGGAGGCATGGGAATCAGGCGCATCACGCTGAGGCTGGTCACGCTTTTGCCCGAGCCGGATTCGCCCACCACCGCGAGGGTTTCGCCTTTGTTGATGTGGAACGTCACGCCGTCAACACTTTTGACGACGCCGTCGTCGGTGTTGAAGTACGTCTTGAGGCCGTTGACGGCCAGCAGAACTTCACCCTGGTGGGTCATTTCTTCTCCTGAAACATGAAGTGCATCATACAACCCAATGCCGGGTCAAGCATGGCAGCGATGATTTTCGAGGGCCAACCCTGCCGAAAAGGAAGATTTCGCATACGGAATTGAACCTACTGCCGCTTGCGGGGATCGAAGGCGTCTCGCAGGCCGTCGCCTAGGAGTTGGTAGCACATGACGGTAAACACGATGAAAAAGCCCGGAATGAGCACCCAGGGCCGCTGGGTAATGCTGGCAAAGCCGCCCTCCTGCGCCTGACTGAGCAGGCCGCCCCACGACACATACGGCTCTACTGCGCCGATGCCGAGGAAGCTGAGGCCCGATTCCAGCAGGATGTAACCGGGAATAGACAGGCTGAGCGTGACGATGATGTAGGTGGTCATGGTGGGCAGCATGTGCCGCCACATGATCCGGCCATTGCCCGCGCCGAGCGCCTGCGCCGCAGACACGAAATCCTGCTCGCGCACGCTGAGCATCTGACCGCGCACCACCCGCGCCAACCCCCCCCAACCGATGAAAGCCAAGAGGCCCAGGATCATATACAGCGCAAAAATCGGGTTGATGTCCTGCGGAAAGACCGAGCGCAGCAAAATGAGCAGGAACAGACTGGGAATGGCCGCCAACACTTCTACGAGGCGCATGATCAGGGTATCCGCGATGCCGCCGAAAAAGGCCGCCATCGCACCCATGAGCAGGCCGATGACCGTGGAAATCAACACCGCGCCGACGCCGATGGTCAGCGAGATTTGCGAGGCGTAGATGGTGCGGGTAAACAGGTCGCGGCCCAGTGCCTCGCCGCCGAACAGGTACACCTTGCAGTTAGGGTTCTCGGTGCCGGTACCGAACAGGTGCAGGTTGCCGGGGAACAGGCCCAGCACGCGGTATTCGTCGCCGCGCACGCCAAAATAAACAGGGCAGCGCGTGGTGGTGGGCTTGTACTCGTTCACGAAGGTATCCATGTTCAGCTGTTGGCCGTACTGGTACACGAATGGCCGGGTCAGGCCGCCCGTTTGGGGGTCGCGGAACTGAATGGGCGTGGGCGGGTGAAAGCGCGTGATGTTGGAGGTGGAATAGCTGGACAGGCCATCGGGCGCAATAAAGGGCGCAAAGAGGGCCAGCGTATACAGCAAGATCAGCATGAAGCCGCCGATTTTGGCGAGCCGATTCTTGCGAAACTGCGACCAGGCCACCCCAAATTGAGACTGGCTGCGGGGCTGGGCCGACTTGATGGAACGCTGTGGAGCAGTGGTGGTCATAGCAGCCTCACGCGACCTTGACGCGGGGATCGACGACGGCCAGCAAAATATCGCTGATGACGTTGCCGACGATCAGCAAGACGGTGGTGATGACGGTAAACCCGGCGATCAGGTACAGGTCTTGCGTGCCGATGGCCGTAAGCAGCATGGGCGTGATGCCCGGATAGGCAAACACCACTTCCAGAAAACCCACGCCGCTGATGAGCGCTGGCAACAACCCGCCGATGCCCGCCACGATGGGCAAAATAGCATTGCGGAAGGTGTGCTTCCAGATGGCCGTGCGCTCGCTGACGCCTTTGGCCCGCGCCGTCCGCACGTAGTCCGAGCGCATCACTTCCAACATCTGACCCCGGATCACACGGGTCAGGCCCGCCGCATCAGAGATTGCCAGGACGAGTGCCGGAATGATCAGATGTTTCAAAATATCGATCATCTGCCCCAATGGAGAGAGTTCTTCAAAGTTGTTGCTGGTCATGCCGCCAATAGGAATATCGAGGCCAGTGGCATTGCGGACTTGCAAAATGAAGTAGATGACGATCAGGGCCAGAAAGAAGCTGGGGAAGCCCAGCAGGAAATACAACACGACGTTGACGGCATTGTCGCCAGGGGAATTCTGGCGTACTGCGCCGTACACGCCGAGCGGAATGGCGATGGAGTAGAACAGAATCAGGCTCATCAGGGCCAGGTACAGCGAGTTGAGAATGCGCGGCCAGATGATATTGAGGACAGGTTGCTGATATTGAAACGACAGGCCAAAGTCGCCCTGAAACATATTGCCCATCCAGAACAGGTATTGCTGCCAGGCGGGACGATCCAGGCCAAAGTTGCGCTCTAGGGCCACCAGTTGCTCATCGCTGATGTTGGGATTGAGCTTGGCGGGCGTGAGGAAGTCGCCGGGGGCCAGCTGAATCACGAAGAAGATAAGGATGCTGGCGAGAAGGAGCGTCGGGATGGACTGAACCAACCGCCGCAGGAGAAATGGAATCATGTTGGCTCCTGAATGGTTCACGCGATTGGGGGGCAGCTCGCTTGCGCGAGCCACCCCCCGAATGCGTGCGAGCGGGAGGTTACTTGATGAAGGTCAGAGCCGGATCACGCTGGAGGTAGTACGCGTTCATCAGGGCGCGTGGGTACTCGCCGCCAATGCGCTCGTTGTAGGCCACGTGGTAGTTGCCGCCGACGAGGTAAATCACAGGCTGCAGTTCGCCTTCGGCCTTCATGAGTTGCCCACCGATGGCGCGGCGCTTGGCATCGTCAAGTTCGGCGTCGCCCTGGTAGTAGAGCTTGGTCATCAGGCTTTCCTGCGCGGTCAGGCACTTGCCGTTGGTGGGGTTATTGTAACTGTGCAGGTTGGCACCGCAGGGCGTAACGTTGCCGCCGAATGACCAAATGTTGTCGCCGCCGCTCAGACCCAGCAAGATGGCATCGAAAGGCCGGTCTTCACCTTTGGCAGTCAGTTGGCCTACGAGGTTGTTGAAGTCGATGGGCGTAAAGTTGACCTTGACGCCGACCTTCTTGGCTTCATCGGCAAAGATACGGCCCAGTTGCTCACGGGTGGTGTTGCCCGCGTTCGTGCTGAGGTTGAATTCCAGCACTTTCCCAGCCTTATCGACGAGGAAGCCCTGCGCGTTCTTCTTGGTGTAGCCGATCTGGGCAAGCAATTTGCTGGCCTGGGCGAGGTTATAGCTGTACTTGGGCGCACTTGCTCCAGCAGCGATTTGCTGGGTAAAGATGGGGTAGACGCTGAAGTAAGTTTCAACGCCCAAACCGCCCAGTGCCAAGTCAACCATCGCTTTGCGGTTGGCAATATGGCTCATGGCGCGGCGGAAGCGCACGTCACGGAACAATTTTTGCAAGGTGGGATTGCTGGCTTTGTTCCAGTTAAAGGTGATCCAAGAGCTCTGGGCCTGCGGGCTGACGTTGGGCAGCAAGGTAGCTTTCAGGTTGCCTGCGTCAATAGCACGCTTGGTCTGGGCCAAGTCGTCGGCGTTCCGCATGGGAGCAATATCAATCTGTCCAGCCAGGAAGGCCGCGAGTGTAGCGTTTGCATCACCTGTAACGCGGTAGGAGAGCTTGTCAAGATAAGGCAAGGCATTGCCCCGGCTATCTTTGTTCCAGTCACCCCAATTCGGGTTCTTAGCAAATACGCTGCGCTCTCCAGCACGGAAACTTTCCAGCACCCACATTCCGGGCGACACGATCTGGCTGGCTGGCGTGCCCAGCGTCCAAAGTTTTTTCACGGCGTCCGCGCCACCATCACGGTAGGCCTTACCGAACACGTGGTCAGGCCAAGGGGTATAAGACATCGTAACATAAGCGCCTGAACTGACCTGCGGAAAGTCAAATTGCAAGGTATAGTTGTCGAGCTTCTTAATACTTATTGGCTTACCGTTCAAGAAGAACGAGTCGTAGGTATTGCTGCCTACTTTGTCGTCGATATGAATTTTCCAGGTAGTGATCCAGTCGTCAGCAGTAATAGCCTGACCGTCACTAAACTTCATACCCTGACGGATTTTGACCACGAACCGCTTGCCGCCGTTGCTGACCACAGGCTTGGCATCGGCCATGTAGGGCAAGAATTCATCGTTGCGGGGGTCTTGGGTAAACAGGCCTGTGCCATTGTCCATCGTACCGGGGATGCTGTCGGCTTCTACCGAGGTGAATGGGTTAATGCCTTTGAAATCAGACAGGATGCTGAGGCGCAGTTCGCCGCCGCGCTTATTGGCGGTGTTCTGCTCGGCAGTCCACGCCGCCGGGTACACAAATGGGGCCGCAGAAGCGGAGGTAGCAGCTAAAGCAAGAGCAGCAAACAGGAATTTTTTCATGGGGTGCCTCCGGAAATTCTGGAAACGTGAACGGGGCCTTTGGCATCTGCCAAGGGCGCATTTCGCGTTGATCTATTTGTTCCAGCGCCGTCAATATATGAATAGGCTTAGTGCAGGTCAAGCATCTAGGTTACGGATGACTGACATTCGTCGGTCTGCTCAGCGTCAGGCCAAACAATTGTTAGGCTGTAGCGAGTATGAATTTTCAAACGCATAGAATTGCGCTCACAAAATTCACATTATTTTTAGACATGCATCTTAATACACGCGGGGCAACAGACAGCGGCCTGCCGATTCCCCTAAAGGAAGGCAGGCCGACGACATCTCTTGGCTAGATTCTTTCGGCTTTAAGCCGGTCTGGTCTGACTCAGCGCGAAACGAAGCTGATCAGCAGGGCCAGCAGCATGAAAAAGCCGCCTAAAATGCTGGTAATCCGTACCAGGCCGCCTTCTACACCGCGCCCACCGAGCAGAGAACCGCCGGTTGCCATACTGGCCGAGAGTCCGGCCTGCTTGGGCACTTGCAGCAGCACGAAAAAGACGAGGCTCACACAGACGAGGGCGAACAGAACGATGAATAGAGTCAGGATCATGATTTACCTCGGAGGAGTAGGGGCGCAGGCAACCTTGCGCCGCTGCTGTATAGCCTCAGTTTACACCAGCAAGTCTGCGCCGATTCTGACGGAACAACTTGGCCCTACTTCCTTGACTTACGTGGATCACTTGAGCGCTTATTTGGGCTGCGGCAGTTCGATGATGCAAATATCGGTGGTATAGCGGTCTACGGTGTCGAAATGGATGATGTGGGTCGTTTTGCCTTCTTTGCCTTGCTCGTTGCTGTAAAACCCCTGCCCCTTATCCGACGTATCGCCTATAGGCCTGAATCCGTCCAGAGTAAAGGAGCTGTCGACGGTCGGCTTGACCAGATAAAACGGTGTTTTGGTGATTCGGTAGGGCAGATATGCTTGACCGCCGCCGCCGTATTTTTTGAGGGCGCTGCACAGGGTGTGCTCACGGACTTCGTAGGGCTTCAGGGCGTCTCGCCAAGGGACGGCGGTGGCCGCCGACAGAATTGAAAAAAGCGCCAGAAGCGGCAGCAACAGCACGGGCAGTTTCAATCTATTCTCTCTGAACATAGTCTCCTTAGCAGGGGCAACGAAGATTCTAAGCAAAAGCAAAAACCCCCACGTTAAGCGGGGGCCATTGCAGCCATCTTGGTGCCGAAGGGGGGACTCGAACCCCCACGGTTTCCCGTTCGATTTTGAGATCAACGTGAGAAGGGAACATCCAGCGAAGCCGCACTACACACAAAATGTACCACATCCCAACCCACAGACATCACCAACGGCACCCGATCACCACCAAGCCAACAGCCACCCTCCGACAGCGCCTGCCGCGGCTGAAATCACGCACTGTGATGAACTGCACCTTAATATAGGTGCACGCTGGGAGAACACTGCCCACCCCTCAGACCCAGTCCAAAGGCCCCACGCGTCAATCCTGCGCCCCTACTCTCCCACGCACGGTACAGAGCCCACACAACCGATCCAAAGCCTTCCGGCACACGGCTTCGTGACAGGACAAGTGAGCCCTCAACTCCTCGGGTTGGCTCACCTTGACCACCACGCTGTTCAGGCTTCAAGACCCGACAGGACTCTTGGGGGGTTCTCCCAGACCTGATACGCGGCCCCTGGGAATCAAGACACTCGGTAGACTCTCCACATGTCGCTCCGAATCGCCGTAATCAGCGATGTGCATGGCAATGCGTTCGCTCTGGAAGCTGTGCTGAGCGACCTTCAAGCAGCATCACCAGATCTGATCCTCAATCTTGGCGATCAGGTCACGGGACAGGCGGACCCAAAGCGTGCCTACGATTTACAGCGGGGTCTGGATGCTGTTGAAGTGCTGGGCAGTGCCGAGCCAGACCTCCACATGGACAACGTTCTCCACCACTGGCTTCGCGCTCAACTGTCCCCAGGTGCTCTTGAACATCTGATGGGTCTTCCCCAGGCCGCCACGGTTGCCGGTGGCCGGGTCTATCTCTGTCATGGCGCGCCCGGAAATCCTGCGGGCCATGTGTTGTGGTCCTGGCAGCACGGTCCATACCTGGCCCGATCGGCTCAAGACCTGCGCGAACTGATTCAACCGTTGCAGGCCCAGGTCGTGCTGTGTGGCCACACCCACCGCGAAGGGCTGACCATGCTCGATGACACCCTGATCGTTAATGTTGGCGCCGTTGGAAATCAGATTGATGGAGACCCCCGGGCACGGTGGGTGCTGCTTGAGGAGCAGCAAGGACGCTGGGGGGCAAGCTTCCGCCGGGTGACGTACAACTGGCAGGCCGCCAGCGAGTGGGTACGCACCTTTGGGCCTGAACCCCACGATGAAGCGGAGTATCTCATCACAGGTCAATAAGGTGAACCCCAGCAGGCCGTACTCCTGGGGAGTGACAACGCTACTGCTGAGGGCGCTCAGCTCTGGTGACGACAACGACGCAGACCTCGGCCACGACAGGGCGTCTTGACGCTCCCATCTGATACTCGGCCCGAGGCCCCGCCCCTCACGCTCGGGGCATCCAGGCCCCACCATCTCTGCCTCCAGGAGAACCGACATGCTCACCCCAACAGTCCAGCCCGCCCTCGACCTGAGCGTGGTTACCGTCCTTGACTACGTGAGCGGTCAGCACGGCGAGCGGAGCTACAGAATGACCGACGTGCACCCCCTCCAGCCCGGCAAGCAGCCGGGCACCTACCTCACGCCAGATGGCCGCAAGGTCAGGTCCGCTGCTTAGGGCTACAAGCGCAGCCGAACCTCCTACCAGATCCAGGGCTTCAGTGCGCGCCTCTACAGCGGTGTCCATACGGTGCTGGTTGACGCCAATCAGCTGGCACAGCTCAAAGACCTGCTCAAGGCGTGCGGCGGAGAGCTCGCTGACCTTGACCTGGAGATGCTTCTGTCTGAGCTCCCCCCGCCCGCATTGCCAGCCTCTGAGCCACCTCGTCGCCCCGGCCCTCCTCCGAGCACAATCACGCCATGACCCAGTCGTCAGCCAGAGCACTGAACGTCATCCAGAACGCATGGAGGTACGATTGGGCAACTTCTACAGTTCTGTATGAAGCTCACTTCTCTGGGAACAGCTGCCGACCCGGCTTCCCGGCTTCCCTTCTGCGCCTGCAGGCATCAGGTCAACCTCGGCCGACCAGGAAGCACGCGTCCCAGGAAGCACATCCTCTCCGGCCTGAGTGGATGTAGGAGCGGTGAACAAGGCGGCTCTTGATCACGTAGTCTGAGTTGAATTGGATGCGCTCATCCTCTCCCTGTCGTGCGCCAGGGCCTTAGGGGCGCGGAGGCGCCGCCTGCCGGATGAATTCCTTGAATCCTTCCAGGTACGCCTCCAGACTCTCCAATCCCATCCGTGCGCGGCGCTCATTGACCCGCGCCGGATCCACCAATGGCTTGGGCTCGAGTCTCTTGTTGACCTCGTCGTAATTGGCCTGCGTGCCGTACACCTGAAGCTGACCGGCTCCGGTCAGCACCCGGTCGGTCAGGTACGCGAAGTGGCGCGCTTCGGGCAGGGTGCTCCGCTGCTGACCGAGCAGATCCAGTACACACGCCTGAAGCGAGGGCTTCCGGTCGGCGTGCTGGGTGAGCAGCCAGACGTTGTTCGCAAGTTCGGGGCTGCCCGTACGGTTCGTGCTCGGCCACCCGGACTCGTTCAGAACCCGCTGCAGCCAGGCGATGGACTCGGCGTCGGCCTCACCCATGCCTTTCCTGGCATCCGGCCGGCCCAGTCGAGCAGCCTGATCCTGCTCCATAAGGCGGTGCGCCTCGTGCTCCAGGAGGGTGATCGAGGCCGCGCTCAGGGGCGCGTTGAGCGCAGCGGCCGAGGTGAACTCCTGACAGACCGGCCGAAGAAGCACTGGGCGTGTGAGGCCACTGGGCTGAGGTCTGGGCGGCAGGGTGGCCTGAAGGCGCCCGATGCTCTCGGCGAGAGGCGGCAGACCGATGGCCGCGCGCCGGGCGTTCACGATGGATTCGCTCTCGATCTGGGTCACCCGGACGGTGCGGACGGCGACGGTATAGACCGTTCCGTAGCGCTGGTAGGGGGCCTGGAGCCCGAGGAGTCCCTGGTCGATCAGGCGGGCCGCCTGCTGGCGTGTGTCTGCGGTGGCCGCGGCCCTCAGGGCCGCCTGCCCGGCGCACCATTGCCATGTCGGGTCACTGATCAGCAGGGCCAGCGAGGCCTGGATGCCTGGGTGTTCGGGCCAGCCGTACTGCCTCAGGAGCCGGGCTGCGTAAGTATTGACTTCACTTCTCAGGCCGCTCAGATAGACGCGGTCGCTGACGCCCGCACTGAGCTTGGAAAAGCGGTCTCCCTGAGTCCGGTAAGCCCGGAGGGTGGCGTCGACGGCGGTCGTCAGGGCCGGCGGCAGGGGCCGCGCCACAGGGGCGACCAGGAGAGAGCACTGGGCGGTGTCAGGGAGGGGAGGCGCTGAGCTTTGTGCCGCCGCTGAACTCAAGGGGGCGAGGAGCGCGCAGAGGAACAGGGCTCGCATGTAGGGCGCAGTATTTCACGTGCTGGCTGGTCGAGTGCCTGGAGGTAGACAGGGTGAACAGGGCTCCTCGACCGCGACCCTCCCCACGTCACCGCCAGACTACGAGGGGAGCCACCAGTGATAACCACCCCTGATCGCTCGCGGCCCGCTTTGCATATCGAGATCAAGATTGTCCCGCACACGAACGGCACTCCACTGACCTCTCAGCAGGTGACCGCGGCGGTGCAAGCACTGAACACCGGAGACGTCGCGCTGCTGATGCAAGTGTTCGTCGCCGACATCCGGAACAGGTCCTCCCAATGAGCCGCGCTCATGCAGAAGGTGCTTTCACCTATTGCCGTCGTGAGGAAGCGCTGCTGACAGCGGACAGGTACCATGCTGCATGGCTTCCCCCCGGCTGATGACGGTTGCTTGCACCCTCGGTCAGGTGCTGTCCAGCGCCCTGTCATCGATTGTGGCGGCGCCGATGGTGCTGCATGACCCGCGTCCAGCCTCACCACTGCACCACTTGACTCCAGCGGAACGCGCCGGGGCCGGACGCCTCATCACCTGGTTGCACACCTGGGATCAGGGCGCGCGGCGCATGAGCGTGCGGTACGGCCTGACGAACGATCAACAGCATGATCACTTCAGCTCCCTGGAGCTGCGTGACGTGCAGTTCACGCTGGTCGCGCCGTGGCGCAGCCCCCGCCCGGAGCAGCTGACGCTCGTGGATCTGGGCAAGCGTGAAGGCATGCAGTATCTCGTGGTCTTTGGAGAAGGAGCGGGGCGCGAGGTCTGGTCCCTGAAGCCGACCTCGAACTTCTCGATGTGTGGCATCCGGCAGGTGTATTCCCTCAGGGACGTGGATCTCAACGGACGTCGTGAACTGGCCTTCGTGATGCAGTGTGGGTCGCATGCACAGAGGTCTTCCTCGTTATTGATGGCCGAATTCACCCCCTCGGCTGCGCGAGTCAGTTCGCTGCATTTCCAGGAAGATCGTCAGGTGTGGCCCGAGGGCGGACAGGTCCGCGGGGGATTCCAGATGCTGCTGAACGTTGAGAAGGGGCGTACCCCATGGTATACAGCTCAGACGCTCCGCCGGTACGGAGCGTTCTATTTCCCGGCCCTAGACGCTTATCAGGCGCCTCCTGTCGGACAGACCATTCCGGTTCAGCCCGAACCCATGGACGTTCAGTTCCTCCGCGTCAAGTAGGCCAAGACGCTCCACTGTGCGCGGCAGCGAAGACAGAGGGTCGACGTATGAATCGATCAACGTCCTGACCCGGCGCCGGAGCGCGAGAATGTGATGAGATCAGGAGCCGCCGGAGAGACGTGAACCTTCAGGCGTCAGGGAGCCGGCTCCCGACCAGGACGTTCAGCGTCCTCACGTTCCTGGCGAGCGATAGCCTCCATCACGGCCCGAACCCGTGGATCTTCCCGCGGCTCATACTCCGACAGGTCGGGCAAGCCGCGGAGCTTGGCGGTAATCCCCCACGCCAGGTTCTCGAAGTCGCTTCCCTCCAGGTTCACGCCAAGTGCTGGGGCACGGTCTACCGCGTGGTACAGGTGTCCGATCCACACGTCGTCACTTCCGGTGCGGCGCTCCGGCCAGCGGTCCTGCAGGCGCCAGAGTGTCGCCGCTGCCGTCGCCCAGTTCTCCGCACACCCGTCGTCCCGCAGCACAGACATCACCGCGTCGAAGACCCCTTTCCACCCGTACAAGTCCGCCAGGTGGGTCAGGCCGGCCTGCTCTTCATCCTGTTCGCCGTCTGAGAAGGCCGGATCCTGCACCAGGAAAATGGCGTCGCAGGTCCCCTCCATGAACGGGGCGAGGCCCAGGTCCTGTTCCTGCCAGTGCCAGGGCCGCGGCGTGTCCTGCTCCAGCAGCACGGTGGCCGACTCGTTCGGGTGGGCCAGGCTTTCCCACCGCTCGTACCACCCATTGGGTCCCTGGTCGTACAGCAAGGCGTGGTGCACGCCAGCAAAGCGCCACCCCAGCGCGGCTGCCTCTTCTGGTGTGCATTTCGGCCGCGCTTCGGGCCACAGGGCCGCCGGAAAATCCTGTGGCAGGTGGCGCTCACGAAGCCAGCTCCCGTCCAGACCCAGCGCACGCCTGGCCGCCGCTTTCAACCCCTGAATCCAGCTGTTCGAATGGTTCGGAACGTCCGCGAGAACCACCCCGGCCCACGACACGGCCGTCTGAATGGCTTCCATCAACGCCTGGGCCACAGGGGCAAGGTCGCTGTCCTCTGCGGCATCCGGCAGCCGTACAGCCAGAAAGGCGGCCTCTTCATCGGAGAGGGGCCCTTCGATCGCTCCGAGGACGGGCAGGAGCGCGTGGGAACCCTGGCCCGAAGTCAGAAGCTGCTCAAGCCTCAGGACTTCAGGACGAATCCCGCTCAGAGGTGGTGCTGGCCTGTACATCAGTTGCTCGTACAGGGATCCAGCTTCAGCGGTCCAGAGGCCACCCGCCTGACCCAGCAACTGGACGTCTACCGTGGCGTGGTAGAGGCAGCCTCGCCGCTCGATTGCCCGGTAAGCCTGGAAGTGTGGGGAGTGGCCGTCCCAGAACCACACATGCCAGTCCGGGGAAATGGAGCGCCTGAGGGCCTCACGGGCCTCGCTGACAGAAGCGTGACTCCCCAGGAAGGAAGGCAGAGGAAAAGAGAGGGTGGGGTCACCGCTTCGCACGTTCTGGGAGCATAGACATTCCGGGAGAACGTTCCTATAGCCGTTCTGGCTTACGCCCACATCTCCGCCAGTTGCACCAGTCATTCCTAACGCACGGCCAGGTTCATCTGGGCAATGGAGGCCACCGCCCGCTCCATGACCCGGTCCTTCCCGGCCCGCCAGTCTCCCGGTGTGTTGACAACCACCTGATCCGGCTCGACCCGCTCCGGCAGCCAGGTGCGGCCGTCCAGGGTGATCCGCTTATCACTGACCTGCAGGGTCGAGCCCCCAGGCAGGGCCGTCCACGCCACCCCGGTATTCAGTAGACCCATGGTCGCCTCACCCATCACCTGCGCGCCGGAACGTTGCGCCCAGTAGGCCAACATCTCCCCAGCGGACGCCGTCTGAGCCGAGGTCAGCACTATGACCGGCTTGTTCCAGGTCTCCAGGCCGATGTCCCTGATGAAAACGGCTTGCTGGGATTTCCAGACCCTCCAGTCGAAGCTCACCGTCCCGAACCGGTCCACCGTTTTCAGGCTGACCTGCTCTCCTGCCAGCACTTGAGAAGCGATCAAGGCCTCGCTCATGAAGCCGCCGGGATTCCAGCGCAAGTCCACCACGAGCCCCTGAGCGCCCTGCGATCCTGCCAAGCTGACCAGGCTCACGAACGCCAGGCCGGTGCTGGTCCGCAAAGAGGGCAGGCTGATGACCGCGACCTTGCCGGCCCAACGCAGGCTAGGGAGTGTTACAGCGGGGCTCAGCTCACCTTGGAGCGTCACGGTCTTGATCTGTCCGGCGCTGCGGAGGCGAACTTCGAACGGCTCGCCGCGCTCCTCGTGCGCGAGGAGCTGAGTGTGGAGCTGATCATGGGTCTGCATACCCGACTGGCCAGCAAAGCCGAGAAGGGCGTCACCTGCCTGGATGCCCGCACGTTCGGCAGCGCTGTTGGAGCGCACGTGCGTTACGTGCAACTCCCCGGGCAGCAGCGGGAAGAGTCGCAGTCCGGTCAGGCGGCGATCTGCGGGCTCCTGAACAGCGGTCACAGCAACATTCCAATGGGCGCCCGAATGCCCGTCGCCCAGGTTCTTGATCACGGCATCTACCACGGAGCGGCCTCGCTTCTCGGGGCAGACGACGGCTGTGGAACACGCCACGACCAGAGCCTGGCGCTGGCGATCCACGAGAGCACCAACTTCCAGCATGCGGGGGCCAGCGTAGGTGGTCTTGAGGATGTGTGCGGCAGCGTCGAACACGGCGTAGGCATCAATAGCGCGAGGTGCGGAGACACCGCCGGCGGTGCCCTGGCTGGCAGCCAGCAGCAGGAACGCGGCCAGGAGGTAAAGGGGACGAAGGCGCATGTGTCCTGAGCTTATGCGTTCACAGGCCATGTGGTTGCGGCACATCATGCAGCTTCAGCCGCTGCTGGCCCTGTTCGGTCCGTCCCAGGCTGGGCAGTGCAGGATGGTCCCTGAACGAAAGATCGGCAGGCGAGTTCAGGTGTCCCCCGGTGAGGGAGCCAATCGACTCCGTTCAACCTGGCGTTCGGGCCTGAGATCCAACGCACCAGTGGACCGCGGAGCACCAGCCGAACTCCGTCGGCTTGAAGCAACGCTTCAGGCCCGGGTGTCCTATGCTCTCAGCGATGCGCTTTCCCTCCGCTGGCCTCAGCGCCGTTCTGATGACCCTGACGCTGCTTTCCCCGGCCACAGCGGGTGGAGCAGGCGGACCGCGTCCCTTGCTGCCGGACTTCTCCGCCGTGACCCCCTGGCCGGTCGACTGTGATTCGGCCCCCTACCTGACCGATGGCTGCCGTCTGCGGGTCGCTCTTCCCCCGGGCACCACCTTGCCCAGTCCCGGGCAGCTCCAGGTGGTGCCCGGCCACAACCGCCTCGCCATTCTGTACCACCCCCCTATCGGCACCCGCGCTGTCACGCTGTGCTGTGGTCTGCAACTCCCGCTCTCCCCTCTTCCCGGAACTGAGGTCTGGGCCGTGACTGTGAAGGTCAATGACCTCACCCGCGCCGTGATTTCTATGGGCGTGCTGACCGACAGCAGCGCCTCGCTGGCTCAGGAGACCACCTGGCGAGGTCCCCAGGCACCCGCACCTGTGGCCCGCACCCGACTGCTCGCCGGGAAGGTCGACCGGTTGGTCCTTGATTCAGGCAGCCTGATCGGTTCACGCGAGATCATCGTCTATACCCCGCCGAACTGGACCCAGGCTGAACGTCTTCCCGCCGTCTATCTGGGTGATGGACAGGCCGTGGTGGGGCTGGCACAGACCCTGGAGCCCGCAATGCTGAGTGGCGCAGCGCCCCGGGTCGTCCTGGTCGGCATCGACAGTGCCAGGTCCCAAGCAGCGCTCACCGCCACGGGCGGGCCTCCAGTAGACCAGCGCGCTCAGGAATACCTCGAAGCGTGGGAGGGTGGTGAGCAGCGCTTCGCTGCGCACGAGCAATTCGTCTTAACCACTGTTCTGCCGCATGTGGAACGGGCGTATGGCCTCTCGGCCAGGCCACAGGATCGGGTGGTGAGCGGATTTTCCAACGGGGGCAGCTGGGCGATCAGCATGGCCGCGCGTCATCCGGACGTGTTCCGCGGCGTGCTGGCCATGAGCCCCAGCAACGCGGGGCTGCAGAACGCGCCGCATCCCGCAGCGCGCGTCTTCGTCGAGGGCGGTACCCTGGAGCCATCCTTTCTTGCGGCGGCGCGCACCTATGCGGTCATGACCCGGACCGCGGGGAATCCCACGCGCCTCGACGTGCGGGTGGGCGGTCACGACGCGTTGGTGTGGGCAGAAGTTTTCCCGGCGGGTGTCGCCTTCATCCTGGGGCGCTGAGCGGTCTGAGACTTGACAGGGTGTCCTGATATCCTGGTTCTTTCGGAATTCCCGTCCCTCTTGCCTTCTTCGTGACCCACCTCTTCCGAGGAGTTCATGACACTGATCAGCCGAGATCCCCGAACACTTGCCGAAGTTCACCACGAGATCCGTACCGTGTTCCAGCAAGCGGGTCTACCTCGTGACACCAACGCAGAACGGCTGATCCGTCAGGGCCTTGATACCGCGTATGAAGTGACCCTGGAGCGCGCTGATGAGCACAGCTTCGCCCTGGGTGAAAGCAAATTCGGTGGTCATCCACACGTGCTCCCTGAATGGCCCTGGCCAACGGATCCTCAGGGTATGCCCCTGCGGTTCCTCTACCAGATCCAGCTGGCCTGCCTGGAACCAGAACGCACCAGCGAGTGCCTGCCCACAGAGGGACTGCTCTCGGTGTTCTGGGATTTCTTCTCCAGGTCCATGGAGCTGACCTATCACCGGACTTGGTCACCAACGAGAGGCCCAAGTCTGCAGCGCCGTGATGATGCGCAAAGCCAGTTGGCGTCATGGATCATCGCAACCACCAGACCAGGTGCTCTTCGCCTGGGAGTTGCCCCTTGACCTTCAGGGCACCGCGTTCCAGACCGCACGGTTCAATGCTCGGTGATGACCGCAATGATCCCCCCGCACCGGGCAGCAGGGAGGCTGGCCGGGCTGCCCCATGATCCAGGCCCACGCACCCAACGCAGCCCGTGGGGCAGCAGCAGTGAGCGAACAGGCAGGTGCCTCCAGGCGGCAAGGTCGCCTGTTCCTGAAGACTCCCTCCAAGCCCCAAGAGCATGGCGGCGAAGATACGGTTGAGCGCAGTTGCCTGTTCCCAGGGCGCCTCTAACGCCTAGGCTGGCCTGTCCTCTGACGGTTCTGCTCGACCTCGAAGTCACCCATCTGGGTTCCCCAGCTGGAGCGCAAGAATGACCCAGATGAGTTGGGTCGGGGGGAGTTCCGCGACGTCCACGGGTGAGTCAAGAGCGAGATCTCCGCTCCCGACAGCTGTCCTGACGCTCCCGCGTTCGACATCATGCGGCACGCTCAGGCGGTGAGAGCCGCCGCTCCCGCTCCCCTGAGAGGCACCCAATGAACAAGGTTCTGATGATCGGCGCTGTGGTGCTGATTGCGCTGGGAAGCCTGGCCAGCAGCGCCGCTTTAACCCCCCTTCACTCAAGGCGTCGCTCGCAGCTCGCTCAACCTCAGCTACAAGATCAAGGCGTCACCCGCACCCAACGGCAAGGCAACGTGGGGGAGCCATCTGGCTCTCCCACGTTGCCTTGCCTCCAGCGAACCCTTTACGGCTTCTCCCCCACCAGGAGGCTGCTGAGCTCGCGGAAGGCCTGATCCCCAGCTTTGCGCCCCTCCTCGACCCCCAGTTCCGGCGTGCGGTAGGAGTACCCCACCCAGCCGTCCATCCCCAGCTCCACCACGCGCCTGGCCTGCGCCAGATTCTCCGCCGCGGTGTTCAGGTAGAGCGCCGTCCCCGCGGCCACCTGACCCCTCCCTTTCACTGAAGCGGCAAAGCGGTTCCAGGTGTCAAAATCACGGGCCTGATCAGCACGCGCCTCGCGCTTGTAATTCATCATCACGACCAGGTCGACCTGACCGCTGGCCAGCCACGACGGCCAGTCCTGCAGCACCTCCGAATAGGTACGCGTCCGGGTAAATGCGTCGCGGCTCCCGGGACCCGCACCGTAGGTGATCGCCGCCACACTCATGACCGCGCCGGCACGCGCGCCCCGCACCGCCTGAGCCACTTCCGAGACCAGAGCGTTCACACGCTCCCGGCGCCAGGTGATCCAGCGGGCGTCCGCAGGCGCCGGCATCTCGGCGGTCCCGGTCTCCGCCTGGTAGGCCGCGACCGCGCCAGCGTTGTAGCCCCAGTCCTGTACCGCGCCCGAGGGATCAGGGTAACGCACCCGGTCCAGCTGCACTCCGTCCACGCCGTAGGCCGCGGTCAGGCTGCGGACGCCCTCGACCACGTAAGCACGCGCCTCAGGGTTGCCCAGATCAAGCTGCTGGTCATTGCCGGCCCACACCGCCCCGGCAGCGTTGCGCGTCAACCAGTCCTGCTCGGTGCCTTCACCATGAGCGTTCACGACGTGCTGCGGATGGGTCACCGGATAGCGAACCGCGCGGTTGGCCACGGCGGTGGGAATCACCCAGGCATGCACCCGGATCCCCTGGGCGCCCGCTTTGGCCAGCACATCCGCCAGCGGATCAAAGCCGGCCGGCACCGCCGGATCTTCGGTGCGGGGGAACAGGCTGTTGTCGCAGTAACAGTCTCCCCGCTTGACGGCCTGCACGAACAGCGTGTTGATGTTCATCGCCCGGGCGTCCTGAATCAGGCGGTCGACTTCTCCAGGCGTCTTGAAGCCGGGGCCAAAGGCGTCCACCCACAGGCCCCGCAGGGCAGGATCCGACTGAAGCGGCCCCACAACGGGTGGAGGCTCAGGCCTGGGTTCAGGCTTGGGAAGAGAAGCCGGCTGGGGCTCTTCCTGGATGGCCGCAGGCTGAGCCGGCTTGAGCGCAACAGCAGGTGCCGCTTCGGCCGGCTTCAAAGTCTTGGGTTCCACGGCCGGCTTGGCCTCCAGGGGCCTGACCGGCGCAGACTTGATCTCCAGCTGCGGGCGGGGCACCGGCTTACTGACGGGCCTGGGTTCAGGCGCCTGGGGCGGCGCTGGACGAGGCTGGGGCGGGACAGGCGCAGGCGTCACGCGAATCTCAGGTTCAGGCGCCTGCTGCACGTCAGGCTTCCCTTCAAGACGGGGCTCGACTGGAGGCGCAGCCGCCGCCTGCGCACGCGGAGGGGGAGGCGTAGGTTCAGGCTGGGTGGGCTGCTGGGCCGGGCTAGCCTCAGGTGTCAGGACAGGTTGATTCTGGGATTCCCTGGCCGCCTCGGCAAGCGGAGCTGCAGGCTGAGCCCGCTCAGACACCTGAACCCGGGTGGGCTGTTCCTCTGGTGGCGTCTCGAGCGTCTGCTCGGCCCTCTGAACGGGTTCCCGGGGGGCGTCCACCTTCAGCGCAGCGTCGACAGGGCTTTCGGTCATGGATTGTGGATCGACGGCCTGGCGGTCGGGAGACCTTGGACACGCCACCAGGGTCAGAGACAGCGTGATCGCGAGCAGAGCAACAGAAGGGCGGCGCATAGGCTCTGGCATCCTGTCACAAGCGGCGCCGCCTGTGCCTGCCCGGGGCCCACCGCTTCGCCGCACGTCATAGCCCGTTCTGGTCATTCCTTCCCGCCTGTCCCAGCCCAGAGACATCACCTGCAGAAGGAGGACTGGCCTGTCTCCGTGGTCGGCACGTTGACCTGCCACTCGTGAACGGGAGACGGTGCCTGCACGCCACAACGCGGGACCGGACGCGTCTGGACGCTCAGGGGCAGCTCGCTTCCGGTGGGAGTCATGACTGAGCCCTCAAGAATGAGCCACCTGTTGGAAAGGCCGTGCATCTGGCACAGACCCAGCAGCGCCCAGGCCACCCGCTTCACCCCCGTGCTGCCTGCGCTCACCTTGCCTGTGGCAACGCTGCCCGCGACGACGCCACCCGGAAGACCCTCCCCAGCCGCCACGGTCAATGAACCCATGAGCAGCAGCCACCGAACCTCCAGTGAGACGAATCCTCTTCACCCTGATGCCTGTCCGCCGGTACGCCGCCGGGCCACCCCAAGTCACGGGCGCCTGCCAAGTTGGAAGAGTCCGTGTTGATGGAGCAGGCGGCTGAAAGCCATCCCTCAAGAGGGTCTGTTCCTGAAGCGCTGTCCCGAGCCCACAGGACGCCCACTCGCTGCACTCGTGTTGGCGCTCCCGGTCTCCACCGTGCAACTGGCTCTCCACACCGATGACCGCACGAGCAGCAGGCAGCAGTGCAGCGCGTCCGGCTTGAGCTTCTGCGCACCACGCACCCCTGCTGCAACAATCAGGTCATCCACATGCTCACGCGTTGGCCCGAGAAGGTGCTGATACAGCAAGATTGGCCCGCTCAAGCGTCGCGCTCTTGCTTGCTCTTCAGGAACCGTGCGTGCCGGCTCAGACCCCCCCTGTGTCAACTCTGCCTTCATCGCGCGTGCCTGGCCACGATGTCAGGTTCAATCTTTGGCACGCTGCCCGAGAGCCTTCAGGCCAGCCCGCTATGGCCGCAGCGTTCTCAAGGAAGACCCAGCGGAAAGCGTCCAGGCGAACTTCAGAGCGTTGCCCAGCAGCCGCTTGACCACCCTCTGCAAAGCCCGGTGGTCGCCCAGCACCTCCAGCCGGTCATCGACGCCGGAGCTGCACCGCGCTCTCGGCGCCCCCACGCCTGTGAGCTGTGCCAGGAGCGTCAGACAACGAAGAAGGCGACCCCTTGGGCCGCCTTGATGTCTCTCACCTGGCGTCGGATTCACACCCCGTCAAGGCGGTGCAGCGGGCCGGGCTGTGGTTGCCCCCTCACCCTCTCTGACAGCTGGCGCCGCCGCTGCCGCGCTCTACCCTGACCTCTCCGTTGGCATCAATGACCAACGCAAAGCGGCCCCGGTCCAGGATTTTGGTGCCGTCACTTCCCGTGAGATGGCCCGTGCCGAGGTCGGTCACGTTCACGGCGCCTGAGCCCCCGTTCTGTTGATGACGATGCGGGCGCGCAGCCGGTCGGTGAACACCGTGCCTGCTTCGCCCAGGTACGTGCCGGTAAAGAGGAGTCTCTCGTGAACGTGGGTTCCCCCGCTGGCGTCCGTGACGATCCACCGCTCTCCGGTGACGGTGGTGGTTCCGGTGATGAGTTCTCCGGTGCAGGGGCTCCCTAAGTTGAATGGCTGCGTCCTGGAAATGGTGGTGCGGGCAGTCACCCCCTGAGTCTCCAGGGTCGGCCGAGGGGGCTGAGCCGCAAGCTCGGGGCGTCCACGGGCGGTGAGGGCGGCAGTGATGCTTCCCTTTATACAGACCTCCTCTGATGGCTCCCTCCCGGCGCCTCAGCGCCGCCGATAGCGGTCAGCGTTGGTCTCGAGGTTGTTGCGTCCAACCCTCACGGTCCCGTGGGCGTTCATGACGAAGTTGCTCGCTGACCCGAATTCGTGCCGCGCTACAGCGTGCGTGCAGCACCGATGACGGCCAGGGCGGCCGCGAGCCCGCCGATGTCACCGAAGACTGATGTGACCCCTATAGATGTAGTAGACGTTGCTTGGGTCAGCCACGATGTCCTTGTAGTCGAGGCGCCCGGTGGCCCCCGCGAAACCGCCGGTTCCGCTGCCCGCCACCAGGGGATGCTGGCAACGTCCAAAGATTTCCGTGCTCCCGGAGAACTTGGACTCGAATTTGTAGGTCGTCGCGAACACGCCGATCGGTCCGCCATTCAGGCTGCCGACGAAGACCTCCCTGCCGGTTTCCAGGTAGACGCCACTCGGTGTCGTCTTGGAGGAGTCGACCTTCGTGTACCAGCAGCCTTGCAAGCTGCCGCTCAGCACGAGCCCCGGGTAGCTCACGAAGTCGGCATAGCCGCTGGGAGGGGCCGGGCAAATGCTCCCGCTCACGTCGTAGACCGCGCGCCCCGAGATCTGGACGTTGTTGGGGCTGGTGGTACGGACGCTCTGGGTGGTCAGCACGGGCTGATCCGCAAGCTGGGTGCTTCCACAGGCGGTGAGGGCGCTCAGAGTGACGGCGGCAGCAAGGGTGCGGGTGTTCATCGGGAATCTCCTCTGAACCTGCGTGGCAGGCCATCCGTTGAAGCAGGTGACGTCGAGCATGTGATGTGGTTCGCCGCGTGCGCAGGGCTCCCCCCGATCTTCCAGAAGCTCTTCAGGTGAGCCAGTCGCGGCCGTGAACTGGCCCACCTGGGGGCGTGCAGCGTTACTTCACGCTGCTGGAGAGCGGATTGGCGATGTTGCCGACCGTCCAGACCTCTCCATCAAGGGTGGTGATGTACGCGGTGTTGCCGATGATCTCCAGGGAGGTCGGGCGGTCCAGCGGAAAAGCGATGGCCGTGAAGGTGCCGTCCTCCTTGGCCCGCATTAGCGAGCCGGTCTCCGGGTGCGCAGGCGAGCCGACTTCCACCCCATTCCAGACGCCCTGAGAGAGTCCGAACAGCGTACCGCCCTGGCCGAACTCCACATCCAGCAGCATCCGGGCCCCCGCGGCTACCACAGTGGACGGGGCAGAATCTGCTCCGAAGGAGACGGCCCGGCCTACCTGTGGCTCGTGCGGGATAGCTCCAGGCTCGGCCATGTACACGGTGTTGCCCATCACATCCATCCCGGTCGGGACAGTATTGCCGAAGACCCGGAACACCGACACCTGGCCTTCCCGGGTGACCCTGTACACCCGGTTGTGGTGCCCGTCGCTGACCAGGAACGCCCCACCGAGGAGTTCTAGGGCATACGGAACGCCGGTCGGCACGAAGAACTCGGTGTCCGGTGGGTTCGCCAGCGTGAACGCGCCCAAGTCGGCGACGACAGTGAAGGTGGTGGGGCTATCCATCCGGTAGAGACCCACCTTGTGGGTGCCGCCCACGTCCGAGGCGACCAGGCCCATCAGGACGTACGCCGTGCCGTCCAGGAAGATGACATCCACCGCCCCGCCGAGGCCAATAACCGGGAGGGGAAGACCGCTGGCGAAGGTGGTGACCGCGCCGGTCTTGGGATCGATCCGCACGACCCGGCCGGCGGCAGGTTCGGTGACGTAGAGAGCACCATCGGGACCGACGGTGCTGCCCTGGGCATTTTGCAGGCCGGTGACCAGACGCTCGGGCCCGGTGGGGGCCGCCAGAGGTGGGGCCTGAGTGCAGGCCGCGAGAAGCAGGGTGGTGAGGGTGACGGCGGTCAGCAGGGCTGTTCGCATGGTGTCCCTCCCGGTGCGCAGGGCACAGAGGTCTTGGCTGCAGCAAAGGTGTCAGGAATCCGCGCCTTGTAGGTGCAGGCATGCCCTGGTGGTGACGGAGCGCTGTGTCCTGGCGAAGGCTGGGGTCGGTGGCTGCTTCCTGGTGGGAGCGGTGGAGCTGGTTCTACGCGGCGTTGAGAATCTGGGCTTATGGCCGACCTCCTTGCACGGGAACGAGGGCAGAGAAGTGGACGGTGGGCGCACGAATCTTGGAACTTGGCGTTCAGCTGAGCCCTGAATTGACCAATGCCTCACATTACGTTCAGGATCCCCTGCGGCACATCATCAGAATTAGGTAGAGGGCTGTGGTAGTAGAATTAGGTAATCCGGCCCGAGGGTGGCACAGCGCCGCCGCGCTGATCCTGGCGTGGAACCCTCGACGCTCTGCTCACGGCGCCTCGCACCACGGCCTGAGCGTGATGGGTCCCCGGCGGGATGGAGCTGAATCGCCCCTAGCGTGCGCAGGCGCCGGGGCTTTGGCGTGGGCCTCAGGTGCACCTGCAGCGTCCGTCCACCTGCCCCATGACCAGCACGGGGCCTCAACAGGGCTAGATTGAGATGTCATGCCGGAGCTCTCACTGCCTGAGGTGCTGGGCGCCTCCTGCACGCGCATCGAGACCGTGCTTGAGCAGTTGCAGGCAGTCTACGGGGAGGTGAGTCCGGGGCGCATGCTGGAGGGGACGCTCCCCGCCCCGGGGCACCTGGAGAGCCTGAGATAACGAATCGTCTTGATTCACTCCCCGGCGGCCTGGGTTTAGACTGGTGTATGGATCGCCTGCCGGGGTTGCCGCCCACGGCCGCGCTCGCCCCGCTCTATGGCCGCGAGCCCGACCTCCGTCACTTGCTGGCCCTGCTGCACCGTGGCGTGCGGCTCCTCACCCTGCGCGGGCCCGGCGGCATCGGCAAGACCGCCCTGATGCTTCACCTATCCCACGCACTGCAGGACCAGACCAAGCCGGCCCTGTTCGACCACGTCCAGTTCATCGACCTCAGTGCCCTGCGCGACCCCGAGCGGGTGCTGGGCCACATCGCTGCCGCCCTGCCGGAAAGCGGCGTCACCGGAACAGCCGCGCAGCGCCTCCAAGAGTTTGCGGCCCGGCAGCGCACCCTGCTGCTGCTCGACAACTTTGAGCAGCTCCTCCCCGCTGCAGCCGAGTTGGCTGATCTGCTGGCCAGGGCGCCGCTGCTCCACCTGGTGGTCACCAGCCGGGCCATCCTCCAGCTGCATGATGAGGTCGAGTACCCCGTCGAGCCCCTCGCGCTGCCCCACAGTGTCCAGGGCGCCGCGTCCAGCGCCGCCGTGCAGCTGTTCGTGGCGCGCGTCCAGGCCCTAACGCCCGCGTTCGCGCTGAACGATGAGAACACGTGGCTGGTCGTGCGGCTGTGCGAACTGTTGGAAGGGGTTCCGCTGGCCCTGGAACTCGCAGCCGTGCGGATGCGCAGCTACGCGCTGGGCGACCTGCTCACCCGGCTGGCACGCCCCCTGGAGGTGCTGAAAGCCGACTTCCGGGATCGTCCGGAACGCCTGCGCTCCCTCCGGGCCGCCGTGCAGTGGAGCTACGACTTGCTAGACGACACAGACCGAGCGGTCTTCGAGTGCTGCGCGGTCTTCGAGGGGCCTTTCAGCCCGCAGGCACTGGCCGCCGTCTGGGGAGAGCCGGACGTGCTCGACCGGGCCGAATCGCTGCTGAAGCAGAGTTTCCTGCGCCGCTTGGACACGCCTGAGACCCTCTGGAAGATGCTGCAGCCGCTCAAGGAACTGGCGCTGGAACAACTGGAAGGCCACGCGCAGGTCTCACGCTGGCGGGAGCGGCATGCACAACACTTCCTGAACATGCTGGAGGATCATCAGCGCAGCTGGCAGATGGACAGCATCGACAGACGGGAAGCTTATCTGCCGCATTACCCCAACATCCGGGCCGGCCTGGTCTGGACGATCGATCAGCGCCGATCCGATCTGGCTTACCGCTACCTCGGCGCTATTCGTGGGCTGTGGATGCCTTTTGGGCTGACCGTCCAGGAGGCGCCGCTGGTCGATCAAGTGCTGGCCCTGCCCGCACCCGAGGACCGGATCACGCTGGTCCGGGCCCTGGAAGTGAGCGCGGATACCATGAACTGGACGGGTCAGGTGGAGGCCCGGGAGACGCGCCTGCAGGAGATTCTGTCGCTGTGCCGTGAGCTGGATGACGTGGAAGGGATGGCCTGGGCCAAGCTCAATTTGGCAGGCGTGGCCCGCGACGCGGGCCGGGGGGAACTGGCCTGGGACATCGGACAGCGGGTGCTCCAGGAGCTTCAGGAACGGGTGGGCACCGGACCTCCGACCCGCATGCAGCGGATGCTCCGGGCCAATGCCCACCTGGGGGCGTCCCTCGATTTGCTGGAGCTAGGCCGCCACGCAGAGGCGCTGAAGTACGCTCAGCTGGCCTACCGATATTTCCAGGAGGCGAGCAACCAGGTGTTTGAGCATGAGTCCAGGACTGTGATTGGTCACCTGCTGCTGTATGTCAACCGGCAGGCGGAGGGCTGCGCCTTGCTGCTGTCCTGCCTGCACGACGCTGTCCAACACGGCTTGAGGGGAAGTGCAGAAAGCACCGTGCGCTGGGGGCTGACCCTGATCGCGGCAGAACGGCGCGACTGGACGGCCCTGGTGCAGTTCACCGCCTTCGTCAACGATCCGGTGTGGCAGCTCTCGCAGAGCGTGCCGGATCGCCGTCTGCGGCAGGATATGGCCCTCGCCCGTGAAGCTCTGGGCCAAGAGGCTTACCAACAAGCGTGGACGACTGGAACCCATCTGCAACTGCCGGAAATTATGGAGCTCGCTGAGCGACTGGCCCAGGTGCTGCTCTCACCGTCCACGCACTCTGAGCTGACCCCCCGTGAACAGGAGGTGCTGGCCCTGGTGGCGCAAGGGCATCCGGACCGCCGGATTGCGCGGTTACTGGGGATCAGTCCGGGGACCGCCAGCAAGCACGTTGGGAATCTGCTGGGCAAGCTGGGGCTGCACAACCGCGTGGAACTGACCCGCTGGGCCATCGAGCATGAATCGGCGGAGGGGTCGCAGGGACGAGAGGACAGCTCGGGTCGGAGGTGATGCTGAAGTTCCGTGGGTAACCTGAGGAGTGGAGCAAGGAAAGCCTGGGTTGGCCAGCCTTGAAAGCTTCCTGTTCTGCCCCAGCTGCCCGCGTCCGAACCCGGGGCGTACGTAGTCTTGTCAGGGTGGTTCGCTTGCCCTATTCGCACTTCTGGCGATGCGCTTTTTTACGCTAACGCGCACTCTAGAGGCATCAGCCCAGCGCTGACCCGCGGCCAGACGCAGATCACCGCGCACCCGCACCGTCTCGCGTGTCGTTCACCCCTCTCCCTGCGCGCTTCACGTCGTCCAGTTTCGGACGAGGAGGCGCGACGGCAGGTCAGGCCTGCCCTGGAGGAAGTCTCATGCTCACACTCCGCACCGTTCGTCGGCAGTCACTTGCGCTCCTCACCGTGGCCTTGCTGGGAACCGTCAGTGTTCTGGCCCAACAGACCAATGCGCCCGCCTCGCTCAGCCCTCAACTCAGTGCCATGTCCGGCACCGGGCTGATGCTCGCGGGTTGCCAGGAGCGGATGAAGACGCTGGACAGCCTGTTGAAGGAAGCGGGCTACAGCGCCATGCGCACCCAAGTGGTGGATGGCACCACCAAGGTCGCGCGCTGGTACCACCCGGAGCACCACACGACCATTGTGGCGTTCGCCGGCTGGCAGGCCTCGGACAATACGTTCACGGCAGGTGAATTCGCGGGCCTGATGCGCTGGAATGAACTGATTGCCACGCCGTGACAGGCGTGCGCTGTAACGTGAGCCGGACTCCTTGGAAGCGGAGATCTGTCTAAAAGGAGACGTCTTGACCATCGTCGCCATCCCCATCACAGCCTGTGCGGTTCAATCGGCTCGACCTGCCTTGACGGATCAACTGCCGGGAGTCCCGGTCTCCGCCTCGTTGACCCGTGTCCAGGTGGTTTAGTCACGCCACCGCTCCAAATCGGGGTCGGCAGCTCCCAGGAGGTGATGACGTCCAGTCCATCAATCACCACCCTTCAGCGCCCCTTGCTTCAGGTCTTCAAAGAAGGCTGGGCCGACCAGCTCATCAGGCCGGACTCCCTTGAGTACGCGCTGCCCCTGGGGCCTGCCTGCCCCGCCCAGCTGGGCCACATCCGGACTGCCTGTCCTGCTCTCCAGCTGCAAGCGGAAGACACCGTGACGGAGTGAACCCGTGTGGCCCTGCGCCTGAGCGCGGCAAGCACACATCTCGGCCCGCCGTAGGGGCAGCCCGCCACCGAACGCCGGGCCGAGGGGGAAGAGAGGCATTTTTTTCGTCTGGTTGACGCACGCGGCGGAGCACTGGTGGACCGGGTTCTCCCTCTCGGTCTGTTGCGCCAGCTCGGCCTGCTGGACGCCCTCGCCCAGACGTGCCGGCATCAGGGTGATCCCTCCCAGTGTCCACACACGCCGCACCACGCTCAATCCGAATCCGGCTCGACCCAGCCGTGGAGGTCCAGCTCATGAGACCCACCGTATTCAAGGCTCCCCTGTTGACTGCGCTCGCCTTGACTGGGTCCCCCCTGGCGGCCCCCACCGTCACTCTGGACGCACTGGAACGCCTGACACCCGCCCAGCTCAAAGCCCTGAACAAGGAGCAGACCGAGGCCCTGTGGTTGGAGGCCGACCGGGCCATCTCCAAGGTGGCAGATGCCGTGCTCAAGGGCCCAGACAACAAACCCAAGTGGCCGCATGCCGACCTGACGATGTACACCGCCCTGCTGATGACCGACGAAGCCTACGAACGGGACGTCTACAAGAGCTACCGCGGCCCAGACTGGACGAGCGACGGCTGCTCCTTCCCGGTGGCGGCGGCCTACAAGAAGGCCTTTGACGCCCAGGCCTGTCGTCACCACGATTTCTCGTACCGCAACGTGGCGCAGTACCGGCAGGGCCGGGATGAGGCGATGCGCCGGGCCATTGATCTGCGGCTGCTGCTGGATCTGCGCTTCCAATGCCTGACCGACAGTGCCCTGAACGTCAACCAGCACGCCTGTGACCTCGCGGCAGTCGCGGCCTATGTCCAGGCGCGCAAGGTGGGCAAAGTGGCGCTCACTGCCGTTCCCGCCCACTACCCGTGAGGCGAGGATCGGCCGAGGGGGCTGGACTTTTGCAGGGCCCCTCGGGCACCCACCCGGCCCAGTCGCGCAGGATGTGCTGAACCGTCTGCACGAACGCGCCGAAGGCCACAGGCTTGGTCACATAAGCATCGGCCCCTGCGGCGAGGTTCAGTTCGGCGTCTTGCGGGACCGCGGAACTGCTGAACACCACCACGTTCAAGGCCTTCAGCGCCGGGTCGCGGCGAATCTCCTGAAGCACCTCCACGGCATTCTGACGGGGCATGTTCGCGTCCATCAACACCAGGTCGGGCGGCGAACTGTTGACGAAGCTTCCCTCGCGCTTCAGGAACGAGAGGGCGTCCACGCCATCCCGAACGACATGCAAGCACACCTCTATATCCGCTCTATATCCGCGACGGCCTCCTGTACGAGCAGCACGTCCCCCTCGAAATCCTCGACCAGCAGCACCTCAAGCACCGCGCGACTCCGCCTTGAGAAGCGTGAAGTGCACGGCCGTGCCGACCTCCGCAGTGGAGTCCAGCCACACCTCACCGCCGTGCCGCTGCACGATCTTCCGGACGATGGACAGTCCCAGCCCGGTGCCCTCGTACTGGTCGCGGGTGTGCAGTCGCTGGAACATCCCGAACACCTGCTCCTGGTACTCCGGGGAGATGCCGATGCCGTTGTCCCGCACCTGGAAGTGCCAGACGGCCCCCTCCTCCTGGGCGTCCACCTGAATCTCCGGCACGCGGTCCGGCCGGCGGAACTCCACGGCGTTCCCGATCAGGTTCTGGAACAGCTGCGTCAGCTCACGCGCGTCGCCCAGCACCATTGGGCACCCACCGACGGTGACTCTGGCGCCGGCGGCTTCAATGGCCGCGCTCAGGTGGTGGAGCGCCTCATTCAACGGCCCTTCTGTGGACAGCGGCCGCAGCGGCTCAGGCTGAGCATTCAGCCGGGAGAACACCAGCAGGTCATCAATCAACTGACGACGCCGTCGAGCACCTGGAGAAGCAGTTCTCCTGCCGTCTCAGGAGAACACAGTGGGGATCTGCGCCCGCACAGGCAACCCTGAAGGAACCGCTCTGCGCCGGGTGAAGCAGGCGTGGCATCATGCGCCATGACGGAACATCCGCTCCCGACGCCCACTGAGGTCACTTCCATGCGGCTCAAGGTCACCACCTACCTCGGCTCCATCGTGCACTACGAATCCGGGCTGAAGACGAAGTGGTATCTCGAGCTCTGGGACGTGATGAGCCCGCAGGCGGTGGCAGTTCCTGTTCCACCAGGAGAACTCCAGCAGTATGGCGTCCCCGTGTGGGATGCGGGACACAGCTCTGACTCCGACAGTTCTCTCCGCTGGGACTATGTCACCATGGGGAGCGACGACCCCGAGATCAACCCAGAGGGCGGTGTCCGGCCACATACCCTGCTGACCTTGCCGATCGGCCCGGTCGACGCCAGAGCCGCTCGAACGTACCTGTCCATCTGTGCTGCGCAGATCCCGGGAACCTTCCATCCCCACGTCTCGGTTCCGCCTTCGGTGCCAGATGGAGAGGGCAGTCATTCCTAGGGAGTCCTCTCCCCCGCAGCGCCCCCGTTCCTCGTCGGCGGGGGCTTGTGCTTTTTGGGAGGAATCACCCGTGGCATCCAGATCAACATCGCTCTACACGTGAACGGCACTCCACTGACCTCGCAGCAGGGTGCAGCGTTCGTCGGCGCTCTGACCCCCGAGCAGGTGACCACGGTGGTGCAGGCACTGAGCCCGGAGACGTCGCGCTGCTGATGCACGCGGTCGTCTACCGGATGCGGCGAAGGCAACACCGCTGCAGGCCCAGGAGTGACGGCCCCGGGAACGGCGTATCAGAGCAGGTGTGCGAGATGGCGAACGCTATGGCGTTCGTCCTCCCAGTTCTCCGACAGGGGTACTGGCAGGGGGCGTTGACGCCCGCCGATCACCTTGCGTGCGGTGATGCAGGCCGACTCAAGTGCGCCGCAGATGGACTCGCCGGCGATCAGGTCAGCCTCGATCATGGGCCAGGCGCCTGGATGCCGCCAGAGCATGCAGCTCAGCTGGGGCAGTGCAGGGATGGACACGGGACCTCGCCCCACGATCAGCCGGGGCATGAGGCCAGCAGGTTCATAGGATCAGTCTCGCCCGCCCGGGGAAGGCAGAATCACCCCGTCCCACAGGATTTGTGTGAACAGGGATTTCGAGGTCCAGCGCCGCCACACAGGCCTGCACTGGCCAAAAGCGCTGGGGCGACCGGCTGGCTCTGACCCTGTCACCGCTGCCGTGGCCCCTCAACCCTGGTTCCGCACGCTGCACTGCGCCGCCGCTCCCGGTCTGAACGCACCCTTGCACAGAAGGGCGGGGCTGCAGGCATGCGTGCCAGCCCAACCTTCTATGCTGCTCGCATGACCTTACTGTTCGAGCTCGTGATCGTGGGCTTGCTGGTCATGCTGCTGACGCGGGTGAACAGGATTGAGAAGCAGTCCGAACGCGCAGCCAAGCAGCTTGACGAAGCCTTACGGCGCCTGGAGGCAGGTGTCCTCGCAGCCCAGAAGCCCAGAACCGATGGCGCGCCGTCTTTCCCGGCCGCATCCCTGCAGGCGGTTTCCCCTGCGGCTGCGCCTGCCTCCAGGCCGCCCACCCAACCTCACTTCACGGTGCCGGACGTGCTGGCAACACCCGCCCCAACCCTACCAAAGCTGGCCCCACCACTTCCGCAGTTCACTGGAACACCAGTGAAGCAGGCCGGTGCGTCAGCAGCCACACTCCCCCAGCCCACAGGGGCCGCAAAGCAACACCAGCCAGCAGCGCCGGCCCGGACGCACGCACCCCCGGCCTGGTGGCCTGCCATCAACCTGAGCGCTCCCGAGTACAGCCGCGCGCGGATGAGCGTCATCGGGGGCGGACTGGTCATTGCCGGACTGGCCTGGACCCTGCGCTCCCTGGGCCTGCCCGGATGGACGGCGCTGGCCGCAGTCTATGCCTTCGCGGCCCTGCTGTGGATCACCGCGCGCAGCGTGCCGCAGCCGGTGGCCGGCGCCCTGCGCGGCCTAGGCTACGCCGCCGCCGCGCTGGGCCTCGGTGCCCTGTCCCAGGTGCTGGGCCCGGTCCTGCCGCAGGGCGCCGGCGTCCAGGGCAGCGCGGCCACGGTGCTGCTGGGTCTGCTGGCCCTCTCCGGCGCGATGGCCTGGCGCAGCGTGCGCGCCGGCGAACCCCTGCTCGCGGCGCTGGCGACCCTGGGCGCGGCCATCTCGACCTGGATGCTGACCGACGATCTGGGGCCGTGGAGCGCCCTGGCCATGGGGCTGACCGCCCTGATGCCGGCCCTGGCCATCCCGCACCTCATGCGCCTGGTTCCAGGGCGGGAGGAACAGGGGGGCCCAAGCACCACCGTCACCGATCACCCCCCAGAGAAGCTTTCCCCTGAGACCGGTCTGGCCCGCGAGGCCAGCCTGGTGCTGACGGTTCTCGCGGCGGCGGCCATTCCCGTGGGCCACCTTCTGGCGGCCCTCTCGCACGCGCCTGATCTGAGCAGCGTCGAGACCACGGCACGCAGCCTGGTCAGCGCTCACGGCGGAACGTGGGGCTGGGCGATCGGCACGGTGATGGCCCTCGGGACGGCCGCGACGCTGCTGCGCGGCGCTCACCTGCTGCCTTCTCGGAGTCAGGCAACCAGCACACCTGCCCCCTCAACAGCTACTTCCGCAGCAAGTCTGCTGGCGGCCATGGGCGCGCATCCTTACCGCACCCTGGGGACAGCCGCCGCGCTCTGTATGGTCACGCCGTTCCTGACTGCCGCACCCACTCTGGGCGCCGCCCTGCAGCGCGCCGCGCCGGGCAGCACGGGGGCCCTGCTGCTTCTGGCCCTGGTCGGTGCCGCACTGGCCGCCTGGGCCTGGATCAGGCAGCGCCAAAGCGCGGCGCAAGGCCAGGCGGACGCGGCCTACCTGGCCGGCTCTCTGGCCGGCGGCGCCACAGCTGGAACCACTTCGGCTCTGAGTGCGGCCGCGGTGGCGCTGCTGGGCTCCAACACCCGGCTGCTGGGCTTCGCGGGTCTGGGCGCCGCTCTGGCAAGCGTGGGTCTGGCCGCACACAACCGCCGCTGGGCCCAGGTCGGCATCGCTCTAGCCTCGGTCAGCGTCATGGCGGCTCTGGTCTCTCCCTACGTCGGCGGCCCGGCAGCCCCGCAAGGGGTGGTTCTGCTGGTTCTGGCCGGGTTCTGGGTCCTGGGCATGCGGCTCTCTCAGCGGGCCTGGAAGGAGGAAGCCAGCGCGCTCGCGTACGTGACGGGGGCCTCGATGGCCCTCCTGGCCCTCTCTGGACTGCTGGAGGCAGCGTTGCTCAGCCTGGTCGCTGGCGCCGCCCTCTGGGCCGTCCAGCGGACACCACGCCTGGCGGCCCTGAAGCCCCTGATTGGCGGCCTGTTTCTCGCCACTATCGCCTGCAGCGCTCTGACCAGTACAGCGGCTTTCAAGGCAGGTCCCGGACTGGACCTCACCCAATGGAGTCTGCTGCTCCTGGGCGCCGCGGGCGCAGCGCTGGCCCTGCTGGCCTCCCGCAGCGTAGCGTCCCCACTGGCCACGCGCCAGACGGCCGGAGCAGGTCAGGACAGCCTGGCAGACGGCGCAGCCAAGATTCAGCCCCCAGAAGCGCTCGCCCCATTCGTTCAGAGCGCGTCCTGGAGTGTCCTGGCCCTGAGCCTGTTGGTCACTGTTCAGTCCGCTGGCGCGCTGAGCGATGAAGCAGGGGCCGTGGCGCTGAGCGTCATGGCGCTGATCACCCACAGGATGGGCCTGCGCCGGGGACCCACCATTTCGGCCTTCTCGCTAAGCGCCGCCGGCATCCTGACCTTCAGCGGCGTTGTGCGCCTGATCGCCGATCAGCTGATGGACGCTGGCAACACCCAGACCGTTGTGTCCTGGCTGCCGCTGGCCACCTGGAGCACCCTGGGCATCTGGGGCCTGCTGTATACCCCCACGGGCCGCCGCCTGTGGACAGCGCGCATCAGCCGGGGCTCACTGCCGCGCATGCCGCTGCGCATTCTGCGCGCGCCGGTCATCGCTGCTGGCCTGGCAACCGCAACCGTGAGCCTGACCGCCTGGGTTCCGGGCGGACTCATGACCGCGCCGCTGCTCACCCTGGGGAGCCTGGCCGCGCTGGCGACGGGCGTGCTGGTGGCCCTGGGCGCCTGGCGCTGGGGCGGACTGGGCCGCGGAGGCGCGCGGGCGCTGTGGGACTGTGGTGTCGGCATCGGCGCCGCCGCCGGCGTCAAAGCCGTCACGGTCGACGCCAGCTTGTACAGCAATCCGCGGGCCGCCAGTGGTCTGGCCATCCTGGTCACCGGCCTGGCCCTGCTGCTGCTGGCGGTCCGTGCGCCGCGCCCGGGACCCAGTGAGGGCGCAGAAGGATCAGAAGGCGATCCCGGGGCCGCGCTGGTGGTGGCACCGGCGCGGTCGGCCCCCACGGAACTCCAGCAGAACGTGTAGCCCAGGCACGCCTGACAGGGCGGCGCCCCCTGGAGACTGCCGCCCGCCTCGCCGCGGAGCAGCAGACGGAACCGCCCGCCCGGGTGCAACGGCGTGAGCGCGTGACCGGACGCGACGCGCGATTGAACTTTGACAGATCCTGAGAAACAGATCATTGGCGAAGTGCGGCCGGTGACTTCGTGCCTACTGACCTGATGACCGCCCTCTTTGGCTATGGGGTACAAGATGTCCAGACCTGAGCTGAAGCCTGGGGAACCACCCATTGGTCAGAGCTGGCTGAGAACGAGGCCTCAGGGCGCGGCGAGGGCGGGCTCCTCCTCTGGCGGGGGCGGCACGAAGTCGACCGTGCCGTCGCGGTACTTGCCCTGGTTGCGGTCGAGCTGGATGCGGCGCTGCTCGGCGAGCAGCGCCTCGTCGGGCAGGATGGCGCGCGACGAGACGTAGCTGGCGACGATGTTCTTGTAGACCGGCGCGGCGAGGTCGGCGCCGTGGTACTGACCCTTGGCGCCGTGGGCCATCACCGCGACCGTGATCTCCGGGTCGGAGTTGGGATAGAAGCCGGCGTAGGTTGACTCGAAGAGTTCGTTGCTGTAGCCGCCGGCCGTGGCGACCTGGGCGGTACCGGTCTTGCCGCCCAGGTCGTACCCGTACAGCAGCGCGCGGTGGGGGATGCCGAGCTCAATGGTCATGCGCAACATGTCACGCACGGCCTTGGCGGTCTCAGCCCGCACGACGCGCCGGCCCTGGCCCACGGGGTCGGCGGCCGAGAGGCGCGGCGGCAGGTAGACCCCGCCGTTGCCGAGCACGTTGTAGGCGACCGCCATCTGCAGCAGGGTGGTGGACATCCCCTGCCCGAAGCCGTTGGTGGTGCGCACCAGCGTATCCCAGCGCTCGATGGGGCGCAGCACGCCGTTGCCGGCGGTGACCACCGGGATCTCCGGTGCCACGCCGACGCCGAACTGCGCCAGGCGCGCGCGGAATGTCTCGTCGGTGTACGGCTCGACAATGTGACTGATCCCGATGTTCGACGAGTAGCGCAGCACGTTCTGGATGGTGAGCTTGGGGCCGTGGGCGACCGAGTCGCGGATGGTGCTGCCCCAGCGCGCGCCGACGAAGCGGCTCATGGGGGTATCGAGCACCTGCCCCGGCTGGATCACGCGGTCGTCAAGGGCGACGGCGACCGTCATGGCCTTCATCACCGACCCCGGCTCGAAGCGGTCGATGAAGGCCCGGTTGCGCCGGTCGCTGATGGAAGTCTGCTTCCAGTCGCCGGGATCCGACGGCGGCCAGCTGGCCACGGCCAGCAGCCGACCGGTTCGGGTCTCCATGACGATCGCTGCGGCGTACTCGGCCTTCTCCTCGGCCGCCTTGCGCGCCAGCTCGCCCTCGGTGACGGCCTGCAGCTCGAGGTCGATGGTCAGCTGCAAGTCCTGGCCTGCCGCCAGCGACGCCTCATAGTCGTGCTCCAGGCCTTCTACGCCCTCGGACTGGCCCATGATGCCGAGCAGCTGCCCGGCGAGCTGGCCGTGAGGGTAGCTCCGCTGCTCGGTCATGGCGAAGGTTCCGGCGCCCTGCGTGCGGGTCAGAGCCAGCACCTCGCCGCCCGCGGCCAGGATGCGCCCGCGCCCGCTGGGCTGGGGCAGCCGGTTGCCGGGAGGGCGCCCCTCAAGCGGGTTGAGGGGGCTCATGACGCCGGCGTAGGCGATCACCAGCCAGCCGAGGGCGAGCAGGCCGCACAGCATCATTATCAGCGTGCGTTTGTGGATCTTGATCTCCATATCGGCCCAGCCTACCGCGCCCCGCTCTCCGCGCCCGGAACCGGGGGTTCAGGGGGGTCGGGAGCAGGGCGTGCAGCGTGCCTAGGCTCCATCTCGGGGGGCGGCCTCCCGCGGCGCCTCCACCTGAGCGCGGTTCAACGCTCCAGCAGGCCAACTGAGCCCCCTTTAAGGACGGGGCAGATCACCCTGCCCACCCGCGACCGCGCCCCCTCACCCAGGGGCCCACCCCCCCAGCGCCAGCTGGGACTTTTTCTTCAGCGTTCGCTGGAGGTGGAGGCACACCAGGAGAGCCTTGAACTCCGGCGGGGCCGGCGGCCAGGTAGACTGAGGCTGACCTTCGAGGGACGCCGTCGAGCGCGCCTGGACGTCAGCCTCGACCCGGCCACCACGGCGGGTCTCCTGGCCCCCGTTCCAGCCCTGCTGCCACCGGGCCAGGGCGGCCGGCGGCGGGAACAGGCATTCGCGCTGCTTTGGGCCCTGCTGGATGAACCCCTGGGCGAGTGCGTCGATGTGGAGTGGAGGCATCTTCGGGTGCCGGGGGTTAATGCCGGACTGACGCGCGGTTCGGAGGTGGCGAAGGTGACTCACCTGTCCGGAAGTGACAGTGGCCAGACGCCCATCGACGACCGCAAACTTCTGGCAGACCCGAGCTCTGGACGCATGGTCACCCTCAACACTCAGAGCAGCACTGTCGCGACGAATCGTGTGCTCAGACCTGGTCGTGACCCCGCAGGTTCTTCCCCTCCAGAGCTGAAGCTCCCCCCAGTTGCGGCGTGCCCAGCAAAGGCAATGACCTGAGGCCCAGCCAGACCGGCTCCAGATCCGGGTGCACTGATGTCCTGTGCTGAAAGTGCTGCCGAACCACGTCCTCAAGCAGCACTGTGAAGTCCGAGGCGATCTCGGTCACCCCTTCCCCGTGCAAAAAGGCGTATGGAGCCGGCTCCAGGTCCGTATGGGCGACCACGTACTCACGCCCCAGATCTAGCGCCTCCCCGTTCACCTGGACCCGCTGCACCCGCTCTCCGACCCTGCCTGCGGGGTCGACCGTAACCTGCACGCCGCTCAGTCCCGGAACACCGATGGGAGAACCCCGCAGCCCGCGGTGCAGGTACGTCACCACCTCGGGATCGAGCCCACGTTCGAGGGCCATCCGGAGTCGCCAGCCCGTCACCCGGGAGGTCATGGGATTGATGGTCGCCGGCACGGCATTGGCGACGGCGCCGCGGCGCACCTCACCGGCCTGGAGGCCCGTGTGCAGCGCCCCCCCGCTGATGAGTCCCACCTCCGCACCGGCCCGCTCCCGGAGCACCTGCGCGGCGAAATGGGCCATGGGCGACTCTCCCCAGTGATCCAGGTGCAGGGACGCCGCCAGCGTCCCCACGGCTTCCGTTCGGATGCCCTGCAATTCGGTCTCCAGGGCGGCCAGCGCCTCCATCACCTCCGCATCTGGTTCCAGATCGGCAGGAACAGGTAGAACC
Source organism: Deinococcus sp. QL22 (assembly GCF_023370075.1). Lineage (NCBI taxonomy): Bacteria > Thermotogati > Deinococcota > Deinococci > Deinococcales > Deinococcaceae > Deinococcus > Deinococcus sp. QL22. The sequence continues at coordinate 169,905 of NZ_CP097149.1, forward strand.
GTGACCCGGTCTGCGAGGATGGCTCCCGCTGCTCCCACATCGAGATCCACCCGGCCCAGATGTTCCGCAAACTCTCCGGCCTGGACGACGAGTGTCTTCCCCACCCGCTCCCCTTCCGGCAGGAGGTCATGCGAGTGGCCGCCAATGATCAGATCGATGCCGGAGACGGCCGCGGCCAGGTCATGGTCGGCCTCCAGACCGAGGTGAGAGAGCAGCACCACCAGTCCAGCACCCGCGTCACGAAGTTCCGTCACTGTCTGGCGCGCCAGGTCATGCACGTCCGGCGTGTTCAGCCCGTACACGCCGTAGATACCGCCGAAGGGATCGGTCAGCCCGAAGACACCAATGCTCAGGCCATCCGGGCCGTTTAGCAACACGCTGGCGCGAAGACCCTCCACCACAGCGCCGTCCTGGTCGCGAAGATTGGCCGCGAGGAGGGTGTACCCCGCCCGCCGGGCCATCCGGGTCACGGCCGTCATCCCGTACCCGAGGCCAATGTCGTTGCCGAGGGTCTGTAGGGTCACGCCACTCGCCGTCAGGACGGGTGCCAGGGATTCGCCGCGGGTCAGGCGACAGTCCTCGAAGCGGCGGTCGAAGGCGTCGCCAGCATCCCAGCGAAAGACGGTCCGCCCCTCGGCTTCCGCGTGGGCCTGTTCCCGGCGGGCCAGGGTCGTCAGCCGCGCCAGCCCTTCCAGACGGCCATGAATGTCGTTGCTGTGCAGAAAAGTCAGTCGTGCCACACGGCCGATTCTATCTGACAGACTGGAACGTTCTGAGCAGACTTGCCCTGTGGCCAGGACGAGCGCCTTCGCGACTGAACCCCAGCCTCAGGCCAGAGTCCAGGCAGGCCCTCACCCCGACCGGTCTGTCAGGGTGAGGGCCAGTCACGCCGCTCTGCGTAAAGCCCCTGCTCCCCTCTAGCGGAGCTGAACCAATCGCACGGCCAGGTCGGCGACCGCGCTGCGCCGCACCCGGACCGAACGGGAGACCAGAACGGCGCCGCCGGTGCGAAGCGCCTCAGCCAGCAGGTCGTTCACCCGGGAGCAACAGGTGATCGGCTCTTCCCCCAGGGCGTCCATGGCCGACGCCATCTTGATGCCGTGGTGCAGGAGTCCAGGGCGATGCTGCACGAACCAATCGTGAACCTCATCCATGCTTATGGGTTGAGGCTGCCCCAGCAGAACGAGCCCCAGGCGCAGATTCAGGTCAGGCACCTGATAGAAGCGGCGATCCCGCTCCTCTACTTCCGGGTGCGGCAGCGCGTAGGTGCCCTCTGGCCCATTGCTGACCACGCGGCTGAAGGCCCGTCGTGCTTCACCCAGGGCCCGCTGGGTCGCGGCATTCACCTCGTGCAATACGTCGCCATGCAGCAGCAGCGCCTGACGCACCCGAACCAGATCGGGCTCCGGCTGCTTCGCTCCCTGGGCCAGCACCAGCAGGTCAATGTCACTGAACAGGTGGGCCGTCGCTCGCGCGACCGTTCTTTTGGCGAGGGCCAGCGCCCAGGAATCCAGGACATTCGGTGATGCCCGTTGAGCCAGCGCCACCGCGCACTCCACTTCACGGGCCGCGCGCTGCAGGCGGCCCGGCAGATCAAAGGTGCCGGGCAGGGTCTGCTGAGCCAGGGCGAGCACCACCCTGGCGTTGTCGCGGGAGCCCTCAGGGCCAGAGCACAGCAGGCTCTGCAACGCCTGCAGCGTCGGGCCGCCGGTCATTGTGCTGGCAAATGCCGCACCTTGAAGGGCAAGGGCAAGGGTGTGATCCTCTGTTCGGCCAGCGCTCAGCTCAGGCTGTGGGCGGGGCTGACCCGATGGGGCAACGGACTGGCGGGGGGTCTTCAGGGCGCGGCGGGCAGCTCGGTTCTTCTTCATCGCATCTCTCCTTGATCCGCCAACAGACACGCCCCCCGTCTACTTTCGGCAGACGGGGGGCCCGTTGCGGCGGTATCTCGGGGGGCAAATTGGAAGAGATGCAGATGTGATGCAGAGAGACGCGGGGCCCCTCTGACCAGAGTGTAACGGACGACCCTCTGGGTCTGTCAAGTGCCGGGAGGACACCCCTGGAAGCCTGACCCGGGCCACGAGAGGAAGGGAGCAGGACCGGTCCACCGCATTGGCCCTATCGAACAGAGTGGCGTGTCTGGCGAGCGCGCCAATCTGACAGACATGAGACTGTTCACAGATATCCCGCCAGCTTAGACACCACGTCCTGGTGATCACACCTCGACTTTCGTACCATCTACGTACAGGCCGCTGCCGAATCAGCTACCACAGACCGGGTCATGGCAGGCTCCTCAGGAAAGCGACGGACTTGACCGCAATTTGGTGCACCCAGTGGGAGTCGAACCCACAACAACACGAGTCTGAGTCGTTCGAGAGATGGCACACGCACGGGCATCGGCTGCGTCGCTATTTCACCATTTCTGGACACTCGGCAGCGGACGATCACCCTCCATCGATCCTGCCTGAGACAGCCTCAATTTCTCCAGCAATTCCTTCATCACGTTGCTGACATGATCGGCGGCTTGGTTCACCGTATCTAAAATCCTCAGGAAGAAGTGCGGTGTGATCTGCCGACCACCTGAGAGTTCTAACACCATAACGGCCGACTCCTTCTCATTCTCCAGCCGCCCGTACCCTACAGAGTGCGGGCGGTTCTCTGGCAACTAACGGGGCATACGGCCCGCTGCTTCTCTAGGGCCGAGTGCGGGAACAGTATCCCGGCGTTTACGACGCCGTAGTGCTCAAGCTTCAGTTGAAGCGCCGCTGGGCTCGTGTCGCCGCAGCGCTCCAGCTTCAGATGGCCTGCTGCAGCCTTTCTCAGCAGAGCAAAGTTCGCCGAAAGGGTCGAAGGCTGCGAACTGTAGATGGCGGCGTTGAAGCGATGCCTCTACAGAGGAAGACGCAAAAGCAGGGCTGCCCTCAAATCCAGGCGTCGTCGTCTTCAGCCACCCCGCAAGCCCCGCAGGTTCCGGTGCCGTCAGGCACGTAGTCTTCATGGCACGTCGCGCACGTAGCAACGGGCACCATTGGGAAGTTGTGCATTGCCAGGCTATTGGCCACTTCGACGTCTTTGACGTGCTGGGGCCGGTCATCCCGGGCAGGAGCTGGCCGGGTCAGGCGCGCATGACGGTCGTCGGCGATTTTGCGCCGACGGGCATGCCTGGCGCTGTATTCCTGGATGGCGAGTTCTTTTTTGCGCTTCCGGCGCAGCACCGGATCTTTGGGCAGGGGATTACTTCTCAGCGAGCCATATTGCAGCAGCATGGCAGCAATCAGGGCCCCAACTGCAGCGACGAGGGCTAAGAAGTTGGTCAGCCCAGAAAGTGCGGTGAGGATCAATAGTCCCGGGAATAGCCGTGCCCGCATCTTGGGCGCCACGGCCCAGATACCGGTAGACAGCAGGCACATGGCGACCAGCGTACCGGGAACTTTCAGTGTCGGGACAGTGCTGAGCAGCAGCAGGCTGAGGCCGGTGCCCAGCAGAATTGCAAGAGGGCGGTGGCGTGTTGTGCCCAATGCAGCGGTGTTGAGAAGAGCCATTCCCAACCCCCTGGATGCCAGAGACCCAGATGTACCGGATGTCTGTTCTACCGAACGCGTCTGAACACAAAGAACCACGGAAGCGGGAGAAGCCGCCCCGAATTGTCATCCGCTGCCGTCGCAGGTTGGGTAGACCCACTGACGCTGCTTGTGGTGGGTTCACTGATCATGATCAGTTGACGGTCTTTCAGCCTGAACACCATGGGTCCAGTCCCCACCGTGGGTCTGGCGAGTCGGGAAGCGCAGGAAGTCATCCCTTCCTGTGCTTCCCGAGGGCTGGTGTGTGCCTCTGGCCCGGGCCTTTCTCGACCACCCCCGCGTCCGCGTCCTGGGAAGGGGCCACAGGTACCTCCGGCCCTCGGGGGGGGCGCTGATGAACGGAACCTGCGGTTCGTGGGAGTGCGGCCAGTAGAGCGGCTGGCAGATTCGCTTCAGGGCCGAGCCACCCGCCACAGACCTGCTCCAGATCCGGGGCACCTTGACTCTGGTCTCCAGGCGACGGCGCTTGCGAGCAGGTGGTTCAGCGCAGCGCAGCAAGGAGGCCAGGACAAAGGAGCTGCTAGTCATGCTGGCGAGCCTGCACAGTTCGTCTGATCCGGAGGACGGAATGACGACGTACGCCAGTGAGGAGACCACCACCCAGCTCCAGCCGGCGACAATGCTGATCGGTATCGGGAGGGCGATTCGGTGCTCAAGGCTCCGCCCGGTCCAGCAGGCCACGATGCACAGCAGCGTGAGTCCGGCGGCCTGCGCCATAGTCCAGTGAATCAGGCCAGCGATCAGAATCACGGCGATGTCCTGGAGGGTAAAGACGGCCGCGACCATCCCCTGCATGCGCCATTGGGGCAGGAGCTTGAGAATGCGGTGCAAGACGTCGCGTGGGTCCCACCAGGGCACGTGGTCGCTGTGCCCGGGATCCCTGGGGAACAGGCCTTTCAAAGCATGCTCTCCTCTACCTCGTCTGCAGAGACTGAATCGGCCAATAGATCAAGGTGAAGCGCGAAGAAAGGCAGGCCCTGCATGGCCCCCAGGGCCTGCCCGGTCACCTGCCTCTGCATCCGCCAGCCCGGATACTGGCGCCGCAGCAGGTCAGCCACGTAGGATTTATAGACCCAGTTCATGTCGAACAGCTGCCCCACCCCACACCACGTCCTCCTATGAAGACCCTACAGGAGAAGGAACGGCGCACACCTCCGCGTGTGCGCCGGCCTAAGCCACTCAAAGAGGATTGAAGGCAGGACTTCCTATCAGCGGCGCGGCGTTAGCGTGGCGGTGCAGGTCATGGTGCCACCTGCGCCAGGCTTGCAGTTGGTCATGACAGCGTTGTAGGCGCTGGTGCTGACGGGTGCTGGAGTCACAACAGGCGCAGGGGCAGCGCCACGCACGGCGATGTTGTCGAAGCGCACGTTGCCCCTATCGAGGATGAGAGCTCTGATGCTCGAGGTCCCAACCGGCAGTCCGGTCACCACCGTAAGCTTCACCGGGATGCTCTTGAACACGTTGCCTCCGACGCCGAAGATGGTATTCCCACTGTTGATGGGTTTTCCCGCATAGATAAAGTCCGCGGGCTTCGTCTGGGTGCCGCTGGTGGAAAAGACCGTCGTCTCGTTGAAATATTTCTCCATCTGGTTCGCCGACGTCAGGGTGAACGTCACGTCGCACAGCACTTGCTTGTTCTGCACGTAGCACCCGAACAGCTGGTACTGGCCCTCCTCCGTCTGAACCGTCTGAGCGCTTGCCATACCCGAGAATCCGAGTGCCACTGCCATGCATATCCATATTCTTCTCATGTCTGCCCAAGCCTAAGCAGATGCAGGGGAAGAATACGGGAAGAACCGATAGCCTGACCTATGCCCATCAGCCAAGCCGACGCCGAGGCCACACTCGCGCAGTTGCCTCCCCTATTGCTTGGAGCGTTACTTCCCCTCGCTCTGGAAGAGACATGGCACCCTGTCCGTTCCCTGGCACTTGCGCCTGACCTGCCAGACGGTTGGTGGAATGCTGTAGTTGACCACCTGCCCCTTGTGCCCGCGGATGACAACACCGCTCAGGTGCCCTCAGCGCTTAGAGAAGCACTCGCCCGTCGACTGAGCACCGAGCGTCCCAGGCTCTACCGCGACCTCATCATCCGGCAGAGTGAGGAGGCCATGCGAACAGGTGACATCCAACATGCCCTGATCCTCCGTCACGACATCGGCGAAGGAAAGGAAGCGTGCCAGCAACTGGAAGCCTGGATGAATCAAGCAGTTCGTGCTGGGTCGTATAAGTTGGTTCAGGCCACCTTTGAGGCACTGCCCACCCACCTGACCAACGCAAGGACGACAGCCGCTTACTGGACTGCCGTCATTGCAGATACGAACCGTGAACGGGCAAGAACGGCGCGCCAGGAAGCTCACCACGCCTATGACGGCGGTGAGCGTAATCCGAGATTGATGTACGCGCTAAGTTACGCTCTCCAGTTGGATGGGCAGTATGACCCAGCACTTCATTTTGTGGATGAAGCCTTGATGGCAGGAACCAGCGGCAGAGATACCCTGCAACTGCTTCAGATGCGTGGCATGCTACTCAGCTATCTGCAACGTCTGGATGAACACCTGGAAACCTCACTCCAGCTGCTGACAGAAGCACAGGGCCAGGGTGACCTGTACTTCACGGCGATTGCCCACATGACCGTGGGCTACGCACGAGAAGACATGGGAAATCTAGGCCTGGCAGAGGACCATTACCACAAGGCCATCGCCCTCTATACACGCATCTCGCAGTGGCATCAACTCGCGACGCTGCTCAATAACTATGCCCAGTCCCTCGCCGCAGCGGGCCGGCCTGCCGAAGCGATGTACCGTCTGGACGAAGCCACGAGGTTGCCCACACTGGTTCTGAGGCACCGTGCCTGGTTCGCCTTTACCGCCGCAATCATCCACCATCAGTACGGCATGCACGCCGAAGCACTGGCGTCTACCCGGCGTGCCGCAGAACTGCTCCATGAAGCTCACCTCGGTGGAGACGCGATCAAGGTTCTCCTCCTTGAAGCTGAGCGCCTGGTGCTCAATGGGGAACAAGCGCTCGCAGAACTGAGATACCGGGAGGCCAGAACGCTGTCATCAGACAGCCCGACGGACATCGCTCAACTGGACTTTACTGCGGGGGTCCTGGCGTATGGTAAGCAGGCCTGGCAGGAAGCTGAGACATACTTCCTCAGGGCCTGTTCAGACGATGTCACCAGGTGGGACCGGGCGCGCAGTCACCTCTACCTGATCGCCATCAACCTGCAATGTGGAGGCCACCCTGATGTCCTGGCGTTGGAGCAGAGTCTGGCAGCCCTGGGGACAGATGCACCGTTCCTCACCGATGCGCCACTCCTGCGTAAGACGCTGACCTGGCTTGGAGAACAGCCCGGATGGCACGACCGGCTGAGCCACATTTTCAAGGGGGCTGCTCGCGCGGCTACAGTGCCTCTCCGGCTCGAGTTATTCGGCCCAATAGAGATCTACAGCAAAGCCGAGCCACTTCACTTCCCGCTTCGCCGATCTGCAGAACTGCTGGTCTTCCTGGCCTTGAATGGGTCATCAAGCAGACAACAGATTCTGGCGGCCTTGTGGGAAGGCGAACTCGACAGCAAGACTGTGGATCACTTCAAGAAGGTGCTGAGAGGCGTACGTGACACATTGCATCCGCTTCTGCCAGAGGGCACCGATCCAGTCGTGGTGGCGTCCAGACAGTACACCCTTAACCCCCTGCTTGATATCTCGACAGCCTGGCTTCCAGGTGACCTCTTCCCCGCACCCTGGGTTCGGCTCAGCGGTTCAATCAACGTGCGGGGCGACTTTGCGGCTGACGCTCAAGGGCCCTGGGCAGATGACGTGAGGATGGGGCTGCACGACCGGCTCCTGAACCATCTGCATGCTCGGGAACGAGAAGGAGATCCGACCGTAGGACAGGCGCTGAAAGTTGTACAGGGCCTGATGTGATTCACAGGCCCTGAAGAAGGAACCGTGCTCAACGGAACTCCCACATCGTCATGTCATCGCGCTCCAGCTGATTTAGCGGCTCGGAGTGACGGTGCTGCTACAGGTATAGGCCCCGGATACCGTGGCCTTGCAATTCGCGAAGCTCACTGTGAAGGCCTTGCCTCCTATCACCGCCTGGGTGCTGGGGAACTTCATCGGGGTCACGGGCGGCACTGGGCTTTCAGCTGTGGCGGGCTGAACGGGAACATCTGACAAGTAACCTGTGCCGATGTAGAAGCGCGCGACCGAGTTATCTGTGTAACCTTTGAAGACGAAGGTGGCGAGGACAGGAACACCCCTATAGAAGGAGAAATAGTTCCACGTGCGCTGGCTGTTGTCCAGTTGCAGGTCACCAACGGTCGTCCTTACCGGGTATATCTCCTTGCCTGTTGGGCTGACCAGTCTCGCAATTTGATAGCTGACTTGTGACTTGGTGTAGTCGTATCTTTCAGCGTAGCTCAAGTTAATTGAGCAGCTCACTGTAGTGGGATCCAGCCTCTTGCAACCCTTGAACGTGCCCGAAAAGTCATCGTTCACAATTGAAAAGTCCCAAGTCTGTGCGGATGCTCCATTCGCACCAAGAACTATTGCCGCTGCCATCGCTATTAGCTTCCTCATGGCTTCAAGCTATAGATGCACAGGGGAAGAATAGGGGAAGAAGGGTCGCCAACAGCTGATCCAGGCCTGCCGCCGCGCCGACGTCTCCGGGGAGAAGGTGGGGGTGGGACTGCTCGACCTCGACCGCTTCAAATTGATCAACGACACCTTCGGTCACCCCGCTGGTGACGAGCTGCTCAGGGAGGTGGCCCGCCGGGCTTCTTTTCCTGCTGTGGCTGCTCTTCGAGCCTTTCCAGACGCTGCAGCCAGACGTGCGCAGAACCCTCAAGCTGATTCCTGTGCTTTCTGACGTTCTGAAGTTCACGTGGTTGCACTACCCGTTGATGACTGTGCTTGCCGCCCGGTTCATGGCAGGTCACGCCCAACAGCAGCGTGTGGCGTCTATCCCCGGGAGCTGGGGCTCCTAGCCAGCACTGGCCCTGCTGGGCGTCGCCTTTCTGACCGCCGGACCACTTCGTCCCGGCTGATGCAATCAGTGGAAGGTTGTCCCTCTGAGTTCAGGCCATTCGACCTGCCCAGGGGCTCCTCAGAACCGGGTGAGGGCCGCCGGGTCGCGTGAGCTCGATTTGGGCAACCTGCGCGGGGGACGCGCCCACACTTCAGTCGGGGCGGTGATTCAGGAGCGAGCGTACATCTGATCTGGCTAGTTAGTTGAGTTCAGCAGAGATGAGCAGGCGGTGTAGCTGATAATCCCAGGAAGAGGCACCGTTGAATCCCAGACGCACTCATCTGGCGTGATAATGCTGATGCCATGCGAAGTAATTCTTGTTGCCTTCAGTGTAGGCGGCGCATTGAACATCCAGTACTTCCTCGACCTTCGGTATCCTGAGTGTCGATTTCAGCTTCGAACCCTTCCTGATTATTCCGTCACGATCCACGATGATTAACCCCCTTTCAAAGAGCGCGTCACATCCAAGCGCACACATGAGTGCTCCAACATTGCTGTAGTCCTCACGCTCTCCAGTTGTGCACTGGCTGCGTTTCTTGATGTGAGCCGCAACGAGCAGGGTGTCAGGAAGAAAGGTTCCACAAATGCAGCAGGGTCCCATCGTCTTGCCTTTGAGTAACACTTTCTTCAAGTGACGCTGTTCTTTGTTCGACCGGGCGAGCACCTCTCTTAAAATATTCATAGACTCAGGAGGGGTTCCCTCGAAGCAAAGATCATCAGCATCGAGGAGTTCAGACGAGGCTGTGTCTGTGTCAGACGGTGAATCTTCCAGCCTTACCCCCCCATTGAGCAACGTGACCAGGGAGTCTTCCGAAAAAGCTCCAGAAAGCTCAATCCGGATTCTCCTGGTCCGGTTCCCCGGCCCCCTGGCCATCGGTGCGCGCCCCACGCCTGCCATTCGGGAGGTGAGGAGGTGGTGGATGCGGGCAACCGCCTCGTCTGTGGGGCCATCGATCATCTCCGCGGGGCCAAGGATCTGACGCTCCCTGAGCTCCAGCCGCTGCACCTCTTTGCTGTCAACCCAGACTCCCAGGATCGCAGCATCTGCAGTCAAGATCCGCTGAAGGAGAATCTCAAGCCCCATTGTGTACTGAGTGTTCCTGGCATTCTTGCCGATCGTGCCGCCTCGACTGTAGAAGATCACGGACGTACCCTTGACCTCATAACGAGCGTCGATGGGAACCAGACTGGAGCCGAGTACCTGATAGACCTGAGCCATTGATACCTTCATCGTAAGTTGGAATCAAGGGTTCAAGCTGAGAAGGCCGGAGACGAAGGTTTGCCTCAGGAAAGGAAGGAGCGCTGAAGTGTTCTGGCAGAGGCTCGCGGGCCTGAAGAAGCGCAGTGAGCAGCGTCCGTGGTGCCCTGAGATGAACGATGCTGCCTAACATGGCGCAAATGGTGTCACGGTCTCCTCCACCACTGACTGCTGTCCACAGCCCTTCTTCAACGTTGTTCAGGTGCCTGCTGGTGCACCACAGGGCAAAGGGCACCGTGTCGTGAGCAGAGGGCTGGAAGCTGTTGTCCAAGATTGAAACCGCGAAGGCGATGGCGCTCTGGGGCAGGCCTCTGGCGCGCCGAATCTTGCTGGCCACTTCGCTGCGAGGAACCCGGCGCTGCGTCAGATCGAGGGAGAAAGGTGCTGGTGTTCCTCGGCACCCCAGCCGCCCGGGGCGGCACCGACAGCCACAGCTTCAGGGTGGGTGTGGGTGATCAGACTGGACAGGCGTGCCTGTTCCACCACCCGCTCAAAATCCGGGGCAAAATACACCTCTGATCGGCGCATCCTCCAGAGTAAATTGGCGAATACGAGCCTGGCCACAGGGTGATTCAAAAGAGGAGTGCACGGCGTACCCCATGGAGCGCGCAAGCCATGGTGCCTGCTGACACTCTCCAATGGTCATCTGAATCCAGTGCTGGGAAGGTCAGAAGGGATAAGGGACTGAACCTGTCGGGTCAGCTGGTGTACACCCACCAGCGGGCCCGTCAACCATCCTCACATTCGCCTCACTCTGGCCAGGGGCCGTCCTATAGTGAACCCATCACAAGTACAGGGGCAGGGACTTCCGGGACCCACCCGGGGGGACCCTATGGCAGGATTCATCACCAACAGTGTCGAGCTCATTCAGCGCATTCTCTTTGACGGCCGCAAGACCGACGAACTGCTGGTGCTCAAAGAACTCGTCCAGAACGCCGACGATGCGAAGGCCAAGATCCTAGAGGTGGGCATCAGTGAGGGCCTGCCCGGCGCCGAACACCCACTGCTGCAGGGCCGGGCCCTGTACGTCGTGAACAACGGCCCCTTCAAGGCCTCTCACGCGCGCGCGGTGCGCAGCCTGGGCGGGAGTTCCAAGGTGGAGGAGGAGGCCGCGATCGGGAAGTTCGGGATCGGCCTCAAGAGCGTCTTCTACCTCGGCGAGGTCTTCTTTTACCTGTGCCCGTCCGTGGACGACGATGGCAGCGCGCAGCTGCCCCTCGCCCAGGTGCTCAACCCCTGGAACAACGGACCAGACACCGACAACCCACGGCCAGAATGGGACACCTTCTCGGTGGCGGACCGCCGGCGCATGCGCGCCCACCTTGACGCCCTCGGCGTCACGGACGGCTTCGCCATCTGGGTGCCGCTGCGCACCCAGGAGAGCACGCAGCTGATTGACGGTGAGCTGTCGGTCTACCAAGCGTACCCCGGGGATGATGACGAGCTGGACCGCGCGCTCTTCTCCCAGCGCGTCTACAGCGAGATCGCCCGGATGCTGCCGCTGATGCGTCACCTGCGCCGGGTTCACTTCCATGCCCCGCGCGGCCCAGTCACGCTCGACGCGGGTGATTCCACACGCTCCCAGTACCCGGATGTGGTGGGCGAGCACGCCTTCGCTGGCGAGGTGCGGGGCGAGGGCGTGCCGGATCTGCAGTTCTCGGCCGCGGAACACCTGCTGACCACCGGCCGGATCCAGCAGCTCCGCGACAGCGGCCACTGGCCCCGACGGCAGGTGGCCGGCACCTCCCGGCAGGTCGAGGACAAGACCCGGGCCCACACGGCCGTGGCCCTCAAGCGGCAGGCTGACCCCCGCCGGGACGGCGCGGCGGGCCCGCCCGCCCGCCTGGTCATCCAGTGGGCCGTCTTCCTGCCGCTGGGCGAGCGCGAGACTATTCCCATCGGTGGCCCAGCCGACTTTCACATCACCCTGCATGGCTGCTTTTTCATCACGTCCGACCGGCGCGACATTCTCTCCTGGCGAGACGCCCCGCGAACGGTCGCAGAGTCCAGCAGTCAGCTGCAACAGCAGTGGAACGGAGAGCTGGCGCGCAAGGGCACACTGCCCCTCCTGCTGCCGACCCTCTCGGCGTTCGCCCGGCAGCTGACCGCGGACGAGGCCATGCTGCTGACCGCCGGGATCAAGGCCTCTCAGCTGTGGAGAATGAATCAGGCTGAGCTGTGTACCCGTGGGCAGTGGGTACTCACGGTCGAGAACGGCTGGCAGCTGATGCCGCCGGGCACGCGGCTGCTCGCCTTCCCCCGCCTGAGTGGCGGACAGGGTGGGGCCTGGCTACCCGGCTGGGCCGAGGTGCAGCGCCGCGCGACCCTGGTGGATGACGGCGCGCCGCATCTGATGGCGGGGATGCCCGCCCCCTGGCGCGCCGACGAGGTGACCGCACTGCTGGGCGACCTTCAGCCGGGTGACCTGGACACCGCGGCGCTGGGACACCTCACCACCCTGTTGCAGACCGTCGCGCACCTGGACAACTGGCCGGCACGTCGCAACTGGCTGGCACGCGTGCTGGCTCTGGACGCCAAGACCCTGGGGGCGAACCGCGAAGCCCTGGCAGCCCTGCTCCAGACGGCGCCCACCCAACAGTGCTTTTCGCTGCCCAAAGGCATCGCCCGACACGTGCGCGAGCGCCTCGCGCTGCTGTCCACGTCTGTTCTGGTTGTTCCCGGTGAAGTGAACCTGGAGGGGCAGGCCAGGCTGTCCTGGCAGGACGCGCTGACCCTGCTGCAGTCGCTGGCGGGCCAGCGCGGCACCACGGGCGCCGTGACGCAGGTCCTGAACGCGGTCGCTGAGGACGAACGGCGGCAGCTGCGCGCCGCGGTGTCGCAGCTGCCACTGGTGGAAGTGCGCACCCTCAACAGCCGGGAACAGGAGCCGACATTCATCACGCCGGCTGAGGCGTTCGCGCGCGTGGTCGCGCGCCAGCTCTTCCGTGCCACGGACACCACGCGTGAGTGGGCCCGGGTGGTGGAACAGGCCTTCCGGGGGGGAACGCCGCAGTACACGGAGGGCGCGGTGCTCGAGGCCCTCGGAGGAGAGATCGCGTCCTTCGAACCGGAGGATCTGCTGGCTCTGCTGCGTCAGGGACTGCCGTTCAGTGGCCTGGAGGGCCGCACCACACTGCTCCAGGAGTTGACCCGGCGCAACCTCGTGGAATCCCACCCGGCCCTGATCCGGGTGACACTGCATGGTCACCCGAACCAGCTGAACCGCACCGAACCGCTCCTGGTCGTTCGCGCCGCCCAGCCAACCCTGGAACGGCTGGCCGGCCAGTTGCTGGCGGGCCGTGGAGAGGCCTGGCGGGTGGTTCCACGCGCGCTCGACGAGCTGCTGAATGAACCCCAGCGCCGCTTGCTCCAGGTCGAGCCGCTGGACCCGGGGGCTGTCGCCGGGATGGTCGATGCGTCCAGTGTGGCGCAGGTCAACGCCGGGGCCTTCAGCGAGGACGAGCGCCTCGCCCTGCTGATGGACCTGCCGGTGAGCGTGGCCCGCTGCCTGCCGTTCCACCCGGCGCAGTCCGGCACGCTGGTGGCGCTGACGCCGGACACCCTGATGCCCGGGGACGGCAGGCTGCCCGCCGCCCTGACCGAGAAGGTGACTCTGCTGCGCCCAGACCAGCGCTGGGCGCGCCTGTGGGCGCAGCTGGGGGTCGAGATCCTCTCCCCTGCCCAGGCCATCGTGCGGGTGCTGAGCAGTGCCGCGCCATCGGAGCAGACCCTCTGGCTGCTGGACCAGCTCGAAGGGCTTGAGGCAGACGCCCTCGAGGCGGTCCGGGACAAGCTGGCGGCAACCACGTGGTTGCTGGATGCCTCCGGAGAATATGTGGTGGCGCCCGGAGACGTGCTGTGCCTGCCTGAACTGGACGACGCGGTCACCCGTGTGCTGGCAGAGATGGAGAGCGCCTACATCGATCCGAACGGACTGCCTCAGGCGGTCACCAGCCACCGTGGCTTTGATCGCCTGAGGCGTGAGGGCTTCCTGCTGACCGGTGTGGACGCCGCCCTGGCCCTGGCCAGGGTGATGGCCGATCATCCGGACCATCGGTACCAGACGGGTCAGGATCAGCTCGACTTCGAAGCGTGGTGGAGGCTGTTCGGTCAGCTGGATGACGCGGCTCTGCCGGCCCTGGCGGTGCTCCGTCCCCTGCAGGCCCTGGACCCGGCCTGGGCACGTCAGGTCAAAGGTCTGCTGGCGGGTTCCCTGCCGGACGCGGCCCTCGCCCCCGTCCTGAATCATGTGGCCGATCAGCACAGGCGGAGTCTGGGGGACCGGGACGTGCTGCTGCGCCTGCATGCTGAGCTGCTCGCCGAGGTGAAGAAGCGCGAGCTGTGGCGCCAGCTCCGGCCAGCGCTTCAGCTGCGCAACATGCAGAACCAGTGGCGCCGGGCCGGTGAGCTGTGCGTGCAGGCGGAGGGCGTTGACGGACGGGACCAGCTGCACCAGGATCACCAGCGGCAGCTCGGTGACGTGATTACACCAGAAAATTTTCCGGAGGCCGGTGTGCCCAACAGTCCTGGCACGGCCAGGGTGGACGTGGGGATGACACGGGCCGCGCAGGATCTGGAAGCGTACTTCGCGGCCTGGGAAGGGCTGGTGCCCGGTGAACTCATCGGCGCCTTCCTCAGCCTGCTGGGCGGCGATCCGGCGGTGGAGGCGCTGGCCCGCCGCATGCTGCACCCCCGGTCCCTGGGAACAGTGCGGGACATCGTGGAGGCCGACGCCACCCAGCGGCCACACAACGTCGGCTCGTTCGCGGAGTGGGTCGCGCTGTACCGCGTGACTGTGCTGGTTTCGGCGGACGACCACCTGTGGGTGATGTCGCTCACAGACGAGCCCCTACGCGTTCGCCGGGACACCTCCCGCGCGAACGTGGTGGTGGGTCGGCCCGAGGCGGGACGCATCCACGGCAACGTGTACGTGAGTCCGCTGCACCTGAACACGCTGGACCTGACCCGGTACTCCCGCAAGGAACTGACCGAGGCCCTGCTGGCCGCCACCCGGGCGGTGCTGCGCGGCATGTACTTCGTCCGTGAAGATCACCTCGATGACCTGTGGAAGCAGCTGGGTGAAAGTGATCAGTTCGATCTGCTGTACACGCAGGACGTCATCATTCAGGACAGCATCTCCTATATCCGGTATCAGCTGAGCCTGCCAGGTCAGAACCCCCTTAATGCCCTGTTCGCCCGCTGGGAGTCCGCGCGGCTGCTGGAGGCCGAGGAGCATCACAACCGCCTTGTGCGCCGCAAGGGCCAGGCCGCCGAGCAGATCGAGGGGCTGCGTGATGAGCTGCGTGACGCGTTCGAGAACGAGGATTCCGAGGTGCTGCCGCGGCTGCTGGAGGCCGTGCGGCGCCGCGTTCAGGATGCGCAGTACCTGCCGACGAGCGTGCCGTTCGAACTGCTGCAGAACGCGGACGACGCGCTGGAAGAACTCCAAGTGATGCGTCAGGGTGGTCAGGTGGACGACACGTTTGTGGTGGAGATCGGGGCTGACACCCTGACGTTCATGCACTGGGGGCGCGCCATCAATCAGTTCGCCCTGCCCGGCTTCAATGGGGAAATCCACGGCTTCAAGGGCGACCTCAAGAAAATGCTGATGCTCGCGGCCAGCGACAAGGGCGCGAGTGAACTGCAGGTGACCGGGAAGTTCGGCATGGGTTTCAAGAGCGTCTACCTGCTGGCCGACCGGCCCCGGGTGGTGAGCGGACGCCTGGCCTTCGACGTGCTGGGCGGCGTCTACCCGCGCCAGATGGATGCCGAACAGGCCAGCCTGCTGCGGGACGGACTGGCGCGCCATGGAGAGCGGCGCAGCGGGACCGCCATCTCCCTGGAGGTGGAGGCGGCGGCGGCCGGGCTGGCCCTGCAGGAGTTCCGGGCGTGGTTGCCAGTCCTGCTCGTGTTCACGCGGCAGGTCAAGCGTGTGGTCGATGTAACGGAGAGCGGCGAGCGGGTCACGTCCTGGCAGGATGTCCCCCTGGGGGAGGACGGCTGGCGGGTGGGTGGAGTTCACCCCCAGCAGGGCGCGCTGGGGCGGGCGCTGGTCTGCCAGGTGCCCAACGGCACGCTGCTCTTTCCGCTGGGCGCGCGCGGCCTGACGCCGCTGCCCGATGAGGTGCCCACGCTGTGGGTGACGGCCCCCACCCGGTCCCATGCCCGCGCAGGCTTTGCGGTGAACGCCACGTTCGCTCTGGACATCGGCCGCGCCGAGGTGGCGTCCCGCGCGCCCCACAACGAGCGGCTGGCTGTCAGCCTGGCCGAGGACCTGGCACGGGCCCTGCGGACCCTGCATGACCGGACGGCCGACTGGCCCGGCTTTGTGCAGGCCTTGGCCCTCGCCGCCGACACGACCCCGCAAGTGTTCTGGCTGAGCGTGTGGCAGGTGCTGGCCGAGCGGGCCCCGGAGCCGCAGGGCGCGTTCGCGGGGCAGCTGGTTCACCGGATGGTCTGGGGCAGCCCGCAGGCTGGCCTGTGGGCGCTCCTGCAGGAGCGGGAGGTGCTGCCCACCGGACTGAACGGCGATCACGACGTGCTCACCTCTCTCGGGCGGGCCACGCATGAACTCCACGGGGTCGCGGCCCGTGAGGGCGTCTTCAGTCGGCTGCGTGAATCCGCGACCCTGAACCTGCAGTACCCACCTGGCACGCTGGTGCATGAACAAGTCGCCACCCGCCTGCGCGGACTCACGAACGGCCAGGTCAATCTGCCGAGACTGCGCCTGGTGGACATCCTGCGCGCCGAGTTCGGGGCGCACCCGGAAGTCACCCCGGACCATGCCCGCCGCCTCGGTCAGGAGTACAGCCGGGCAACGCTCACGACGTTCGGGGAGGAACAGGCCGAGGTTCAGGACTACCTCGGAACCTTTCGGTTCCAGACCCTGGCTGGCACGTTTGTGCCGGCGCACGAGCTCATCCTGGGCCTCGAGGGAACCCAGGTGGGAACAGACGAGCGCCTGCGGGCGGCGTTCGCCCCCAGGGCCCGCGTGCTGCACGCGGTCTATCACGACGCGGCTGACTTCGTCGTCCTGTGCCGGAATGGGCTGCGGGCGGACGCGCGGGCGCTGGCACAGTGGGTCAGCGACGCGCGCGGGATAGAGGCGCAGCGGGCGGTGCTGCGGTACCTGCTGGAGGGTGAGCTGGCCGCCTCGCTGGCCAACGAACTCGCGCAGGCGCCCGAGACCTGGCTCAGCGACCTGCTGACCCATCCGGCCTTCCGCGCGCTCACCAATGATGAGCGGCATATCCTGGCCGGCCGCCTTCAGCTCGGTAGCCGGCTGGATCAGCTGACCCGCAGCAGCGCCCCGGAGCCGGAGGACGCCCAGCCAGTTCGGCAGGTGGAGGATCCTGCCCAGGCGCTCCAGACGCTCTATGACCACTGGCAGGAGGCCGCTGAGGACCTGACCCGCAGCTATGAGGAAGCCGTGTACCCGGCATTCATGCGGTCGGGCGGCACCCTGCTGCCCTTTGGAGAGGACCGCAAGCGCTGGATGACCCTGCTGCTGCTGGGGACCTACCAGAGCCTGGGCCGCACCACCCCGCAACAGAACCGGGATTTCCTGCAGGGGGCCGAGAGAGACGGCTGGCTGGACGTGTTCGCGTCACCCGAGGTCAATCCGGTGGAGTGGTTCGAGATCCTCGACCAGTTTCTGAGCCGTGCGGGAGGGCAGGAGTACTACCACTGGTTCTCGCGCTTTCTCGCGACGTACCAGCTGTCCCGCCACCTGGACGAGTACATGGCCATCCTGAGCGGCATGGACCGCTTCACCGGTCCCCAGCCGCTGAGCGCCGTGCTCAATCCGTCCAGCAGCGCGCTGTTCAGCGGCACCGGCATTAACGTGCCCGACCTGCACCGCGCTCTGGGCATCGGCCGGCATTTCGTGCTCCGGGAGCTGCTGCGAACCGGCACGATCGTGACCCGGCACATGGACGCTGAGGCGTTCCATCCGTCCGCCGCCGTGCGCCGTGAACTGGCCGCCCTGGGCTGCCCCATCCAACCGCAGAGCTGGAATCCCGGGGATTCGCGCACCATCCACAGTTTCCTGAGGACCCATCTCGGCGAGAAGCGGGCCACCTTTCACGGCGGATTTGACCTGCCCTTCGTGCTGCAGGTCCCCGTGGCATGACCGGGGCCCCCTTCCAGCCGGGTGAGCGGGTCTGGCACGCCACGCACGGGTCTGGACGCGTGGAACTCACGCGGCGCATGACCGCCATCGTGCGCTTCACGCATGGCCTGGAAGAGGTGCTGCTGGCAGACCTGGAAGCGCGCGCCGACACGCCGGTCTCCGCACCGGCGGCAGACGTGCTGGCGCGCGTCCAGGCGGAGGCCATCACGTCCGTGAACAGTGCCTGGGGCGTGTTCTCCCGGTCAAGGGTCGCGCTACTGCCTCACCAGCTGTGGGTCTGCCGGCAGGTCATCACCCGCTGGCCGTCGCGCTGGCTGGTGGCGGACGACGTGGGGCTGGGCAAGACGGTGGAAGCAGGGCTGATCCTCTGGCCGCTGCTCTCACGGGGACTGGTGCGCCGCGTGCTGATCCTGTGTCCGGCTGGCCTGGTCGAGCAGTGGCAGCACCGGATGCGCACGATGTTCGACATCCGCCTGGCCCGCTACACGCCGGAAGCCGACACAGCCCGCAGCGGCTTCTGGGACACCCACCCTGTGGTGGTGGCCTCGCTGCACACCCTGCGGGACGGGCGCGGTGGCCGCCACACCCGGCTGCTGGAAGCTGAACCCTGGGACCTGGTCATCGTGGATGAGGCCCATCACCTGCACGCACCTGAATCAGGCGCCACCCTCGGATACCGGCTGATCGAGCGGCTCTCAGACGCGGAGCGCATCAAGGGCATGGTGTTCTTCAGTGGCACCCCGCACCGCGGGGACGACCAGGCGTTCCTGGCCCTGCTCCACCTGCTGCGGCCGGAAGACTTCAACCCGGCCCGCCCCCTGGCCGAGCAGCTCCAGGCCCTGCCCCAGGTGATGATCCGCAACAACAAGCAGCGGGTGACGGACCTGCACGGTGAGCGGCTGTTCCTGCCGCCCCGGGTTCGCTCCGTGACGTACGCGTATTCACCGGCGGAGGCCGCGTTCTATGCGCGGATGACCGAGTTCATCGCGACCGGCAAGGCGTATGCCAGCAGTCTGGGAAACGGCACAGAGGGCCGCGCGGTGATGCTCGTGCTGATCGCCATGCAGAAGCTGGCGAGCAGCTCGGTGGCGGCGGTGCACCGGGCGCTGGCGCGTCGACTGACGGGACTCCAGACGGCCACCCGGAAGCGGGACGAGGTCGCCGGCGACACGGATGATCTGGACGCCGCGGCCCGCCACGACGAGCTCCTCGCCGCACACGCCGTCCAGTGGCAGCTGATGAACGACGAGATCGCCCGCTTGCAGGAGCTGGTGGAGGCCGCGCAGGCGGTTCGTGAAGAGACCAAAGTGGCCCGCATTCTGGAGGCGATCGAGCAGGACTTCACGGATCGCAGTGTGCTGCTGTTCACCGAGTACAAGGCCACCCAGTCCCTGATCCTGAGCGCCCTGAGCGCCCGGTATGGGGCGGGGAGCGTGGTGTTCATCAACGGCGACGACCGGGCGGAAAACGTGCTGGGTCAGACGCTCACCCTGCCGCGCGATGTGGCCGCCGACCGCTTCAACGCCGGTCAGGCCCGCTTCCTGGTCTCCACGGAAGCCGGGGGGGAAGGCATCGACCTGCAGCAGCAGTGCCACACCCTGATCCACGTCGATCTGCCCTGGAACCCGATGCGGCTGCATCAGCGGGTGGGGCGGGTCAACCGCTACGGGCAGCGCCATCAGGTGGACGTCCTGACCCTGCGCAATCCCGACACGGTCGAGGCGCTGATCTGGGAACGCCTGGACGGAAAGATCCGCCGCATCACCCAGGCCCTGGGACAGGCCATGGATGAGCCGGAAGATCTCCTGGAACTGGTGCTGGGCATGACTGACCCGACGCTGTTCACGGCCCTCTTCGCCGAGGCGGCCCGGGTTCCCCGGGAGCGGCTGGACGCCTGGTTCGACGACCGGACCCGGCAGTTCGGCGGTGAGGACGTGCTCACAGCGGTTCGGCAGCTGGTCGGACACAGCGCCCGCTTCGATTACGCGCAGGTGAGCGCCCTGATTCCGAAGCTGGATCTGCCGGATCTCGCCCCCTTCTTCCGGCTGATGCTGGCGCTCAACCACCGCCAGGTGCGCGAGGACGGGGGCCAGCTGAGCTTCAACACGCCGAAGGAGTGGATGAACGAGTTCGGTGTATTGCCGGTCTACCGGGACCTGGTCTTCAGCCGGGATGTCCCGGTCAGCGAGGCCGGGCGGCTGCTGGGCATGGGGCACAAACTGATGGAGCAGGCGCTGGCGCAGGCGCGCGCCCTGCCCGGGCGCGCGGCGGTTCTGCCCGGCCTCGACCAGCCGCTGTTCATCTTCCAAGTCTCGGACCTCCTGACCGGGCGTGGACAGGCAGCGCCCACCACGCTGGTCGGGGTCGGTGGAGGGGAGCAACACCAGCTGCTGCTGGACTGGGAAGTGCTGGGCTGGACCAACAGCCAGCCGCGGGCCAGTGTGCTGCGGGATGAGGGAGGCATCCCGCTCACGGCGGACAGCGAGGCCCAGCTGCGGGTCGCGGAGACTTTCCTGGAAGCGCAGCTGCACCGCCTGCACCTGGACTACCGCCTGCCCCGCGTTGAACACACGGCGAGCTTCTGGCCCGTCACCGGTCTTCCAGCCTGAAGTCTGGGGCAGGCTCGTCAGGCCAGGACTCTGCTCTGTTCAGCAGGGAACCGGTGATAAGGTCCACCGCAGAACCCAGCTTCCCCTGACATTCAAGGGTTGTTTCCCTGTCAGCTTCAAAGGGCCCACCAGAAGAAAGGCAATGCTGGAGCAGCACCCATGGGTGCCACTCACGTGCATTCGAATACAGCGGCTTCTCCATGCAGATGATCACCCCAACCCCACTTATTTCAAGCCCTCCATGAGGGCCCGAATGGGAGCGGGTGACCCCTTTAGTGTGATCACTCTTGCCCACGCTCCATCCACTGCACCAGCCTCACTCGGCCTTCCCGCTGGCCCCCAAATCAAGAAAGTCCACCATCTGCGGCGCGTGGCTGCGGCTGTTCGGGTTCGGCGCTTTGCGCATGCACTGCCAGGTCATTTCACGCGCCGCCGCCTGGATCCCAGGGACGTCCAGCAGTTGCCGGGCGTTCCTGAGGCCATCCACAAACAGTCCCACATGGTCATGCCCCGGAAAGCGGTACATCTCCGGCACGACGTCCACGCCCAGGTTCTGCAGGTGCCATGCCCATCCCGTGCCGTACGTCTCCTTCAGCACGCTGGGCGCCACCAGCAGGAAGAACTCCTGGCCGTCCAGGGTGCGGAACACCTCCTGCCAACTCGCATTGACGCGGAAGCCTCCCTTCGGGAAGCAGGTCGCACTCCACAGGCTCATCTCGGTCAACCCAGGGGCGATGACGCAGCGCTGCACGTAATACTCCAGCAGGGCCAGCAGGTCGTCTGCCTGCGGTGTGCTGCGGAACTTCTCCCAGACCCGCACCTGCCGGCGGCGCACCGCTTCATCCCGCGAACGGCCAGACCACGCCGGCCTTCCCCCTGCCCGCCAGGCCTCCTGATCAGCCGCAGGGACCAGGTCGTCAAGGTCCGTGCCCGCGTGCAGCGGCAGGCTCATGCCCACCGAATTCCGCAGCTGGATCCCGACCTGCTCCAACTGGCGGATGTAGGCCTGTTCCGGCACATGCAGGTCACCCTTGGGGATGGGCAGCAGGCTCACTGCCTGGACATCCGGGTGGTTGGCGAGGTGCTCCCGGTAGCGGCGGGCGAAGTTCTCGGTCCGGCCCAGGTAGTGTTCTTCTCCTGCATGCAGGACGTACAGACCGCGTCGCCGGCTCTTGCGAACGAGGTCGGCGATGCTGAGTCGTCCCGTGGTCGGCACAGGGGCCTGGAAGCCCAGGGTGCTGAGCAGGTGCTGCAGCTGCGGATCAATAATGGATTTCATGGTCATGTGGCCTCCTGAACGGGAACCGGGGTCTGGATGGGGACACCCTCGAGCCACCAGTCGAACAGGGGCAGCCAGCGGGTGGTGTGATGAACGAGTGTTTCTGGGTGGGACTGTACCGCTAGGGCCCCTGGCTGCACCCACGCCTCAGGCAGGCCGTCTGGCGCACAGGCGAGGGGCGTGTGAGACAGTACCAGGCGGTCAACGCCCTGATGATGGCTGGAATTGACGTCCATCTTTGCTCCGAGCAGGGCTGAGCATGTTGTGAGCGTTCGGCTCACGCTGCCTCTGGACCGGATTAGGCGCTAGCACTGAAAGCCGCCCTGGTGAACCTGACCCCACAGGCTGATGGGTTGGAGCCTGAAGTGCAGAAACGAAGCGGGTCATAACACAAGCAGGGCGGTGGTGAACACGCCTTGGTCTGGGTGCAGGCGCTTGCTTGTTGTTGTGCTGATTAGGACAGCAGGGCTTTGCAAGGCACAATGACCGTGCTGATCGGCCTCGCTCAGTCCGTGCCTCAATGGCCGGTTCCGTCTGGATTGACGCACTTGGCCACGCTCTAGACACCGGCGGCCGTACTCGCCGAAAGCTCCCTCAGTTGTAAATGAGATGTACAGTTCCAGCACCACCAACGTGAACATCAGTGCCAGCAGAACGGACCCTTGGATTGACCTTGAGCTGTGCGCTACTTTCCACAGTATCTTGAATGTGTCTAATTGCGTACCTTATCTTAGTGGAATGACTTTTAGCGACTACTTTCATCCTATTGATTTTTCTAGCCGTGAAAAGCTACCAACCAACTCGCCCCTGGCTAAAGCTGTTGAATTGATTGGTAGTTTTCAGAGCCCCAATGTGCTCCTCAAAGATGTACAAGGAGGAAACACTGCAAATCATCCAATTCCTATATTTCACTTCCCGACCATAGCCGATAACGGCGCTTTCAGGTACAATCTAATCCCTGATAAGCTGAATCTACCGTATATCATGATTAACATGAATAGTAACGATTATCTTATGACAGTTGCTCATGAGATGGGCCATGCTATGGATCATCTATTAAAAGTCCATTTCATGGGATCTTCTTCTGTATCTAGTACAAAAAAGATATACGCTAGCGAATATGATATAGATCCACTGCAGCCTTGGTGGACTGCTGTGCAACAGACGGCAGCATACAAGCAAATACAAGCCATGGACTTGGGTGCGCTGGCTGCAGAACCATGTCGATCAGAAAATCTACTATTTGCCACTCGACGCGAGACATTTGCCTGTAGCTTTGCACAGTTTATTGCTCTGAAGAGCGGTGATCCCAAATTCATCGCTCATCTCGATGCTCGCCGCACTTCCCGTTCCGGTCAGAAAGATCGGTATTGGCAGAGTGCAGATTTTTTATCTATTAATACGACTCTAGAGCATTTATTTAGTGAAATCGGCTGGTGAATTCATCTATGTTAAGTGAAGAAGAACATTAATTACAAAGTATGCAATACCATCACACTGTCTACTTGTCGCTGCCGAAAAAATTAAAGCACCGCATGCAACATAATATACTGTAATATGAGACATCAGTGAAGTGTGGTAACCCAAGAATACTTGCGAAAGAGCATATATATAATACTGCCTCGGACAAACAGAAGACTCTCTGTGTTTTGAGAACTCCAGACAGGTTTAATCTGATACATCTTTAGGTGTAAGATGCATACCAGCGTTTGTTTAACCAACAGGTGGTTAAAGATTCCAAGCAACTCAACCATTTGCCAAGATGAGGATATGCCTAATGCATCCGCAGAAGGTCGATTTTCCCAACACTGATGGGGTCGAATAGCCTTGTGTCATATCTCAGACACAGACTGGGCAACCACTTTGAGGAAGCAGCCAGGCGACGAATTTAGAGCGGAATTAATCCCCGATCCGTAGAGCAACGTCCGACGGACTACGCCCAGGCAATGCTGGCACACAGTGGTGCAGTCCCTCCAAGTCATCACCAGCAGCTGAACCTGACTGACGCCCAGCTCGACGTTCTGGCCGCCACACTGCTCCCGCTGACACTGGAACAGGGGCGCTAGTTGACAGACGGACTTTCGGGTCGCATTATGAGAACCCTAGGGGGTCGCCATCCCCTGAGCACCGGACCAGATCGCCGTAAGGCCATCCTCCGACAACCCACACGCCGTATAGGCTGCTTCTACAGCCCTTTCGGAAGTGGAAGTGCTCAGGCTTTGTGGACTCTACCGTGTAAGACCTCGTCGGCAATTGGGCCGTCGGTCACATGGACGACGTCGGTATGTACCGGCCCCTACGGCTTCAAGTCGGGCGAAAGCCCCTCACCGTAAGGAGGAAGTACATGTCGACAGATTTTTTTGTTAACCCCACCGAGCAGCTCGAAGCCATGCCTGTCACACTCCAGGACGAGATGGTTCAGATCCGACCGCGTCCTATCGAACACGTGCAGTTGGCGAAAGAGGCCGCCCGGACGAACTTTATCAATAGGCTGCACAAGGAATATAAATACTCTCTGGAGTACGCGAAGGCGATCGGGCGGATCGTCGTCGACCCCACTGCTGCCCGCCATGCCTTGGAACACCTGCAGCGCCGCCGAATTCCCAGTGGCACTGTCTATGTCCTGAACGTGGATGTCTTTACGCCCGGCGTTTCCGTCAATCCCGTTAATCCGCGCGAGACTGAGCGTCGCGCATACCAAATCGAAAAGGGTAGCGACGACCGTTCCCCTTTGAAGCTATCGTCCAGTGCGGGCCCCGAGCCCATGCTGCTCATCCGCGGAAAGACCCCAGCCCACATTATGCAGGTCGCTCGCGACGCCGGCGCCGACCTACGCAATAACAGCAATACTGCGCTTAAGGACCCGATCTGGATGGAAGGAATCCGCGAGCCTTTGTTGCTGTTTGTCGCTCAAGTAGACCACGAGGATGGCTCACCATCAGCGACGTTCGTACTTGCTGCTGATGGTTCTTCGCGTACGGCTCATAGCCACGAATTCACCAGCACCGACGAGGCCGATGCTATCTACCGTTGGCCGCAGGCTGACCCGAGGCAGTGGAGCGGCCACTTGGGCTCAATAATCGCTGTCCAGGATCGTACGCTCGATAGCGTGAGCGAACATCAATTAGCGGCCCACCGAGCTCTAGTCGCTCCAGCCAGCATCGTTATCAAGGTTGATGCCGCCCGTCCGAATGAGCCGATCGACGCAGTGCGGGCATATCGCTCGATGATTGGAGCGATTCACGTCTCGCGGCCTAAGGATTGGGGTGTAGGTGCTGAGAACGACGAGATCGCTACCGCAATTTTGGATGCCCTCGAGGCCGACGGGAAGCTTAATCCTGATTTGGCAGCGTATCTGTCTGGCACACTGCCAGCGAACATTTTAGAAAGCAAGGGCTTCTCTCCACACACTGATGTGCGTGGCTTGCACATTATGAAGGAACTAAACCGGCGCAGTGTGCGGCCCGAGGTTTCGCGGGTGTTCTGCAGTATTCGTCAACAAAAGGCGTTGCGCCAGAACGATCGTTCCGACATCGTCGCAGAGTTGATGCTGCGTGCAGTCCGTGACCGTATCAGCCAAATCGCTTCGCCTACCGAGGTGAACGGTATCCGCTCAATGCTGCAGCGCACTGTTCGTTTGCCTGAATGGCGTGCCTCAGAGTTCAAAGTAACAAAACGTTCGCCAGAAACGCTTCGTGACGAGGCTATAGAGGCGTTGAAGACTAACCCTGAGAATTTGTCGACAGCTGCGCTGGAATTGGGTTTGCTCGGCGTATACTGGTTGGTCGTGTTAACTGGCATTAAGCGTGAGACGACCCAAAGTCCTAACAAGGTCAGCGGTGCCGAATTAGCAAAATGGCTCATGAGCCGCAAGCAAGGCATCTACCAGCTCTATCAAGCTGTTATCGACGGTCGAACTGGTCGAAAGAACGTCCGCTATGTGGACCCTGATGGGAACTTCGTTCTGGCCGCTAATGAAGCCGAGCAGATGGTCAGCGATACGCTAATTCGTGAGAAGTATAACGAGACCCAAGGTGTGTCCGAATCGGGCGGCTTGGCAACTCCTATATCGCAATCCACCCCCCGACAAATCCTCCAGAATCAGTTGAGTGATCTGAACAGGAAATTGTATGACCTGAAGGTTCGCGTGGCGGAAATCGAGAAAGTCAATCAGGACGGTAAGAAGCTCGTAGATGCTGAGGGCATCCCGTATGGGGCTGCTGAAGAGGCCGGCCGGGTTCTCGATGAGCTGCGTTTGCAGTTGCTCACCTGGGGACGCATCAACAAGCGACAAGCGGACGCTGCTTCCGCTGAAGTGACTGAGGATGGCGTGAAGCTCTTTGATGACGAGGACGAGAACCCCTATGAACTGGACGGGGTCGAGGCTTGAACGCCGAACGTTACAATACGGCGGTAAGCCTTGCAGGCGGGCACCTGCGGCTACGTCATCCTAAACCTGTGCTGATGGATGAAGTCTCGCGCATGCGAATGTCCGTGGGTATTTACTTCGGGTGTAGCATCGATGGACGACTCGATTATGTGGGCTCGGTAGCACGCCCGGAAGACCCAAAAGCATGCTGGTCGCGAATGCGCGAGCATAAAAGTCAGAAAGGCAAGCTCTGGCCGTGGTTATGGGTACTGCCTCTGAAGGACACCACTCCAAAGTGGATTGTCCGGGCTATTGAAGGCCAACTGATCGACCTGTTCCAGCCTCCAGGGAACGAGAAGCATCACCCTCCACGCTTCATCCCTTTCTCCTAAAGGGTTGATACGGGCTGGCTTTGATTGCCGTTCATCCGGGAAACCACCAAATGTCCGTCCATCGCCGCCAGCCCGTATTTTCTTATACTCACTCCGCTCGAATTCGTCTTCGACTCATTTTAATTTCGTATGAGACATTGTCAGGAGGCATACAGCCTCTATCCAAGGTAAGCAGGCAGGGTGCACATGAACCCTGCCTGCTCGTTGGTTACCTTGTCAGTAGGACTGCCTCTGAATGGAGCAGGCTAGGCCTTCAGGACGAATGCTGCGCTTGCTTTCATCCGCCCCAGTTGTGACTGCGAATAGCTATAAAGAGTTGTCTGCGTAAACATATGGCGGATCCCACGCAATTTCTAGCAAAGGTTCCAGCTTACTTGCCAGCGAGTCAGCTCTTTGCCCTGCCATGATCAGCAAGTGGATCATTCGGGACTGCTCTTCGAGCAGGGCTTGACTGAGCACACCCAACCTCTCAGCGTAGAACAGCAGTTCTGAAGATGGCATGATCAGCGCTGCCCTATCGAGGTGTCTGAACTTCTGGAGACAGATTCCAAGCGAGAGCGCAGTGTGGACTCAACGGGCATGCCGTGATTCTCGGCCGATGCCTGCAAAAATCCCACGCCACGATCAGCACACCCTGATGAAAGTCACGCAGTGCGCGGGCGTCATACCCGAGGGTCATCTCGTCGACCACATGAACCGTTTCAGGATCCCGGTAGGGTTCGATGGAGCGCTTCGGAGGCTCCTGACCAAAAAAGACCCGGTGCACCACTCGTTGAAAATTGCGATCCAAGGGGATAACTGGCAAGCCGAAAGCGTATAACAATACGGCGTCGGCGATATAGTCCCCCACGAAAGGTAGCGACAATAACCACTCTCGATCTGGTGGAACTTCGCCGATCTCCGCAACCCGCCGCGCCACCTCGATCAGCCCCAGGGTCTTGCGGGGCAGGCCGGCTTCCCGGGTGAGTTCCGACAGCACCGTGGGGTCAGCCGCCGCCAGCGCAACCGCGTTCGGGAAGTGCTCGATAACCCGTTGATAGACGCGCTCGATCACCAGGCGCGCTGTGCGCGCAAGCAGGTACTCGGCCACGAGTACTTTGAAGGGATCCGGGCTCTTGTGCCAGGGAAACTGGTTCCCCCGTGTTTGGCCCAGTTGCTTGAATAGAGCCCCGATTTCCTCAGCGCGGCGCGTTCTCTCGGCGTCCGCTGGCAACTGACGTGCGGGCTTTGACTTGACATAGCGGCGGCTCGACACCCCCCCACTGTAAGGGACGCTCGCCCCCCCCAGCCAGATCAGCGCACCCAGTGCACGTCGACGTCCAGCCTCTTCCCGGCGGACTCGACCATCCCCCGATAGCCCTGATCCAGGAAGCGGTCGAACCCGTGGTCGGTGATCAGCACCAGGTTCCTGTCGAGGTGGCCGCCCATGAATGTGGCGCGCTCGTAAGCACTGAGGAGCGCCATGCGCCACTCCTTGGCCACCGTCAGGGTGTACAGGTGGGTGTGATCGTAAAGGAGGGCGTGCGGCTTCTCGTAGGACTGCACCAGGTGCGTGTGCCGGAAGCTCATGCGCTTGAGCATCGTGGGCAGGTCAGGGCGCTTGGTGCGCATATAGGCGCGCATCACCGTGTCCTTGATGTAGCGGTGCACTTTCTCCGTCCCCATCAGCGCCGCGAGTTGCCCCCCGAGAGTTGGGTCGAGGATCCAGCTCTCATAGAGCCTGGTCTTCTGCGTGATGTTCAGGTGACACCAATCGGCTTGATCAGCCAGGGCGTGGATCTTGCAAGTCACCTCGATTTTGATGCTCTGTTCAGAGGCCAAGAGATCTGCGGGGAAGTCGAGCAAATTCATGGCAGGGGTTATTCCTCCGGGAAATTGAATTGTGTGGGGTCGAAAATCGGCAGCTTCACCACGTCGTCGGCATCGTGATTCTTGATACTCCCGAGATCCGCAATCCATTCATAGAAAAAACTATCGAGCGAGCGGTCAGAAAAGTTCACCGCCGCGCGGGAAATCGCCAGGCTCTCCACTTCCCCGCGCCCCGCGCTGTCATCGAGTTCCATGGCGGCATGAATCCGGCGAACGTCGGCCGCGAAGTCGAGCACGACCACTTTGTCCTTCCCGTCGCCAATGCGCAGGCCACGGCCCAGTTGCTGCACAAAGATGCGGCGGCTGTGCGTCACGCGCAAGAACACCAGGAGATCCACGTCGGGCACATCGAGGCCCTCGTTGAAAATGTCCACGACGCACACGAAGTCGAGTTCGCCCGCCGCGAAGCGGCTGAGGGTCACGAAGCGCTGGACTGTGCTGTCCTCGCTCACCAGGGCCTCCGCCCTGAACTCATTGGCGCGCAGATCAGCCGCAAAGTGGCGCGCGTGGGTCTGCGAGGGACTGAACACGATCCCCCGGCGCCGATTTTCACGTTCCCAGGTGCCCCGGATGATCTCGATCGCGCGCTGATCGCGCGTGGGGATCAACAAGCGTTTGTTCAGTTGTTGAACCGAGTACCCCAAGACCGAGGCCTCCCGCACTAGATCCCAATCGATGCCGTCCAGCATGATGCGGTAGTCCACGTCCGAGAGATAGCCCTGCGCGAGCCCTTCCTTGATTCCCATCTGGAATACAGGCTCACCGAACCACCGGTCGATGCTGCCCCCATCAGGCCGCCAGGGCGTCGCTGTCACGCCCATTAACCGCGTCGCAGAGAGATCCTCGATGATCCGGGAGAAGCCCGCTGCCCCCACCCGGTGGGCCTCGTCGACGATAACCAAATCGAACGAGGGTAAAGCCTCTAGGGCCCGGGGGGTCATGGTCTGGAGCGTCTGGACAGTTGCGAAAGTGATGCCGGTGAAGTCCAGTGGCACTTCGCCTTCACTCAGACGGTGGGTGGCGACGTCCTTGGGTAAGACGCGCCAGAAGCTCGTGAGCAACTGCATGACCAGGGGGATCGTGTGGGCGAGAACCAGCACCCGTCCTTCTTCGAGCAGGCCATCGCGCAGCAGATCGGCCACGATCTCGGACATGACCACGGTCTTGCCCAGGCCCGTGGCCAGCACGATCTGAGCGCGCCCCCGTTCTAGGAGGGCGTTGCGCCCATTCTCCACCGCTTGCTGCTGATATGGCCGCATCTGGGGGCGGCTGGGCATATATTCCGGGGCCTGTTGGTACAGGGCCACGAGATCCCCTGGGCCGATGTGATGGATCGCCAAGCCGCCGCGCTGCAGGCGCTCGAGTTCCTCGATGAATCCCCGGGTCGGCATCTGGGAAGTCACGACGCAGAGGGTATGCGCACCATAGATGCGGCCCGCTTCCCGAACCTCGTCGATGGCTTCCCGGCCCACGCCGGCCTGGGTGTGCTTGCACTGAAAAATCCAGCGGTGGTCATGACCGTCGACGGCCAGCACGTCCGCGCCGTGATCCCCTGACCCGCCCACCAAGCGGACACCTTTCCAACCGGCGAACATCAGCAACCGGGCGAGGTTACGTTCGAAATCCTGCCAAGTCCAACGCCGGAAGGTCAGGGTGTCATGAATTGCGGGCATGTCAGTCTCCCTCGTTCACGCGAGCAGTTCTTTGAACATGTCGAGACCGGCGCGCATGTAAAACAGCGCCCCCGGCGTGCTGGGTTCCTCGAGGCGCGGTGCGAACCCCGAGAGACTGTCCAGAACGCCCCCCACTCGGCGGCGTACTTCGTCTTGGTACTCGGCCAAGAGTGCCGGGGTCAGGGCAATCCCGCTGGGCTCCCATGGCGTGCGCAAGCAACCCGACTGCATGACCAGTTCAGGGCGTTGTCGGAAGATGCGCGCCAAGTCATGGATGTCGATCAGAGATGACGTCTCTTTGCGCGCCGCGCCGCGTGCCTGGGCGAGTTGGACGCGGTTCACGCTTTCCTGGGGTAGCAGAGTCAGTAATTCGCTTTGTTGTTCAGGTGTCAAGGTCTTGGTCAAGGCGCTTTGCACGCGGCTGACCAGCGCGCCGAGGTCCAGGGAGAGGCGGTTGGGATTGAGCGAGTTGTCGGCCCGGTACTGCTCACGCAGGGCAGCGAGCATCTCGCTGAACCCGATCTGGGTACTCGACCCACGCGAATTCTCTTCCTCAGTCACGTGGTAAGCGAACTCGGCGAGAACGGCGTCCAGGAGCTGGAAGGAGGATGATTGGAACACGGGGTGGTCGGGGTTGACCTCGATCTCGAAGACGCTGTTGCCACTGGGCTTGCTTCGCAGGCTCAGTGCTAGCGGCGCGCTGCTCACCTGGTAGACCGTCGCCTTATAGATACGGTCAGAGGTCGGGCCGTTTACACGCAGATCCAACTCGGGCAGGTGGGTGCGCTTGATGCCTGGAATCACGAGGGGCGCCGGCGGCACCGCGGTGGTAGGATCGCCGGCGCGTGGCCCGGGCACGGGGCTCAAGACACTGGAGGTGACACCCCCCTCGCCTGTGGAGGCTGGCGCCGGCCCCACGGCACCCGGGGTGGGACTATGCGGGGTGATGCCGGCGCCCTGGCCGAAGAGATCAACGGAAGGCTTCGTGGGTGTGAGCGGAGCATCCGCGCGGTCAGACTCGGCCAGTTGGCTTTCCCACCACGCGATGTCCTGGTACTTGGGTTCGCTCTTGCGGTACCCCTCCACCCCGAGCTTAGCCTTCTCGTTGTCTCTGATCACCAAGATGTCGCTGTAGGTCTGCGGGCGTTGGGGACTGTTCCGGCGGAAAGCGCGAAATATTTTTCCGATCGGCGACAGGTTGGGCGACTTGTCGTCACGCTTGGTGAGGGGCTCGTTGTGCAACACCGTGTGCATCAGTTGGTGCCAGCTGTAGTGGTCGTGCTCGAAATTCTTCTTGGTGTAGAAGACATATCCGTGGTCGAGATGAATTTCACCGACGATCCGCCCGCGTTCCCGGTGATCGTCGATGGGATATTCCTTGCGCTTGATGTCGTCTTCCTGGGTCCAGTAGAAGAGGTCTTTACTCGCCAGCTCGATGACTCGGCCGTTGCGAATGATATCAATGCCGTAATCATTGGGATCCAGGCAGCGCTGGATGCCGACCCAACCGTGGACGCGCTCCTCGAAAGGGATGAGGTCAGCCGGGTCATGGCCGTCGGTGGAGTCGTATACCTCGCCCGTGGTGCGCGAACGATACTTGGTCTCGAAGGTACGGTCGAACGATTCGACCGCGCGGATCACCTCCCCGGACTGCTTCATCGTCACGGTCTTGGTCTCGGGCCACACGCAGTGTTCCCAGGCTGGGACGTTGATGTTGTTCACGCGCAGGGTGAAGCGGATGGGGTGTGGATGATGCTCCCGCAGCATGCTCTTGTAGATCCGGCCCAGCGGGTTGGTGATGTTGTTCCTGATGGCCCCCGGGGTGAGCTTGCTCGCCCACTCGGGCTTGATGCTGCTGATCTCCACCTCGGTGCCCGAGTAAGCGGGGTCATC
This sequence comes from Deinococcus sp. QL22, assembly GCF_023370075.1. Taxonomy (NCBI): domain Bacteria; kingdom Thermotogati; phylum Deinococcota; class Deinococci; order Deinococcales; family Deinococcaceae; genus Deinococcus; species Deinococcus sp. QL22. Next base: position 201,993 of record NZ_CP097149.1, read on the forward strand.
CTTGCGGCGAGTGCGAACTGGGAGCTTGAAGCTCGAGCCGCGCGCCAGGGCCGCCAAGTCGATGACCACCCCGTGCCATACCGGGTCACCGACACGGGTGGTCCAGATCGTGGTCACGGCCCCCAGCTTGGCGGTGGCGATGTTAAAACCCATGCCGTAGAGCCCCAGCGAGGAGGTGCCGTCTTTCGAGGTCCACCCCGCGCTGATGGCATGCTCTAGGCGCTCGAGACTCATGCCAGGGCCGTTGTCATGGATGGTGATGGTGTCACGCCCGATGCCCAAATTGACGGCGGGACCAGGGATCGGCTGGCCAGCTCGTAGAGAATCCAAGAAGCCGTCGATGGAGTTGTCGATCAGTTCGCAAAAGCACTGGAGCATCGTGAACTCGATGTCCTTGAGAACTGACAGGATGCGGGGATGCGGGGTGATGTCAACGCTGGTGGTGGTCATGGCCTACCTCGGTACGGCGAGCGCCGTCTCGGGCGCGAGCGTGAGCAACTGCTGGCGGATGGCGGTGGCGTAGACCTGACCCAGCTGCACAGGCACGGCGTTCCCGAGCTGCTTGATGCACGCGCCCCAGGTGCCCAGGAATTCCCATTCGTCCGGGAAGGTCTGGAGCCGCCCAGCCTCGCGAGTGGTGAAGTAGCGAATCACACCGTCGTGGGCCGAATGCAGTAGATTCTCGCCGCCGGGCGTGCCGTGAGTGCCAGCTTTCAAGGCCTTGGCGGGGAGATCGGGGGGACTACCGAGGTGGCACGGGGGATAGATCCGTGCGCCGGGGTGCTGGACGTGGTTGACGATGTGGGGCTCCTCGCCGCGGTCGACTGCGGGTGGGAGGTCGCTGATCGCGTCTCGCACCGTTCGCCACGGTTTCAACCCATCGAGTGGCAACAAAGACCCGACCAAGGCGTCCCGGATGGTCTGATCCCGGGCGGTGAGCTGATCATGCGCTCGCACGCCGTGCCGCTTCCAGTACTCACCGGTGACCCACTGGTCGTGAAAGAGGGCCAGCTTGCTGTGCGTCTGTGCCGGGGGCGTGGGTGTGAGCCCGAGATCCGCGCGGAGCGCCATGAAGATAACGCGCTCACGTCGTTGGGGAACCCCGAAGTCGGCCGTATCGAGGAGGCGCACGTCTAAGACGTAACGTTCATCATCCGCAAAATCCGATGGCTTGACTTCACGCAAAGCCACGAGTTGTTGCTCCCACGGGGCCGCCGCGTCAATGCGCGCGAAGGGGAACTGGAGACGCAGCTGGATGTACTCGAAATAGTCCTTGAACTTCACACGCATCAGTCCCTTGACATTTTCCATCAGGATCGCGCGCGGGCGAACCGTCTTGACGGCGTCCAGAAACACCGGGAACATATTGCGGGGGTCGAGATCCCCCGCATTCGCCCCACCGGTGGAGAACGGCTGACAAGGGGGGCCCCCACTGAGCAGATCGATCTTCCCGGCATAAGCGGTGTAATCGACCGACCGCGCATCGTCGTGGATCACGCGCGCGGGGTCGATGCCCAATACCGATTCGCTGTTGCGTCTCAGGGTGGACGCGGCATAGCCGTCCCACTCGATCAATCCCAGGTGCTTGAAGCCCGCCAGATGCACGCCAACAGCGAGGCCACCTGCCCCAGCGAACATTTCCAAAGAGGTGAAAGCCGGGGGGCCACCCGGGAGACTCCGGGCCTTGGCACCCTGCCGCATGGGGCTTCGGTGAGCAATAGATGGAACAGCTGACATCGCCTGCACTCTATCAACGCCGCGATCTATGTTGTTGATTTGCCGGGCAGTCATCGTGATTTTCCTCCTTGGTGCAGGCGACCACGCCCAGTGACAGGCGGGACGACCTCGTCAGCACGTGACTTCGTATTCATGCCCCCATCATTCCCTCCGTGAGCGCTGGCGGTCAGGGGGATCTCGGGATTCCAGCCACGACATCAAGTAGGGAGGTACTCTCACGATTAATCTGGCCCCATGAGCGTGCTGCCCTTTCCCCCGGGAGACTTTCCCTGTGTGCTGCTGACCATCCGGGTCACGGACAACGCCTATGCGGATAGCGACGACGCCTACGTCTACCCGGCACGCTACCGGGCGGCGCTGGCTCCCCTCGAAGCCGGGCAGCCCATGCTCGCCCTGATCTACGAGCCACGCCATGGTGGCGGGCGGATGGCCTACGTGGCCTGGGCGCTGCTCACCACGCCCCCCGAGTCCATAGGAAAGGGCCGGGGCGGGCAGCAGGAGTGGCGGGTGCGCTACGACGGCGGGCTCATCCCGCTCCCGCGCCCGGTATCGCAGGAAGTCAGCGGGCACGTCTTCGAGACGTTGCTGCGCGGCGTGCCGCGAGAACTGCGGGGGCCAGCGCAGCGTGGGATGTCCGTCCGTGCGCTGGCCTGGGATGACTTCTGTGCGGTGTTGGCCGCTTCCGGGCTGGTGCCAGTCCTGACCGAGCGGGAGGCTCCTGAAGACCGCCTGATGCGCCAACGGGTGGCCGTCGAGCGTCTGGTGCGCGAGCGTGGCTTCCGGCTGCGGGTGCTCTCCGCTTACGGGTGGCGCTGCGCGGTCACCGGCTGGTCTGCGCCGCCTGATCTGTCGCACGCCCTGCTGGACGCGGCGCACCTGGTGTCGGTGGCGCGGGGGGGCAGCGACGGCGTGCGGAATGGCTTAGCTTTGACACCCACGGTTCACCGGCTGTTCGACGCGGGCCTGGTGAATTTCACTTTTCAGGACGGGTCGTGGCGCCTGCAGCGCCACCGATCCCTGGATGATCTGCGGCTGGAAGGCGCTGGCGGCCGGCTGGAACTGGTTCATGGACAGCCGCTGATCCTGCCCGGCGACCGGCGGCTGTGGCCAGAGATCAAGGCGGCTGGGCCGCCTGGCTAATTGCTGGGTTTGGTGGGCGGCACCCGAATAAGAGCCACCGTTCAACGCCACCCGCACCCGCGCTCCAAATCCGTTGATCGTCTCGCGCGTGAAGCGTGCCTTTGGCAACGCGCGGCTGACGCCTCATGGACTCCTGGCCTGAGAACCGCCGGGCCTAGGCTAGAGGTCACACCCATAAAAGAGGGTTTCAATAGCCTGCACCGCTGAGTTCACACTGCTAGCCTGAACGAGCAATATCTGCAGGCTGCCCTTGTCCAGTGGCAAGCGTGATGAAAGGGTGTACGGTCTCAGCGGCATGGTAGCCCCTTACCAGAGGTGAGCTGGTTCAGGGGTTCGATGTAGCGCTGAAATTTATCTCTTCTCGCCTCCCTTCCAGCTGACGACTCTTCACTCCCCCCTCCGTGTCCAACACCCACGCGGCGCGCCCCAGACGTCATCCCGTCAGCAACTGGGTTCCTGGGCCAGCTCCCCTGACCCAGGTGGGACCGCCCAGCTCCAGGGCACGCGCGATGGTGCGTTCGAGGTACGCTCCCTGACTCCATTTTTCCCGGCGCAGCGCCGTCCCCTGCATCAAGCGCCGGATTTGTCCGGCATCCGAGGTATAGAAGCGCAGCAGCCTCACCCCCGCCATGTCTCCCTCACTGGGCGACGGATACCCCAACCCGGGCCAGTCGCCGGCTTCCAACAGCCGGCGCGCCCGGTCACCATTGGCGGCGGCGTAGAGCCGCCGGAGCACCTCGGCGTCCTTAAGGGTGGTGGCCACCGCCTGAGAACGAGCCGACATTGCCGGTGTGGACAGCCTGACCAACACGTCTGCCAAGTCACCGAGGTCACGGCCCCGCGCCGGCATGCCATCGCCCGTCGCCGTTATGAAGCCCTGGCCCAGCACCTCGATTCCGGCCCGCCGGGAGTTGCTGGGCACATTCCCCCTGAGCCAGAGGTGCACGCCGCCTCCTGGAGAGCGTTCGGCATACCCAGGGACACCGGCCAGCACGGCCTGGGCCGCGCTGCTCAGTGGCGTGTCCAGGTCCAAGGCGGCCAGGCCAACTTCTCCAGACAGCACCACCCCCACGCCGCCGGCGGCATGCCCGCAGGCCAGGGCATGCGCCTCAGCCAGTGGCAGACCCGCGCCCCGGCAGTCGACGGGCCTCAGCACTCCGTGGCGCGGCAGACTGGGGACCTTACTAATCTTGCCGTTGCCCCGGGGCAAGGCCAGCCAGGGGAGCCAGGTTTGCAATTCCAACAGCTCGGTGGGGAGGGTGGCCTGCAGGTGATCCAGCCGGTGAAGGGGGAAAGCGGTCTTCGCGCGGTGGGCTGAAGGCAGACGCCCCCTCACACGGTCCGCCTGCTTTGGGCGCGGCGGCGCTGGCCCCAATAGCGGCGCACCAGATTGCGCGCGGCGTTCGCATGGGCGTCCAGACGGTGGCCATAGGGGCAGTGAAAAGTCCGCCCTTGACGGGTGCCCTCAACGTAAGTGCGGCACTGGCTGCAGCCGGTGCTGGTATGTGCCGGCGACACGCGCACGACCTTTATCCCGCGGTTGAAAGCGCGCTGCGGTGCCCACGACATATGCCAGTCTGCGACCGCATGCCGCCGGGCGGCGTCCGGGAAATCTCCCTGGAACTGGGCATAGTCGAGGCGCTCCAGCACCAGGGTGCCCGTCAACGTCAACAGGGGCAGCGTGAACGCCTCAAGCGCGGCGCGCGCGGCCGCGTATTCCAGAATCTGGGCAAAAGCCCGCACCTCGGGCGAATCCCCTGGGCATTCGGTGGGCCAGTGCACGTCGTACGTGACGCCCGGGCGTTTCCCCACCACAGCGGTCGCCAGCGGATGCAGGCCGATGTCCACGCCCGCCACGGCGCGACCAATCGGCTGCACCCGGCGCTGGGGCTGAGAAAAATAGAGCACGAGGAACCACTCCGCACCCTGCTGGATCAACCGGGTGCGGTCACGCAGCCAGGTCGTCGGCGTCCAGATGTCATCCACCAGATCCACACGGTGAACCAGCGCACGGCCCTGCTCCACCGCGGTGCGCACCCGTTCCCACCAGATGGCTTCGCGCTCAGGCGTCATAGGCGCCAGCAGGGCCGTCAGCAACCCATGGGCAGCTGGGTACTGCCGGTAGACCCCGTGAGACGCTGTGAGCAGCGTCGTGTACTCCTGTTCGGGGAGGCGGTGGCACTCGCTGTGAATCAGCAGGGTGCCCAGTTGCAGCAGGCGATCGTGCACGAGGATCTGATCCGTCAGCAGAAGGGCAGTGGGCCGGTAGACCTGGCCCTGATCCATGACCTGCAGGTCCTCGTCGGTGGGTTGCAGGTCACCCTGCTTGACTGCATTGAGGACCTGCGGGTAGGCCTGTCGGTTGATGCGAATAACGTGGTGGGTGGGTGGTGTATGCATGCGGTCTCCTGGCTGCGGGCATTGACCTTCTCTTTTCCCTTTCAGCACAGGATGGGTTTGCTCTGCCCAGGTGAGCCTCTTCTTTGCTTCACAGACGAATTGCGCCGCCTGTTGGGTCAGCCATGCTGCACCCTCCGGCTGTGGGGAGAAGTCGGCCAGCACTCGCGCCTGATGCCTGCAGGACGCCAGCACCGCCTTTGATGGTTGAGGGCGCATCAGCCACCCATGGTGGGTTCAAGCTGGTGGTCTGACCCACGGTGTGTTCAGGCCGATGCCAGGTGCTCACCATGGATCGACGAGCATGGGTGTCGCACCGATGCCCGCCAACAGCCAGCATGTGCCTGGAGCAGAGATTCAGCGGCTGTTCAAGATTGCGTGGAACCTCTCAAGCGGAGTCGGCGCCGTTAAGCCGAGACGCCGGAGTTCTAGGTCAATTGAAGAGGCGAGTCGTCACATGGTGACCCCCTCTGCCCTGGCAGGACGGCAAGAAGAGGCGCGCTCGTCTGAAAAGATGAGAAGAAGCAGGAGTAGAGGGAAGCTGAGCACTGACCAAGAGCGCCGAACCTCCCAGCAGGCTGGAACGGCATCCCATCAATGTGCAGCCAGATCGGGCCCGGTGAACCTGACTACGGCAGGCCGCGCTTGATACCCAGATGAGCACCATCACGCGTGATGGTGTGGACTGCCTCCGCAGCCCCTGATAGCGAGATCCCTGGTTCCGTTCACCCGTGATGGGTTCAGAGGCACGCGGTGGGTTCAACCTGGTTGGTCGCAACTGAAAGTGGGTTCATAACGCCATCTTGCTGATCAAGGGAGCAGCGCCGAGACCAGAGTAGGGCGTGTTGGCACGCCTCTGATAGAAAGGTTCGTGAGGCATGAATAGCTTGGCTTACTGCCTAGTTCCGAAGTCGAGGAACACCCCCTGAAACGGAGGCCAGACTTTTAGGGCCAGCCGGTGGATCCACCCCTGACAGAGCTGAGACACCGGCTGGCCTCCCGGCTCGGAGACTCGGCTGCTGGGGACGAGCGCTGGCAGCACATTCCGCATTTGTACATTGGCCTTACTGCCCCTACCGTACAGACGGCTGCCCCCTGGCCCGGGCACTCAGTCTTGAGGGTTACGGCCTTTCACCGACTTAAGGGTGTGGTGGTCAGACCAACAGCCCCACCAAAGGCTTTAATTCGGTAGCCGAGCGAGCTCACGACTCGCTCCTGTACGGCTGTCCTGCCCCGGATGGCAAGAGGATCTCCAGGGCAGGGCCTGGAATGATGGAGGCGAACCAAGTCATGCTTTGCCGCCCGCGCTCAGCGTTACTGGGAGCTGCACGGAATCACGTGCAGAGGCCCTCCATCTGGCAGGTTCAGAGATGGCAATCCATTCACACGGACGCGCCACTGGGACAGGTCAGACCGTGTTCGCGCGCGTAAACCTCCCGCAGATGTGGATAACAGGCTGTCAGAGTCACATCCAGATGCAGTTGATCATCCACCTGGGTGACCCAGTCGGATACCGGCTCGTGTTGAAGCTCGTACCACAACTGCCACAGGGCCCAGGACAGTGGATCATCAAGTCCGAGATGCTGGGCCATTTTGGAGGGGCCAGACTTCATGTGGCCCAGCAGTCGGGGCCACACCCCGGGGACAGCCTGAAGGGTCCGGACCGTCAGGTGCACGGTGAAAGGCTGGGGGGCACGCCCACCCATCACCAGGGCCAGAATCTCAGAAGGCATCTTCTCCATCAGTCGCAGGATCTCAGGGGAGGAGTTCACGGACAGACGGTACAGCTCTTGGGTAGGTCTTGACCCCCCGGGAGAACGCCCCGTGCGCTCATCATCAAGAGCCGCCACCTGCCTGCTTGCTCTCGCAAAAAGGAGCTAGCCAGTGTTCACCGCCTGATAGCTGAACACGGTGGTCAACTGTTCGTCGAAGGGCAGGTGGATCAGGGCGCGGCCTTCAATTTTACGCTGCCCCGGGTCCGCTCGACCCAGAACACAACCTGATAGAGACGGTGCTGGCAGATCCCTGGCCTGCAGCAACTAAGCCCCATTTCACGCGGGGTTCTCATCTGTATTATCTGAACGCCGCAGGAGGTTGGTGGCCGCATTCGGGGGCGATATCGTGTCACACACATTTTAAGCATCTGAATTGTCCCCGTCTTTGGAATCAGTCCACTCGGTCATATCCCGCAACAGAACGCTTTCTACTGCAATTCAGCCGTAAGTGCAGTCGCAATAATCACGGCCGAGAGAGCATCTAAATCCCAATATCGCTCGCCCGCATAATCATCGAGCTGTGTTTCATCGGGAGTGACATAGATCTGGGTGCCGCTGCCCCGGCCCTTGAGATAGAAAAGCTCTTCAGGGTGGCGCGCTGCGATGTCGGCAGCGGTCGTCAGCGCACTGGAAAGCTGTTCATCTGTGAGCAATTGAGCCATGCGGACAGCGTCTGGATGCACCTGCTGCCCCGCGAGCAGCAGACCCAACCAGGCACCCCTTGCTTGCCCTGGCGTGATGGTCATATTCCAGTCCCACTTCGGATTTCGTTCACGTCGCCTAGGCCGAGGACAATGACAACGGCAGCGACCTGCGTGGATACATCAGCATCATCCATACGCTGGGCTTGATGCCCCAAAAGCCCCCGGAACACCGGGGGCAATTTTTTTCTATGTATAACTGCTCAGCGCAACCGTCACCCGCACTGGTTGGTACGGGCTCGACCAGTCAGAGACAGCCACCGCGGGCCGCAAACTGGGTCAGGATCGACCGGAGGATGTTCTCATAACCTTTAGCCAGCGAACTCGTGTTCGACCGGGACAGCTCGAACTGACCGGCGGTGAGGGGTTGGCCCCGACACACAGCCCAGGTCGCTTCAAAAGGCCGGACGGTGTTCAGGCCAGTTACAAGCGCCAGCTGCAGCACGTAGGACACGGTCGTTGACCGTTCGATCCGGGTGACGTACTGCACTTCTGGCCAGCCGTCGTGATCCACGTCGCTCAGGCGTACGGCCACCACCGGCGTGTCGAAGTTGGGGGTCACGGGCAGCTGCACCCACAGCTGCTTAAAGCCCTGACCACCCGGCAGGCCCTTGTACAGGTGGAGTTGGGGGATGTTCGGATCCTGTGGTCGGGAACGCAGTGGCGTGTAGACGAGCACATAGGTGCCGCTGCGCAACCTGGCGGCGGCAGAACGCTGGATGGCCGACGCGCTGGGCAGCCGCCGAACCAGCGCTGCGCCTTGCGTGGGCGTCATGTTCTCCACGGTGGTTGGCGCGGGCGCCGGTGGGGACAGTTTGGGCACTGGAGCTGCGGTCGAAGCCCTGCCGCGGGGGACGGCGCAATCGTCGATACCGACCATCCCCTGGGCCCCCAGGCCCCCCAACAGCATTCGCTGGGTGGCGCCCAAGCCTTTGAGGAAGAGGAGCACGGTGCCGCCCAGCGAGCCAGTTTCGGATTCCTTCTTCCAGCCGTTGCGCTGCGCGTAGGACATCAGCAGAGACCGCGCCTGTTGGTCGTTCCGACCCTGCAGCACATGCTGCTCGCACTCCAGGGTTACGCCGTACTGCTTCTCGATGGCGGCGATCACTGGAGCGTTCGGCATGAAGGTGCCCCAAGCAGGTTAAGAAGATCCTGAGCGTGCCCAGCCGACCCCAGCAACAGACTGGCCAGAATGGTGGGGAGGACGGCCCGGCGGGTGCGGGCTTCTCCGAAAGGTTGGGAGCGCGGGAGCGGCGTCATCTGGATGAGAAGCATGACAGCGTGCTCATCCATGACATGGACGCACACTCTCGCTGTTGCGGTCTTCGCCAGCGCCTCGTTCTCCACTGCCCAGACCGTGACGGCCTCTTACATCGGTAGCAAGGCTCCATTCTTGAGCAGCACGTTCTGCCGGACGGCTGCCACCTGCACGGCTGCTGGCAAGGTGACGCTGGCAGTGAGTGAAGGGACAGAAGAGTAATTCATCGTCAAGCCCCGCTTTAAGCAGTTCGGTCAGCCCACCTACACGGTCTTCTTTACCCACAAGAACGGCGTGGTGCGCCGCGCGGGCCTGAGGTACCAGGCTGCCCAGGACTACACTGAGGACGGCGCGTTCGTCCGCGCGTTCCTGAGTTTCGTCATGGGAGTGGACTTGTCGAAGCAAGACGCCTCTCGGGTGGCGAACTGCCTGGCAGTGGTGCGGGGCAAGACCGGGACGTTCTATGTAGACCGCCACGGCGGAATGAGCATGGGTGGGGCGACCGAGAACATCGTGCTGGCGTATGAGTCTGGCGCACCGGTGGACGAATTCTTCCGGGCGCAGCCGGGGGGCCGCCTGGCCTGGGAAGGGTGTTCGTAAGAGGTTCAGTGGCATTCTGGTCAGTTATCCGGATTGAAGCAGGCTCATTTCGCCTCTTCAAAGCCGCACGCCTCTGCTGCTAGAACCGTTGCCGCGTGAATCATAGGAATCCGTGCTGCTGGGAGCCTCAGCACACTCGCATCTCCCAATCAGGAATGCTGCGCGCCGAGCGTCAACATAAAAAACCTCTGGAGCACGCTGGGCCAGTGCCCTGCCGCTCACGACTTTCGCAAAAGGTTTACTACATGTAAGTGAGAGGAATACGATGTTCAGAAAGTTGATATGCCCGAGCCAATAAAGTCAGGTAGACATGATCCAATGGATAAGCTACCCACGTTCGTCGGCGCCAACCATCCTGATGCGCCAAATAGTTGCTGTATTCCAAGAAAGTGAGGCAGAGGTTGGGTCGAGACTCCATAAAAAGGGCAGTGATGCCGTTCTAGCTGTTGTTGCTCCAAAACTTGAGGAGATTGGATTTAAGGTGGAGTTAGGAAAGAAGCATGATCAGAAGATCCGCGTGCCTGTACTTTATGGCATGAATGGAGCTATAGATAAGAGTTTTGATGCCGATGCATTCCATGAGATAGAAAGATTTGTACTTGAAGTAGAGGCAGGGCGTGCCTATACCAATTATCAGTTCCTGAAAGATTTATTCCAGGCCTGCATGATGCATAACGTGGACTATTTTTGTGTCGCTGTACGAAATGAGTACAGAGATACTAAAGATTTCGAGAAGATAAGGACTTTTTTTGACACTTTATACGCAAGTGGGCGTCTTAGTCTTCCGTTACAGGGCATTTTGATCGTTGGGTACTAGACTTCAGGGGAATAGACGATCACGCTTGTTCACCACTTCATGCCTTTAAGAAGACCAGTCACTATTGATACCAGTAAAGATTCGGGTTGCTTTCGGCCAGAATAGCAGTGAAGAATTGCTTCCAGCACGGGGCATTCTTATAAGTGGACTGTTGATGGGAGGTCTGTCAAGAAAAACCCGTCTTGATCCTCGTCGCCATGGCCCAGAAGCGCCCGTGCAGACGTTCAGGATGAGCCTGAGGCGCGTGGTGCGGAACCGGGCTGGCTACTGGATGGAATGGCGAGTGCTTCATCTTTTACCCTTCCCAAGTTCCACTGGTCGCCTGCACCTCTGATCATCTATGAACCACTTCCAGCCAAGCGAATGCCAGCCTGTGACGTTCAGAGCTGCCCTACTTTCTGCAGCGCCGCGGCTCCTGTGCGCTGGTTCCAAAAGATCAGAACCCCACGCAGACTTCACGCCCGTTCGGATGGAGCGCTACGTGCAAAGGCGTGGCGGGAAAGCCCTCCCGCCAGTAAGTTCCTAGCATGTATTCGAAGCCCAACCCCTCGACCACGCCGCGAACCCTGGCCTCCGTCATCCCGTCTCCCAGGGGAACCGCCACCGCGCTCCGGAACAGATCTGCTGGGCAGTCGGGGGCCACCCGGTAAAAAGTGCCCAACGCTGCGATCAGTTGATTCATGACCGTTTGCTTCTCCTGAGGACTGAGCGCCACCCGTGGGGGATCAATGGCCCTCAGACGACCGCGCTCCGCCTGACTGGTTAATATCAGCTGAAATTCTCCTGAGTTGCCTACGCCACGCGAAAACGCCTCCACCACCAGCTCGCCAGCTCGGTAGCTGGACTTGGTTGGATCAGCTGTCCCACCCATGGCATTGTTGACCAGTGTCTGGGTCGCACTTCCCGGAAGCGCCATGCCCAGCACGCTCCGGCTGAGCGCAGTCACCATGCTGGCCTCAGGCGCGAAGAAAAAGTCGTCCTGGTAACGGGCCTCCCAGCGGGCACCCACCACGCGGCCCTGGCGGGTCAGCTCGTAGACGTTCCATCGGTAGTCGCTCTCACTGGCACCGGACGGCAGCAGGGACAGGTGCGTGCGGATATACCCATTCCCGGCCTCCACGCGGCCCTCCACACGGCAGCGGTAAGTCTTACAAAAGTTGGTGGTCTCCAAGCGTTGGGCTGTCCCCAGAATGCCAGCAGCGCTCGCACTAGACGACAGCAGCGACAACACGCACAAGGTTTGCCACCAGAAAGTCTGCATGCCCCAGACTAAGGCACTGTGCCGCTCTTGAAGCCAGCAGACCGAAGTTTTTAGGAAGTGTGACAGGTGCCCACTCGGGCTGCCAATGCTGTTGACTTCGCAGTCCTCTGCCGAAGCGAAAAAAGTTTCATGGGAAGTGCTGTTCGCCGCCCACGTCCTGAGCGTGATCGGATGAAACCGGAGACATCACTCCCAGCCTGAAAAGGCATTGTTGGCCGACTGCCGACTCTCCGTTGCATGACTCAGCTGAGGCCCTGCCCCGGGCTCCGGCTGGCCGCAATCTCACTTAGACTCCGCCCTACGGAAGCTCCTGACGTGTCCCACTCCGCACTGCAACGCCTAGCACAGAGGACAGGCATACCTGACCTGGTGGGACTCTTAGCAGAGCAACTGGCGCCCTCTGAGTTGACTTCCTTGCTGCTCAAGGTTTACCAGGATCAGGGATCGGCCCTGGCCCGCGGTAACCAGACCCACTTCATTTTTCAGGATGACACCCATGCGGGCACGCCTGTTCGTGCCTGCTGCTGACCATGTGCTGAAGGCGCTCTCTCAGATGCACCAGCAACGTAACTAGCGCGAACATCAGCGTCAACACAACGAACCTCTGGCGTAAGCTGGGCCAGTGCGCTGCCGAGTCCGAGCCTGAACTTCAGAACAGACTCATCGTCGGCAACCCGCGCCTGCCACACGGTAAGGGTTCATCAAGAGTGGCAAGTCCTAGAGGGTTGGCAACGTGGCAACCAATAGCGTCAATCTTCCCTTACGCTGGGCGGGATGATCTGGAAGCAGTTCCCACTCACCACCATGCTAGAAGATTTGAGCACAGAAGACGGCAAGCTTTCTGCTTTGCGTCGGATTGCAGACCGTGGCCTCCCCGACGACCTTCTGTTCTTGATCGTTGTTGCCGCAGATGGGGTAGAACCTTGGATCATTCGGGCAGAGGCCTTCCGCTTTCTGCGAGATGTCGACCTAGATTAAGCCACTGCCCGGGCTCGAATGACTGCGGTGCTTCGCTCTGTTCTGGAATCCGAAGAGAACATCACTGTGCAGCAATATGCTGCATTGTGCGTTGGGCCGTACATGAACGACAGGGAATTGCATGAGGTTGTGCAAGCGCTGTTGCTGACCTCGGAAGACTTGCGGTGGAAGGTGATGGACGCCATACGCGAACAGCAGCACTTGTCACCTGAAGTGCAACGAATGTTGGATGACGTCCGGCAAAGCACGACTGACGGGAGCCTGAGCAGCGATATTGCTGATGCCTTACAGCATGGGTCGCGCCCGACTGAATGAGTTGGCGACATGTAAAGTGAATGGCAAGAGTGGATTTAACAGGTCCTGAGAAGCAGATCATTGGCGAAGTGCTTCGTGCGTTTGCCGCCGTTGACTTCGTGCCTGCTGACCTTATGACCACACTCTTTGGCTGTGGCGTACAAGAATTCCAGACCTTGGCTGAAGCCTGGGGAACCACCCATTGGTCGGAGATGACTGAGAACGAGGTCTGGCTCGTTGGCGCCGTCTTCAACACGATCTGCACTTACCCTCACGACAACTGGGCCCAGTGGTATCAGCATGTGCACTGCCCCCGGACTCCTGGGGGCCTTTCCATGAGGGCCACTCTCATCTTCACACCAGTAACTGCTGTACGCTGAGCCCATCCCTGAGGGCGACCCCACCACTAGGAGCACAATCATGACCAACCCTAATACGCCGAGTCTCAACGTCCTCACCCAAATGCTGAGCCACATGACTACCCGCGTCGCGCCGAGTACCGTCGCTGCCGAGCTGCAAAGCGTCACGATGCTGCGTACCCTCCGCGCTGAAGCCCTCGTTGAACTGCGCGAGATTGAGCCTGACGCGGTCACCTATGCCGAAACGCGCGCAGCGTACTACCTGATCCGCGACGAGTCGCTGGGCTACGCAGCTGATGGTGCCAGTCTCGCGCTGACCGGCCTGATCGACGGTCAAGTGCAACACGCCCTGGGCCTCCATCTGGCCCTGGTCGCCCAAGAGTGCCTGACGGCTGGGCAAGCCGCCTAATGGGCCGTACCCCCTACCCCCTGGAGCCAGGCGAGACCAACGAGCTTTACCGAATCCGCATGCACCGCCAAGAGCGGGAGCTGTTTCAGGCGATGAACGCGCGTGAACGTGGCGCCCTAATCCGGCGGGCGTTCGGTCTCGAAGAGCTCCCGGTAATTCCCACGAAAGTAGGGACGCGCAAAAAGAAGACCTGACCCCCGGAATCTCCAGGAGCTTTCTATGAGAACAGCTCTCATCTGTACAGCAGTAACTACTGTACGCTTGTCTTGACTGTAAGAGCGCCCGCCGCTCCTAGCCCACGGCAACAGCGAATCCCCTCAGGAGTACGACATGACCCAACGCAACCCAATTATCCCCGCCCGCCGCCCTGGGGTCTGTCCCGTGACCCAAAAACCATACGAAGCGGGTGCCCAGATCGAGTACACGGTTTTCGGCTGGGCTCTGGTTGGCGCGCAGATCAGCAATGACCCCGACGAGCGCCGCCGCCTGCTTATGCTGGCCGAACCCGGACTCGCTCGCCGCCGCCGTGCCCAGGAGGAAGCGCGGCGGACCGAGGAATTGCGCGAGCTGCAGGTCCACTGGGAGCGCCTTGACTGCGAAAAGGCGGAGCAGGCAGCCCGCCACGCGGCTGAGGTCGCCGGGCGTGAGCAGATGTTGGCGCAGTACGCCGGGGCCATGAAGTTGGCCGGGGAGCTGCTGGCCCTTGTGCCTGCAAAGCTGAACGCTGAGCTGGTGGGAGCCGCCGTGCGCATCGTGATCAAAAGCCGCGGCAAAGAGTTCCTGCTGCTAGCCCGCCCCGCCGCCGCGCCCGCCTGGTGCGCCCACAGTGTGGTGTACACAGAGGTGCCTGGCGCGCACCCGCCCGATTGGGTGCGCGCCCAGCGGGCCGCCGACGCCGCTTACTTGGCGCGCCTGATCGACGACAACCCTACGCCACACACGCTCTGGGCCAACCTGATGAGCATTGCCGCACACTCTCCTAGCGCGCTGCATAAGACCTCCGTGGATACTGCCCTCAAATACCGGGGCGTGCGGGTAGTGATCGCTTCCCTCCAGAACGAGGCCGAAGCGCGCTACGCCCTCTATTTCTACTCCTGAGCCCGACCAGCCCAAAGGTACCGTTCAAGCCGTGCCCGACGAACTCGTGTTGATCGGGGACCTTACGTGCCAGCGCTTCAACTATGAAGAGGATTCTCCCGAAGTGAAGGCGGCTGCTAAGGTACGCCGCCAACCTCACCGGGAGGCTGATCATCTACGCGACGGTAGATTGGTGAGCGCGCCAGCCGCAAAGAAAGCTTCCGCTACACGCGTTTGCACCGATACCGCCTTGATTAGCGCCTGCGGCAGGCCCAGCTCCCCTGCACAGCTGAACTGAAAGTCAGCAATCACCGTTCCAGTCAGCTCAGACAGCGCGCACTCCTGTTCTGCCACCCACCGCAACTGCTGATAGGCCTGGGCGAGACGTTCCAATTTGATCTCCTGCGCCGCTGTCGGCCACAGCCCCAGTTCGTAATGGTGCATCACGGTCGTCTTTCCATGGTGGGTCCTCCCAGCGCCAGAGCGCGGTGAATGGTCCTCTGTAGATAGCCCTCAGCATTGAATTTCGGTCGGTTCAGGGCGCTCGCCCGCAACAGGCGCTCAATCTGGTCGGGATCCTCCGTGTAAAAACGCAGCAACCGCACCGCTGCGAAATCGGCCTCACTGGGTGATGAATAGCGTCCCTCCTCCCCTGCCAGCAGCTGCCTGGCCCGGGTGCCATTGCGCGCGGAGTAGAGCGCCGACAGAACCTCACGGTCCGCAAGTGGACCTTCCCGGGGAACCTTATCCAGCAGCGCGGGCGGACCACTCCCTGCGCCAAAGCCGCACAGGTCCTGCACCTGGGACAGCGTTCCCAACGCCCGACTTCGGCCCCGCAGCGGCCGGGCCGTCGCCGTCACGAATCCCAGGGTCAGCAGCTCCAGGCCGGGCCGACGGCGCGAGGCCGGCAGCGAACCGGACAGCCACAAGTGGATGCCGGAACCAGAGGGCGAGACCTCCGCGTAGCCTGGCAGCCCATCCAGCAGCGCCTGCCGCTTCTGATCCAGCGGACCGTCCAGATCCAGCACGCTCAGACCGTCGCCCGCCCGCAGCACCACGCCGATGCCGCCTGCCCGGTGCTGCCCCGCCAGGTCCAGTGCCTCCGGCCAGGACAGCCCAACCTGGCGGCAGTCCACCGGACTCAGCTGCCCGCGGCGGGGCAGGGACGGGACTTTCCCGATGCCCCCTCCGGCGCGCGGCAGTGCGATCCAAGGCAGCCAGTTCGGCAGTGCCAGGACTTCCAGTGGCAGCGTGCCCTCCAGCTGATGAGGCCGCGGCAGCCCCATCCCTGCGGTCTGAATGGGAGCTGTCGCACCCCGGAATTGTCTCTCGTTGGGTCGTCTGCAGTGTTCATCCGCCTGCATTTCCAGGCTCCTGCGCTTGAATTTATCGTACATCCATACCTCCTGGTCTGCCGTTCTTCCCCACCGACGTGACCCTGTTCTCTCCGCTCCGTGGACCAGCACTGCCAGATGCGGCGCACGGCGGAGGGTGCTGCTGGCGCCACAAGAGAACCTCCACGACTGTTCTCACTCCATAAGCAGCGCACGGTGGGTTAGAGAGTGACGCTAGTGGCGGGTCATGGGTGAGGGCTGTGGACCACCCACCTGGTGGTGCAGAGGCGAGGCTAACTTCCGCTGATGCGTGAACAAGGGGCAGGCAACGAACGCTGGTGGCCGACCAGTTGCACCTGTTGGATCAGGTGTGCCGGAGACGGCCCACGGTGGGTCTGTCGGGAATTCATGGCCGAGGGTGGGCCAGAGAGAACCCGCTGCGGCGATGAGCTGAGAACATGCTGACCATGGGCCGGCCCCAGGTACGCTGGCCCATGCTTCCTCACAGCGGTTAGGCCCAGTGAAGCCGCCTTCTGCCCAGGCTCCAGCGGACGTCCACATCTGCGCCGAACCACCGTTCCTGCATGACAGACTGGCGCATGCACCCCGTTCGCGTGGAGACCGTCGACCTGCTGGCCCTGACACATACCCTGGAGCATGGGCAGGGCTCGGCTCCAGTCACGTATCCCCTCCTGTGGGCAGAGCGCACGGCGTCTGGCCTGCATCTGGGCCGCGCCTTTGTAAACCACCAGCGCATTCAGTTCATGGAGCGGCACATTCTCCCGGAATTGGGCCTGCTGGTGAACCGTTTCACGGGCACCGACTGGATCGCCCACATGTCGTACTACGTAGACGTGGCGGCTATCCTGCCGGGCGAGACCCAGTGGGTGACCCGCGACCTGTATCTCGACCTGTCGGTGGACACCGGCGGTACAGGTGCCGTGCTGGACACCGACGAATACCTTGCCGCCGTGCAGAAGGGCCTGCTCAGCCCTCAGGAAGCCGCGCAGGCCCTCACCGCCCTGCACCGACTGGTAAACGGTGTACTGGCCTGCGGCGGTGTGGACGCGTGGTTGGACCACGAGGGCACGGCGCTAACCTGGCGCGGCGCACCCAGTGCCACTGCTCCCGCACCTCAGCGATGACCCGAGGAGCAGACGTTTGGGGCGCTGGAAAGACCGCCAGGGGAAGGGTGGCCGCGGAACTCAGGCGCCGCGTTACTCGGCCCGCCTGTGCGGCGCGCGGCGGCGCTGGCCCCAAAAGCGGCGCACGAGATTGCGCGCTGCATTGAGATGCACGTCCATGGCGTGACCGTGGGGGCACGTGAACGTCTGCCCCTGGCGGCTGCCCAGGGTATACGCCCGGCACTGGCTGCACGTCAGGCTGGTAAATGCCGGCGACACCCGGACCACCTCAATCCCGCGGCTGTACGCCCGCTGGGGCGCCCAGGATTGATGCCAGTCCGACACGGCATGTCGACGGGCCGCATCGGGGAAATTACTCTTGAACCGCACGTAATCGAGCTTCTCCAGCACCAGCGTGCCCGCCTGGGCCAGCAGCGGCACTGTGATGCCCTCCAGCGCGGCGCGCGCCGATGCGTAGGTCAGGATCTGCGCGAGAATCCGCACCTCGGCGGACTCACCACCGGGCACCGTCAGCCCATGGACCGGCCAGGTCACCGTGTGCTGCCGGCCAGAGGCCAGAGTGACGAGCGGGTGCAGCCCAACGTCCACACCCACCACGTCCCGTCCCCTTGGCATGGGCAGGCGCGGGGGCTGAGCGAAGTAGAGCACCATGAACCACTCCCCACCACGCTCAATCAGCCGGGTGCGGTCCCGCTGCCACGCCGTCGGCGTCCACACGTCATCGACCAGGTCCACCGTGCAGGTTAGCCAGCGGCCCTGCGCGACCGCCGCACGCACTTTCTGCCACCAGATGGCCTCGGCAGCCGACGTCATGGGCGCCAGCAGTGCGGTCATCAGCGTGAACAGGTCCGGGTACTGGTGGTAAGAGCCCTGCGACGACGTGATAATCGAGGTGTATTCCCATTCCGGCATGCGGTAAAACTCGCCCGTGATCGTCAGAGTTCCGAGGTGCAACAGGCGGTCATGCACGAGCATCTGGCTATGGAGCAGGGAGGGTGCAGGGCAGTAGACCTGGCCCTTCTCCATCACGTCGAGATGCTCCGAGGTGGCCTTCAGGTGACCCTGGGCGACCGCAGCGCGCAGCTGGGGATAAGCGGTTCTGTTGATGCGGATAACGTGGTGCGTGGCGTGCCGTCTGTTCATCTTGCTCCTGGCTGGTGGGGCTGGAATTTCTGCTCTCCCCGTTCAGCACAGGTCATTTCTCCATTGCCCATGTGGACCTTGTTCTTTTTTCCAGTGATCGGGAAAGCGCTTTCCCACACGCTGGGTCTGGCCCCCTTTTGGGCCCTGGCGGCCAGTGGGTTCCAGCGGGAGAAGGTGGAGATGCAACACACGGTGGATCGGGTGGCACAACCACGTCCCCGGTGGGCGGACGGCGGACGAGGAGTGCCCCTAGTGGGCACCGTCATCACAGAGGTTGACCCACGGTGCCCACCACGAGTCTTTGGCCCCTGGTGGGCTGGCCTCTGTCCTGTTCCGTCCACGATGGCGAGCGGCTCACGACGGGACGCCTGGTGGGTTCACGAGGTGGGATAACCCACGGTGGGCTGAACCGTGGGTCCGCAGGGAACGATTGCGCTTTGGTCAGAGAGCATGGGCGATCAGAGTGTGATCCAGCGCCGGACAGGCCTGTGACTGAGTTGGAACGGACGACCTGCAGGGTCAGGGCGTTGGGGCGAAGGCCCGGGGGAACTCTTAGGTCAATCAAAGTGTTGGCCCCCCGTGTAACTGGTCGTGACCCCGTGTTGCTGGCGCTCTGAGCCAGGAGTTGCAAAACCCTTTCATGTCCACGTTCACGGCCGCGCCAGTTGGGGACAGGGCGTCTGGGCGCGGAGTCCCTTCCTGCACAGGCACATCTGCAAGACCGTTCGCGTCTGCCCTAACCCCGCTCATAGTGGCTCCAATCAGGCCTGGTCTCCCTGTGGTGATGCACACGGTGGGTCGTGACTGACCTGGGGAGACCCGTGATGAATTCCAGCCGCCGACCCTGCCCGGCGGTAGGCGCCGTGGGTCAGACTCCTGTCCTCGACCCCACTGATGTACGGGATGCAGTCCTATATCGTGGATGGCGACGCAGGCGCTCACGACCGGACTTCGCACGGACTGACCAGGAGAGGGCAGCTGTTCCAGTCCGTCGGCGGTGGATCAATGACACATCAGACTGCACACGTTGGGTCCATGTCGCAGATCTTGCGCTTGACCTGCAGGGACTCGCGGAATATCTCATCCCTGAGAGCCCAGATGATGACAGGCCAGACCAAGCGGCCACGATCCAGAAGTCGTGGCCGCCCGTCACTGTCAGCCGCTCTAGCGGACGCTGAGTTCGTATCTCAGGTTCTGCTTGAAGCCGGGCTGCTCGGCAGAGAACGCCAGCGTGTGAGCCCCTGTGGGCAGATTAAGCGCCATCCACCAGCCATCTGAGCCGAACCACAGCTCTGCCTCTTCCAGGTAGGTGCAGGCCTCCATCCTCCCGCGCGCTGCGCCCTCAACTGCCTGACCGTCCAGCGTCACGCGCAGATTCTTGAGCCGGTCCAGTCCGGCCTTGCCCTGCCTGAGCACGGCGTTGCACCCCCGCTGGGTCTCACCGGCAGCATAGATGTTCATGACCGGAAAAAAGACCGGGGTCTGGGCCGGCAGCGAGCAGCGCCGCTCAACCAGGGTGCCGTTTTGATAACTGCCGGCCAGGAACCAGACACCCGGTTCCTGATTCACGGCGCAGTGCTCACCCGTCAGGTCCTCCACTGGGCTAGCGCCTTCGGGAGCCGTCACGGCCCAGAGCCACCAGCTCATGCCCAGATCAGCATGTGAGCTCTGCAAGATCGTGCCAGACGGCAGGCCCTGGAGAGGAGCGGCGGCAGCGCTGCCCAGCAGCAGCGCAGACCAGAGCACGGAGGAAAAGCGTAAGAGCATGTCCCCAGGAGTCTAGCGGGCTGCAGGCGCTCTCCCCCAGAGCAGGGCTCAGTTCAGAAGGGAGGTGTTCGCTCCTGACGCAGGGCTGCTGCCTGTGCATGCCGCCCTGATTTGCCACCACGCCGATGCTCCCAGACCTGCTCGGGCCGCTGCACCCTGGACAGCACAGCCCCGCGTGGAGCTGACGCCGGTGTCCTAGAAGGGGCCCAGGAGGGAAGCACGCGTGCGCCTGAACCTGCTCCGCGGAATACCGCATCCCCGAGGGGCCGGATGCCCCAAGCCCTCCTGGAATCCTAGACCTGACCCACTGGAAAAGTTCCCAGGAACAGCGCGCTGGGACGGCCCTCGACCTCGCCTGGCGCGCCCTGAAAGCCGTGGTCTCCCAGAACGAACAGGCACTCCACCTCGGTCACCCCCAGCTCACGCGCGGCCTGCAGTGCCTCCTGGAGCGCCTCATCCCACTCTGGGACGTCCAACGCCGCGAAGGCCTCCTCCAGCGGGGTCAGTTGTCCGAACTCCTCCAGCCGGGCGTCATCATGGTTGTACGCACCCTGCTCCCAGAACTGCGTGTCCACCCACACGGACACCACCCCCGGCTGCTCGTAGATCTGCGCGTCAAAGGCAAAGCCATCCGGTCCGTCGAGCCAGTCCTGCGCGGCGGTCCCCAGGTGTAGTCCCCCCTCATCCAGCGGCCCAGTCGGCAGGGTGCAGCGGGCGTCGTAGACGACCGTCACCGAACGCGCCCCATACGCACGCGCGCGCAGAATGATCAGCTCGTTCAGGGTGTCATCCGAACTCAGCAGCGCGCGCAACAGCACTTCGCCTGGCGTGCTGGAGGTCTCCAGCTCATACGGAAAGTCCTCTGGCAACGGCGCGCCCAGATTCAGCAGCACCGTATGCTGCCCTTCACAGGCTTCAAAGAGGACGGCATCCAAGGACAACATCCATTGATCCTAAAAGCCCCCAGGCAGGCTTCACCCTGCTGGCCTGGATGATGAGCCGCTCAGAGCAACCGGAACTGCAGAGGCGTGATCAGCGCATGCTGATCCGGGCAGCCCCAACCCTCAGCCCCCTCGCACACCACAGCAGTGGACCCTGGCCCGAACAAGCTTGGGCTGGGTGATCCGGCGACCGTCCGCACCACAGCCGCGCACAGCGGCGCGAACACCAGGCGCGGCACGGGCACATCGGCACTCCATCCCTGGATCAGCGCGTTCAGGGCCAGCGGCACCGTCGTCTCCACGATGGCAAACGCCAGCGGCAAAGCGGCCACCAGGGCACAGACCAACCCGAAGATCAAGGGCACCAGCCCAACCTGGAGAGCTCACGGGCCCAGGGCAGTCGCAGCCCCTGCTCGAGTTTGAGATACAGGCCAGCTCCCAGCGCGCAGCCGATAGACGAAGAAATCGTCCCCCAGTGCGCCACAGGACCCTCTCCTTCTCCCAAGACCGTGGCCCCGATGATGGCTCCCATAACGCAGCCTGCGGCCATGCCGTTCCAGATCCGGAGTGGCCTGGCGGCAGGGGCCCGCGGGGGCTTCCACGGGTGACTGAACTCCATGGGGGCTTTCACTCCTGCATCCTAACGGCCAAGGGAGCTGGGCAGACCTGCAGCAGCCCGCACCACCGCTGCGCACAAGGGTGCAAGCAAGAGCGGCGGAAAGGGCAACCAGGGCGACACTGGCCACGTCAACACGTACAGCGAAAATGGAACAGCAATCACGGTTCCGACCAGCAAGGTTGGAACCGCAGCAATCACCGCGCTGACCAGCGCGCACAGCAGGCCCCATACGAGCGGACCAATCAACCAGACCATCAGAGGCCCTGGCGGGTGAATGAACTTCAAGTAACGGGCTGAACAGACCGCACTTCCCAGGGACAGCGAGACGATCAGCTCCAGCTCAAAAAAGCCGACCGGGTATCCCTGCTCCAGCTCGAACTCCGTCTTGAACAGCGGGCTCTCTCCCTGACATACCGCCCAGCCGATGGCGGCGCCCATCAGAGCGCCTGCCATCACGGCAGGCCAGAAGCGGGGGACCGGCACCCCTGGCCGCGCAGAGCCCGTGCCCGTCGGTACAGGCAGGGCAGACTCAGGCATACCGTGCATGGTAGCGGGCGAGCACAAGCCCATGTGTCCCAGCGGCGCCGGCCCCCCAGACAACAGGTGTCTCAAGAGGGCTGAAGGAGCAATACCATGTTAGCAATCACCACAACCAGCGAGACAGTGTCAATCACGACCCCTGAATCAATCCATTGGGAAAGCACCACTCTGATTCGCAAGACCAGCAGCGTGATGCACCCTGGACTGGACGAACTGCTCGTGACCATCCAGAAAGAGGTCCGGGCAGCGACAGCAGCACTTGGCTGGCCCTCGAGGACGGAGACTGGGCCGCAGAAGAACTGCGCACCCACTTTTTTGATGAGGCCGCCCGCACACACAGGAGCACGATGACCGCCCCTCACCCAGCAAGCGCGTGCCTATAACCAGGCGCTTGCCCTGATCCGTGCCGGCCAGCTGCCTGAAGGCGGCGCCCAAGAAGCGCTCAACTCTCCATTCATCCTGGCCCTGAGCGAGCGGAGAGAACAGATCACACCGCTGGCTCTTCCGGAAGACCCGAAGCTGCAAGGAATCGTGTTTGTAGGTCCTGTGGGCGAGCTTACTGGGAGGCCGCAGTCTCCAGACACTCAGCCACCTGGACAGCCGAGGAACCGGACACCTGGCCGCCGGCCTGCCGGACCCCGTGAAGCCGCGGGGCTTATGTGCGCACTGGTCAGAGCTGCCGAGTAGAGCGCGCGAAATTCAGCTGAACAATAGCCTCTCCACTCACCTGCAGGTCAATAGAGAACAGCGCCCCGAAGAGAGGCGCTGTCCTGGTGCTGCTCCGTGTTCTCCTGGGGCAGGCTTATGTGTTCTTAAGGCCGATAGATATGGGCGTAATCGTACGATTGCGCGCCCTGGCTGCTGTTCAGTGCCCAGAGGGTACCGTCCGGCGCGACCAGCGCCGGCTCTCCGCTCCCGACAGGGTAGAACCCCGGCACCTGCCGGACCACCGAGGCGGTGGCCGGGTCGTAAAGCACCCAGTCACGGTAATTGATTTCTCCCGAGACCCGCACGAACTCCAGCCAGTGGCGGCCCTGCGCGTCCACGCCCAGCACGTTGAATTCGGTCTCCAACTGGCCATTCACCCGGACCTCAGTGGAAGCCACGCTGCCGGTGGCCGGATCAAAGGACACCAGGCGGCCCGGGAGGTTGTTGGGGAGCCAGACCTTCCCGCCCGCCGCGTAGCCCTTGTTCACGATCGTCGCACCGGGCAACGCAAAGGTCTGCCGGGCCAGGGTGTTGCTGTCGATGTGGACCAGCTGCGCGCCCCCATCCATAAAGCTCGAGGCCCAGACGCTGCTGCCTTCGACATCCAACAGATGATGGTCATAGGAACTGCCGGGCACCTTCTCGGCCCGGTTCTGGGCATAGTCCAGCCGCTGGATGCCGTCGTAGGTGTCCCAGCCCCGGCCCTGGGCGTCAAAGCGCATGCCCCAACCGGCGCATCCAGAAAAGCCGCGCGGGTCGTTCATGACCCGGCCCTCACCGGTGACCGCGTCATAGCGGACCTGCGGCGCGCTCATCTGCCAGATGCCGCCGTCGTCGCCGAGCGTCATGGCCCCGCAGTTGTACCCTGTGGGGGCAAACGCGGTGTGGGTGCCGTCAGCGCGGTGGCGGACCAGACCCAGCATGCCGGAGGTCCACAGGTTGCCGGCCCCGTCCAGTGCTCTGTTGGAGCCGCCCTGGGCCAGCCGGACACGAGGTGACGCTACAGTCAGCAACGTCCGGCTGGAGACGTCGAGGCCACTGGGCTGCTCGGTGGTCACCAGGGTGACCGGAAAGTGCCCCACGGCCTGACCGGCGGGAACCGTCACCGCCAGCAGGACCGTCACCGGCTCACTGCCCGTAATGGTCACCGTCTGGGCCGCAGCGGTCACGCCTGCCGGCAGGCCCTGGGCCGTCACGGTCACGGCGCCGCGGTAGCCCTGCGGGTAGATGTTCAGTTCGAGTGTGCCGCCCTCGCCCTGCGTCACCTCACTGAAGCGCCCGTAGGCAATCACTGTGGGCGCCACGACGCTGACGCTGGGCAGACTGCCGCCGCCCAAGGGCTGCCCGCCGCGGCGCACCAGGATCGGCAGCGGGCCGGTATCGGTGGGCCCCCAGGGCTGCGCCGCCACCTTCAGGGTGGTGGACAGCGCCTGAGCGCGCAGATTCTGGGCCAGAGGACCGCGCTGGGGCATGCCCACCCACCAGCTGGCCGGCAGGGCGCTGCGCAGGGTGTAGCGGGCCGGACGGCTGAGCGCCTGGGCCTGCATGCCGGCACCAGCAGGCAGCGTGACCTGGGCAGGCGTGATCTCGAGGCCGGGGCGACCCGAGACCAGGTCGACGGTGCCACTGGCGCCGCCCACCTGGTACAGCTTCACAGGCACGTCCACGCTCTGTCCACGGCGGATGGTCAGGGGCACCCTGCTGTCCGGCACGACCACCACAGCCTCATCGGCACGTCCAAAAAAGAGCCTGGACTGCACGCCCGCAGGGGCCGTGCTGAACGACAGAGCGCCGTCCGCAGTCAGGTCGACCCGAATCAGGTTCCAGCCGGCGGCGGCGACCAGGTCGAAGTTCAGGCGGTCACCGTCACACAGGGCCGAGCCTTTCAGCGTGACCGCCGACGAGGCGTACAGCCGCATCAGCAGCTGGTCTTCCGGCGTGCGCTCAAAGACCGCGCCCAGCAGGTCATTCTGAGCTGAGAAGACCTTCAGGGCGCCGATATCCACCCGTACGCCGTCTGGATTGAGCCCGCCCCCAAAGGTGCAGCCGTCAAAAAGACTGTTCTGCAGCGTGGGGTTCGGGAGAACGGCATTCACGGCACCACTCGCGGCAATGGCGGCGGGAATGGTGGGCGCCTCGCGCTCACCGGCCAGCAGGTCAACGCGCAGCTGAGCCGCCGCATAGGGCCAGCCTGCCAGGCTTCCCTGAACCGTGTTGCCAGGAACGGTCGAAATCGGCGGAAGGGGCGGGAGGGGCGGCTGCGGAGGCGTGACGGGGTCCTGGCCACAGGCCGCCAGAGCAAGGCTGAGCACGAGCAAGAGGGGAATCTTTTTCATCGACCCTGCACTGTAGTTGGGCACGGGGTTGAGCGTCTATCCCCCGCCAAAGCGTGAAAACCTGAGTTTGCTCTCCATGCTCTGCAACCCCAGCTCCCCTGGAACCTGCGTTCGTTCTCACTTCACCCTTCAGGCGAACTTGACCCCTCGCTGAGAACGCCGGAGGGCGGCGAACGCACTGGTCTGGTGAATCCCGGCCTGCGCGCCCATCTGGCGCTGCTGCCCAGACGGACATCCCCACGCCGCCTAGCGCCAACGTTCCATCAGCGCGTCCACGAGTTGCTGGACCTGCGCCTTCAATTCCGGGTGCAGCGGCACAGCGCAGCCCCAGTCCGGGTCACACTGCCGGCACAGGGCACTCAGGAAGTCGTGGGCACGATCCTCCAGCACCCACTGGCACATCTCGCGCCACGCTTCAGGCTGCTGCTCGCGAACCTGATTCCACAGGTGCAGCACCTCCCCGGTGAGGCAGGCACCGGCACCGGCGAGAATCAACGCGTCCAGCTGGGATTGGGCCTGTTCGATAGAACTCATTCCCAGAAGATCTGCTGCCGCCTCACTGAACCTGATCGAAGTCCCGAGCCTGGCATCGGACGGCTGCCCGATGGACGGGGACCAGGCCCGCCGAACCCTGTACAGTTCGCTCGTGTGTCATGACATTTGCTCCGGACAGTGGACCCGTGGGGGAAGGCGATGACGCAGGCGCCCTCCGCGGAGCAGCTGCAGGCACTGCTGGACGATGCGCTGCCTGAGGGTCAGCTGAATCCAGCGGGGGCCACGCGGCTGCTGGCCTTTCTGGACGCCCTGCCTCCTCTGCTGCTGCCACGCATCGACGAGCAGTGGCGCGTGCCCTTCCGGGGGAACACCCCGGGCCCGGCCGGCTGGTTCCGGGCCGTCCAGGACTGGCGCTGGCACTCCACCTTCCCCAGCTGGTTGACACATCACCCCGACGAGCTGCTCACGGCGCCCGGCGTGGTGGCTGCCCTGGCCGGCAGTCCTGACGGGTATGCCCGTGAATCCGCGGTGCGTCTCCTGGCGCGCCTGGACGCTCCGCTGACCACCGGCATTCTGCTGGTTCGCGCGGGCGACTGGGCGCCGCCGGTGCGCGCCGCGGCACTGGAGGCCCTGCACGCCCGGCTGAGTGACGCCTACGCCGACCACTGGGCCCGCTACGCCGCGCTGGTCGACCGGCTGGAACGGTTGGAGCGCGGTGACGCGGTGCTGGCAGAGTTGGCGTGGGCCCTGCTGCGCACGCCAGCAGGACTTCAGGCGATCCGGAGGAATTGGCCCGGCGCCGACCGGGACACCCGCTTGACCCTGCTGCGGGTACTGGAGCAGCTGTCCGGCCCGCCGCGACTCCTGTGGCTCGGCACCCTGACGGAGGACCCCCACGTGCAGGTGCGCCGGCGGGTGGTTGAACTGCTGCCCGCGGAGGGGCTGCACGCCCGGCTGGCGGATCCCAACGCGGGCGTCCGCGAACGGGTGCTGTCCCGGCTCCTGGGGCTCACCCCACTGCACGAGGTGCCCGCGTTCCTGCTGACCGCCTTGCTCGATCCGCGCAGCAGCGTGCGGGCCCTCGCACAATTTGAGGCCCGCCGCCGAGGTGTGCACCTAAGGGCTGCGTACCTGAAGGTGGAAGTGCCCTTCCTCTCTGCCGCGGCGCTGCGGGGCTGGGCCGCCGGCGTACGGGAGCAGCGCCTGATAGAGACCAGTTCGCACCTGGAAGCGCTGCTGGGCCATGCCAACGCCCGGGTGCGGCTGGAGGCGCTGCTGGCGCTGGGCACACTGGCCCCGACCCACCACGTCGACCGGCTGGAGGACGCCCTGCTGGGATCGGCGGCCCAGGCACGGGTGGGAGAATTGACCCTGCGCGCCGCACACCTGCTGACCCAGGAGCGCCTGGAGGCACTGTGGCACCGGACGACGACAGACCGGCAGCGCCGCCGTCTCCTTCGACTGGCCGCGGGCCTGCCCCGCTTCGACGCGGCCGCGGTGCTGCTCACCTGGCGTGCCGAGACCAGATCAGCTCTGTCAGAGGAGCTGGACGACACGCTGCATCATCTGCTGACCGGATTCGGCACGCGGTATTACACCCGGCCCAGCCTGATTCAGCAAGCGGCCCTCGGGCGGGCGGTGCAGACGGGCACGCTGAACGGGCAGCTCCGGTCCGCAGTGGAGGCCCTGCTGCCATGATGTGCTCGGCCCGGTCACGTGAACCAGAATTATCCGCATCTCACACCTGCGCTGCGCGAGCCTGGCGGGGACCCGGACGCTCCGCTATCAGTCAGCACCGTCCGGGAGTTCGTCCGCCTACACCAGTCCGCTCACTTGACCTGTCTGTGCCGCCCACAGACCTGTCTCAACTCTAACCAATGCTGAAGCTTTCCCTGACCGTGCGCACGAGGGGCCCGGCGTATGAACGCGCATCACGCTGGTCCTGACTTGATCCATGGCCCCGTATCTCGCCGCTCCTTCGTCCCTTCTGTTGAAAAAGCCGCCATGGGGGACATCAATTCGCCGGTCAGGAGGATGCGCACTCTTCTCCCCCGGCCCTGAGTGAGGCGTTCTTCAGAAGGGAGCACCGGAGGTGTCGGGGGGCCGGGGGGGGCGCGCCCTCCAGAGAGTTGAGACACGCCTGCAGGCCCCTGGGAAAGCGCCCCGGTCAGAGGGCTTTCCCTTCTGCCTCTAGTTCACGGTGGGCTCCCCGCGCTGCAGGCAAAGTGAGGTATGAGAGCCACCACTGAGGGACGGAAATCTGGGTGGTTCACCATCCAACCGACCCGTACCCAGCAGTCACGTTCTGAGTTCAGCGCCCAGGCAGCTGCTTCTCTGAGTGAAAGATGAGGGCCACGCGTTCCCACCCACGATGCGATTTTTCCAGATTCAGTACGGTGTCGTCGTGCTCCCTCCCTCCGCCCAATCTCGCCTGCCCTCGGATCTGGACGCCCTCCTGGCGCGCGCAGGGTGCGCCATCGACCGTCAACGCAACGTGGCGTATGAACAGGAGGCGCCTGACCTGATGTACGACGACCTCTCTGGAGAAGTGGTCGCTCTTCCCCCACCCGCGCTGCCGCCGGTTCCTACAGCGGTGAGTACTCTGGACGCGTTGTACCAGCAGGCCTGGAGTCGAGCAGAAGCCGACCTGAGGCGAACTGCCAACGCTGGTCAGCGCATTCCAAAGAATGTCATTGACATCCAGGCCGCCATGGAGCTCGATCTCGCGCTGGTCACGGGTCGCTCGGTCGGCGAGGCCCGCGGTGCCACGTTCAGCACCCAGGGCTTGATAGCCGCTTCGCTCGGCATCCTGCGCCGCACCCTTTGCCGGGCGCTCAATGGCCTGAAAAAAATTAGCGTTCCTCTCCGGCGCGCCCTCTCCCGCGCGCACGCGCAGAAGGTGAGTTCCGGAAGGATGCGCGGCCAGGCCGCGTACGATGGCTGCACCACCGACCTGCGGCCCACCTCTCCCGGTGCCCACCTTGAGAACCTGCATTCTGCGGATCTCGAGGCGCGCTGGCGTGCCTGGAGGCCGCATTTTGGGCGGGACATTGATGAGCGCGCCTCTGCGGGAACTGCTTTGCTGAACCTGCTCGAATGCCTCAGCGTTCCGCTCGGGTTCGCCAAAGGCAGCCCCGCCTGGTGCGCTGTGGGTACCCTCTGCCGCGTGCTGTTCTCCCTGTGCCCCTCAGCCTTCTTCGCCTTCGTCAAAGGCGAGTTGTCCCGTCTGACGACCTCTCCCCTGCAGGACATGGCCTCTGCGCCTGCAACCCCTGGGGAACCAGGCCAGGAGAAGGGGCACGGGCCTCTTCCAGCCACCGTGCCGGACGCCACTCCTCCAGCGGTAACCACGTCGCTACCCCGGGTCGGTTCGCCTGTTCCTCCCGCTGAACCGCTTCCCTCTCCGCAAGATGACGGTGTGGACAAGGATGACCGGGCGGAGCAACGCTGGCTGGCCGCCAAAGATACTGAATGCCTCAACAAGGGAGCAGAACGTCGGAGGCGAGATGCCTCGGAGGGGGCGGCGCCGACGAGTTCTTCTGACCATCAGACAGGACATTTCTCAGGTTGGGCATCAGACGCACGTCCGCAGGCGGCTGACGTGAGGGGCATCAAAAGCCCCCGACCATAGTGAATGACCCACGCTACAGCTGCGCCGCGGCACTCTGACCGATCTGGAGGACAGTAGGACCAGTGAGGCTCCCCTGATCTACAGGAGGCCTGGGCGACGGTGAGGGCCAACAGAGAGATCTCAGCCCTCTTCACGTTGCGCATGTGCAGGAAAAGAACCGGGGAAGACCCATTAGTATCGGTCCATGCTTTCCGTGCAGGACAACTCCGACTCATCGCCAGGAGACGCCCTGTTGGCCCCTCTGGATCATGCCCTGCAGGCCGCCCTGCTGCCGCTGGCCTTCGAGGCCCTCTGGCATCCTGTGGAGGCTCTGGAACTCGCCCCTGACCTGCCGGAGGACTGGTTCAGGACCGTCACCCGCACGCTGAACCTTCCGGTCGAGGGTAACCGGGCGCCGGTACCGGAGGCCGTTCAGCAGGTGCTGCGCCGGCGCCTCAGCCACGAGCGGCCACGCCTGTACCGGGAGCTCGCCGGCGCCGCCGCTGACCGCGCCTTCGCGGCCGATGACGTCCAGCTGGCCATGACGCTCCTGCACGCCGGCGGGCTGCTCCGGCAGGCGGAAGCCGGCCTGGTCGCCTGGATTTCCCGCTGGGACCTGGCGAACGGATTCGGAACGGTGAACCAGCACCTGCAGGCCCTGCCGGGAGCGTGCCTGACGGCCCGGGTTCGGGGGGCATGGTGGCACGCGCAAATCCGTCAAGGGGGCGAGGCCGGCGCGCAGGCACGGCGGGAGGCCCAGGCGGCGTATGACGCCGGGGAACGCGAGCCGGAGGTCGTTCATGCCCTGCTGCTGGGGCACAACTTCGACAGCCAGCACGTGCTGGCGCTGGCACTGGCGGACGAACTGCTCGCCGGGGGCGCCGGGGGTCTCCTGCGCCTGCGCACGCTGCATCAGCGCGCCGTGGCCCTGCTGGACCTGGGCCGCCTGACCGAGCACCGCGCGGCCGCGGAAGCCCTGATAGAAGAGGCGGGCCGCCAGGGCCGCCTGGACTTCATCGCTTCCGGCCACGCGGCCCTGGCGTACGCGCTGGAGGAAGGCCGGCACTGGGACGACGCGACCTGGCATTACGAGCGGGCCACCGCCACCAGTGAACGCATCGGGCACCACCGTCAACTGGTGGTGGTGCTCAACAACTTCGCGCAGATGCTCGCCCAGGCCGGGCGGCCCGCGGAAGCCCGGCTCAAGCTGGAGGCGGCCCGCCCGTACCTGTCCGGACACGCGGCCCAGGACGCCTGGCTGGCGCTGACCCGCGCCATCATCGACCATCAGTACGGGGCACACGCCGAGGCCCTGATCTCCACGCGGGCCGCTGTTCAGGCCGCTGCGGCGGCCAGTCTGGACGGCTACCAGCTGAGCGCCCTGCTGCTGGAAACGCAGCGGCTGGCCCTGGACGGTCAGACCGACGCGGCCACCTCCCGCTTCCGGGAGGCGCGGGCGCTGCTGCCGGCCGGCGACTCGCACGACGCCACCGCGAGCCGCTTGACCGCTGCGATGCAGCAGTACTTGCTGGGTCAGGTCGAAGGTGCCGTGGAGGCGTTCGCCGGGCTGAGTCAGGATGAACACCTTTCCGCCTGGGATCAGGCGCGCCTGCAGCTGTATCTCGCCGACGGCGCGCTGCACCTGAACAGCCGCCCAGATCTGGAGGCGGTCACGCGGGCCCTGTCGCGCGCGGGGACCGACGCTCCCCTGCGCACGGATGCGCCCCGACTGAGCCGCGTGCTGGACTGGCTGGCGCGTGAGCCAGGCTGGAAAGAACGCCTGGCCTGTGCCCTGGAGGCAGCGCCAATGGGTGAGACCATTGTGCTCCGCTTTGAACTGTATGGCCCGCTGGTCTTCCAGCACGCTGGAGGGGCACTGCCCTTTCCCCTGCAGCGATCAGCGGAACTGCTGGCGTACTTGGCCTTACACGGCCCCTCTACCCGGCAGAACCTACTGACGGCCCTGTTCGGCCACACCGACACGGCGTCGACGGACCATTTCAAGAAGGTGCTGCGCGGCCTGCGCAGCGCGCTGATTCCCCTACTGCCTCCAGGGACAGACGCGGTGCTGAACGAGCAGCGCCGGTATCGGCTCAACCCATTGATTGCGGTCACCTGCGCCTGGTACCCACAGGCTCTCTTTCCCCTCGCCGTCCTGCGCACCAGTGGTGCCATGACCGTGACCGGCCTGTTCCTGGACGGCGTCCGTGGCCCGTGGGTTGACAGCCTGCTGGAGGACGCCCACGAGGAGCTGGTCCGTGAACTGAAGGAACGCCAGCGTGCCGGGCAGCCGGACGCGGCGGCGCTGTTGGTCCGGGCGCAGGCACTCTGACCTCAGAGGGTCAGCCCTCTGGCTTGAAGCTCCTCTGCCCCTGCCCACCTCCCCGCTCAGGGCATCCGGTGAATTCACGGCGGGCCGGCGGTCTGACGTGGGTTCATCCCTCTGGCCCGAAGTCATCCATCTGCCACAGGGCCGCTGAGGATCAAGCCCGCAAGCCCGGAGGTGACCGCCAGCAGGCAAGGGGGCGACATTGACCAGGGCGACCTCCACGTGCCTCTACAGCTGGCACGGTGGGGAGACAGCAGGGGCAGAGATCCAGCCTTTCCCCCTTTCTTCCCCCACCCATTCTTAGCTTGAGGTGTGGGAGATATGAAAAGGTTACGGCGCCTCGCGCTGGGTGCCCTGTTGGGTCTGTCGGCATGTGGCCTGACCGGGCAAAAGCCCAGCGAGGTCATGAAGGAATTTGAAGCCCTCTGCGTGCACAACACTCAGGGTAAGGAGCTTTGCGTCACGGACACACCGGGAGGAAAGGACGCCCTTGCGGAGAAAATGGGGCTCGAGTGGAAGGCATTTGATGGAAATTTCCAGGCGGATCACCACGGCGTTCGGCTGACCTATGTGCCCGGCTTTCTGGGGATGGCAGAACTGCTGGCCACGGACCGCTCACTGTCGGAGGGAGAGATCAACACCCTCTACCGCGCCATCACCCAGGGTGTTCTGCAGGGCCAGGATCCCCAGGCGATTCTCGATGCGAAGAACTGACGCAACCCAGCACCACGGCGCCCCACGGCCTTCGTCCAGCGGTCACGCATGAGGCGCCGCGTCCTCGCCGGAAGCGTGGCCCTTACCCTCGCGGCGGCTGGCTGGGCCGGAGCAGGCGGCTTCCTGCTGACCACCTCGGACCTGTCGACCTACTGCCTCAGAGAACAGTGCCGTCTGGCAGGACACGAGACGCGCGCCATGTTCGGCAACGTCCTCCTCTTCCAGGTCTACACCACCCGCCGTCCAGGCATCCTCTGGGTGGGCCGCTACCGGGACGGCCAGATCATCGAAAGCCGACTCGAATTCAAGCACGGCAACTTCCAGTCTACCGAGTGGACGGCGATGCAGCGCTTCGTGCAGGACGCCACCGGGACAACAGTGCCGGTCAGCAAATTCCAGACCTGCATGAAGGCCCTCACCGCACAGCAGCGCGACCCGGGCAAGCAGGGCTACGGCCGGTGGGGCGTCCAGGTGGTCCAGAACATTTCGGTGGAGTGTGAAGCGCGGCCGCTGGGAACAGGGAAGGGCGCAGCGTTCAGTGTCAGCGTGCATCCTGACGGTGAATAACTGACCTCCCGCAAGCACAAGCATCCGTTATCGCCCAATCTAGACGTCATTAAGGAGAGAACATGTTCCCATTCAGATATACACCCTATCTGGCCTATGCCAGGCCCGCTGCTCTTCTGTCCGCAGTAGCCATCATCTTTTCCGCAACTGCCACGGCACAAAGCTGGACCAGCCAGGACCAGCGCTACAAGACGACCTTCTCGGGATGCAGTCGTCTGGACGCAAAGACAGTCTCCTGTTCTGGTTCAGTGACCTACATTGGAACGGCGGACTCCAGGGCATCAGACATCTATCACGCTAATTTCAGAACCATTGATGCCAATGGAAAAGAGGTGGCTGCCAGCTGGGGAACCATCGCCAACGGAAGTCGGGTGGAGAACCGTGGGTGGGGCATGGGATTCAATGCTTACAAGGACCTCCCCGTCAAGGTCAACATGGCTCTCCCTTACAGCAGCGACTCCATTCCGCGCCTGGTCTTCAACGGCTACATTCTCAGCAACGTGCGGGTGGGCGGAACACCCTCATCGGCGTCACCGACCCCAGGGATCAATCTCCCCCCGACTCAAGCATTCATCGGCGGCAAAGCCTTCACCATCTCTTTTACCAACTGTCAGCCAGGCGGTTCCGGATATGCCTGTATGAGCCAGGTCAACCCCTCCAAGTAGAGCAGGACTGACTGTCATCACTAGACGAACTTCTCCAGGCCTGCTTCCAGACAGGCCTTCTTCTGCTCCAGAGCCGAGTTGAGGATCTTGACCTGGGATAATGCGTCACCTGTGTGCAGCGGAGCTGAGGCTGGCTGGAGCGTCTCAGCTTCCGCAACCTCTGGGAGTTCTGCTCCGTGAGCCGGGACAACCTTGACAACGCTTTCTTCAACTTGGGCCCAAAGGCGGATGACGGGAGACGCAGCAATGCCTGTGATCTGGCAGAGATGAAGGAGGCCGAGCAAGAGGGCAGGTATCAGCCCCTGGTCTACCCGGCCCCCCACACGGCGGCCCCTAACCCACCTCTCCCCCAGCCAGGCGACCCGGATGGCTGGGGCGGCATCCAACATTTTGACGACGGTCTGCCAGATCTGCACGGGTGGGTGAAGCGTGTCCAGGCTTACCGTGGAGCCCTGTGAGGCGCTGAATCGAACCAGGCACCCCAGTTGACGCCACAGACTGCTGACGTTCACCACACGACAGGAAGTCTGGTGCCCGCCCATGCCATGCTGCCTGCATGCCCAACCGCTTCACCGCTCGTGCGCTTGCCGTCGAGGAGCTCACTGATCTGGACACCTTTCTGATTGCCCTGGCTGACCATGCAGACGGGCCCACCCGCTCGCTGGAACTTCAGAAGGCGCTGGATGCCGGGGAGGACGAGGAGCATGACTTCGACTCGTACTGCCTGGTTGTGGACGGTGCCGCCACCCACTCTGGTGGTGTGGTGACCTGCCACCTGACGGCACAGACCCTGGTGTTGCATCTGAACGAGCAGGCGGCAGACACGCTGGAGACTGACGGCTTCGAGATCGACCTCGACCTGAGCGAGGAGCAGCGGACCGCGCTGCGCGCCGGCCTCGAGCGGCTGTTCCAGGGTGACCGGCTCGCGCCCGCCACGCTGGTGCTGGAATGACGGTTCTGCCCCTGGATGACCCCCGCTGGGCTTCGCTGCAGCACGCCTACGGTTCGGCGGCCGATGTGCCAGATCTCCTGAAGGCGCTGAACGGTGTGCCTGCACCCCTGGATGGAGCGTCAGAGCCTTGGTTCTCGCTGTGGAGTGCGCTGTGCCATCAGGGAGACGTGAATACCGCGTCGTACGCTTCATTGCCCCACCTGGTCGCGGATGCGGTGCGGGTGCCGGCGCCTGGACGGGTGGGGCACCTGCACCTCGCCGCAACGATCGTGGCGCTGGGTCAGGCCGAGCGATCTCCGGCCGTGCCGAAGGATCTGCAGGAAGGCTTTGACGCGGCCGTCCAACGCCTGGGCGAGCTGGCACTGGACGGCCTGGGCGCCGCGGCAGCGCTCAGCGAGGAAGAGCTGAGCGTGCTGCTCGGCACGTTGGCCGTGGCCAGGGGGCAGTCATCCCTGGGAAATCTTTTGCTGCAGTGGACCAGTGAGCTCGAATGCGGGGAGTGTGGCGCGCCCACGCCGCTGAGCCAGGCCTACGCTCTGGAGCACTGAGCCCTGTCCTCCCGCTTTACTCCATTGGCCCGCATCTTCTGCCCTAGCCACACCTGGAGGTTGCGCCCTTCACTCCAGGTGGCAGGATGGCGACATGATCCAGGTCAAAGGACCCGCACAGACCGCGCCGGCTCCGGCGCGTATCTGGGGCCTGCTGGCGAGTGAAGCTAGCACAGCCCTCATCTTCCGGCGGGGACCCAGCCGCTGGACCCACCTGTATCTGTGGAACACACGAACCGACACCATTACCCCGGGATCCTGGTTCCGCGGCCGAGTGTACGAATGGATGAGTGACCTCTCGCCGGATGGCCAGCACCTGCTCTACGTCGCACGCAACGAGTCCCCGCACCGTGTGGAGGCAGCGGCTAAGACTTTTGAAGGGGAACGCCTGTGGACGTGGACGGCGTTGTGTCGTCCACCGTGGGTCCAGGCGCTGGGCCTCTGGAACGCATCAGACGGGTGGAGCGGCGGCGGCATCTTCACTCAGAATCATTGCCTGACACTCAACCATGCGGCCCGGGAACTGAAGGCATTGATTCAGCCCACAGGCTTCACCATTCAGGGGTCAGTCGGTCGGGAGCGCGTGGACACGCTGTTGACCTCGCTGCAGCGGACAGGCTGGCAGCTCACCCTAAAGCCTGAACAGTGGATGGGGCTGGGTGAGGCACACCCAGTCATCCTTCGAAAAGGCGCACTGGAGTTGCGGTTCATCAGTTCAGCCCGCTCCAGGCGGTACATGACGTACCTCTGGCACGGACGCGGTGCAGTACCGCTGCTGGACAGCGCCACCTGGGCTGATCTTGACCAGCAGGGGCGACTGGTGTTCGCCAGTCAGGGGCGCCTCTACGTGACACGGGGCACGACGACCCAGGAACTGATGAACCTGAATCTGGATCAGCCTAGGTGGCACCCACCAACGACGTCCCACCCGCCTGTCCTTCCAGTCGACGTCCCCGACCAGAGTTGACCTGCCAGCAGAAACACAAGGTTCCCGGGAACTGTTGAAGCTCTTGGGGAGATGGTGGGATCAGAGGGCGCCCGACAGGGTACGCAGGACCTGCGCGCAGGCAACTGTGGTCCTGATGGAGCGTGCGGCCAAGTTGTTCGGTGACCAGCAGAACAGGCTGCTTTGCGTTCTGCAAAGGCTGTGCGGCCTTCCGCAGGCATGACGTCTGTTCACCCCGCAGGTAGACGGTCGACAGGTCCATCTCACGGGCACCCTTCCCTGTGTCTACCTGGCCTATGAGCCCGCACGAGACGCACCATCCGGGGAAAAGGCACCGCGGTGTATGGGCAGAGGCCAGCACCCAGGTCACACCTGCACGCCGCAGAGGTTCAGGTCTCCGGAGTCCACCCTGCCGGGTGCATGCAGCGCGCGGAACAAGCACACTGCTTTCAGGTTCTGGCCGATGAAGCCGGCGTACTCCTGCCGGGCCCAGTGCACGAACAGCCGCTGAGACACGCCCAGAACTGACGCTGCAGAGACTCGATCTCCCCAGGACGAGTGGGCACGAAAAACGCTGCCGTGACCAGGACCAGACCCTCCGGCTCACGCTGCCTCAGCAGCCCAAGCGCGATACTTTTCTCCATGCGCCGCTCCACCCGCCTCGCCCACTGGCTCGCCGTCACCCTCGCCGCCGGCCTGCTGGGTCCCCTGCCCTCCGCTCAGCGCAGTCCAACCCTGTTGCCCGCCGTGGGCCTGGCCATCGACATTGATGTACGGGGACCGGTGTCCCGCATCGACACTCTGGAAGGGGGTCAGGTCACAGCCACCTTCCAGATCTCCCCCGACGGCCGGTCAGCCGTGTTCACCTCGCCCACAGACAAGACGCTGCGCGGAGAGTACCGCTACGATCTGCGCACACGTTGGCTGAGCTACACCGAGCAGAGCCGCGACGGCCGCCTGAGCTTCTTCACCGATTATTCGGCAGGCGGCTGCCCCCTGCGCTCCGAAGTCACGCCCCAGAAAGGCTCAGGCTTTCCGGCTACCACCACGGTCACCCGCTGTGACGCCGGGCACCGCGCAGTGCGCACCGAGCAGCGGGTCACAGGCGTGCGCGATCCGGTGCTCACCACCCTGTCCTGGGCACCGGGGGGCCGCGTGGCACAGGTAACTACAGTTGACCGCCGCGGCCGGGGGACCCGCGAGGAACGCTACGACGCCCAGGGGCGTTTTGTGCGCTCAGAGGGCGTTGACGCCTCTGGTACGCAGCTGACGACCACGGTGACGCACACAGACGACGCGCGCGGCAACTGGCTCACGCGCCGCACAGTCACGGAGACGCACTTCGCCTGTACCCCTGACCCGGTAGCAGCCCGGTACGGCCTGAAGTGTGAACCTGACCCCAGGCCGCAGGTCGAGCTTGAGCAGCGCCGCATTACCTACCGCTGATAAGCGGGTCAGTTCTGGGCTGCAGACGCTGAGCGAGCGGGCGACGGGGAGAGTGGACGCCTTGGGTCCTGCCAGGAGGGAGCGGCTGGTCGTGCGGACTGCTGCTCTTCCCATGGCATGCATGCACTGGGGGCTGAGGGCAGCGAGGCGGGGATTCCCGGATGATCTCTGGCTGTTCCACAGAAGGTCGGCTGACTTGAGCGGCAGAGGATCCAAGCACTCACCAGAGGAGAGGACCTGCTCAGCCTGACAGGCCCTGCAGACATTCTGGATTTATTGGCAGCGTTCAAAGTTCATCACGTCCTGCCTGAAAAGGCGGAGCAGGGGGAATGCCTCTTGCCTGCTCCCACCTGTCGCCCGGCATATTGAGCTTTGGACGCTATTCAGGATCTTGCCCAGGCACCGGAGTGTTCAGCCGCAGGAGAGCGGCACGGGCGTCCGGCGTGCCAATTTCGGCTATCGTTTCCTCAATCCACCGCGTGTGAACTGTAAATCGCTCACCCTGCGTCTGCACGCGGTGCATCAGGGCTTCCAACACTGGCACAGCCTCAGGGGCTTCACGGCGGCCCAGGCTGCGGTACAGGGGACGCAGTCCCTCGGCAGCCACTTCATTCAACCAGTGAATCAGCTCTTCCAGACGCGTCTGGGGGAGCACGCTGCACGCCAAAGACAGGAAGAATCCCGCTTCCAGGCCTGTCCGGCTCCGCCAAGCCCGGATGCAGGCGTCCGCAGCTTCGCTATCCCCGGGCACCGTCCCCGCAATGACGGGATACGTTGGCGGAAAGTCCAGCGCAGCCGTGTCCGGGTCGCATCGTGCCTCGAACACGGCCGTCAGGGTTGGAAAGAGGACTTCCGGTTCGAACAGCATGTCGTGCTCAGACAGCACGAGGCGGTCTGGACACTCGTGCAGCATGCTGTACACGAGGTAATTGTTCCCGGCATCCCGGAAGAGGGGCAGGCCGAATCTCAGGAGACTGGGCGTTCCCAGGTTCTCATATGGAGCCCGCAACTCTGCGAGGGCCGCTCTGGCACGACGAATTGAGAGGAGCTCATACGCCAGGTCCTGGTAGTCTTCTAGGTCGTCGAACAGCTCATACATGGCGCGAACAGGCGCGGGGAGGGGCACACCCAGGTCGGCTTCAAGCGCGGCGAGATCTTCTGGGGAAGCAGGCGGACTCAGAATGAAGCCTCGAGCCTGCAGGTCGGCTTTCAGGTGCTGCATATCCCCCAACACTATTCGGTCGTTAGCGCTGAGCGCCTGTGCCCGGCAGCTTGACCAGACCCTACGTGCATCACTCCACCTGAGATCCTGATCTGCGGATGCTTGAGGCGCACTTTTTCTGCCCAGCTGGCCGCCCTGATGGGAACTTCTCCTGCTTGAGGGTCCTCCTTTGTTCTGATGGAGTGTCAAGTTGGGTCTGTCAGGCGGACTCCCATGGAGTATTAGGCTGAAAGCTGTAAGTGTGGAACTGTGCGGAGCGACATGGATTGGACTGAATTAGATGCCCTTCTCTGCCAAGGAGCCTACATATCTGCCCTATCCACCTATCGTGCAGAGGTAGGGGGCGATCTACACGAAGCCATATATGCACTCGGTCAACGTGGAGATTATTTACGAGAGACTCAACCCGAACGATTTCCGAAGCGGCCCGCGCCAGCTCTGATCGCACGAGAGAACCTTCAAGGTGTATCTGGTCGCATCTGCGTGATCGAAGCCGTGTGGGATGGCGATACGGTGCACGACTGGTTTCTTGTGTTGGTGGCGGTATCCGAGGGAGCGTCCACGAGCCATGCGCGATATACCGAGACGTGGCTCTGCAACATCACGCAACGCGATGTAGGACAGGAATCACTTGTTGAGCTTGCCATTGAACTGCAACATCAACTGGCTGCAGAGCGGAGTGCTGAGATCAAAGTCCCTGTCTGGCCGCCAGACGATGAAGCACCAAGATGGTGGAACGCTGCCCCTTTGCCCCTGGCGTAACAGACCCAAGTTGACACTCCACTGGCAGGATCTTGTCACTTCGCGTAAAGCTCCTGCCAAGCGACCGCGCTCCCCTCACTGCTGAGGTGGTCGGACACACCGCAACAGGACCGCCTGCTGCACCGAACAGGGTAGAGGAGCCACGGCCAGGAAGTCAGCTTCAAATTGCGTGACCAGGTCAAGCATGCACGCATTGATCTCCTGAACATCTCTGACCATGACCGCGGCAATCTGAGCGAGCCAGGCCGTACACCACATCACCGGGAGATCAACCTCGTCGTCCGCGTACAGCGTCCCTTCATAGCTGCTCAGGGCCAGGGAAAGCAGGCGGCTATATGCATCATCTGCCCCCTTTAACTTTCCCCGAAAGGCACGCTTGATCAGACGACGCGTGAGATACAACGTTTCTGGACTGCCTAAGCGACCATCACGCCTCACCATTTCGACCAAGTGGGCCACTTCAGGATCCTTGAGCTTCCTGTCGTAGAGTGCACACGCGACCAGGCCGTGGAGCAGCAAAACATTGCCCAGATTCATCTGGGAGAACCGCTGAAAGACCTCCACAGCCATCAGGTCCCATTCTATAGCCTCTCCATTCCTCCTTTTCGGAGAGGTCTCGGCGACGCGCCAATCAAGACCCAGACAGGTCCAAGGGTCGAAAGGGACAACGTCCTACTGGATCAGCACCGCGCTGCAATGCGCACGCCAGACTGCCCCTACAGTGACCGTGTGAGTGAACTTCGCCAACTGCTTGACCGGATCCGGGCCCATCCGGACTGCGTGGTCCTGCCTGCGACTGGACTTCCCCAGCCTGTTGCTCCCCACCAACTCCCGAACGACGTGAACGAGTTCTACACCCTGTGCGGTGGCGTGGAGTTCTTCGTCGGGAGCGAGGTCCTGTTCCCTTTCCGCATCGTCGCGCCCGATGAAGTCGTGCGGGCTAACCTGAAGTTTTTTGGTGAGCTGTACGCTGATGACATCACGGCGCAGTGGTATCTGATCGCCGAAGACTTTAATGGCGACTGCCTGTCTATCGACCTGGCGCCCGAGCGCCTCGGACGGTGCTACGACAGCAACCATGAAGTCCACGGCATGGTGGGGAGTTGCGCGGTCGTCGCGCGCTCCTTCACCGAGCTGTTGACGTTCCTGTGGGAAGCACCGGGAGACGAAGTGTTCTGGCGCTCAGACCGCTTCACTCCGTTGGGCGACGCCTATGACGCTCTCCAGAGGGCATAGAGAGCACCTGTCGGGCACGCACCCGGACATTGATGTTCCGAATGGGCGCTGTGCGGCAGGATGTCATGGGGCCTCGACACCCTTCCCTGCCACAGAGCTCAATCCATAAGTTCCATCCTTCCTGTGACTCTCTCGGAGCACTGGGGGCTCCCCTGCCCCAATTACAGCCGCAGGAGGCGCGGGCCGCAGGAAACCAGCCAGGCGCCCTGCCCGGGTGTGTAGAACGTGCTGTCGAAAGGAGAGAGACCGAGTGCGGCGCTGTAGGCGACGAGGTGATCGTAGGTGAAACGGCGCTTGCGTCGACGGTCACGGTACGCCGCGAGATCCTCGAAGGGCAGAGGCGTCCCCAGCCGCCAGAAGCGCCACCACCCCCGGGTGTTGCGCAGGCCCACTGAGCGGCCCGTGACCGGCCCTGTCCCCTCCGGGTTAAAGACCGTGAACTCCAGCAGCTCCTCACCCTCATCTGGCAGGGGGCCGGCAGTCACCTGAACAGCGCGGACACCGAGGATTCCTGCCAGCGGCGGCACGACCGAGTCGACGTTCGTGCCGAGTGGGTAATTGTTGAAGTACGCCGTCCAGCGGCCCACCGTGGGCACGAACAGGTGGCGGCGGGCGTCGAAGCGCAGAGGGTGCAGGTGACCCAGCACGTCCTGAAGAGGGGCCGCCAGACGGGCGCTGCCGCACTCCTGTCCGGTCTCGCCCCGCCAAGCCCTGAACCCTTCCGCCGCCACGTGTGCCGGGCATTCGAGAAAGACCAGGTGTGTGGTGAGCGGCGCCAGCGCCCCGCCGAGCAGCAGCTGCTCCAGAGAGGCCAGCGGCGGGGCAGGCCTCACTGGCGGGGCCGCACCAGGTCGCAGGAGTCCTCGACCGTCTGGCCGTCCGCAGCGTTCGGATGAGCCTGCAGCAGGCAACGCCAGGTGCCCACCGCCTGGTCGTCGAGCAGCACCATCGGCTTGGGTAAAAAGGCCAGGAACACGGCTTCCAATCCGACTTCCCGGGCACTCTCCCGCGCGTACGCCGCGCCACCGGAAGACCAGCACCAGCAAGACAGCACCGCTCCCTGAGCGTGCAGCTCCCGGACAGGGCGGATCACGGCAGGCATGGGAAGGCGCGCCCGCCCGTGGTTCCGCACGAGGGTCTCGCCGACATCCACGTACACCACAAGCGGCACTCCGGCAGGCATAGGAGCAGTATAAATCGGCCCTGCTGCTGTTCCTGAAGACCTGGCTGCCCGCCTACAATCAGCCCATGGCACAACAAGACGACCCCTTCCGGATCACGCGCGTTCGCCTGGGGCTCGCCACCAATTCCAGTTCCTCACACTCGCTGGTTCTGCTTCAGGTACCTGAAGCTGAAGACGACCCGCAGCGTGGGCAGTACGGGCGCACGGAATTCACGCTGGTGACCCAGGAGGCCCGGCGGCATTTCCTGGCCGCGATGCTGGTGTCGAACGTCATGGCCCTGTACGACCTGCCCTGGCCTGATCTGGAACGGCTCCGCACGGAACGCATCGAGCCGTCCTCCTCACCAGAGGCCCAGGACACCCTGGAGGGGCTGTGGCGCCGATGGGAAGACATTGAGGCAGACATCTGCCTGCGCTGTGGACTGTCCGAGGGGACCGATCTGCTGGACTATCACGTCGACCATCAGAGCGCCCACCCTTTCCCACGCTCCGCGGATGGGTCCGGCCCGGATCCAGAGGCGTTTGCCCGGTACCGCGACCTGCTCCTGAGCCGCGATGTGGCGGTCTTCGGTGGAGACGACGGCAGCGAACACTCCCGCTGGGACGAGAACCGGCACCTGATGCTGGGCAGCACCGACCAGACACTGCTGGAGCCCTTGCGGGGCGAGGACTGATGAAGGTCCGGGCAGAGCATGGCCACGTCACGGTCTTCGATCCCCTGACCGGCCACCGGGTCTCTTTCGGACCGGTGCCCACCCGCCTGCGGGCCCCAGAGCTGCTGGACGTGAAACTCACGGACCGCTGCTCGGTGGGCTGCAGCTTCTGCTACCAAGATTCCCGCCCGGACCGGGACCATGCCCGCCTGGACGATGTGGCGTTCATCGCGCAGCAGGCCGGGCAGGCCGGCGTCTTTGAGGTCGCCCTGGGGGGCGGTGAGGTCAGCGAGTTTCCCCCCTTTCTGGAGGTCCTGCGCCTGTTCCGGCAGGCGGGGGTCGTGCCGAACTTCACCACGCGCCGCCCCGCCTGGGTGGCCGAGCGCTGGAGCGACCTGCGTGATCTGGCCGGCGGCTTCGCCGTATCCGTGGCCACCGCGCAGGAGGTGGAGGAGGTGGCCCGGCTGTTCCCCCAGGGCACCCGGCGGGAGGGGCAGGTGAACCTGCACCTCGTGATGGGCACGCTGTCCCGCCCGGTGACCCTCGACCTGATCCGGCGCGCCGGACACCACCGCCTGCGTGTGACCCTGCTGGGCTTCAAGGCGGTGGGCCGCGGCGCAGGTTACACAGCCCGCCCGCACGACTGGTGGGTGGAGGACCTGCCGCGCTACGTGCAGCACGCAGCCGTCAGCATCGATACCGCCCTCGCGGCACAGCATGAATCAGAGATGGCGCGCCTGCTCCAGCCCGGCACCTATCACGTGGAAGAAGGCCGCTTTAGCGCGTACGTGGACGCCGTCCAGATGACGCTGGCTCCCTCGAGCTATCACGGCGGCCCCGTCTTCCTGTTCGACCACGCCTGGTTGTCCGCGTTCGCCTCCCCAGGCTTCGTCCGGAGCGGGGCATGAACGACCGCATGTTCGGCGTGATCGCCCAGGTGCGCGGACCACGTGGCGCCAGGCTCGCGGAGCGGCTGCTGGCGGGCGGCGCGTCTCTGCGCCTGGTCAACCGGGTGGTGATGGACGACGTAGGCTGGAGCCTGGGGGGAGACGAGGACGCGTCCCTGGTGGATGAAACGGCGCGCCTTCTGAACGTGCCCCTGCCGGCCTGGTCACCGGACGAACGCCTGGGACTGCTGGCCGTCTATATCGTGGAAGGGCGCGGCGCCTTTGAGCACGTGCTAGAGACGCTCCGGGCTGTTCCGCCTGGCATGGTTCGGCGCGCCCTGACGTGGCGGGCCGTCTTCGAATGGACGACATTCGAGGCCGCCCGAGGGGCGGTGCCCGCCGCACTGGACCTGATGGCGCAGCGCCGCAGATCGACGGTCGAGGCGCTGATGGATCTGGGTGAGGACAACCTGCTGAGCACCCTGCGGGAGGTGCTCGCCGCC
This sequence comes from Deinococcus sp. QL22, assembly GCF_023370075.1. NCBI lineage: Bacteria > Thermotogati > Deinococcota > Deinococci > Deinococcales > Deinococcaceae > Deinococcus > Deinococcus sp. QL22. The sequence continues at coordinate 246,047 of NZ_CP097149.1, forward strand.
CCACCCTGAGGCCATCCAGAGGTTTGCCTCCCGGGCTTCCTGCTCGTTCGTGCCGGATGGGCGGTCGTGCATGGCCGTATCGTCCGTGGCCACCACAGGTTCCCTGGCCTGACGGCGTAGGTCAGGCGGTCTCCCCCGCCTTCATCTGACATCATCGGAGGTGCCCATGTCTCCAGACGCCCTACGTGCCCATTCCTTCGCCGTTCTCGACCCTCTCGGGTTCCGGCCAGCCCGCTGGCTGCCCCTTTGCGAGACCCCGTTCGTCCTGCGGCCCCTGACAGAGGTGGCCCGCCGGCTGATGGCGCTGGACGCGCTGTTCACCTGGGCCGCGTTCCCTGAGGAGGCGGCGGGGACGGAGCGGGTGCAGCTGTACATTCAGGCGAACGACCTGAAGTCGGCGCTGACCAGGGAAGAACAGGCGATCCTGTCCCTGGCCCGTGCAGAGGCGCAGGAGGCGCAGGGAGATGTGATTGGCTGGCGGCTGGAAAATATGTAGCCGCTCGCGTGGGCGCTGGGCTTCGAACCGCAGCCGGATCTGGCCCCCGCATTTATCCCCGATGAGGTGACCCGGAGCCTGCTGCACGAGTTCCTGCCCGGCCTGAGCAGCACGGTGGAGGTGCTCCTGAACCAGGCTCAGCCGCGTGACGCCAGAACAGTCGCCGGGCTTGAAGACCTGTTCTACTGCGCGCACAACGCCGTCCGGAGTGCCCAGCTGGGCGGACAGACCATTCCCCCGGGCTTTCATCCGGTTCTCCATGGCGGCGCCGTACATGAGCGCCGGCACGCCCTGACCTGGCTGCTCTCTCCAGGGGTCGCCTGGGACGACACGGACCTTGCCACCTGAACCGCACAGGCCTGAAGTGCCCGAACCCACACAGCAGCACGTGACGGCGGCGGAAGCCCTGCAGCGCCTGAAGACCGGCGAGGGGCTCGTGGGGGTCGAGGTGAGGGGCCAGCTGGACCTGCAGGCGCTGGAAGACACGGGCGGCGTGCGTCTTCCCGTGCTGCTGCGCGGCTGCCGGCTCCCTGCCGTGGACGCGTCCGATCTGGTGTTCCATGCCCCCGTCACCTTCGAGCGCTGCCACGTGGACGCCGCTCTGTTCTACGCGGCCTACTTCCTCCAAGGCGCCCGCTTCGAAGCCTGCACGTTCGGCGGTGACGTGACGTTCGAATGTGGCGGTCACAACGAGGCGCCGGCGGCCTTCACCTTGCTGAACTGCACCTTTCAGGGCTTCGTGAACTTCTTCGACAACTGGTACCCCGGCCCTGTGGAGGTGCGTGGGTGCCGCTTTGAGGGAGGAACGAACCTGCTCGGGAACAGAGGGCAGCCGTACGAGGTGGCGTTCGACCTGCCGCCCCAGATCGAGGGAAACAGCGGTGTCCTCGATGCCGATGGCGGCTGAAGCCACCGCAGGCAGGATCATCCTCCGGTGAATCCGGATCCCACGGCGTCCACCTGAAGAGCTCCAGCTCCTGGGTGTCCCCTGTGTTCATTCTCAGCGGAGGTTCAGCCCGCCTACCTCTGAGGGGCTGATGAAGACAAGAGCGTGCTGGCGGTGCTGCGCCTGACCAAGATGACCCCGTCGAACGCCGCAGGCAGCTCAATGGGCACGTGGGCAGAGGTTCCAGCTGTGAAGAGCGCACCCACGCCCGCAAAGTCCACCGGGTTGACCCACCAGCTGCGCAGCACTGGATTCAGGACAGCGCGGCGCAGATCGATGAACACCGCTGGAGCCGAACCCATGGCCAGCATGTCCAGGCTCTCCGGCCGGGCGGGAGCGACCTTCAAGGGGACGGGCCCTCCTTGAGTGTCGATGGCCCGTACCTCCCCTTCAGCGTAGGAAAGCCCGATGGCCCGGTAGCGCGTCCCGAGATCCCGGGCCAGGTGACTGCCCATCGGGCGGTACGGCTGCCCGTGCGCTCCGACCTTCGAGACGTGGAAGTTATGGGCCCACAGCATGGCTTTTTGCCCCGGGAACAGTCCGGCCAGGAGCTGGCGAACGTTCCCCGCCATGGCCGCGTCCCGGAGATTCGCCCCCGTCGTCCCGTCCGGCACGAGCGCCCTGATGGATGCCTGGCGAACTGTCTGAGCGAGGGAGTGCAGCACCTCCCGGTCAGGCGACGCTGGGGGCAAGGCCTGCACTGCCCCCAACAGTTCTGTCACCCCCTCCAGAAAGGGCGCACGTTCCTCTGCACGCTGCGCCTTCAGTTCTGCCCACGGTTCATTGCCCAGGCTCCAGATCAACAGGGTCTGGAGGGCGTCGTGAAGTCGGCCCGCGTCTGGGGCGAGTTCCTGCATCAATCGGAGACTCCCGGCAGGGTCTTGCAGGTCAAAGCCCATCACCCGCAGTTCAGGGCCCTTCCCCCGGGTCTGGTTCGACTGGCGCATCCACACCAGCAGGTCACGCATCTCCTGGGTCTGCCACGTCCAGAAATCGAACTGCCGCATGGCCATTACTGGGTCGTCCGAACCGAACCCACGAACATACTGATCCATCCGGTATCCATCGTCGAAGGCCGCCTCGATGCCGAGGACCGTGAAGCCGGCCTGCCTGACCAGTTCCCGGAACAGCCGGTCTTTGAACTGGAAGTGTTCAGCCGAGCCGTGGCTGCCCTCGCCAGCGCCAATGATCTGCACGTTGCGGGTGAATTCTGCGACCCACGTGAAGTCCGCGTTCAGGGCATTGGCGGTGAGGGTCGTGATCGGTTGGGCGAGGGTCATGAGGGCTTCACGGCGGGCCCCTTGCACCACTTCAGTACCGGACTGCCCGTTGAGGTTCGCCGGAGTGGCCCACGCCGGGGAAAAGCCGAGGGCCAACAAGGCCAGAGGCAGCAATCTGAAACGCATGACCCATGCTAAAGCGTGTTGGACTGTAGGCCGACCAAGCATGTGGATTGACCGCAGCGCAGGGCACCCCGTTCCTGTGATCTGGGCAGACGAATAAGAGACTCCCGTCTCCACACTTCACAGACGTGACCGGGCATTTTCATCAGGTGACCCCGCAAATCGCAGTCAGGCCACTGAAGACTGCATGACCTGACAAGAGGCCCCCGCGTCAGATTTAGGCCGGTGCGGGGGCCTCTCTTTGATCTCCGGCAGCCACGGCTGCTGAGCGCTAGGTCCCGCGTCGCCGTTGATGCTCGGCAATGAGCAGCCGGTCCAAAGCCCGCTCCGGCTCCGGCTCACTCCCCGGCGTCAGGGCCAGCATCAGCGCTGCGCCCTCCTGCAGCAGGCCCGGCACATGTGGCGCGACCAGCTCCGGGAAGGCCTCAGCAATCCGCGCCAGGGCGTGATACGGCTCCTGGCTCGGCGAGGGTCGCCCGCCCCGCTCCATGGTGAGCAACACCCAGCCCTGACCCCCCAGGCCGAACCGCAGCATCTCGGGATGCAGGTACACCACCTGAATGCCCAGGCTCCGAAGCGTCGCCAGCAGCCCGCAGAGGGCCAGGGCTGCTTCCTGTTGCGTCATCATCTGATCGGTCATGCCTGGCCTCCTGCCCCCATTCTGCGCTTCCTGGTCCTTCTCGGCGGTGGCCCCCTGGGCAGCCCGGGCACGCTGGGATAACCGCGCCAACCGCGCCACGGCCGGGAGCCAGACTGGCAAGCACCCTGACATCTGGCCACGTCTCGCGCAGTACCAGAGCGGCCAAGACGCTCAGAAGCGCCCTGGCCAGAAAAGGGATGAATACGCTGTTCTAGGTTCTGCAGGACAAGCTAGCGCTTGCCTTCAGGAATGGGCTCACCTCCCCGCTGTGAGCGCAGGCCTTGAGCCGGCGTCTCCGGGACCCGGATGACGGAGTGTGGCCGCTCCGAACCATGCCAGTCGAACCGGGTCACGAAGTACCCACACTGGTCATGACGCTGTGCATCGAAAAATCGCGCACTGGAGACCTCCAGAAAGTTCTCCTCCACGAGCACGTCATCCAGTGGCCCACACCCAGGCCGCTGGGCAATCTTGAGGGCCAACGTTCGGGTCGCCCCTGTGGTGCTGTTGACAACCAGCAGCTTGACGTTGACCGGATCATTGGGCATGCCGGCGGTCGTTCGTGCGCGGAACAGCACTTCCCCCAACGCCGCTGCACGCGGAGCGCCAGTGCCCGTCATCTCCCAGACCGGGCGTCCATTCGGCACGCGGAATCCGAGGTTGTCGTTGCTCCACAGTTCCCCACCCGTGCTTCGAGAGACCCAGAACGTGCCGTCAATCACGCCCCAGCCCCGCTCTTGGGGCAGTGGCCCGCTGCCACTGCCATCCAGCCGCCCCTGAACAGTCCGTTGCCACTGCGTCTGTCCGGTGACGCCCGACAGCAACATGATCCTCAGGTGTTGGGTGCCGTACTGCACGTCGCCCTGCTCGGCCAGGACAAGCACGTCCTGGCCGACCTGCCCAGTGCTGACCACCCTGAGCCCCGGGAATGCCCGTCTCCACCGAAGCTGTCCATTGGCGTTGGCCGCCAGAATTTCACGGGGGGTCGATCGCAGGACCATCCCCGGTCCCGCTCCCCCACCAGCTTCCGCCATTGCCGCATTCAGCGCGATGAAGAGCAGCAAGGTCTTGCGCATGCCCGCAGCATAGGATGTTCCAGCCCGGCCGACACGCCCCCGCTCACAGCCGGTCTGCCGGACTCGCCCGCAGGTGCTGGCGCTGAATATCACTGGGCAGGTATTTCACGTACCGCCGCGTCATATCCAGTGTCTGGTGCCCGAGAATCTGCTGCAGAGAGAACATATCTCCCCCGTTGCGCAGGTACCCCACCGCGAAGCCGCGGCGCCAGGCGTGCGGGGCCACATGGTCTCTGGGCAACCCTGCCGCCGCCGCGATCTTGACCAGCAGGTGCGTGAGGCCGCCCTTGGTCATCGGCTCACCGGTTCGGCTCAGGAACAGGGTGCGGATCATCGGGAGTGCCGGCTTGCGCTCATGCCGCTCATACCGCGCAATGGCCCGGGCGCTCTTGATCCCCAGCGGCACCGTCCGGCCGCGTCCCCCCTTTGCTGTGCTGCCACGGATGGTGATCTGCCCCGTGTTCAGATCAATGTCATCCGTCTCGAGCTGCAGCACCTCTCCCTGGCGCAGCCCCGTGTCGTAGAGGAACAGCAGCAGGGCCTTGTTCCGCAGCGGCTGGCTCAGCTCCGCGGCCACCTTCAAGCAGGCGGCCACCTCGTGCGGCTGGACAGCAGGTGGGCGTTCCTTCGGCAGGGCCGGCATCCGGATCTTCAGGGTTGGATCTTTGTCGATCAACTCTTCAAAGAGCGCCCAGCGGAAGGTGGCGCGGATGGCCCGCAGCACCGCATGCTCCCCGCCTGGGCCCAGGCCGCGCGTCTCGCGCAGCCAGAGCTGGAACTCCGTCAGCACGGCGCGGGTGATGACGTCGGTGTCGGCCGCGATGTTCTGCGCCTTGAGGAACTCCACCAACGGTTCCAGGCCATACCGGTAGTAGATGAGGGTCGCCGGACTTCTCCGCATGGAAGAGAGGTGGCGAATGTGGGCGGCGTGCAGCGATGACAACAGCATAATTCTCCTGTTGCAGTGCGGCTGGACGGCACACGATTCCCGGTGCCGCTTGTCTCCTCCCCTGGCCCCCCTGTTCTCAAAAAAGCAAAAACCCCCACGTTAAGCGGGGGCCATTGCAGCCATCTTGGTGCCGAAGGGGGGACTCGAACCCCCACGGTTTCCCGTTCGATTTTGAGTCGAGTGCGTCTACCAATTCCGCCACTCCGGCCTACGCTTGGCTTGCAAACTGCACAAGATTGGGCGCGGAGCGGATACTAGCGCAAGGGAGGGCGATAGGTCAAACGGAGTCTGACTCTGGCCCCGCAGCAGGGACAGTCTCCGCTCTTGCGCCGATGCGTGCGCCGATATCGCGCCGCAGCTGTGCGCCTGCAAAGTCCACCCGGTCTGCCAGAGCGTAGGCGCGGCCCAGCGCGGCGTTCAGGGTGTCGGCGGTGGCAGTAACGGCCAAGACTCGCCCGCCGTTGCTGATCAACGTTTCAGCTTGCAGAGCGGTTCCGGCGTGGTAGATGATCTCCCCTGCCCCAGTCGGCGGCAGCCTGATCGGAATGCCCTTCTGCGGCTCGGCGGGATAACCGGGAGCCGCAAGGATAATCACGGCACTGGCTCCGGCCCGGAACTGCACAGAGTCAGGATTGAGATGGCCCCGTACAGCGTCCAGCGCGTGTTGGGCCAGATCGGATTCCAGTAGAGGCAGCACCGCTTCGGCCTCTGGATCGCCAAAACGGGCGTTGAATTCCACCACTTTAGGGCCGCTGGGAGTCAGCATCAGGCCCGCGTACAGCACACCCGTGTAGGGCAAACCCTCCGCCCGCATTCCGGCCAACGTGCGCTCGATGATGTCGGACTGGATAACGGCCAACGCTTCGGCAGGCAGAGGGAACGGGCAGATCACGCCCATTCCGCCCGTCATGGGGCCAGTGTCGCCTTCAAAAATAGTCTTGTGATCCTGACTGGGCGGCGTGAGGGCGTATCGCACGCCATCGGTGAGGGCCAGCACGGTCACTTCTTGCCCGGTCATGAAGTCCTCTATGACGGCACTCGCGCCCGCCTGACCGCTGTTTTGACTAAAAATGTCGTGTAGCGCGGCTTCAGCTTCGGCGTGGGTGTGGGCGATCGTGACGCCTTTACCTGCCCGCAAACCTGCATCCTTGATCACGGTGGGGAGGGCGCAGGTGGCCGCGTGGGTCAGTGCTTCTGCCAGATTGTCAAAGGCCCGGTGCTGCGCGGTGGGAATGCCGTGACGGGTCATAAAGGCCTTGCTCCACGCCTTGTCGCCCTCCAAGCGGCTGGCGGCGTGGGTGGGGCCAAAGGCAGGCACGCCGCGCCCTGTGCAGGCATCCACCACGCCCGCCGCGAGGTAAGCTTCCGGCCCTACGATGACCACATCCACGCCTTGCTGCACGGCCAATTCGGCCAGGCTGTCGGCGTCTTGCGGGCCAGAGATGATCCGGGCCAACGCTGCAATGCCGGGGTTGCCGGGGGTACACATCACCTCGTGACCGCTGCGGGCGCAGGCGTCCACGATGGCGTGTTCGCGCCCACCGCCGCCGATGACCAGCACGCGCATCAGCGGGCCGCCTGTGTTGATTCCACCTGTGTAGATTCTTGCCCTGGTGCCGGAGCACGCGCCGCCTGCCGTTGCCAGTAGCGCACCAACCCCTGCACGCTCATCCACGGCGGGCAAGCGAATTCGTAGCGGGCGGGCAAATCGGGACTTTCGCTGTGCAGTTCGGCCAGCAGCGCCGCCGTAAATGCGTCCGACAGGGCTTGCGGTTCCTGCCCCGCCGCCAACCCCACCTGGATGCGCTGTGCATCGGTCTGAAGGTTGGCTAGCAGCGCGTCCCAGTGGCTACCCGCCTGGGCATACGCTCCGAAATGGGCCAGATGCAGGGTGCGGGCGTCTACTTTACGCAGCAGGGCAATGCTGGCCCGCCAGGCGTCCAGATCAATGTCGGGCGGCGGAGTAGGGGCACGGGGCGATTGGCGCACGTCCAGCCGGATGCCGCCCACATCGCCCACGAACAGGTCATCTCCTATGTGGTAGGCCAGATGGTGAACCGCGTGGCCGGGGGTATACAGCGGCAGCACGTCGATCTGGCCCAAGCGGAGGGATTCGCCGCCCGCCAGCACGGTCAGGCGTTCGGCGGGCACGGGCAGGAATTCGCCCCACAGGCTCTCCATCTGATCCCCGTAAATTTGCGTGGCGCTCGCCACCAAGCGTTCGGGCCGCGACAGGTGCGCCGCGCCGCGTGAATGCACGTAGGCCCGCGCCCCCGGCACCCGCGCCAGCAGCGTGCCCGCCGCCCCCGCATGATCCAGATGAATATGCGTGAGCAGGACATGCCGGACGTCCTCTAAATCTGCGCCCAGCGCCGCCAAACCCGCTTGGAGTACGGGCAACGTGGAACTGGGGCCAGTGTCCACGAGGGCCAAGCCGTCACCTGTCTCGAACACGGCAGAGGCGACGACACCCGGCGTACCCTGAAAGTGCAGATCGAGGGTATGCACCGTGCCCAGGTTCAGCTCCATTACGCCAGACCTGCGATGCGTGCGCCTGCCAGCGCTGCCGCCGCCGCGTACTGCACGCCCGCGATAGCCCGGATGACCCGCACGTTGGCCGCCGCTTTCATGGGGCCGTAAGTCAGAGCCAGAATCAGCGTCGCGCTGAGAACGATAAACACCACCACCACCCAAAGAACCATATAGGCAAGCATACCAACCCGGCGCAATGGGACAGCACAGCGGGGCGGCCCCCATCCTGCTCAGCCTGCCCCTGACGCCAAAGCATGTGCGCCCCGTGATGACTATCTGATTGCTGGCTTACTTGATTAAGACGGTCTTTTACTTGCTGGTCATCTGGGCAGTGACGGTCTTGAAAGAGTCAGCGTTTTATGCTCAGGCTCTACAACTCGTCTGCACTGTTTTTCTGCACTGTTCTGGAGACCGTTCCAGAAATTAACTGGCGTTCACCAATGTCGGCAGGGCTTGTGTTGTGCAGATTTGCCCCACAGCCCACACCATTTCCCACTCTAAGCACCAAAAGGATCAAATGAACTCTACTCTGTTTGCCACCCGGACTTTGACCGCCACCCTGCTGACCCTGCTGCTCGCCGCCCCGCACGCCGAAGCCCGCACCCTGTCTCAGATCAAGGCTTCCGGCGTGCTGCGCGTGGCGACTCCTGCCGATGTGCCGCCCTTTTCGCTGGTCAATGCAGGCAAACATTTCGGCTTTGAGGCGGAACTGATTGAAGCCCTGGCCGCCGACCTGGGCGTAAAAGTCAGTTATGAAATGGCCCGTATCGACCAATTGACCACGCTGCTGCAAGACGACAAAGTGGACGTGGCCTTCAGTGCGCTGGGCATTACCAGCACCCGCGAAAACAAGATCGACTTTACTTCTCCCACCGCCTGCGTGGGTGTCTCGGTGGTGTCGCTCGATCCCAAAATCAACCTGCATACCGATCTGAAAGACAAGACCATCGGCGTGATCGCGGGTTCCATCATGACCTCATATGTGCAAAAACTGCCCTTCGACAAAAAGGTCAACGTGTATCCCAGCAACAACGACGTGGTGATCGCGGTGTTTTCTAAGGCCGTAGACGCGACGGTGGCCTACAGCGTGGCCGAGGGCATGGTGAAAAAGCTGTACCCCAAAGCCAACGTTCACTTCGGCCCCGAACTGTGGAGCGTCCCCATTGGCATGATGCTGCGCGAAGACAACGACAGCACGCGCTTTGCCCTGAATCTGGGCCTGATCAAAATGCAGCGCACCAGCGCCTACACGGCCCTGAGTACCAAGTACTTTGGTAAGGACTTGCGCTGTAAGAGTTGAGTGGGTCTAAGGAAGGTCAAGAGCAAGTACCCGCCGACTCCTTGCGCCTCACAAAAATGAATCAGCGCTCCCAACACAACAGGAGCGCTGATTGTTACTTTGCCGACTGCTAGCGCTTGCTGCTAATTGCGATCAAGGTTTCCCAGTCGTCGGGCTGTTTGGGATCGTCCAGCGCGGCGCGGTTGCGGCCCATGAAGCCGCATTTCTGGCACTCGTGCACGATGACCCAGCCTTTTTTGCCGCTCTGCTGCACGCCCACCGGGGCCATCAGGCCATGACAGGTGCTGGCGCGGTCTCCGGGCAGGATGTCCACGTGTTTGCTGTGCAGGCAATGGGGGCAGTGGTTGCGCACGCTGCCGTTTTTCAGGGGCTGGACTTCTTGCCCGCAATGGCCGCACACGAACGGGTTATTGGTGCCCTGCACGGTAAATCGGCGCGTACCGGTCTCGCTGGGCTGACTCATGGGCGGCCTGCTTCCTTGGCCGCCTGCCTGCCTGCCGACGTGCGAGACAACCAGCGGGAATCCAAAAAGGCGCGAATAGTGGGCGTGGCAACCAATGCCGTGCCCAGCAGCAAAAACGCAATTCCGGCGATGCTGATGACCCAGCCCTGCCAATTGACGCTGCCCGCCAACATGCCCACAATAAACACCAACAACCCCGCCGCCATGCACAGGCTGAGCGTGATTCTCCATGCCCATACGCTGCCGCGCCAGACCTGCCCCAACAGCACCGCCGTCGCGCAGGCGTACAGAATATTGCGGGCCAGATTTGCGGTTTGGCCCTGAATCAGCCCACCCAGAAACGGCGTGACCGTCAGCATGAAGATGCACAGCAGCACCGCCAGCGTCGGCACACGTCCGCGCTCGGCCAGCGTCGGCAGGGAGGAAGATGGAGTGGGGCGGCGGGTCTGACTCACGGCTCTATTTCACCACAGGCAGCGTGGACAAACCGGAGTGGGGATTACGGGTGCGGTGGCGCCAGGCTAGGGCGCAAGCTCAGCGGCAGCACATTCCTCCGTTACGCTAGGCCATGCCTGCACCCGCCCTGCAGATTCTCAGCGTGAATATCGGCCAGCCTACAGCGCTTACCATCGGCCCGAACACCGCCACCCCGCGCACCGAAATCACGGGGATTCATAAGCAGGCCGCAGCGGGCCGGGTACGTGTAGGACAACTGGGACTGGAAGGCGATCACGTGATGGACACCAAACACCACGGCGGCCCCGGACAGGCGGTGTACGTGTATACGCAGGAAGACTACGACCACTGGGCCGAGGAGTTGGGTGACTCGCTGGAACCCGGCACCTTTGGCGAGAACCTGTTGATGGCTGGACTGGAATCGGCAGACGTGCGGGTGGGCGAACGCTTCTGGGTGGGCAGCACTGTGCTGGAGGCCAGCGCCGCCCGGATTCCCTGCATGGTACTGGCCGCCCGCATGAACGATCTGGGCTTCGTCAAGCGCTTTGCGCGGGTGCGCCGCCCCGGTTTTTATGCCCGCGTGATTCAGGAAGGCGACGTGGGGCAGGGCGACCCCGTGCGCCGCGAGGCCGCCCCAGACGGTGCCCCCAGCATCGTGAACACTTTTGACCTATGGTTTAGCCAGTCGCGTGACCCGGATGAGATGCGGCGCTACCTACAGTACCCGCTGGCCGAACGACTGCGGACGGATATTGAAGAGTGGCTGGGAGAAGTTCGGGCGTAACTCGTACCCCCTATTGCTCCGCTTAAGGGGAAGAAACCGCTGTCCGCAGCGTCCAACTCACGCCCGCAGTTTGTCTCCGTAATACTTGCGGAGCTTGGCAACTTTGGGCGCAATGACGGCCATGCAGTAGGGCTGGCGCGCATTGTTGGCGTAGTAGTCCTGATGGTAGGCCTCGGCCACATGGAAGGTCGTTGCGGGTTCGATGCTGGTCACGATGGGGCGGTCAAAGACAGCCTGTGCGGTCAAGTCGGCAACGACTTCGCGGATGTCCTGCTCCTGCTGGGTGTTCAGCGGAAACACGGCGCTGCGGTATTGTGTGCCCGCGTCGCCGCCCTGACGGTTCAGCGTGGTGGGATCGTGGGTGGCAAAAAACAGCCCCAGCAAGTCGCGGAAGCTGACCTGCGCCGGGTCGAAGGTGACGCGGATGGCCTCGGCGTGCCCGGTGGTGCCGCTGCACACGCTGTCGTAATCGGGCTGGGGCGTGTGACCACCGATATAGCCGCTTTCTACTTTTTGCACGCCGCGAATGTCGGTCATCACGGCTTCGGTACACCAGAAGCAGCCGCCCGCGAGGATGGCTTGCTGCAAGTTGGGGGCCAAGTTAGGGACAAGCTCAGGCTGAGTCATGCCCCCATTCTGCCGCGCACAGGCCAAGATGAAGGCGCGGGAAGGCACGGTTGGGCTTGGGTCTTGTCATCCCCTACACCTCATCATCGGCGGGCAGGGGCGCTTCGGTGGGGTCGGCCTGCTCCAATGCATTGCCAAACGAGACTTCATGGTAGGGATGTTCGCCCTGCTCGGTGGGCATTGGCGCGTCGGGGGCCGGATGCCGGATGGTGATCTGCGGTGCGGGGGCGTCGGGCGTGGGCTGCTCTGGGTTGGTCATGGCTACAGTGTGCGCGGAATGGGTGTGGGGTGGGTCAGGCGGGATTAGAGACTGTCTAAGGGTCTAGGATCTGAGGGTCTAAGAAGGGCAATCGCTGACGCTCTTATCAGTAATCGCCCTCAGCTGAACAGCAATCTTGCCGCTACCAGCAGCACGATTCCGCCATACATCCATTTCACGAAGGCGCTGCCCCGGAGCATGGCCATACGTGCGCCCAGAAAAGCTCCAGCGGCGTTGGCTACGCCCATCGGCAGGCCGATCCACCAGACCATGTGGCCGCCGATCAGGAAAAACAGGAACGCGCCGAGGTTCGTGGCAAAGTTGATGGTGCGGGCGTTGCCGCTGGCCCGCACCAGATTGAAGCCGACGAGAGCGAACAGGAACATCAGGAAGGTGCCTGTACCGGGGCCGAGGAAGCCGTCGTACAGGCCGATGATCAGCGCACCGGGCAGAGTGAGGGCCAGCGTGCGGGTGGTGAGGCCCGGATAGCGGTCTTCCAGGCCAAAACGTTTGTTGACCAACACCAGCGCCCCAACGGCCAAAATAACCACGCCGACGAGCGTGCGGAAGGTGTTGGGATCAACGAAGCGCACCAGAAATGCGCCCAACCCACTCCCGATCAGGGCCAGCGGAATGAGACGCAGCACCAGCGCCCGGTCTACGTGCCCCTTGCGCCAGTACTGCACCGTGGCGCTGCCCGAACCGAAAATTGCGAGAAGTTTATTGGTAGCCACCGCCTGCGCCGGACTGAGGCCCATAAAAAAGAGGGTGGGCAGCGTGATGGTGCCGCCGCCGCCCGCCACAGCGTCAATAAAACCCGCGAGGAAGGCGAGGGGCAGGCCATACAACAGGACTTCGGGGCCGGGAGTAAACAGTTCGGGCACGGGGGGCAGGATAGGGGAAATGGGTGGAGGCGGTGGGTGGGCGGTGAAGGCGTCTAAGGGTCGAGGGTCTGAGGAAGGGCGGGAAGGCAATCGCGTTGCTCACTCACCCCCTCCCAGCCTCCCCCCTCAAGGGTGAGGAGCGAACACCCACTACATCGCCACTCCACACCGTCCCCGCCCGAGTGCGTGTGGGGCCGTCGTCCGCGTAGCCGGCGGGGCAATTCCATTCTCAAGACGACTGGCAATTCCACTTCAGGTGAACGAACAAACAGAGCTTGAACGCGACAAGATTAACCCTGCCCAGTGCAACGACAACTCCCCTGACCCCTGTGGGGGCGAGGGCTGGGGTGGGGGAAAACGTGGGAGCAACCCCAGAACGCCGTCCGACCAATAATCCACCCTACATCACCCACAAACCCGCCACACGTCCCGACAACCCCCAACCCCCTCTCCCCCATTCCTGCTAGCCTCGCCCCCATGACCACGCCCGCCGACTTGTCCGCCGACCCTGCCACCCTGCCGCCCCCACTGTTTGATACAGCTGTGGTTGCAGGCGTCGGGTTGATCGGCGGCAGCGTGGCACTGGGACTGCGGCAGCGCTTTCTGGCAAGGCGGGTCATCGGCTACGACGCCAACCCGGACGTGTTGCGGGAAGCCGAAGCATTAGGCGTGGTGGACGAGGTGCGGGCCATGCCGGGCGAATGGCTACGCGGCGCTGACCTGGTGGTGCTGGCCGCGCCGATGCGGGCGCTGACCCCGCTGGCCCGTGACCTTGCGCCGTACCTGAACCCGGCAGCACTGGTCACCGATGTGGGCAGCGTCAAGGCCGGAATCGCTGCCGAGATGGAAGCACTGGGCGTGCGGAACTTTGTGCCCGGACACCCGATGGCGGGCAGCGAGCGCGGCGGCGTGACCCATGCGCGGGCGGCCCTGCTGGAAAACGCCGTGTGGGTACTGACGCCCACCGACCACACGCCCCTGACGGCGCTGAGCCGCGCCCGGATGCTGGTGGAACATCTGGGCGCGGCCCCGGTGGTCATGCCGCCCGACGCACACGACGCATTGGTGGCAACCGTCAGCCACTTGCCGTACCTCGCCAGCCTCGCCCTCACACACATGGTGGCGCGGGATGAACGCCTGAGCCTGCTGGCCGCCGGAGGCTTCCGTGACCTGACCCGCGTGGCGAGCGGCGACCCGCGCATGAGCCGCGACATGGTCGTGGAAAACAAGGTGGCGCTGCGGGAAGCGTTGGCCCGTTTCCGGCGTCAGCTGGAGCGCCTGGAAGCCGATTTGGACGAACCTGAAGAACTCCTGGCCGCCGCCACCGAAGGCAAGCGCACCCGCGACAGCCTGCCCGTGGTGCGCCGCAGCCTGCTGCCGCCCAAGCACGATCTGGTGGTGGCCGTGCCCGACAAGCCCAACCAGATCGGCGCGGTCACCCAGGCACTCGGCGCGGCGGGCGTGAACATCAAAGATATAGAGGTGCTGGCGATCCGCGAAGAAGGCGGCGCGATGCGGCTGGGGCTGGAGACGCTGGAAGATGTGGCCCACGCCAGTCAGATTTTGCGTGAGGCGGGATTTGAAGTACGCGGGCGGAGCTAAAGCCAGCGCTGGATTTCTGTTCGCCGGGTTTGCCTTTTTCTCATGATGGACAGCCCCAAGTGGTGTGCCCGCTTTTCCAGTTACAGTAAATTACTCAATGACGGCGCTTCCCCCACCCCTCTCCTCTTCGCCGCCCAACAGCGGCCCCGCCGTCCGCACTCCGGCCCGCCTGACCCCCATCGATACCTTCCGGGGCCTCACGATTCTGGAGGTGGTGGCGCACCACGCCAGCGGCATGGCCCTGCGGCAAACCGAAGCCGGATCGACGACCTACGAACTGTTATTGATCCTGAACCGTACCCTGCATTTTGCCGTGCCCGCCTTTGTCTTCCTGTCGGCGGTGGTACTGACCCGCAGCCTGCTGAAGCGCTTTGATCCGGGGCGGTATTTCTGGCGGCGGCTGACGCGGGGGGCTTGGCCGTACCTGCTGTGGAGTGCTCTGTATATCGGCTGGTACGTGTGGACAGGCCAGCGCACGCCCGATACCCTCACCGATCCGGCCCGCTGGCGCGACTGGCTGCTGTACGGCAAGGCCAGTTTTCACCTGTATTTTTTGCTGGTGGCGCTGGAAGTCTACGTGGTGCTGCCTTTCCTGCTGCCGCTGGCCCGCCGCAAACCTAGCATCACGGCGGCCCTACTGATCGGGCTGGCGGTGCAGTTGGGCCTGTATCTGCTGAACCGCGAAGTGTTGCGGCTGCCTTTTCCGGCCAGTACAGTGCTGTGGTACGCCCTGCCCATTGTGCTGGGGGTGGCGGTAGGCTCGCGGTTAGAAGAATTTCAGGCATGGTGGCGCAGGCGGCGGCTGGTGCTGCTGCCCCTGCTGGTGGCGGTGTACGCGCTGTACTTGCCTATAGCCCTTGCCTACGCTGGCGGCACGCCCGTGACTCCGGTGGTCTACAGCGGCCTCAGTTGGACATACACCGCGCTGGTGGCCCTGAGCCTGCTGGGGCTGGCCTACCGCCTGGAGCGCGGCCCCGACTGGCTGCGGCGCGGCGTGGCAACGATTGGCACGGTCAGCCTGCAAATTTACCTGATTCACCCCGCTATTTTGCAATTGCTAGAGCGGCGCGGTTTCCCGGATGGGCGGCCTATAGGTCTGCTGCTGACCACCCTGCTGTACGCGCTGATTGCGCTGGCGCTGCCTGCGCTGCTGGGGCGCTTGCTGCTGGGGACGCGGGTGGGCACGTTCTTGTTTGGCCGTTAACATCTTTCAGAGAGGATCTGAGTCAGGATGCCGTCATTCCCGCCGCGCTAGGATACGCCCCGTTCTATGCGCTCTCTTCTGACACTTTCTTTTTCGTTGCTGGCCGCTGCGCTCCTGCCCCATGCGCGGGCCGCTACGCCCCAAAACGTCCCAGCCCTGCCTACGCCTGCGCCCATTCAGACCCCTGCTACAACGCCCAATCCTGCCCCCGTGCCCGCCGAAACCATCACCCTGAACCGCCTGAGCGGGCCATCGTTCCTGCGGATTCCCAATGCTTGCCGGATGCAGAAATGTGCGCTGGTCGTGGTGGCCCACCCACGCGGCCAAAACGCCGAGCGGGTGCACAACAGCCCTCAGGTCAATGTCTTGGTTCAAGCCCTGCTGGACGCCTCTTTTGCCGTGCTGCTCAGCGATGATGGTGGCGAAAACACATGGGGCAGCCCCGCCGCGCTGGATCAGGTGGCCGGACTGCACACCGACGCCGTAACACAGTTTGAGTGGAGTGGCCGCACCTACGCGCTGGGCCTGAGCATGGGCGGCCTGCTGGCGCTGCGTTCGGCGCTTCCGGGCAGTCCATATGCAGTCAGTGGCGTGGCCCTGATAGACGGCTGGGCCGACTTGCGGGCCGCGTGGGGCGGCTCCCTGTCCCGCCGAGCCGAAATAGCTGATGCTTACGGCCTCGGCACGGCCCCACCCGATCCGTCGCTCAATCCAATGGCCCAACTGATGAACCACGCGCCCCTGCCCCTGTTCGTGGCCGCCAGCCCCGATGACGGCGTGGTGTCTATGAAGGCCAACGCAGACGTGCTGTACAGCAAAGCCGAGGCTGGCGTCAGCGACTGGGTCATTCTGAATGGGCCACACCTGGGCGGCAACCGCTTTTCGCCCGCGCTGGCCCGCCAACTGGCTGGATTTTACGGGCGACTGGAAGCACGGGAACTGGCACGGGGCGGGGCTAGGCGGTAGCAACAGCAGAATAAAAATTTAGGACGCACCGCCTAGAGCATTTGTCATAATAATGACCGAGCGGGGCGAGTGAATTTTACCGTGCAGGACGGAGAATGGAGTGATCAGAAGTCTTTTCTCTGATCACGTAATTCGGAGAACTGCTCTAGAGCTTGAAACCTTGGGCGGTGCGTCAATAGTTTCAGGCGACGTGGAGTTTGCGCTTACATCGCGCTGGGAACCTCTATTCCGATCAAATCTAGCGTTTCTTCAAAGGCGCGGCGCAACCTTGCCACCAGAGCAAACCGCGCCTCGCGCAGACCTTCGGGGCTTTGCAGCACGTTGGTCACGGGTTTTCCGGCCTTGTCTTTGGCATTGAACCACGCATTGAATGAAGTCGCCAGATCGAGGGCATAGGCAGCCACCACATGCGGCGAATGCACGCGCACCGATTGGGCCACCACTTCGGGCAATTTGGCAACAATTTTGGCGAGGGTCAGGTCTACATCGAGAAGTGCGTCCCAGTCGGCCCCAGTCCCGCTCACATCATGTCCAGCTTCCTGCCCCTTGCGGAGAATGCTGGCGGCACGCACAGCGGCGTACTGCACGTACGGCGCGGTATCGCCGTTGAGGGCCAACGCCTGATCCCAGCGGAAATCGATCTGACGGGTGGGTTCGGCCTTCAGCATGGCAAAGCGGATTGCGCCGATGCCGATACGGCGGGCAATTTCGGCGGCGTCATCGCGGGCGGCCAGCGTAGGATTAACTTCGTTCAGCACAGCCAGCGCCCGCTTTTCGGCCTCGTCCATCGCGTCGTCGGCACTCACGGCAATGCCCTTGCGCCCGCTGATGGTTTGGCCCTCCAGCGTCACAAATGCATAGCTGAGGTGAATACTGCGCTCTTTTTTCTCGTGTTCGCCTGCCACGCCGAGGCTGCTGCGAACCACCGTTTGCGGGTGATCCTGACGCGAGTCGATCACGTTAATGACTTCCTGCGCATGCCCAAAGCGGCGCTCCACGTCGGGCTGACCATCAGGGGCGCTCGTCCAGACCGTGTGGCCTTCAGGGTCGGTGGTAAACGGCTTAAATTTCATGCCTTCAAACAGACCAAATTTCCAGAACTGGTAGCCGATGTCTTTGGCGGCGTACATGGCGGTTCCATCGGTACGGATCAGCACCACATTGGGTTCTTCCAGCCCCGGCATAAATTCCGATACGTCCATCACAAACGCGCCCACATACTTGCCCTCCGTCGGGCGCGAGGTGTACGGGCTGTTTTTCAGGATGTTCATGGCTTCGGTCAGAAAACCGCTGCCTACCACGTCGGATTCCCAGTTGAGCAGGTCATAGCGTGCACCGAGGCGAAAGCAGGTATGCAGGTGGGCGTGAACGACTTTTTCCACTTCTTCGCGCAGTTCTCCGGCTTCCAGCTTGTGCATGATTTCAGCAATGCCCGGTTCCAGCGCAGCCTTTTGTGGGTCGGCATTCAGGCGCACGTAGCCCTCGCCCAGCCAGCGGTCATACTTCTGCACGCCGTCCCAGGTCAGGCCGTAGTGGTTGACCGCAAAGATGGATTCCGCGGCCTGCCGCCCGGTGTCGTCGATGTAATTCTGAACTTCTACCGTGTGGCCCGCCGCCCGGAAAATGCGGGCCATGGAGTCGCCCAGCACCACGTTTCGGAGGTGGCCCACGTGCAGTTCCTTGTTCGGGTTGACGCTGGTGTGTTCGATGACCACTTTGCCCACCCGCGCCTCTATTTGCGCCGGATTTTCCACCACATTCCGCACGAATTCGCCCCGATTCACAAAGAAATTCAGGAACGGCCCCGCCGCTTCCACCTTCTGAATTCCGGCGGGAAGCTGCACGGCGGCGGTCAGTTGCGCGGCGATCTGCGCGGGGTTGCCGCCGAGGGCTTTGGCAATAAGAAAGGCGGCGGGCGTGCCGTAGTCGCCCGCCTTGCTGGGGGGCGTTTCCTGAATGGCCGCGTCGGTGTCTGGTGCGCCGAGCTGCGCGGCAGCCGCTTCTACGGCGAGTTTGAGTTGAGCCTTGAGATCCATAACATGGGAGTTTATCAGCGCAGAGGGCAACGCGGCGGGCAGGTTATTTCACCACGATCAGCGTTTCTCCGATAAACCCGTTCAGCGCCATCTTGACGCGGTACTGACCTGCCGCCACGCGCCGCCCGGTGCTGTCTTTGCCGTCCCAGCGGGCAGTTTGCGTGTGGGTTTCATTGGGCTTGAGTTCTAAGCCAAGCAATATTGCTATGCACGGGAGATTTCCCGTTTGCCACACCCGCACACCGTCTGGAATGCGCTCTATAGTGATGGGTTCGCACGCGCTGTAGCCCTGTGCTAGGGGCACAGTGGCCCGGTTGGTCAGGCTCAGGGTGAATGTCCAGCCTTGCGGCGTGGCTTGGGCTGTCAGGCTGGTGCGGTGAGGCCATGTCGAGAGGGCGTCAAATCGCACAGGCAGCGCTACGTCAATGTCCACCTTGCCAACGTCCAACCCACGCCGCTCCAGTTCTTGCACGAAGACACGGTGAGACAAGTCATCGCGCAGTGAAAGATCAGGCGTGGGCCGCCGTAGCCCACCGCGTCGGCCTGTGCGCCACTGGCTTTCAGGGCCGCCAAATACGCTTCGCGGCGAGGGGTGGGAATGGGATGCGTGCCTGCGACGACGACGATCACTGCGCTATTTCCCTGAAGCCAGCCGCTGCCGGGAGAAGCACTGACATTCCAACCGCTGCGGTACACGAACTGTCCGGCGGGCAACACGCCCAGAGTTTTGGTGTAGCTGTACCGCGCTCCAGCGGCCAGAATGATGACCTCTCCGGGCCGCCTGCACACGGGCGCTTGGCCCTGCGGCGTCAGTTGCCCCAGCCTCTCGCCTTGGCCCCGTCCTCCTTTAAGAAGAGGCGCACCCACGCTGCGGCACACCAACGAAATGGGCGCGGCGCTAGAGTTTTTGAGCCACAGCGTCAGCGTTTGCACCCGGCGCTGCGCGGTATACGACGGATTGGGCAGCGGTTCAAGGGTCAAGCTGAGTGGAGTGTTGGGGCTGGCTGCGGCTGCACCCGCACAGGCCAGCGCACAGATCAGACCGACTTGTCGCCACATCTCAGCGCACCACCAGCGCCACCGGTTCCGCCTGTACCCGCAGCGGCATTCCGGCAGATTCGGCGTCCAGCCACGCGGTCAAGCGGTAGGTTCCCAGCGTCAGGGGCGGCAGCATGCGCTTCAGCGTCAGCGTATCGCCGGGGGCCAGCGTGCGCGTCAGCAGGATTTCGGTACAGCCGATGCGCCCGCCCATGCTCGGGGCAGAAACCGCCTTGCCATCAGCTCGAATAACAGCCACCAGCGGCGGTAACTCGCACGAACCCCAGTTCACCTGCGGTGTGTAGCGGAAGCTGATCGGGCGGCTGGATGTATTGCGAATGCCCAGAATGACCGTCACGCCCTTCACATCGGCAGAGGCGCTGGCAACGGCGATCAGGCCGGGGGTGGCAGGCAGTGGAGCAGGCACTTCCAGCAGCGGTTTGGAGGGTGTGGGAGTGGATGCAGCGGGCGGGAGTTCAACCGGAGCAGAGGCAGCGCGCGGCGCAGGCGCGGCTATCGGCTCTGGGGCAGGCGCAACAACAGGCGCAGGGGCAACAGGCGTCGGCCCCCGCAGACTGCCAAGCACGGCACACCCGCTCAGTAGGGCAGGCAGCAGCAGCAGCGCCAGTCGCTTTCCTGTAAGCCGTTTCACCGCACCGTCACCCGCACCGGTTGGGCCGAGAGTTTGATAGGCACAGCATTGGCTGATACCGCGTTGGCAGATGCACCGTTGACCGAACCTGCGAACCAGCCCTCGATCATGTGTTCACCGGGCGGCAAGTCCAGATCACGGGTGTAGGTCACAGCCTCGCCCTTGCCTGCCGTGTCAGTACGGAAATCTTGGGCACACAATCTGGGTTCTCCGGCCACCGGATACACCACTTCCCGCGTGCCCACCCGCAAAACCCGCACCAGCGGCGCAAGGGCGCAGTTCTGATCGTTGTCGCGGGCTGCACCAAGTCGCAGGGCAGCAGCACCAGCATTGGCAACGCTAAGGCTCAGCGGTACGCGGCCCACCACATTACGCGGCGCAGTCAGCGTGGCGGTCAGTCCGATTGGAACAACCACCGGAGGAGACGGCATGCCCACCGAACTCCCCACTGGAATGGGGGCTGGTTCCACAAAAATAGGCTGCCAGTTCTCTGTGGGCGGCAATTCAGGCAGCGCGGCGGCCTGCGCCCCCATCCAAGCAGGCCAGAGCAGGACGGCAGCAAGCAAGGCGGGACGCAGAGTCATAGCCTTAGGGTACGGCGGAAGTGTGACGGGTGGCTGACACGTCGGTCTAAGAGTGCGGTGTCTAAGAGTCTAAAGGTCGAGGGCTCAAGGCAGGCAATCGCTGGCGCCCACCCCCTCACCCCGCTGCCGATGCAGCGCCCCTCTCTACTGCGTAGCTCTACGAGTCCCACGAGGGGCGAGGGCTAACGGCTTTGGACTTGATTCCGGCCTTTTCTTACTCCCTTAGACGCCCTTCTTGCCACCACTCAAGGCTTCCCCTGTGCCCCATAAAACGCCGCGATTCCCCCCGCAATCGCCTGCGCCAACCGCTCCTGGCCGCCCCTGTCAATCAGGATTCGCAGGTTGCCGGGATCGGTGAGGTAACCCAATTCCACCAGCAGGCTGATCTGGGTACTGGGACGGGTCAGGGCCAAGTTTGCGCCGGGTTTCAGGCCTGCGCCGGGGCCGAGGTCGGGCAAGGTGCGGCGCAGGGAGGCCAGAATCTGGGCCGAGACGCCCGCCGCCTGCGGGTGCGTAAAGTAGATTTCCGGCCCCCGGATGCCGCGTGGGTCGCGTCCATCGGGCAGGGCGTTGGCGTGGACAGACACCAGCAGATCGCTGCGGGCGGCTTCGGCGGCCTCTCCGCGTTCGTACAGGCCCAGCGTCACGTCTGCCGTGCGGGTCAGGTTGACGGTGGCCCCCTGCGCCCGCAAAAGTTCGGCGGCCCGCAAGGTAATGGGCAGCACCAAGTCTTTCTCGGGCACGCGCAGGCTACCCGCCCCGCCCCACTGCGTGCCGCCATGCCCCGCGTCCAGTGTAATGACACGGCCTGCCAGCGGTTGAGACGGATTCAAAACAGGCGGGCGGCGCACCGTCAGCAGCAAGTCGGGGCCGTCGTAATTGGCGCTAAAGCCCCACGCCTGAGCCGCCGTCAAGTCCAGCGTCAGGCGCGACACACCCAGGCCAGCGGGCGCAACCGTGAGGCGCGAGAGGAGTGGGTCGGCAGGGACAGTGTTGACGGCAGGCGGCGCGGATAGGCTGTACAGCGTGAGCGTCAACCTACGCCCACCGTCGGTTTGTTCCAGCGTAAAGGGCACGCGCAGGCCACCCAGCGGCACCCGCACGCGCAAATCGTCGGTTGGGGTGGGCAGGACTGGGGACAGTGCTCCGGGTTGAGGGTTGACCTGTTTGGGGCGCATCGGTTGCGGGGCCAGTTCGGGCAGAGTGGACGCGGGCGTGGCTGGGTCAGCGGGAGTGGGCGCAGGCTCCGGCGTGGGCAATTCGGGCGGGGTGACGGGTACGGGAGCAGTCGGCATGGGCAAGACTTCTGGCAGGGCGGGTGGAACAGCGGGCAGACCGTCGAGCGATATGGTTCCTGCCGTTCCCACACGCGGCGCACCGGGCGTCAGGGTTACCTGAGCCGCCGTGACCAACGCCGACACGCCGGGGGCCAGCCGCACACGTAGATCGTCGCCTTGCCGCCCCACCGCCGCAAACGTCATGCCATTGCGCGGGTAGAGGAAAGGATCGCCGCTGAGGGTGGTCAGAAGGTTGGTGGCGTCGTTGAGGCCCAAGCCACGCACCGTTCCGGGGCGCTGGGTGGCGGTCCGTGGGCCAGCCGCCGTGGTGGTCAGGCGTCCGGGGGCAGCGGCAGCGGTGGTGCGCCCGTCGCGGCCCATGAGGGACACGGTAAAGGCGGCATTCTGCACGCGGGCAGCGGCGGCCAGCGTGTAGGTGGCCGAATACTGGCCCGCTGGCCCTTCCTGCATGGCCTGCACCGCGCCCCCCGCCAGCCGGAAGGTGGCCCGGCCCCCCGGCGATCCCCGGAAACTAACCCGGATACTGCGTTCGGCGGGAGAATCGGCGGCGGCGTCCCAGAATTCCAGGTCGGTGCGGGGCGTCACGCTTTCGCGGTCAATGGTGGTGGGCGTGGCAGGCAGGGCGCGGGGCACGGCGCGGATGACCCTCAGGGTACGGCTGCCCGTCTGCCCACCCGACGAGGCCACCAGCCGCAGATCGTTGGTGCCCACCCGCAGCGGCCACCACAGCATAAACAGTCCATCTGGCCCCACATTTACCGTCTGTCCGCTGACCTTCAGGCTGGCTCCCGGCGCTACGCTGCCTTCCAAAATCACATGGTCAAACGCCACGCGGTGACCTTCGGGCGGATAGGCCACGAACACGTCTGGTGCGGCGCGGGCAGAAGAGGCGAGCGGAACGGCAAGCAGGGCGGCGAGCAGAGCGAAACGGGACAGCAACGGCATAGGGCAGGGTTTAGCACGGCGGGGAATGGGCCGGATGTGCGCTAGAAAGAACAACCGAAGGATGTAGAAAACTTTACAAATCTTTTTCTTCTTTCTCTGGGCCGCCCTATCATGAGCCTACTCATGAATGACGATCTGCTGCGGGCTTACCGGGAGGCATTGCCGGACTATGAGGCACTCAGGGACGCGGCGGTGGCCCACACCACGCGCCTGCTGACGGCGGCGGGCCTGAACATCCACCACATCACTGGGCGGGTTAAGCGGGCGGGCAGTTTGGAGGACAAGTTGCGGCGCAAGGCGGGCCGTTACGACTCGCTGGACGACGTGACCGACCTCGTGGCCGTGCGCGTCATCACCTATTTCGAGTCGGATGTGGGCGTGGTGTCGCGCCTGATCGAAAAGCATCATGAGGTGGACTGGAACCACTCGATAGACAAATCGAAGATGCATGACCCCGACAGATTTGGCTATATGGGCGTGCATTACGTGGTGCGCGTGCCGGAAGGCGGGTTGCAGGGGGACGGACTGGACGTAAGCGGGCGGCTGGGTGGACGCTTAGGCGGGGCCAGATTCGAGGTGCAGATCAGGTCTATTTTGCAGCACGCTTGGGCCGAAATAGAGCACGACCTGGGCTACAAGAACCGCGAGGCTGTGCCACGTGAGGTGCGCCGACGCTTTTACCGACTGGCGGGCCTGCTGGAGATGGCCGACGAAGAATTCATGGCCCTGCACCGCATGACCCGCGACTACGCCGCCACTTTGCCCGAACGGGTGGCCGCCGCCCCAGACGACGTGTTTATTGATGCCCAGAGCATGACCCACCTGCTGACCCTGCCACCCGTGCGGGATCTGGATACGGCGGTGGCTAAGGAATTAGGCGTGCGCCTGCTGTCTCATTGGTCTGACCCCGAACGCCCGCAGCGCTTGGCGAGCCTGCTGCATTACGTCGGGGTGCGCTCGGTGGGCCTGCTGCACAAGGAACTGAAGCGCAACGAGGGCGACATCAGACGCTTTGCGGCGGCGCTGATGCCCCGGCTGCGGCAGGCCTGGACTCCGGCGGGCGGCGCTCGCCCCGGCACCAGCGTGGTGCATTACGCGCTGCTGCGGGCGTGCAGCAACGCCAGCCTGGAACCCAGCGAAGTGGTGACGCTGCTTGACCTGAGCGGCGCGGGCAACGAATCCGAGATGGTGCGTGCGGTGCGCGAGGTGTATCAGGAAGTGACCGGACTGACGGCAGCGGAACGGACGCAGGTCACCGAGATTCGGTAATAGAGCAGGCCCGCATACCTTTCGATTGAAAGCAATGTGCTCAATAAACTTGACATTCATTAACCTGGCGGTCAGAATCCAGCCCAGAGATACCCATGACCAATGACATTCTTTCTCCCGACGCCGACGCCCCATACACGCCGCTGATTCCCGCGCATTCGTGGGCCATCATCGATTCCACCCTGCGGGAAGGCGAGCAATTTGCACGGGGCAACTTTAAAACCGACGACAAGATAGAGATCGCCCGCGCTCTGGACGCCTTCGGGGTGGAATTCATAGAAGTGACCACGCCGATGGTGAGCAAGCAGACGCAGGCCGACATTCGCAAGCTGACCGAATTGGGACTGAACGCCAAAATTCTGACCCATGTGCGCTGCCATATGGACGACGTGCAGCGGGCGGTAGACACGGGCGTAGACGGCCTGGATCTCCTGTTCGGCACCAGCAGTTTCCTGCGTGAATTCAGTCACGGCAAGAACATCGGCCAGATTATCGAGGCGGCGCAGGAAGTGATCGGATGGATTAAAACCAACCGCCCAGACCTGCAAATCCGCTTCAGTGCCGAGGACACCTTCCGCAGCGAGGAGGCCGATTTGATGGCGGTGTATGCAGCCGTGTCCAAGCTGGGCGTGCACAGAGTGGGCTTAGCCGATACGGTCGGTGTTGCCACGCCCCGGCAGGTGTATACGCTGGTGCGCGAGGTTCGCAAGGTCATTCACGAGGGCTGCGGCATCGAGTTTCACGGCCACAACGACACGGGCTGCGCGATCAGCAACGCCTATGAAGCGGTAGAAGCAGGCGCGACGCATATCGACACGACGATTTTGGGCATAGGAGAACGCAACGGCATTACGCCGCTGGGGGGCTTTTTAGCCCGAATGTTCACCTTCGATCCGCAGGGCCTCACCGAAAAATACAATCTGGAACTCTTGCCCGAACTTGACCGCATGATTGCCCGCATGGTGGATCTGCCGATTCCGTGGAACAACTACCTGACCGGAGAATTTGCCTACAACCACAAGGCCGGAATGCACCTGAAGGCCATCTACCTGAATCCCGGCGCATACGAGGCGATTCCGCCGGGGGTGTTCGGCGTTGGCCGCCGCATTCAGGCCGCGAGTAAGGTCACGGGCAAGCACGCCATCGGCCACCGCGCCCGCGAACTGGGCCTGCACTACGGCGAGGACGCCCTGCGCCGCGTGACCGACCACATCAAGGCGTTGGCCGAACATAATGAGTTGGATGACGCGCACTTGGAACAGGTGTTGCGGGAATGGGTGAGCGCGTAGGTTGAGTTGGGGAGTTCGCCCGGAATCGTCAGCCGAATTGAGCCATTCGACGGAAGTTAGGCTAGGCGACCATCGCTGTCGGCTAGAAGGTGGCTGCTGTCCCCGGCCCGCCGCACGCTACCCTTTAACCCGTGAGCGCCGACGATCCCAATTCCAGAACCGCCCATTCCTACCGCGTCTTCCTGCCTGTCGGAAAAACGGTGGCTGTGTTTACTCATGCTCAGGGCGACCTTCAAACCCTCGCTGGTCAGGCTGATGCGCCACTCAGCGCCTTCATCGAGGCAGCAGATTTTTCGGGTGTGAGCCTCCGCATTTTTACCCCCACCCGCGAAAAAGGTGAGAGCGATTCGGCAGCGGTAGCAGCGTTGGCGCACCTGTTCTCGGCGGGCCAGATTGCCGATGTGACCGAAGTGCAGATGGGCGGCAAGAGCGTGGGGGCGCAACTCTGCGGCGGCGAATGGCTGCTGCTTCAGGGCGACGTGACGGCGGCACAACTGGAGGCCGACCTCTCCCCCATTGGCCTTTCGGGTACGGCCTGGACAGCCTCAGCGGGCCGCGCCAATCTGGTCGTGCAGGTGCCGGATCTGGCAACGTTGGACGCCTTTACTCCCGACAACGCTGCCATTTCAGACCTGAACAGGGCCACCGATACCACCGGACTGATTCTTTACACGCTGGCCGCCGAAGGCCGTGAAGACGTGAGTTTCCGGGCGTTTGGGCCGCTGAAAGGCTTTAGCGAGGACGCCGCGAGTTCCAATATGTTCGCCTGCCTGACCGGAGTGCTGGCGGCGCGGGGGCAAGTGCCCGCAGGGGCGGAAACCATTCGTGGGGCGCAGCGGCAACCGGGGCAATTTGCCCGCCTCACGGCTCAGTTCGTGCCCACTGGGGCGGGCGCAGGCGGCGTCTGGGTGGGTGGCAAAGCAGAATTGACCGAACTGGCTTCCGCTTGACCAGGCTCACACGGCCCGCCACCCTCAACAGCTTTCGGCGCGACTGGTCGGCGGGCGCAGGCATCGCAGGGTTTGTGGTGGTGTTGGTGGGAGCCGCCAGCAGCATCGGCCTGCTGGTGGGCGCGGCGCGGGACTTTGGGCTGACGGCCAGCCAGACGGCCAGTTGGGTTTTGGCCTGCTACCTTGCCATCAGCATTTCGGGCGCGGCGCTGACATGGCACACGCGGGCCCCCATCAGCATGGCGTGGAGTACGCCGGGGCTGGCGCTGGTGGCCTCCGTTGCGGCCAGCAGCAGCCTCACTTATCCCGAAGTGCTGGGCGCATATGTGCTGAGCGCCGCCGTGATGTTGGTGCTGGGCGTAACGGGCGCGTTCGAGCGGGTCACGTCGCGGCTGCCGCCTGCTCTGGCAAACGCACTGTTGGCGGGCGTGCTGCTGCCCTTCGTGCTGGGTGCATTCCGGGCCTTGCCGCTTGCGCCCCTGCCAGTGGGCGGCATGCTGGCCGTGTTCGTGCTGGGCCGGATTTACTTTGCGCGTTGGGCGGTTCCGGCGGCGCTGGTGGTAGGCGCAGGATTGTCGGTGGCAGCGGGCATGGTGGGCGAACTGAACCCGGCTGGGGCCTCTATTTTTGGCACGCTGGTCTGGACGACTCCGGCGTTTAGCGTCCGGGCCGCACTGAGTTTGGCGCTGCCCATGACCATTCTCACTCTCGCTTCTCAGCAGTTGCCGGGGCTGGCGGTGTTGCGGGCCTGCGGCTTCGGGCGGGTTCCGGTCAGTCCTCTGATTACAGCGTCGGGGATTGGCAGCCTGCTGGCGGCTCCGTTTGGCGGGCACTCCACCAATCTGGCCGCCATCACCGCCGCCATTTCTGCCGGAGAAGAAGCCCACCCCGACCCGGCGCGGCGCTGGCCTGCCAGCATCAGCGCGGCATTCTTTTATCTGCTGCTGGGCGTGTTCGCGGGCTGGCTGGTGGGCGCGGTGGCGGCTATTCCGGTGGCGGTGGTGTCGGCGCTGGCAGGGCTGGCGTTGGTGGGAACCGCGCTCAGCAGTCTGGTGGCCGCACTGGGCGCAGGGCAGGAGCGGGAAGCCGCGTTTCTGACCCTGGCGATTACGGCCAGCGGCGTAACCGTGTGGGGCGTGGGCAGTCCGGTGTGGGGCCTGTTGGTAGGGGGCGCGGTGCTGTGGCTGGGGGGGCGGCGGGAAAAAGTCAGTTGAGGTTGGGGGAGGTCTAAGCGTCTAGGGTCTGAGATGTTGGGGCGGGAATGGTTACTGGGTGGCCCCCTCCCATCCCGTTGTCTTACAGCCCCCCTCTCTGCTCTGCAGCTCGGCGAGTCCCACAGGTGGAAAGAGTAACAACACACACTCGGGACTCTTTTAATTCCGTATAAGAACGCCTCCTATAGAGGTACATGTAGCTTTTCCCCTCGCCCTTGTGGGAGAGGGCCTTGCAGAGCAAGGGGTGAGGGGGCCACCCAGCGACAAACTCTCCACCTGTTCGGAACTAATTTTCAGTTTCTATGACTGAGCGACAAGGGTTGCCCTTCCCCCTCCACAACGCCGTATCCTCTCCCCATGCCTTCCCCGGATACCCTGCCGTTTGCGCTGCACGCCCTCCGCAACCAATTTCCGCCGCTGCTGCACGGGCGAGCCTACCTCGACAACGCGGCGGGCGGCCTGCTTCCCCGGCGCAGTATAGAGGCGATAACGGCGCACCTGACGCAGTTTGGGGCCACCAACGCCATGCCCAGTCACGCGCCGGGACAGGCTGTCCTCGACCTGAAAACGCGGGCGCGGGCGGCCACAGCCCTCTTTTTAAATGCTGAAGCACACGACGTGGCGCTGGGGCCAAGTTCTACCGCCCTGAATTTCCGCTTGGCGGCGGCGTTTGCACGGCTATGGGGGCCGGGCGACGAGGTGATTCTGAGTGGGCTGGAGCATGAGGCCAACGCCAGCCCGTGGCGCGAACTGGAACGCGTAGGCGTCACGGTGCATGTATGGCACGCCCGCCAACCCACCATGCAACTGCATCTCGATGACCTCCGCGCCCTGCTGACGCCCCGTACCCGCCTCGTGGCCGTGACCGCTGCCAGCAACGTGCTGGGCGTGACCGTGAACATTCCCGAAGTCTCAGCTTTGGCCCGCGAAGCTGGTGCCTGGACGGTGGTAGACGCCGTTCACGCTGCCCCACACGCCTTCCCCGATGTGCAGACCTGGGGCGCAGATTTCATCTCGTTTAGCCCCTACAAGGTCTGGGGGCCGCATTTGGGGGCACTCTGGATTCGGCCAGAACTGCGCGGGCAGTTGCCGTGGCCCAAGCTCAGCTTTGTGCCAGACGGCGATATTACCGGCCTGGAATACGGCACGCCACCCTTCGAGCTGCTGGCGGGCTGGCTGGGCACACTGGATTATCTGCGCGAATTGGGCGGGGGCCAGAACGTTGAGAATCAGCAGCTGACCCGCGCTGCATTGCTGGCCGCCTCACACCGCATTGGCGAGTTGGAGCGGCCTGTGCTGACGCGGCTACTGGAAGGGTTGCTTCACACCCCCGGCGTTACAGTGTACGGCCCACAAAACATGGAGAACCGGGTCGGAACGGTGGCCTTCCGCGTGGCGGGCCAAACGCCTGCTCAGACTGCCGAAGCCCTCAGTGCACGCGGCGTAGATGTGGGCGCGGGTCACTTTTACGCCGTGCAGCCCTTGCAGGATTTGGGCGTGTATCCGGAGGGCGTGGTGCGGGCCAGCATTGCCCATTACACGACTGAGGAGGATGTGGAACGGCTGCTGGCTGGGTTGCGCTAGAGAAGGTGGCGCTAGAGTTCCACTGCCGCGTTCAGTTCATCTCTAAACCGTTTGGCCGCCGCCACACTCGCCGCCACATCCAGCCCAGCCGCGTACTGCACACCCCGGCTGGCGCTGGCGAGTGCGCCCGTTCCCCCCGCATGAAAGGCGGGCGCGAGGTCGGCGGCGGCGGCTCCCTGTGCACCCAGTCCGGGCAGCAGGAGCAGGGCGTGCGGCATCAGGGCGCGGAAGGTGGCAAGGTCGCGGGCGTGGGTGGCCCCGACCACCGCGCCGACGCTGGCATATGTTCCCGCTTCGGCCTCGGCTCCCACTTCTTCAGTGTTCAGGCGGGCCACCTCTACGGCCACCCGCTCACTGACGCCGCTGCCCTGCACGTCGGCCTGGTCGGGGTTGCTGGTCTTGACGAGCACAAAAATGCCGCCGCCGTTGGCCTGCGCCGCCTCTACAAACGGGGTCAGGGTGGCAAAGCCCAGAAACGCGTTCACGGTCAGGGCGTCTCCGGCGTGGGGGCCGCCCAGCCACGCACGGGCGTAGGCCTCGGCGGTGCTGCCGATGTCGCCGCGTTTGCCGTCCAGAATCACGGGCAATCCCAGCGTGCGGGCCAGCGCACACACTTCTTCCAGCAGGGTAAAACCGGGCAGGCCTAGTGCCTCGAAGAAGGCCAGCTGGGGCTTCACGCAGGCGGCAAACGGGGCGGTGGCCTCCATCACATCCAGCGTGTGCAGCCGCAGATGCGCCGTGTCCCGGTAAGCGTCGGCGCGGGGGTCGAGGCCGACACACAGCCGCGTCTGGTGGGTCAGCGTGCGCTCGGTGACGGCAGCGGCAAAGGAAGGCAGCATCGGAGCAGGAAGCGCGGTCTGGGGCATTGGGAAGCAGGCTAACACGGCAGTTGGAGGCGGCAAAAGCTTGAGCGGTGGATGGCCGCGCTACACTGGCGGCTATGCGGCTTTCGGCCACCGACGTTTACGCTTTTCAGGCGCTGGGCTATTTGGGACTTCAACACGGAGCGCCTGTGGGCGCCGCGCCCCAACCGGGCCAGCCCACAGGCCAAACGGTTGGCCAGCCTTCACGCTGGATTTCCAGCGACGAGATCAGCGAGGCCACCGGGATTCACCGCCCGTATCTGGTACGAATTCTGGCCGCGCTGACCGCCAAGGGCGTGGTCAAAAGTAAAAAAGGCATCGGCGGCGGTTACGCGCTGGCCCGCAAGCCTCAGCTTATTTCTCTGTGCGAAGTGGTGCGGGCCATAGACGGTCCGGTGGCCCCGCTGAGCTGTATCAGCCTGAACTGGCACGAGGAATGCGTGGAGCAGGAGCGGTGCCACGCCCGCAACACCATCTATACCCGTATGCGTGACGCCATGCTGGCCGTGCTGCAAGAGTTCAGCGTGCAAGATCTGGTGGTAGATGCACGGCAGGGCGTGAGCTACGGCCACTGCCTCGGCCACCTGCTGAAGCCGAACGCCTGAGCGGGGCATGTGGGTTTAAGGGTGCGGTGTTCTAAATCTTGTGAGATGTCAAAGGTGTTACGGACGTGTCAGAGGTTCTCAATAGACTTTCGTTCCTGCTCTTCTTAAACCCTTCGACCCCTAACCCTCAGACCACCCCCACTGCCCCCAAGCAAAAAGCAGACAAGTTGATCATTCTTGTCATCTAATACTCTATGCTATGGGCATGACGGTTTTGCCTTCTTCCCCAAGCTCTCCTGCCCCAAAGGTGGCCGCCCGCACCGACCTTTCGACGCTGCGGTTCAACCAGTGGACTGTGGTGGGCGTGACGCTACTGGGCCTCGTGCTGGGCGCGTTTTCTGGCCTGGGCTTTATGCTGCTGCTGGCGCTGGGCGCGGCCATGTTGCTGGGTGCGATGCGCCCCGACCTCTCGCCGCTGCGGGCCGCCTACCGAATGTTGGGGTCAGCGCTGGGCCTGAAGCCGGATGTGGTGGACGAAGACCCCCGCGCCCATCACTTTGCACAGGGCGTGGGCGGCGTATTTTTGCTGGCCGCCGGGCTGAGTGGACTGCTGGGCCTGACCGTGCCGGGCACCGTACTGGGCCTGATGGTGATCGCCCTCGCTGCACTGAATTTGTCGCAAAAAATCTGTGTGGGCTGCCTGATGTACTTCCAATACCGCCGCCTGCGCTACGCCGTCCTGAGCCGCTGAATCTAGCCGTCTAAAACTGCCCCCAAAGGAACTTGCCATGTCTGACATCGAAACCCTGAAAAAAGAACTGCCCCCCTTTGAAATCTTTGACCTGATTCCGCAGTACGCGGCGGCGGGCCAGATCGACCCAGAGAAGATCGACCTGTTGAAGTGGGCCGGGGTCTATCCTCAGCGCCCGCAGGAAGACGGCTTTCTGATGATGCGCGTGAAGGTGCCCACTGCCGAGCTGAGCGCGGCGACCCTGCGCGTGGTGGCGGGCATTGCCGAGGACTACGGGCGCGGGCTGCTGGACGTGACCGACCGTCAGGCCTTCCAGTTTCACTGGCTGCGAATCCAGGACATTCCCGACATTCTGAACCGACTGGAAACAGTGGGTCTGCACACGCGCGGAGCCTGCGGCGACACCGTGCGGGCCGTGATCGCCTCGCCCTTAGCCGGACTGGACGCCCGCGAGCGCATCGACGTTCGCCCGCTGGCTGCCGCGATGGAAGGCAGCCTGAGCGGCAACAAAGAATTTGAAGACCTGCCCCGCAAGTTCAAGATCAGCATTACGGCTACGCCCGAACTGGAAGGCATTCATCACATCAACGACATCGGATTCCTGGCCCATGAAGTCAACGGCGAGGTGGGATTTGACGTGTGGGTGGGCGGCGGTCTCGGTGCAGTGGCGCACCTTGCCAAGCGCCTCGGCGTATTTATCCGGCCTGATCAGGTCATCGAAGTGGGCCGTGCTATCACGGGAGCCTACCGCGACCATGGGTACCGCCAGAACCGCAAAAAGAGCCGCCTGAAGTACCTGATCAAAGACCTCGGCCCCGACAAGTTCCGTGAAATTGTGGAAACGGAATACCTCGGCTACAAGCTCCCAGACGGCCCCGCCGCACCTGTGGCCCGCTTCGGCGGCAGCGATGTGCTGGGTGTCAACCCGCAGCGTGACGGCCTGAATTACGTGGTTCTGTCGACCACTGTGGGCCGCATCAATCCCGTCAAAGCCCGCGCTCTGGCTGACCTGTCGGAACGCTACGGCAAGGGCGTGCTGCGAACCACGGCCTTTCAGAACATGATGATTCCGCATGTGCAGACGGAAGATGTGGACGCGCTGGTGGCCGAGTTGGCCCTGCTGGAACTGGCCCCCAAAGCCACCCTGCGCGGCACCACCATTGCCTGCACCGGCACCCAGTTTTGCCGCCTCGCGCTGACCGAAACCAAAGCGCGGGTGGCGGGCATGATCGATGAGCTGGAGCCCAAACACGCCGATCTGGACGTGCCCTTCGTGATCAACCTGACGGGCTGCTCCAACGCCTGCACGCGCTATCAGGTGGCCGATCTGGGCTTC
The DNA here is from genome assembly GCF_023370075.1 of Deinococcus sp. QL22. Classification (NCBI taxonomy): domain Bacteria; kingdom Thermotogati; phylum Deinococcota; class Deinococci; order Deinococcales; family Deinococcaceae; genus Deinococcus; species Deinococcus sp. QL22. Next base: position 278,988 of record NZ_CP097149.1, read on the forward strand.
ATGGGAGCGCAGCGCATTCGCAAGGACGAGAGCGGCGAGGACGTGGCCGAAGAGGTTTACAACGTGCATCTGGCCGGCAGCATCGGGCAGGCCGAGCGTCTGGGAGCCAAACTGAAAGGCATCGTGCCCGCTACGCGCCTGACTGAATACACCGACAAGGTACTCAGCGACTTTAAGGCCAATAAAGGCGCGGGAGAGAGCTTTGTGGAGTACGCAGACCGCGTGGGCCAAGGCCACTTCTTGCCCGATACGGTACTGATTGACGCGCCTGTGGCCGAGGCGGTTCTCGCGTGAGTCAGGCCGCCGAAGGCCGGGTGCTGTGGTTTACTGGGCTGTCGGGCGCGGGCAAAAGCACGCTAGCCTCTGCACTGCACGCCGAACTGCTGGCAGCGGGCGTGAAGACCGAACTGCTGGACGGTGACGCCGTGCGCGAGAACCTCAGCAAAGGCCTCGGCTTCTCCAAGGCTGACCGCGATACCAACGTGCGCCGGATCGCGTTCGTAGCGGGCCTACTGGCAGGGCACGGCGTGACGGTGCTGGTCAGCGCCATTTCTCCCTACGCGGATACCCGGCGCGAGGTGCTGGCCGCCCTGCCCAACGCCAGCGAAATCTTTGTGGACGCGCCGCTGGAAACCGTGACCGAACGCGATGTGAAGGGTCTATATCTGAAAGCCATCGCCGGAGAAATCGCGCACTTTACGGGCGTTTCTGATCCCTACGAAGCGCCGACTGCACCTGATCTGCACCTCCGAACAGACCGCCTGAGCGTGGAGGAATGCCTGAACCTGCTGCGGCCTCTGGCTGGACTGAGCCAACCTCATCTGCGCCAACCTGATCCACAGGAAGCCGTTTCCGCATGACGGCGCTGGAAGAACGGCCCACACAGAACACCGCCGTCTTCTCCCCTGCCTTTGATGCCCAGACCGACCCATTGGACGTGATTTGCTGGGCGCTCCAGACCCATCCTGATCTGATGATGCCCAGTGCCTTCAATCTGAACGGTGTGGTGCTGCTGGATCTGGCGGCGCGGGCGGGCTACACGGGCGAAGTCGTGTTTGTGGATACCGGCTACCACTTCCCCGAAACACTGAGCACGCGGGACAATCTGGCGGCCCGCTACCCTCAGATGACTTTTGTGACGCTGAATGCGGGGGCCACGCCCGAAGACGGCCAGACCGATCCCACGCTGTACGCCGCCGACCCGGATGCGTGCTGCGCGGTACGCAAGGTGGCCCCCTTGCAGGCATATTTGCGCCAGCGTGCGCCCTCGGCCCTGCTGAATGCCCGCAGCCGCGATCAGGCCAGCACCCGCGCCGATATTCCCTTTGTAGAGGAAGGTGCACGCCGCAAGATCAACCCGCTGGCCTACTGGACACGGGAGCAATTGGAAGACTACGCCGCCGCCCACGCCCTGCCCGTGAATCCGCTGTATGCCGATGGATTCCTGAGTGTGGGCTGCTGGCCCTGCACCCGCGCCGTGAAGCCTGGCGAGGACGCCCGCGCCGGACGCTGGGCCGGAAAAGGCAAGACCGAATGTGGCCTGTGGGCCGGTGAAGGCAAGCTGTGAAGATTCATTTCTGCGCTGGCATAACGATCACGCGATGTTCAGGACTTTTTTAATCCTTCAATAGTTGACCTGTTTTATCCACCTTCAATTTTTTTACTCTGACCCTTCTTTACGGCTCCAGCCCCGAGGTATCCCCCATGACCATCCTGCTCCCCACCGATCCCACCGCCACGCTGCCCGCACCCCTGGGCGGGACTCTGGTCAACCGAATTCGCCGCGCTGGACACGACTTTGACGCTGCGGAACTGTTCGGCCTTCCCCAACTGGAACTGGATGACCGCGCTTACGCCGACCTGGAGATGCTGGCGACGGGAGCCTATTCCCCACTGACTGGATTCGTGAATGAGGCCGATTACCTCAGCATCATTCATCACCTGCGGTTGGCCGATGGCACGCCGTGGAGCGTTCCGATTACGCTGCCTGTGCGCCGGGAAGAGGCGGGCGCATACCGGGGCCGCGTGGTGCTGACCCGCAGTGGCGAGCCGGTGGGCTGGATAGACGTGCAGGAGCAGTTTGACGCGCACAAGGGGCTGGAATCCCGCGAGGTGTACCGTACCGAAGACCCGGCGCATCCCGGTGTGGCGGCACTGTTGGCACAGGGCGATGTGAACCTCAGCGGCCCAGTGGCCCTGTTTGAAGTGCCACGCGGCGCATTTGCTCGCCACCACCGCACGCCCGCCGAAGTCCGCGAGGTGATCGAGGCCCGTGGCTGGCGCTCCAGCGTGGCCTTCCAGACCCGCAACCCGATTCACCGGGCGCACGAATACCTGCAAAAAGTGGCGCTGGAACTGGTGGACGGCCTGTTGCTGCACCCACTGGTGGGCACCACCAAAGGCGACGACGTGCCCGCCCACACCCGCGTAGAGGCCTATGAAGTGCTGCTTGATCGCTATTACCCGCAGGCCCGCACGTTGCTCAGCGTGTACCCGGCGGCCATGCGTTACGCCGGGCCACGCGAAGCCATCTTGCACGCCCTGTCGCGGCGCAATTACGGCGTCACGCATTTTATCGTGGGGCGCGACCATGCAGGTGTGGGCAGCTATTACGGCACCTACGACGCGCAGGAGATTTTCGGGACTTACACAGCGCAGGAACTCGGCATTCAGATTTTAAAATTCGAGCACACGTTTTATTGCCAGACCTGCGGCCAACTGGTCAGCCCGCGCACCTGCCCCCACGACAGTAGCCACCACCTGAGTCTCAGCGGCACCAAAGTCCGCGAAAAACTGCGGGCCGGAGAGCATTTGCCCGCCGAATTTACCCGCCCCGAAGTGGCCGAAGTGCTGCGGGCGGCCTACAGCATTCAGCCTTAAACACATTGAACCCAGAGGCGAAAGAGGCCGTGAACAACCTGTGAAGGCGCTCCCGGTCTTTTTCGCTTGTGCCTCAAGCGCCCAGCGTGTTCACTGCCCTCAGCCACTCTAGGAGGAATTCCTATGACCTTAGATCTGACGCTTACAAAACGAAGTTTTTTGACGCTGGCAGCGCCGTTGCTGCTGGCCGCTGTCCTGTCCCCAGACGCCCAAGCGCAGGCCGCAACCAGCGTTCGCCTCGGCTTTTTTCCAAACCTGACGCACGCGCCCGCACTGGTGGGTTTACAGCGCGGCACCTTTCAGAAGGCGTTCGGGGCCGCCAAGTTGGACGCCAAAGAATTCGTGTCGGGCACCACACTGACTGAAGCGTTCGCGGCAGGGCAAATCGACATTGCCTACATCGGCCCCGGCCCCGCCATCAACGCCGCCGGGCGCGGTATGCCCGTGCAGTTTATTGCCGGAGCAAGCGAGGCAGGCGCAGTGCTGGTGGCCCGCAAAGACAGCACAATCAAGAGCTACAAAGATCTGGGCGGCAAGAATGTCGCCGTACCTAGTTTGGGCAATACGCAGGACATCAGCCTGCGCCACATCCTGAATGAGAACGCACTGAAATCGAAGACGGACGGCGGCACGGTGCTGATTACACCGATTGCGCCTGCCGATATTGTCGCTGCTTTTGCCGCCAAACGGGTGGACGCCACGCTGGTGCCGGAGCCCTGGGGCGCAGTTCTAGAGGCACAGGGCCACCGCATCATCGGCAACGAGAAAACGGTGTGGCGAGGCGGCAACTACCCCACGACCGTCGTGATCGTGAACACCAAGTTTGCACAGGCCAACCCGCAACTCGTGGCAGCTTTCCTGAAAGCGCACACCGAGGCGGTAGCCTTCCTGACCAAAAGCCCGGCGGCGGCACAGGCAGCGGTGAACGCTCAACTGTTCAAGCTGACCGGAGCCAAGGTCGATCCCCGCGTGATGCAGCGTGCCTTTGCCCGGACACGCTTTACGACGGCTCTTGATCTGGAAGCACTGAAAGAGTATTCGGCGCTGAACGTGGAAGCCGGATACGCCCGCACCGCGCCCGACCTCTCGCAGTTCCTGAAGAAATAAGATGACGACGCGCCCCGCAGAACTACCGCGTGCCTCGTCGGGTCAGCCTTCCCGCTGGCGGGTCATCAGTTGGCAGATCATCGGGCTGGCCCTGATTCTCGGTATCTGGTGGCTGGTCACCGATGTGCTGAAGTTGTATCCGCCCTACGTCTTTCCCAGCCCCGGCGCAGTCTGGAAGGAAATCGAATATGGCCTGTTCGGCACTGGCCCGCAGGACGGCAAACTGCTGAGCGCCATTGGTGGCAGCCTGCGCCGGGTACTGACCGGATACGCCATCGCCGTCGTGCTGGGCGGCGTCGTGGGCCTGCTGATGGGCGCTTGGTTGCCGCTGCGGGCCACTCTGGGTGCCTACCTCACGGGCATTCAGAGCGTGCCCAGCATCGCCTTCGTGCCCTTTGCCATCCTGTTTTTGGGCCTGAATGAACGCGCCGTGCTGTTCGTGGTCATTCTGGAAGGCTTTATTCCGGTGGCACTGGCGGTATCGGGGGCCATCCTGAACGTGCCGCCCGCCCTGCGCGTGGCAGGCCGCACCCTCGGCGCACGCGGGCTGGGCCTGACCCTGCGCGTGCTGCTGCCTGCGTCGGTGCCCAATATCCTGACCGGACTGCGCACTGCCTGGAGTTTTTCCTGGCGGGCGCTGGTCGGCGGAGAGCTATTGATTGCAGGCGTCGCCAGCCTGGGCGAGCAACTGGAAGTGGGCCGTAATACCGCCAATGTAGGCCTGGTGTTGGGCACCATCATCATTATCGGCATCATTGGCGGCCTGTTCGATACCGTGTTAAGGGCCATAGAGGGCCGGGTACGCCGCGATTACGGCCTGGAGGTGCAATCATGACAGCCACGATGGAAACTCCGGCCCAACCTACCGCCCGAACCGCGAATGGACGCGGGGCCAGCCTGACCCTGGAAGGGGTGAGCTACCGCTATTCCGGGCGCAATGCTGGGGCCAAAGCAGGCGTCGGGCCGCTGAATTTGAAGGTAGATGCCGGAGAATTCCTGTGCGTGGTGGGGCCGAGTGGCAGCGGCAAAAGCACACTCCTGTCCTTGCTAGCCGGATTTCTGAGGCCGCAAGAAGGCCAGATTCTGCTGGCCGACACACCCGTTTTGGGGCCGCATCCCCGCCTGACTCTGGTGCAGCAGGAAGCGGCCCTCTTCCCGTGGCGTACAGTGGCGGGCAATGTGGCTTTTGGCCTGGAAAGTCAGCGCTTGCCCCGGCCAGAGCGAGATATCCGGATTGCCGACGCCCTGCGGCAAGTGGGCCTGACCGGGTACGGAGACCGCCGCGTGCATGAACTGTCGGGCGGCCAACGCCAACGGGTCAGCCTTGCCCGCGCCCTGGCGACTCAGCCGGGGCTGCTGCTCCTTGATGAACCCTTCAGCGCCCTCGACATCCAGACCCGCACCTCGTTGGCCGATGAACTGCTGGGCATCTGGTGGCAACAAAAAATTACGGTGGTCTTCGTAACGCACCAACTTGATGAGGCCCTGCATCTGGGTCAGCGCGTGGTGGCCCTCAAAGACGGCGCAGTGGCCCTGGACGCCCGCGCCAAAGACGTAAGCGTGAAGCAGTTGCGGGAAACGTTGGAAGTGTAGAGAAGAGCAAACAAGTGTAGAAACAGGCGGCCTTGCGACGGGCCGCCTGTTGCATTCATTGGTCTGAAAGTATGTTGCTGTGTTTTTATGTCCTTAAAAATGGTCTAGAAAGCGTGTCGTAGTGAGCCAATACGAACTTAAAACAGGTCGAAGACAAATATGAGCGGAGCATCTTGAGTTGTTCTTCTGTCAGGCCTTGTTCTTTGGGGAGCCAATACCTGCGGGTACTAACATCGGAGGGTTGGACAATTTCGACAGTAGGGCCGGGCGTCGCCCTGACCCAGCCTTCCCACCTGCCCTTATAGCGCCCGTCGACAAACACGGGCAGTTTCAGTTGTGGTTGCTCGCCATGCATCTTGTGAAGGAGCCGCAACCCCCTTCACGATCACTCAATTGTGCCGACAAAACGTTGACGGCGAGTAGCAGACCCAAGCTGTCTATGATCAAGTAGCCCTTACTTCCAGTGATCCTGTTGCCGCCGCTGTAGCCTCTAACCCCCTTTTCGACAGGTCTTCACTCTCCAAGAATCTACTGGTCTCGGTAGAATAGATTCGTTTTCGAAGCATCTGACGCGGCAAAATATTGGGAATTCTCGGTCTGCGAGTTCCTTTCCCGACAGCCACTTAGACTTTCGTCAAATTCTCTTCGGCAATTCCTGCAAAAAGTGGAGTGGTACGGTGGTTTCTCCCTGTTTGAAGGCTGCCAGAAAGCCGTTGACCGTGCCGCCTGCCCGCTCTGTCAGCCGTGCCAACGCCTGAGCGGTGCCGCCACTGGCAATCACATCTTGCACAATCGTGACCCGTTTACCTTTTAGCCGTGCGGCGTGCGGGCCGTCCAGCCACAACGTTTCCGATACGCCCATCGTCATGCTCGGTACGTCTACGATCAGCGGATCTTGCATGTAGGTGCGGCGTTTTTTACGTACTACCACGTACGGAATGCCGCTGCGGTCACTCAATTCATGTACAAGCGGCAGGGCGTTGGTGACCACCGACAGCAGCATGTCTGTTCCGGCGGGAATCAGGGCCACCATTTCGGCGGCTACCGCGTTGGTAAATTCCGGATCGCCAATAAATTCTACGAGTGGCACGCGCCCGGTGCTGCCTACGCGCACGGTGGGCAGGTCACGGGTGACGGCCCCGACAGTAACGTTGAGTTGTTCCACCTGCACAGGGTAGCGCGGCGGGAGCGGGGCAGCGTCAGATGTTGAGTCAGCAGGTCAGGTGAACAGCGGCAGATGCCCCAGCGCCGTGACTTCTGGGCGTTCCTGTCCCTCGGTAAACACGGCGATCACAGCGGCCACCTCGCCGCCCACTTCCTGAATGATTTGCGAAATGGAGTGCAGCGTGCCGCCACTGCTGACCACGTCGTCTACAATCGCCACCTTGCGGCCCCGAATTTTTTCTACATCGAAGCCGTCCAGCACCAGCGTTTGTGGCTTGCCCGTCGTAATGCTGACCACCTCACGCACCACCGGATCAACCATATAGGGCTTCTGCGTCTTGCGAATCACAATGTAGGGTTTGCCCGATTCGCGACTGATGACGTGCGCCAACGAGAGCGCCTTGACTTCTGGTGTGACCAGAATATCCACGTCCGCGGGTATCAGTGCGGCCAGCGCCTTGCCCGCCGCTTCGGTGACCTCGGTGTCGCCAAGCATATTGAACAGTGCCACGCTGACGCCGGGCGCGACTTCGACGATAGGCAACTCCCGCGAAACGGTGCCGACCTGAACATGATGGGTTTTCACAGGGCAGAGTGTACAGGGCCGGAGGTGAGGACGTGGAATAGTCGTCTCTTCGGGATGTCCAGATTGCGCTTGGATGAGATAAAGAATCCCTGGCTTTGACCGTATGGGACTGAAGCAAATGGGAACGAACGCCGAAGAGTTGCCTTTCTGAGACCCTTAGACCCTTGACCCTTAGACCGCCTGCTGCGCCCCAACCAAAAAAGAGAACCCCTTTCGAGGTTCCCAATGTGTTGAAAGTCTGAGGCTTAGAAGAAGAACTTCAGGCCGGTCTTGATAGTGCCGCCAAAGCCACGTGCATCGTTTGCAGCGAGGCCTGTGCCGGCACCCTTGTTGCTGAGGTAGTAACGGGCATCGGCTTCGACGAACGCAGTGATGCTGTCGGTGACGCGGAAGTCCACACCGGCCAGAGCGTTGGCGTAGACGTCGCTGGCGCTGGTCGTAGCGCTTGCACGGGTGCGGCTGCTGGTGAGGCCCAGACCTGCGCCCACGTAAGGGGTGATGTTGCTGCCGTTATTCAGGCTGTAGGTGGCGTTGATGTCGGCGTTGAAGCCGTTCTTGCCGGGGACGTGCTCGGCGGACAGACGCACACCGACGGGGCCGATGACGTTATTGGCACCGACCATCGCGCCGCCGGAGAGGCAGAAGTTCACGGCGCGGCCACTGGAGTTCAGCAGGTAGCAGGGGTCGGTGCCCTGGGTGTTCTGAGCGCCCAGGCTGACGCCAGCGTAAAGGTTGGTGCTGCGAACGGCGTCCACAACGGTGTCGGTGTTGCCGATAACCACGGTGGTAGGAGGAGGCGTGACAGGGGTGGTGGTCACGGTGCCGGTGCTGGTGTCGCCCGTCGTGGTGGTGGTTGCACGCACTTCGAGGGCGGCGATACGGGCGGCCAAAGCGGCGGTATCAGCAGCGGCTCCGGCGGGGCCAGCAGGGCCGGTTGCGCCGGCAGGGCCAGCAGGAATGTTACGGATAGCGGCTTCCAGCGCGTCGATGCGTGCGGTCAGCGCGGTGGTGTCTGCACCAGCAGCGTTGGCGGCGGGCGTACCCAGTGCCTCAATGCGGCCTTCCAGCGCTGTAATGCGGGCCTGCTGCTCGGTGGTCAGCGCTTCCAGGTCGGTCACGCGGGTGCTGATGGCGGCCAGTTCGGTGCTGACTTCCTGCATACCAGCCGTGATGGTGGCGAGGTCGGTAGCGCTGAGGCTGCTGTTGCTGAGCTGGCCGCTTTGCAGGAGGCGGTAGAACACGAGGGCTGCCTGGTAGCGGGTCAAGCTCTCGTTGCCGCGGAAGGTGCCGTCAGGGAAGCCCTGAATCAGGCCGCGCTGCACGATCAGGTCAACGGCGTCTTTGGCCCAGTGGCCTGCGGGAACGTCGGTGAACTGCACAACCTGTGCGGCTGCCGTAGCAGGAGCAGCAGTCGTTGCAGGTGCAGCAGGTGCAGCAGTTGCGGGTGCGGCGGTATCGGTTTGGGCGCTGGCCATGCCGAGGCCGAGAGCGAGAAGTGAAGACAAAATAAAGGTGTTACGCATGGTGGTTCTCCTTGAATGGGGACTGAGGACGAAAGAAAAATGATGCATAGGAACGCAGAGCGCCTCCCTGCCTGTGCATACCGTAGGCACTTGGCGTGAGTGGCCTATGAACAATCAGACTGTTCTCTGCGCTGCAATTTATAGAATTTTTCCCAACTGACTGAAAGTTCATGAAAATAAGAGCAGCATGATAAATAGCCCCTACGACATGAGAGCTAGTTTTGTTTTGACAGCGGCATCTTTAACGGTTCAGATGAGAAACCTGTCAGAGTGTTCAGGCTTCGGCTTCATGAGGGTACTCTCATGTACACGGCACTTAGTCCTCGTTCATGATCAAGAAAAGTCAGTTTGGCAGAGCTGAAAGCCCGGTAGGCCACCTGACCGAGCCAGATGAGCGCCCGCTCTCTATACTTTCAGCCATGAGCCAGATTCATGTTCGTGCCCAACCGGGCGACGTGGCCGACTACGTGCTGCTGCCCGGCGATCCCAACCGCGCCCGCCACATCGCGTCCAACTATCTGGAGGGCGTGAATGAGTACACCAGTCACCGCCAACTGCTGGGCTTTACGGGCACCTATAAAGGCGTGCGCGTCAGCGTTCAGACGACCGGGATGGGCTGCCCGAGCGCCGCCATCGTGACCGAAGAATTGGCGAGACTGGGAGCCAAAACCCTGATCCGGGTGGGTACCCTGGGCGGCGCGACCCCCAAGGTAGCCCCCGGCGATCTGGTGATTGCCACCGCCGCCGTACCCAACGACGGCACCACGCGCCAACTGTTGGGCGGCGCACCGTACGCCCCCGCCGCCAGCTTCGAGGTTGTAGAGGCCGCCGCACACGCGGCCCGTGCCCTGAACGCCCCGCACCACCTTGGCCTCGTGATGACCGAGGACGCCTTTTACGCCAGCACACCCGACCATGCCCGCCTGTGGGCGTCTCGCGGGGTACTGGGCTTCGAGATGGAAGCCAGCGCGATCTTTTTGGTGGCCGCCCTGCACGGGCTGCGTGCCACCTGCCTGACCGCGTGTAGCAACGATATTGGTGATCCCCAACTGGTGCCCGATGACGTGCTCGCTGCCGGAGTAGACCGAATGGTGCAGGTGGCGTTAGAAGCTGTGGTGCGTTTGGCAGGAGCCGAAGGGCAAGCCTGACGGGGAGGGGACTGGAGGGGGTCGCCTCCCGAGCCCCCTAACGTGCGCCAACTCTCTGCGCCCCACGCCCAGACCCCGTAGACTGGCCGGATGCGTTTACTGCTTGACCTCCACCCCGATTCTTACCCCCTCGAAGGCTTCCGAAAACGGCAGCTCTTGGAGTGGGTGTTCGTTCAGGGCGCGGGCAGCTTTGAAGCCATGACCAACTTGCCCGCCGAACTGCGTGCCCAATTGGCTCAGGAATACGCGCTGAATCCGTTTCGGGAAATAGAGACGGTTCGCAGCACCGACGGCTCGGTGAAGTACCTGTTCACGCTGCACGACGGGCGGCAGATGGAAGCGGTGTATATGCCCTACCTGGATCGCCGCACCATCTGCGTATCTACGATGGTGGGCTGCCCCGCCAAATGCGCCTTTTGTGCCACGGGCGCAATGGGCTTTGGCCGCAACCTGACCCCCGGTGAGATCGTGGGGCAGGTTCTGGCGGTGGCAGGCGGCGAGGGCATCGCGCCCCGCGAACTGCGAAATCTGGTGTTCATGGGGATGGGCGAGCCGCTCCTGAATTACGACCACACCATGCTGGCCGCCCGGATTTTGCTGCACCCGCAGGCCCTCGGCATGAGCAAACGCCGCGTGACCCTCAGCACGGTGGGCCTGCCCAAAGGCATTCGCCGCCTCGCCGCCGAAGACGATCTGGGCATCAAACTTGCCATCAGCCTGCACGCGCCCGACGAGGAAACCCGCCAGCGCATCATTCCCACCGGGCACCGCAACTCTATTGTGGAAATCATGGCAGCGGCGCGGGAATATCAGGCCACTACCGGACGGCGCGTGACCTTCGAATATTCCATGCTGCGCGGCGTGAACGACCAGTTGTGGCAGGCCCGCGAACTGGCCGGACTGCTGCGCGGCCTGGTCAGCCATGTGAACCTGATTCCCATGAACCCCTGGGACGGATCGGGCTTCGAGAGCAGCACCGAAGAAGAGATTCAGGCCTTCTATGACGAATTGGAAGCGCGGGGCGTGGACGTGAGCGTGCGCCGTTCTCGCGGCAAAGATGCGGGCGCGGCCTGCGGGCAACTGGCCCTCAAACGCCCCGACGCCGTAACGGGGAGCGCAGCGAGCGCCTAAAACCGTCCTCAATTTCTTACCCTGCTGGGCCGCCCATCTTCATACACTGGGCGGTCTTTACGTGACTGGGGGAGGTTTCTCACGTGGAGGCCTCCGCGCTGTGAGAAACCTAGCGCCTCTCCCACCCCTGTCCCCCCCCAGTCATGAGACAATTTGATGCGCCCAGCGCAACTCAGCACACTTGGCTCTTTCAAACACACTACCCTTGTGAAAGTAAGGGTTTGGAAAGAACCGGATGATTAGGCTCAATTCGTTTCCGACTCTCAGGAGGCTCTTAAGTGACGCAATCCAATCGCCCGGCCTTAACATTGTTGCTGCTCGCCCTCACCTCGAGCGCGGCGGGGCAGACGCTGATCGAAACCACGACCAGCATCGGTATTCAGAACACTCTTCAGCAGGGCGCCAGCAACAACGTAGGTTCGTTGCTGCAGTCAGCCCGGACGGCGGCAGAAAACTTACAGCAATCGGGCCAAGCCGCCGCTGCCGCACTCGCAGCCTCCGGAGTACCCGCCGTACCCGCGCCCACGCCTTTTACCCCAGCCCAGACCACGCAGCTGACCTCAACTCAGGCGGCCCTCAAAGACGGGAAATACCCGCAGGCCCGCGCCGGATTCGAGGCACTGATCGCCCAGAACTATGCCCAGCCGGAGCCTCACTTTGGGTTGGGGCTGGCGCTGTTTGCCCTGGGAGACTTTAAGGGCGCGAATTTCGAGTTTACGCAGCTGAGTCTGCTGGCCCCTGACCGCTTTGAAGGCCCGTACAACCTCGGTGTCATTGCCACCCGCGAGCGCCGCTACGACGACGCGCTCAGGCTGTACGGCAGTGCGGCGACACTGGCACGTGGCCGCGTGGCAATGACGGTGCAGCGGCAAGTGCTGGACGCCCTCGCAGCCGAGCAGACCCGCGCCGCCGCCTATCCGGCGTTGGTCACGACCCTGACCGAAATTGCCACCCTGGCCCCCGATGACACTGGCGTGCAGTTCCGGCTGGTGCAGGCGCAAACGCTGGCTGGACAGGGTGCACAGGCCTTGCCCGGAGCCTACGCCCTGATGCAGCGCGAGCCTTCGCGGGCCGACATCGTGCTGCTGATTGCCGATATTTATGTGGCTCAGGGCTTGCCAGACCGCGCTCTTCGGGAACTGGACGCCGCCACCCCCCGCGTGACTGCCGGGGCTGCCCGCGCCAGCCTGCTGCTGCGCAAGGCCAATCTGCTGAGTGCAGGCGGCAATATTCGCGGCGCAGTGCTGGCCGCCCAGGCTGCCGCCGACGCCGATGGCCGGTCTGCTTCTACCTTTGCCAAATTGGGAGAATTCCGGGTGGCCCGCAACGACCGCCCCGGCGCACTCACGGCCTACCTGAACGCGGTCAAGCTGGCTCCCAAAAATGCCGCCTACCGCACCGACCTCGCCGCCGTGCGCCTGACCCTGGGCCAGAATGCTCAGGCGTTTGCCGACGCTGTGGCCGCCATCAGGCTGTTTCCCGAAGCCGCGACGTTGGCCCGCGCTCAGTATGTGCAGGGCATCGCCGCTTACCGTCAGGGCAAGTACCCGGAGGCCCGCGCCGCCCTGCGATCCAGCGCCCTAAGAGCCGCCAGTGCCGACACCTATTTCTGGCTGGGCCTCAGCCACTACGCCCTGAAGGACTACGCGGGCGCGGCCACCGCACTAGGCGAAAGCGTGAAGTTGGAACCCAGCGTGAATGCCCGCCAGAATCTGGCCTCCGCGCTGCTGGCCAGTGCCCGCTACCCGGAAGCCGAGGCGGTGCTGCGGGGCCTGGTCAGCGACAACCCCAAAAACGACGAGAGCTGGTACCTGCTGGGCGTGACCCAGCGTGCCCAGCGCCGCGAAAGTGAGGCGAGGCAGGCCCTGAAAACGGCGGCCAACCTGGGCAACACCCGCGCTGCGGCGGCCCTGAAATGACTTCGCCGCAAACCAATGGCGGCAACAGTGGGGGCGGCAAACGTAGCGCCGCTCGCTGGCCCGATCTACTGATTGGGCTGCTGGTGCTGCTCTTGCTGGGCGGCTTTGGCGTATTGCTGTTCGGGCAACGTTCGGGCAATACAGCCAGTAACACAACCGACACGACGCCTCCAGCGACCACGCCCGCCACCTCTCCTCCAGTCAGCGAAAGCGCCGAGATTCCGGCAGCGCCCGGTACCGCAACAATTACGCCCGCGAACCCTGACCCAGCGCCCGCAGAAGCTCAGGCAGAGATTCCTCCCGCCACCGAGCAGGCGACACAGCAACCCACGGAACAGGCCACCGAACAGGCCCAGACGCCCGCGCCCACTCCGGCAGTACCAGAAGCAGCCACGCCCGAAACGGCTCCGGCTCCAGCAACAACAGCTCCCACTGCAACAACCCCAGCCACTCCAGACCCGGCCACTCCGGGCGCAAGCGTGACCACGCCCACCACATCGCTGAATGACATTCCTACCATTGTGGCGGCTCCCGTGGAAGCTGCACCTGTAGAAGCCGCGCCCGCAGCCCAACCCAGCACGCCCGCAACCACCAATCCGGCAGCGACCCCCGTCTCCCCCACTGCCCGCACAGGCGGGGCCATTGCCACCAGCGAAACGCGCACGCCTCTGCGCTCCGATTACCGCATCAGCCTTGGCACCTTCTCGTCGGAAACTGCCGCCAACAGCCGCACGGCGGGTGTCAGCGGCCTCGGCTACCGCGTGTATCCCATCGATCTCGGCTCCGAAGTGGTGGCCCAGATCGGCCCCTTCTCCGATGAAACCACGGCGCGGCGGGCATTGGCCGACGTGCAGCGGGCCTACCCCGGCGCAATTCTGTATCCGCCCCGTAACCGCAGCCTGACGGGAGGCACGGTCAGCGGCACCCCGGCAACTCCGACCACGCCCAGCACAAGCACAGCCGCCGAAAGCGCCACACCCACTCCAGCGGCTCCGGTGGCAACGCCCACACCCCAGGCCGCCGCCCCCGCTGGCCCGGTGTACCTGCAGGTCGGCGCATTCGACCGGGTAGAAGGCGCACAGAACCTCGTGGGCACGCTACGTGAACAGGGCTTCGCGCCCACCGTGAACGCCCCGGAAGGCCGCAAAGTGACCGTGTTGGTCGGCCCGTTCAGCGGCGACGCCCTGACCCGCGCCGAAGAACGCCTGACCAGCAGCGGCCTCGATTCTTTCCGGGTGCGCTGAAGGTATGGCCGATATTCCCACCGCCGCCATCAGTCGCCTCGTGACTTACCTGCGAATTCTGGAGCAGCTGGAAACGCAGGATGTGAGCCGCACCAGCAGCAACGACCTGGCCGAACGCGCCCAAGTCAGTGCTTTTCAGGTTCGCAAAGACCTTGCCTATTTCGGTCGCTTCGGCACACGCGGCATGGGCTACACCGTGCCAATTCTGAAACGCGAATTGGTGCGCGTGCTGGGCTTGAACCGCACGTGGAGTGTAGTGATTGTGGGCATGGGGCGACTCGGCCAAGCCATCGCCAATTATCCGGGGGCCAGCGACTACCGGTTTCAGTACGTGGGCCTGTTTGATGTGAATCCGCAGATCGTGGGCCAGAACATCCGCGATTTGCGCGTGCAGCACACCGAACAGTTACGCGATTTCGTGAGTGCCACACCCGTAGACATGGGTTTCTTGGCCGTTCCGCCCGACCGCGCCCAGGACGCCGCCCAAGCACTCGTAGACGCGGGCGTGCGGGGCATTCTGAATTTTGCGCCAGTGGTCATTCAGCCGCGTACCACCGAACGCGGCGGCGTCAGCGAACCCGGCGACGAGTGGCGCAACGTCACCATTGAAAACGTCGATTTCTTGGCGGGCATGAAGCGCCTCGCCTTTTACATCCTGAATCCCACCTTGAAAGCTGCCCTGACGGAGGACACCGAATGACCCTAGGTATGAGCGCCCGTATGAAAGTCCGTATGAACAACCGATCTTTAGCAGGTTCCGCTCTCCTCGCCTTGCCCTTGCTGCTGGCCTCCTGCGGCAGCGTCACCGGTTCGCAGTTTTCTTCTCAGGCCAGCGTGTCCGGCGCACGCATCGAGGTCACGATTAAGCGCGTGTACGACAAGACCAGCAAGGAACTCAAGCGGATTGAAAGCCTCTTTGTGATGACCCAGCCGCAAGTCAGTTTTATGACGCAGGCGGGCAGCGTGGGCGGCAAAATCGTCAGCGCCCAGGTAACTGTCAACGATGAAAGTGGCAACCGGTACGCCGATACCAGCGGCCAATACGTGCAGAACTTTGGCGACCGCATCTGGCAGGGCTATGCCTGTAAAAGTGCGGCAGGCGTAGTGACTCCTGAGGTTGACCCTGACACCTGCACTTTTGTGAACAAGGTGGAATACACCCGGCAGCAAACCTTCCCCACTGGCACCAATGGGGGCACCATTCAACTCGTGACGCCGCGAATTGGCGAAACGGCAACGGACGACTGCATCAACGGCCCCTGCCCCGCCAACCTCTCTATGAACGTCACATTCAACATCGTGGACGATCTGGGCCGGAGTCAAACCCTGCCCGTCGTCAAAGCGCCTATTCCTGTTTTCCGTATCAGCGACACCGGAGTTGAAGAATGAATCCAGCACGTTCTGTTTTGGCCCGCAGCTTTTCGCCTCAGCGTAGCCCCGTGTTGTGGCTGCTCACTGCCGCTCTTACAGCCTGCGGCGGCGGTACGCCCGCACCCGGTAGCAACACTGCACCGGAAATCAGTATCAAAACTGCGGCTGGAACAGCTATTACCCCTGACACATATGTGGGCAGCGGCGGTCAGTTGTTGGTCACGACCTCCGATCTGGAAGGCAGCGTCAAGAAAGTGGTGTACAGCATCGATGGCGGCCCCGATACCGAGTTGACGCCTGCCAGCCGCATCACCCTGACGCTGCCCGCACTGACGGGCGGCGCACACACGGTCAAAGTCGTCGCCACCGACGATGCAGGCCTCGCAACCACCGTCAACGTTCCCTTTCTCATTGACAACGCCGCGCCTGTACTGAACAGCGTGACCCTGAACGGCACGGCTGCCGCCACCGCCACGACCTTCACAGTAGGCGACGCGGCCACCCTGGTCGCGCGGGCCAGCGATACGCGGGGCGACGCGGCCAGTACGCCAGCCAGCGTAATAGTGCAGATTTTGGAGAACGGCACGGTGCGGGCTACCGGAACTGGTTCGGTGAGCGCCGACCTCAGCAAAAATGCCGACGGCACGCCCCGCACTGCTGGAACTGTCACTGTCACTATTCAGGCCATAGACAGCGTGGGCTTCGGCATCAGCCGTACCGTCAACCTGACCTTCTTGGCCGCAAGCGCCGGAGAGGGCGGCGGAACGGCTACCACGCCTCCGACCCTGACCTGGCTCACCCCTGCCGCCGATTTCGTGAGCGGCAACGGCAGTGTGAATCTGCGGGCCACCGCTGCCCGCAACGGGCAAGACGTGACGGGCAGCCTGACCTATTCGGCCACGTGCGGTACGGTGGTGGGCAACATCTGGACGCTGGGTAACGATTGCGCCGACGGCAGCAAGCAGGTGCTGACCGCCACAGTCACCGACGGCGGCAAACAGTATTCCCTATCTAAAACCGTCACGGTTGACAGCTCTAACCCCAGCGTGCAGCTCACCAGCCCGCAGCAAGGCCAGAGCGTGACCACCAACCCCGTGACCGTAAAAGTGAATGCCACCGATTCGGGCAGCGGCGTGGAAAAAATTGATGTGTCGGCCACCGACGCGAACGGCGTCGTGACCCGCGTGGGCAGCCTGCAAGGTGCAGCGGGCGACGTCATTTGGGCACCGATGAACGGCACCTACACACTGACTGCCACCGCCACCGACAAGGTAGGTCGCACCAGCCTCAGCACGGTGACGGGCGTCCGGGTGCAACTCAGCAGTACCGACGCCACCGACCCAACCGTGACGGCTGTAACCTTACCCACCGGAACTCTGCGCGGTACGCAAACCGTGACCGTAGACGCCACTGACGCCGCGCCCACCAGCGGCATTGCCAAAGTAGAACTGCTGGACGGCAGTACCAGCCTCGGCGCACAGAGCGCGGGCGTGAATGGCCGCTATACCTTTAGCCTCGACACCACCAAACTCAGCGACGGCGCACATACCTTGCGGGCCGTGGTGACTGACAACGTGGGGCGCTCCGGCGAAAAAACCGCCACGGTAACGGTGGATAACACCGCCCCCATAGTGACCTGGCAGTCTCCGGCAGCGGGCAGCGTGACCAAAGGCCGCGTGACCCTGAACGCCACCAGCAATGAAGGTGCATTGAGCTACTTGGTAGACGGCAATGCCGCCACGGATGTAGACGCAGCAGTCGCCGGAGTTCAAGTGGATCTCGTCGACGGTCCTCGCCAACTGACTGCTGTGGCCAGTGACGCAGCAGGCAACAAAACCAGCGTGGCCATCAGCGTCACGGCAGACAGCACCTCTCCGACGGTGCAGATCACCAGCCCCACAGCCAACCAAAACTTTACGGCCGCACCTATTAGCGTGGCAGTGCAGGCGCAGGACATTGGCAGCGGCATAGCTTCTATCGCGGTGTATGCCAGATCTGCAGCAGGCACCGAAGAATTTGTCGGTACCTTGACGGCCAGCGGGAGCCTGCCCTGGTATCCGCAAAAGACCGACAGCACCGCCTACGAACTGCGTGCCGAAGTGACCGACAAAGCGGGCAATACCAGCCTCAGCACCTTGGTCAGCGGCGTGAAACTGCAAACGGGCAGCGCGATTACGCCCCAGGCCGTGACCGTGTCTGTGCCTGCCGCCGCCCCTCAAGGCAAAACGGTCAATCAATCAGGACGCGATTACGTGCGCGGCTACCTGAATGTCAAGGCCAGCGCCACCACCAACGCGGTCAGTGGCCTGAAGTCGGCAGAACTGCTGGTCGGCAACGCCGTCGTTGCCACCGAAACCCAGAGCGCAGGCAACCCTACGTTCAATTTCAACTTCGATACCCTCAATGACGGCCTGCATGACGTCGCTGTGCGCTTTACCGACAATGTGGGCACCGTGAACGCGCCCAAGATCAGCGTGTTTGTCGATAAAACCGCGCCTATCGTGGCGTGGTCGACCCCCCTGAACGGCTTGGTGACCAACAACGCCACACCAATCTTGACGGCCACAGCCACCGACGCCGTGTTCGGTACGCTGACCCCCACGTATACGGTAGACGGTGGCCCCGCGCCCGCCGCCCTCAGCGAAGGCCCGCATGTGTTGGTGGCGACCGGCACCGATCCGCTTGGGAATACCAACCAGAGCAGCATCAGCATCACGGTGGATCAGTCGGCACCCGACATGAACGTGACCAGCCCCACGGCAGGGCAAGAATTCACTGCCGCGCCTATTACGATCAGCGGCACCGCCACCGACAGATTAAGCAGCGTGGTAAGCATCAACGCCACAGTCACCAATCCAGACGGCACCACTACCGTGTTGGGGCAACAGGCGGGCGGCAACTACTCCGCGCCGTTTACGCCCAGCACACCCGGAACCTACAGCGTGCAGTTTACGGCCACCGACGCGGCAGGAAATACCAGTTCCACCATCAGCCGCACCTTTACACTGCGGGCCACTCAGGAAGCCAGCGCACCTGCACCCGTCATCATCGTGAACAACACGGGATCGCAGCCTTACAGCAGCATCTTGAGTGTCAACGTGTCGGCAGGTGTGTCCGCAGGCGTCACTGTGCGCCAGCTGATTCTGGAAGTCACGGATTCTAAGGGCATCGTAGACACGACGACCTACACAGCCAACCGTGAGAACACCACGTTCAACATAGACACCACCAAGTTCCCAGACGGTGCCTTGACCCTCCGCGCGATAGCCATAGACTCCAACAATCAGCGTGGGCAGAGCACCGCGACAACAGTCCAAGTCGCCAACAAGGTCGCGCCAACAATCTCCATAACATCCCCTACCACGGGCGGTTCCGTGTCCGGCCCTAGCGAAGTTGTGGTTCAGATTCGGCAAAACAATACCGCTTTCAATTTTGTGACGAACAGCATTGTCATTGAAGTCATAGATTCCCGTGGGCAATTGGTGACCACGCGCGATGTTACGATTGAACCAGTCAATCCTGGCTTATGGCAAGCCAGAACGACGGTGGACTTCAATGCAACCGAGTACGTGAATGGTAACTATACGATCCGTGCCAAAACTAATGTTCAGTTGTCTGGCGAAGCCACACTGCGCGAGCTTTCTACAGCCAATACTGTCAGCAACTTGAGCAAGGTTGACCTCTCACCGGCACTTAACATCATTTTGCCTGCTTTCTATGGCAATCCCATCGATCCGCTGAAACGGCCCGTACTGACTCGCAAGAGCGCCGTCGCTATTCAAGTCAGTGACAGCGACAGTATCAATCAGGTTCAGTTGCAATTCGTCTGTAATCCAACAGAGGCGTTAGTGGGACAGGTTTGTAATACCGTGGCCTACAACTTCAATCTGCCCATTGGCGCGGCTGGGTTGTTCTACCGAGTCTTCAATACGGGTGTCCTCATTGACTCTCAGCCCTTTGTGCCGGACGGCAATTACGTGATGCGGGCCACCGCAACCGATGCAGCAGGCAACAGCAACATCAAAGAAATGCGGGTAGAAGTGAGACGGAGTGCCGCAGGAATCGCCAATTTAGGCAGCCTGTTGACCACCACCGAGGAAAGTGCCTCCAGCAAATTTACGCCCGCCTCGGCGACATGGGCGCTCTCTGGAACGACGTTGAACGATACCCGCGTCTTGCGCCTAGAATACAGCTCTATCGGCCAGGGCCTGGGCACCGAGATTCCTACACTGACGAGTATCAACACTCAATTGGCTAAAAACAGCACCATCAGCAACAAGGTTATCTTTGGTGAAGCAGGGACTTTCCGCCAGTCTTACTTGGTTCAGGACCTAGAGACAGGTGTGGTTGAATTCTACGAGGGCAGAACGGTCAACGTGACGACCAAGGAAGGCGCAACCTCGAAGTAAATCAGGCAATAAACGAATCTCCCCGTCCATCACAGGCGGGGAGCTATTTTTGACTCTTCAATCAGAACTTGATGGTGTATTCCGCGAATCCGTCTTCACGGGTACGCAGCAGAGTCGCACCGACGGGCAGCGCCTTACCCGCGTTGGGACTGGTGGCATACAGCAGCGTCGCGCCGGGGATAGGCGTCAGTTTCCAGTTGCCGTCGGTGGCAGGGTTCACCGTTTTTTGCTGGGTAAAGTAGCCGATCAGGGCCTGACGGGTTTCATCTGGAGCCTGAAGAATGATGTTCTTACCGTCCAGGCCGGGAAACGAGCCGCCGCCCGAAGCACGGTAATTGTTGGTGGCGACCACGAACTGGGCAGATGGATCAATGGCTTTGCCCTCAAATTGCAGGTTCTTGATACGGCGGGCGTTGGGGTTGGCGAGCTTGCCTGCCGTGTCGTAGCGGGAGGGTTGGCTCACGTCGATTTCGTAGGTCACGCCATCGATGATGTCGAAGTTATAGGTGGGGAACGCCTCGTTGACCAGCGCTTGCGGTTCGGTTTTGGTGGGGTCGATCTGCTGAAATTGCCCAGCGGCTCGTTCCAGCCATTCCTGCACCTGTGCGCCCGTGACCAACACGGCCTGCACGGTGTTGGGGTACACGTACAGGTCGGCCACGTTCTTGATTGCCAGCGTTCCAGCGGGAATATCGGTGTAGTAGCTGGGGCCGCTGCGCCCGCCTGCTTTAAAGGGTGCGGCGGCACTGAGCACGGGCAGATTGGCGTACTGGCCTCCAGCAAGCGCCGCCTTCACGTAAGCAATTTGCGCGTTACTGACCAGTTGCACGCTGGAATCGTCCTGGGCGAGGGCCCAGTAGGACGTAATCGGCGCGGTCAGGTCGGCCACTTTCCCTCGCACGTAGGCGAGTGTGCCTTCATGGGCGGTCTTCACTGCGGCGGCAATGCGGGGATCAGGTTTCACGAGGTTGGTTTTGGCAGTCTTGTCCCAGATGGGGCGAATGCTGGCGACGCCGTCCTGAATCGTCCACTTCTGGGCCTTGCGGTCATAGTTCAGCTTCAGGTCGATGATGCCCAGATCGTTGCCCCAGAATCCGGCCATGACCACGGGTTTACCGTTGATGGTGCCCTTGGTGATGTCTGCGCCGGGAATGCTTTTGTACACCGGGCCGGGGAATTCCTGATGGCTGTGGCCCGACAGCACCACATCGATGCCCGGAATCTTGGTCAGTTCGGTGGCGACGTTTTCTTGGCCCGGCTGGTAGTCGGCGGTAATGCCGGAATGGGCGATGGTGACGATGATATCGGCCCCCGCCGCCTTCATCTGCGGCACGAATTTACGCGCCGTTTCCACGATGTCGCGGGTGGTGACTTTGCCCTCCAAGTTGGCCTTGTCCCACTGCATAATCTGCGGCGGCAGCAGACCCAACACGCCCACATTGATGATGTACGGGCGGCCTGTGGTGTCGTAGACCACCTTGCGTTGAATCAGGTACGGCGTAAAAGCGTTCGGGTCGTTGTCGGGGTTGGTGTCGGCGTCGGTGGCGTACACGTTGGCGCTCACGTAGGGCATGGGCGCGGCCTTCAGAATGCCCTGCAAAAAGGGCAGGCCGTAATTGAATTCGTGGTTGCCGAGGTTGCCTGCATCGTATTTCAGCACTCGCATGGCGGCGTGCATGGGGTGCAGTTGGCCCTCAGCCAGCGGCTTGATTTTCGCCACGTAATCGCCCAAGGGGTTGCCCTGAATCAGGTCGCCGTTGTCGTACAGCAGCGTATTGCGTTTTTCCTTGCGGGCATTCTGGATCAGAGTGGCTGTGTACTCGAAGCCGAATTCTCCAGTGGGCTTGTCCTGGTAATAGTCGTAGCCCAGCGCGTTGGTGTGCAGGTCGGTGGTTTCCATGATGCGGAGGTCGACAGTCTGTGCGCCTGCTGCCGTAGCCAGTGCCGCCCCAAGCAGGAGGGGAGCGGTGAGAATGCTGAATTTACTCATGGCCCCAAAGATACTGCCCCCGATGGGGGGATGCTAGACAGGTCGCACAGTTCAAGCCACCAAACCACAACAGGTTACAAACTGGCCGCCAAGCGTGCAAACAGCGCCGGAATGGGCGGCACCTCTCCCCCACTGACCCAGCTCTGGCCAAGGCGTTTGGTACGGAAATCGTGCAGTGGGCCATGAAGTCCCAAGCCGATGCCCTGGGGAAAAACATTGTTCAGGTCAGCGGGAGCAGGCACTTCTGCCGAATCGGGCAGAGCAGACAAGGCGCGGCTTACCTCACGGAAGGGGCCGAAGTGCATCAGATGAAGGTCGGGGCCATGTTGCCACACGAAGCGGGCGACAGATTCGGGCAGCGTTTCCAGTGTGCCGGGGGCCACGACGTGCCTCATGCTCAGGCCGGGGCGAAGCCTGAGCGTGACGGTTTCGGCATGTCCGAGTGCGCCGAAGCTGCCGACAAAGGGCCGGGTCAGGTCATAGCCCTGCACATTCTTGACCGTGCGCCCGCCCGCCACGATGCGCTGACCGCTGGGAGAAATGAACGTCAGGCCCAAGACCTCAGCGGCAAAAAAGAAGTTCTGCCCAAAGCCCCCACGACTGACCAAGCCACCCACACCACCTGGCAATTCCACGGGCGGAAACGGGGGATACAGGCCCGCAGGCAAGGCAGCATAGACCTCCAGGAGCGGTGTATCGCCTGTGACCTTCAATGTCTGATCACTGGGCGAAAGCTCAAGAATCGGCATGACTGGCCTTTGGCGGGAGTGGGATGTGGGGTGTGGGATGTGGAAGCAGCGCAGGAGTCCTAGCGGCTCTGACTCTTAGACTCTTAGACCCTTGACCCTTAGCCCGTGTGTTCACGCTTCCTCCGCAGGCAAGACCTTGCCGGGATTCAGTGCCCCGTGTGGGTCAAGCGCATGCTTGACCCGCCAGAGGGCCGCCAACGTGCCCGCATCCACGGCTTCACGCATAAAGGCCAGTTTCATGGAGCCGATGCCGTGTTCGCCGCTCAGTACCCCGCCATGCCGGATGGCCACCCGCGCCACCTCATGGGCCAGGTCATGCACGGCTTCGAGCGATTCGGTGCGTGGATCGAACAGGATATTGGGGTGCAAATTGCCGTCGCCGATGTGCCCGAACTGCACCAGATGCAGGCCTGAGGCGTCGCCCAAGGCCCGGATTTCGCGCACGACTTCCGGCAAGACGCTTCTGGGCACCACGATGTCTTCGTTCATGCGCTGTGGACGAATGCGGCCCAGAGCGGGCGAGACGGAGCGTCTCGCCTGCCAGAGTTGCGCGGCTTCGGCGTCACTCTCGGCGCGGCGCACGGTGCCGCCAGCATTCCGGCAAGCAGCTTCAACTAAGGCGCGTTCTTCTTCCACCGTTTCCAGATCATTCCCGTCTGTGTCGACCAGCAGCAGGGCTTCGGCCTCTCTGGGTAAACCCAAATGCAAGTAATCCTCAATCGCATTGGTGCAGGCCCGATCCATAAATTCCAGTTTGCTGGGCACCGCTCCGGCAGCAATGGCAGCACTCACGGCTTCGGCACATTGACCGACCTCAGCAAAATGGGCCATCAGCGTCCGGGTGAACTGAGGGGGGGTGGTCAGCCGCAACGTGGCTTGGGTGATTAATCCCAACGTGCCTTCGGAACCGATCAGCAGGCCCGCCAGATCATACGCGTCACGGGTCAGGGAATGTACCTCGCCGTCAGCGTCCACGAATTCCAGCCCCTGCACATAATCCCCGGTCACGCCGTATTTGAAGCACAGCGGCCCCCCGGCGTTCTCTGCCAAGTTACCGCCGATCGTAGACGTGCGAAACGATGCAGGATCGGGCGGATAGATCAGGCCAAACGGTTTGGCCGCTTCGGTCACAGAGAGCGTAATGACCCCTGCTTGAGCGAGAGCTTCCCGTCGTACAGGGTCAATGCTGAGCCGGGTCATGCGGGTAAACGAGATCACCAACCCCGGCTCTGTCGGTGCTGCGCCCCCAGACAGTCCAGACGCCGCCCCGCGTCCGACAATCGGCACACCTACCGCCCGTGCCGCTTTGACCGCCGCCACCACATCCGCCGTGCTTTCGGGCAAGACCACACACAACGGCGTGGCCCCAAATGCGATGGCGTCATAACGGTAATTCAGACGCTCCGACAGATTCGATAAGACCTTGCGGGGGCCCAGCAGGCGCGTCAGGGTGGCGGCCAGTGGATGCAGCGAGCCTCCCTTGGATTTGGGCAGGCTGTCTCCCAGCGAAGGGGTCAACGCCTGTTTTTCGGGCCGGACAGCCTTGCCGATGGTCATAGCTCTCCCCGATACGCCAGATCCAGCACCTCTATGGTGTGCATAACTGGAACCGGGCTGCCCTGTCTGCGGGCGTGGCTCTGAATCTGGGTATGGCAGCCGATGTTGCCGCTGGCGATCAGGTCGGGCGCGGTCGACAGGATGTTCTTGGCCTTGCGAACGCCGAGTTGGGTAGCAAGCTCAGGCTGCTCCAGGTTGTAGGTTCCGGCGCTGCCGCAACACAGATCACCTTCGGGCACTTCCAGCACAGTCACGCCGGGAATGGCCCGCAGCAACGCACGCGGCGCAGACCGGACGCCCTGCGCGTGGGCAAGGTGGCAGGCGTCGTGGTAGGCCACCTTCAAGGGGCGCGAGGTCGGCATGGGCGGTTCCAGTTCTCCATCCTCCAGGAGTGCGCCCAGATATTCGCTGATGTCCTGCACTTTGGCGGCAAAAGCCTGCGCCTGTGCCTCGTCGGGGAGGCCGTGCAGAATGGCCGGATATTCCTTCAGGCCCGCGCCGCAGCCTGCCGCGTTGCTCAGGATGGCGTCAAAATCATCGGGATTGAAGGCGGCGAGATTGGCCCGCACCAGTTTCAGCGCCTCGCCGCGTGCGCCTGTGTGCAGGGCCGCCGCACCGCAACAGCCCTGCCCATCGGGGATCACGACTTCTATGCCGTTGCGGGCCAGGACTCGCAGGGTAGCCGCATTGAAATTGGGTGCAAGAGCTTGCTGGGCGCACCCCACCAGGAAGGCCACCCGGCCCCGGCGTTGGCCGCGTGCAGGCGTAAATGCCGCGCTGGGCTGCATGGCGGGCACATGTTCGGGCAGCAGATCCAGCGGCGAACGCAGGGCATTGGGCAGCAGCGGGGCCAGAGGCTTGGCGAATTGGCCCACCCGCGCTGCCAAACTGAACACTTTGGGCGCAGGCAAAATCTTGAGAATGGACGCACGCTTGGCCCGGTCGAGCGGGCTGCGCTGGCGCTGAGGCTCGCTCCAGCCGCGAAAACTGGTGATGAGTTCGCCGTAGGGCACGCCACTGGGACAGGCCGTGACGCAGGCCTGACACCCGAGGCAGCGGTCAAGATGGGGCGCGGCGTCATAGAGCGGCAACGCGCCTTCCAGCACTTCTTTTATCAATACGATGCGCCCGCGTGGGCTGTCCATTTCGTCGCCCAGCAGGGCATAAGTGGGGCAGGCGGGCAGGCAGAAGCCGCAATGCACGCAGGCGTCCACCGCGTGCGCCATCAGCTCGCCCTGTCCGTCCGGGTGATGGGTGCGAATGTCGTTGTTCATAGGAGTTCCGGTGGAGCGGCTTCGGCAAGGGCCGTGAACTTAGGCCAAAGCGAATGGAAATTGGACGGAATCTGTCTCACGGCTGCCTGGCCCTCATGCCCACAAGATAGGCGTGTGGGCGCGGGACAATTGGGAGGGAGGCGAACTTGTCTGGCTGTGTGGGGCGGCAGCAGAGAAGCTAGGCGACTTGGGCTAAGGTTGGAGTCATGACGCCACTTGATCCGGAGCATCTGCTGGACGCCTACATCGCCGCCGTTTTCGACAAGAATGTAGAGGCATTTATGGCCCTCTACGCCGATCAGGTCTGCGTTTTTGACCTGTGGGGCCACTGGGCTTATCAGGGCGCGGAGGCCTGGCGCGGCATGGTGGTGGGGTGGTTTGGGTCATTGGGCACTGAGCGCGTGCGGGTGGAGATGCAAGACGTACAGACAGTGCGGGCCGATCAACTGGCCGTCATCCACGCCGCCGTGACCTACAGCGGCCTCTCGGCGGAAGGCGTCAGGTTGCGGTCTATGCACAACCGACTGACCCTGGTGTGCCAGCCCGACAAAGACGCCTGGAAGATCATCCACGAGCATTCGTCGGCCCCGGTGGACTTGGCGACTCAGAAGGTGATTCTTCAGCGTTGACGGCTGCCGGGTTGGCTTGATTCTGGAAGCTGGGCCGGAACTTCAGGATGATCCAGCGGCAGATCCAACTTGCCCAGTAACTCGCGCAATTGCTGACGCTCCGGCTCGGTCAGGCCTGCCAGGAGGCGGCGTTCGTTGGCGAGGTGCAGCGGCAAGACCTGATCTACCAGGGCCAATCCCCCGGCGGTGAGGGCCACCAAAAAAGCGCGGCGGTCTGTAGGATGGGCCTGACGGCTGACCAGTTTTCGCCCTTCCAGCGCGTCTATCCGCTTGGTCACGGCGGGCGGCGTAATCGCCATCAGTGCGCCCAGTTGCGACAGTGGCAACCCTTCCGGCGGTGCAGAACGGCGTAGGGTCGCCAGCACATCGAAGCTGGACGGCGTGAGACCATGCCCAGCAAAAAAGGCTTCCAATTCTTCGCCGAGCAAGACGCCCGTGCGCTGAATGGCGATGACGGTCAGCATGGGCGAGGGGTCGAGGTCAGGCCGGGCCTGCCGCCAGTCATGGTGGATTCGGGCCAAGAGGTCGGGAGTTTTCATGGCTGTACCGGGCGGGTTCCGCGCTCGCGGGCCAGAATTAGGACTGCCGCCACCAGCAGGCCCGCGCCCAGCACGGCGGTCAGACTCACCGGACGCACGGGTTGGCCCAGCAGCCCGAAGGCGTCGATGATTCGCGCCCCCAGAATCTGGCCCAAAGTAACCCCAGCGGTACTGGCCGCCACGCCCAGCAGCCGCGCCGTGAACAATGTCAGCACCACGTATCCGGCCCCGACTGCGCCGCCCAGCCACATCCACGCCTCGGCCCCGGCGGGGAAGCTGGCCTGCCCCAGCACACCCAACAGCGCCAGAATCAGCGTGACGGTCGTACCCACCAGAAAGTTGACCAGGCTGGCGAGGACGGGTTGACCGCTGTGGGCTGCCAGCCGCACGTTCAGCACCAGCCCCAGCGAAAGGCCGAGGCCCGCGCTGATGGCACCGATCAGGGGAATAATCACCGGAGAACCTGAAGCCCAAGTCCGGCCAGCACCAGAACGAGGACGGCGGCCCGCTGCCTGTTAAATGGACGTTTGGGCAGCCCCAGCACACCAAAATGGTCGAAGACAAGACTGGCGATCACTTGCGCGGCGATGACCAACGACACGGCCAGCGCCGCACCCAACGAACGGGTCAAAACGACGCTGGAGACCACGTAGGCGCTGCCCACCAGGCCGCCCAGAAAGCTCCAGACCGGAGCGCCGTGCAGTGGAGCAAACGAGAGGTGACCCCGCCCGGCAATCAGCAGGCCCAGCGTGAGGAACAACGCGCCCACCGTGTAGGACACGGCAGCGGTGGCAACTGGGGAATGCGTGTAGGGCGTGAGGGCACTGTTGAGCGCAAATTGCACGGGTAGCAACAAGCCCACCGCCACCGCGAACAGCAGGCGTGGATTCATGGAGGTAGTGTACCAGTTTAATTTTAACTGGTGAAGTAATTGGAGGAGCGTCTTCAGGCTTGGTAGAGTTCTCGGGTGACGCCTTTTGGTTCGCCCGACACGCGCCTGATCGTCTTGCGGGGTAACTCTGGCTCTGGCAAAAGCAGCGTGGCCCGCGCACTGCGTCAGGCCTATGGCTACGGGCTAGCGTGGGTCGAGCAAGATTACCTGCGCCGAATTCTGCTCAGGGAACACGATCTTCCGGATGCAGCGAACATTGGTCTGATTGAACAGACCGTGCGGTACGCGCTTAATCACGGCTTTCATGTGGTTCTAGAGGGCATTCTGTATACCGATCACTACGGCGGGATGTTGCGAGGCCTACAGCGTGATCACGTCGGCACCACGCGCTTTTACTACTTTGACCTCGACTTTGAAGAGACGGCCAGGCGGCATGCTACCCGCCCGCAAGCGACTGAATTTAGCGTTGACGACATGAAGCCTTGGTTCCGCGCCTGTGACACCCTCAATGTGCCTCAGGAGCAAATCTTTGATGCGTCCTTGTCTCTGGAAAATGTGACAGGCTTGATTTTGCAGAATATGGGGCCAGAGAGAAGCAACAAGATTACTTCTCTCTGAAACTCTTCTGAACAGTTACCCAACTCCTCAGTTCACTTCCAGATAAATCGCCTTCAGGTATTCTGCTTCGGGGAACGAGGCGTGGTGGTCAGGGGCGTGGCGCGTGGTGCGCTGCTCGCGCCAGCCCCGGCCACTGTGGTCGGCGGCCCCGCGCACCGCGTCCCAGAATTCGTCGGCGCTGACATGGGCGCTGCACGACGCACTGACGAGAATGCCGCCCGACGACAGATGCCGAATGGCATCGGCAGCCAGTTTGCCGTAAGCGCGAATGGCCCCTTCCCGCTCAGTTTCACGGCGGGCGAGGCTCGGGGGGTCGAGAATAATCAGGTCGAAAGTCAGGTCTGTATGGGCCAGCCAGTCGAACACATCGGCCTGAATGGTTTCGTGAACGGCCTCTGCGATTCGCGGCTGGCCCGCGTTCATGGCAAAGTTGCTTCTGGCACTGGCGAGCGCGTGGGCGCTGAGATCAAGGCTGACCACGTCGGTGGCTCCGCCCCGCGCCGCATATAGACTGAAGCCGCCCGAGAACGAGAAGGCGTTCAGCACGCGCCGCCCCTTCGCCAGGCCTTCAACCCGGCGGCGGTTCTCACGCTGATCGAGAAAAAACCCGGTTTTCTGGCCGCGCACCACGTCGGCCTCAAACACAATGCCCGTCTCATGAAAAACAACGGTGGACTGAGGCAAGTCGCCCTGCATGACCTGCCCATCGGCCAGCCCCGCCGCCCGCGCCCGCTCCTGAATGTTGCGGCTGAGGCGCAGCACCACCGCGAAATCGGGGAACCGTGCCGCCAGCAGCCCTAGCACCCGCTCCAGATGCGGAAACCAGGCCGCTGTGTACAGCTTGACCACCAGCACCGAGCCGTAGCGGTCGAGTACCAGTCCCGGCCAGCCGTCCGATTCGCCGTTGATCAGGCGGTAGCCGTCGGTATCGGGGCCAAACAGCGGCGTGCGGAGGTCGAGCGATTTATCCAGATGGGCCGCCCACCAAGCGTCATCAAGGGTGGCAGGCGCTCCGGCGTGCAGCACGCGCACCCGCAATGGCGACTGTGGATCGTACAGGCCGATAGCGAGAAAGCGGTCACGGCGGTCATAGATGACGGCCAATTCTCCGGTGTCGCCCTCGCGGTTTTGCTCGCGCACGCTGGATTCGTAGACCCACGGATGGCCCGCCCGCACGTAGCCTTCTGCCGCCGCCGTAATGCGGAGGCGCAGGCGAGGGGGAGTTGGGACAGATTCGGGGGAAGACATCCCTAGAGGTTAGCGCAAGCGGCGAAAGAGGAGCGGATAGGCAAATGAAGCAACGCGCCTTAAAAGTCCACCATAAAGTTTTAGGTGTGAAACGCCTCATGCTTCCGCTGATCAGTACCGCCCTTCTGCTGGCGGCTTGTGGTGGTGGCGACCCAACCCCACCACAGCCACAGCCTGCACCAGTGCGCACACCAACGCTGCATCAGGGCGTATGGGCATGGGCTGCGGCCAACACTTCGGGCACGATAGTGGGGAGCGGCGTATTGATCCTGTCCGAACAGGTCATTGAATCTGGACGCCCAGTTGCGCTTGGCATCTACACCAACGAGAGCCAGACACAAACGGGAGTTACGGTAGTTGGGCCGATTACAGCAGCGGGGAAATTGGAAACTGCGTTCTCATATGACCTAAGCACGACTGGCAACAATATCTATCTGGCCGCCAGCGACACCGATGGACAATTTGAAAACTATCAAGGTTCGGCAGCCTTTTTTGGGGGAGGCGAAATATTCAGTCGCACGGCACAGCAACCCGGTCAGGCAGTGTATGTCGGCATTTTGCAAGCCTCTACTGAAGTGCCCACGAGCCAGAGTGCAAAAATTCAGGCCCAAAGCGCCGCCCGCACCTTGGCCGTTGATGCTGTGAAACGACAATTTGCCAGCAACCGCACCACGAAGCTGAATTTGGCCTCAGCCAGCCAGAACTTCAGCCCATTGCAGAGTGCGGCGGCAAAGCTGTTGAATAACCGCTAAGACCAGAGCAAAAAAGAGAGGGGCCACCGAATCAACCCGGTGGCCCCTTCTCATAATTTTTGCCTCAATCTGCCGCTAACGTCACGTCTGCCGGGTAGACCTCGATAATCCCTGCCGCGCCCATGCCGCCGCCGATGCACATGGTAATCAGGGCTTTGCCGCCGCCGCGCCGCTGAAGCTCGTAGATGGCGCTCGTGGCAAGCTTGGCCCCGGAGCAGCCCAGCGGATGCCCCAGAGCAATCGCACCGCCGTTCACGTTCATGATGTCCTGATCCAGCCCGAGTTCGCGGGCCACGGCGAGGCTCTGTGCCGCAAACGCTTCGTTCAGTTCGATCAGGTCGATATCGGCCAACGTGAGACCCGTTTGGGCCAGCACTTTGGGCACGGCTTTCACGGGGCCGATGCCCATCAGTTCGGGTTCCACGCCTGCCACCGCAAAGCCGAGGAACTTCGCCAGCGGTTTGATGCCGAGTTCCTGCGCCTTCTCGCCGCTCATGATCAGCACGGCTGCCGCACCATCCGAGAAGGGGCTGGAATTGGCCGCGCTGACGCTGCCGCCCATCTTGAAAGCGGGGCGTACTTTGGCCATATCGGCAATGTTGGCGTCGCGGCGAATCAGTTCATCTTTGTCGAAGTTGACGGTGGTGGACGTGATCTTGGTGCCCTTCACCTTGTCCACGCGCACCGGCACGGCAATGATTTCGGCGTCGAATTTGCCCGCATCCTGCGCGGCGGCGGCCCGCTGGTGGCTGCGGTAGGCAAAGGCATCCTGATCTTCACGCGACACGCCGTATTTGGCGGCCACGTTTTCGGCGGTCAGGCCCATGCCGATGTACGCGCCGGGACGCACGTCCACCAGTTCGGGATTCGGGCTGGGGTTGTGGCCGCTCATGGGTACCATGCTCATGCTTTCCACGCCGCCCGCCAGCATCACGTCGGCCTGCCCGGACTGAATGGCTGCCGCCGCCATAGCGATGGTTTGCAGCCCGCTGGAGCAAAAGCGGTTCACGGTCACGCCGCCCACCGTATCGGGCATTCCGGCCCGCAGCGCTGCCATTCGCGCCACATTCAAGCCCTGTTCGGCTTCGGGAATGGCGCAGCCCAGATACACGTCTTCCACGAGGGACACGTCAACGCCTGCCCGCCGCACGGCTTCATTCAGCACGAGGGCGGCCAGATCATCGGGGCGAGTGTTGGCGAGCGTGCCTTTAACGCCCCGGCCTACAGGGGTACGAACGGCTGAAACGATAACTGCGTCACGTAAAGTCATGATGATTCTCCTTCCGAACATGCACCAAATTCCATACGGTCTGGTGCGCTTCTCTGAGGTTGTTCTTTTCTAAAGCCTGCTGTAAGTCACCTAACACAGCCGTTTCCACCGAAGAGCGCGCCGCTATCCATTCGTCGAAGGCTGTAAACCTTAACTCTAGAATCACGGAACAAACACTGTGGGTATGGTCTGTTGTTCTGGCACACTGCACCACGAATCTTGTAGTCGCTTGGCCTAAGCCAAGTACGAACGTTCCATTCTAGAGTACCGGGTGCCAGCTCAAAACTTATATAAGACGTGACTACAGGGAACGGTATCCTTGCATCGTCGAACTGCGTACCATCTTTACAATTTTCGATGTCATCCAACTTACTCCTCAATCCATTGAAAACTCTGACGGCAGCATGTCGGAATCTATCTACAGAGCTTAGTGTCTCGTAGAACTCTGGGAGCGTCATCCCACACCCCCCACCACCCGCGCCACAAACCCCTCTACCGCTGCGTCATATTTCTCCGGGTCTATGTTCCACACCCGAATATGTTTGCCGCCTTCTACGCGGTGGTATTCCACGATGTCGGGGCGGGCGGCGGCCAGCGCATCGGCCTGAGCAATAGGAATGGTACGGTCGCGCGTGCCATGAAACAGCAAAATCGGCACAGTAAAGCGGGGCGCGGCCTGAAGCTGGTCTACAGCGTCGAAGTCCTGCCCCGAGCGGCGGGTCACGAGGCGCTGCACAAAGCGGGCGGTCTGGCGGGCCATGATGGGCGGCAGGCCAAAGCGTTGCCCCTGCCAGCGAATCGTATCGCGCCAGTCGAGGGCCGGACAGTCCAGCATGACGCCCAGCACGGGAATGGGAAAGGGTTGGAACTTCTCGCGCAGCACGCTCAGGGCCACGTTGCCGCCCATGCTAAAGCCGTACAACACGGCGCGGCGGTAGCCATTGGCTTTGGCCCACTCCAATGCGGCCAGCACGTCTTCGGCCTCAGTGTCACCCAGAGAGTGGTAGCCCTTGCCGATGCGCGGCGCACCAAACGCATTGCGGAAGGTGACGAACAACGAGCCTGCCCCGGTGCGCTGC
Source organism: Deinococcus sp. QL22 (assembly GCF_023370075.1). Taxonomy (NCBI): domain Bacteria; kingdom Thermotogati; phylum Deinococcota; class Deinococci; order Deinococcales; family Deinococcaceae; genus Deinococcus; species Deinococcus sp. QL22. The sequence continues at coordinate 311,660 of NZ_CP097149.1, forward strand.
AATGCCGGAAGCATCCGGAGCGCCTGAGAACGCTGCCCGCCGTGCCCGTGAATCACGATGATCAGCGTGTCAGGTTCGCCGGAACTTGGGGGAATGTGCCAGGCGGGCATCTCCCCCACTGGCGTAGAGACGGTGGTGTCGGTGTAGTCCACGCCCAATTGGGCAGGCGTGCCGTTGTACACGAAGCTGGAGGCCCATGCCAAGGCTCCGTGCGGCAGCACGCCGCGTTCTTCTTGCACGCCGCGCCGCACCAGGGTTCCGGCCAGGCGTGGCGGCCCCAGCACTGCGTGGCCTTTATTGGGCTTCAGCGGCACAATGCCGATTACGCCGCGTGACAGGGTTTCGGGCAGGGCAGGCAGCCAGATGTCGTTGCCCCGCCGCCCGACTGGAACAAACACGCCCTTCACCCGCCGCGTTTTGGAGCGCAGGGTAATCTCCGCGCCCGCCAACGTGCCGAGGCCGAGGGCTACGGCATACGCCACAGCCGCCCAACCCAGCACACGCCCCTTGCGAATCTGGCCCAGAGCGGGAAGGCTCAGCCGTTTGGTCTGCTTGATTGCCATTTCTTATTCACCTCCCCTCCCCAGAATGCAAAACTCACGATTCTGCCCGGCTCTGGCTGACCGCGTAGCAGGCCAGCACGTTGCCGGAACCCTGCCAGGTGCGCGTGTGCAGGAGCTTAAACGACACGGGCGGTCTGTCCACAAACAGCGGTGTGCCTTCGCCTGCAATGACCGGAAAGGTGGTGAGATGCAGTTCGTCGACGAGGCCGTGTGCCAGCAGATGATTCCACAGCACCCGGCCTGCGAACATAAATATTTCCCGTCCAGCCCGTGCTTTGAGGACGGCCACTTCCGAAACGGCGTCGGCCACCTTCACGATTCGGGTGTTGCTGTCCCAGGGGGCCAACTCCTGCGGGGTCAGTTGATCGGACACCACGATTTTGTCCATGCGGCGCTGCAACTCGGCCAACTCGCGCCGGATGGCGGTAGCGCTGGGATCGTTCACCACACTTTCCCAGTAGCGCATGTTGTCCAGAAAATTGCGGCGGCCACTCAGGATCAGCGTATCGGCGGCCCGCATGCGCTCGGCGGTGTAGTGATCGAAGTTCTGATCGCCCTGATACTCCGGATGGAAATACTCGAAGATGGCGTCCAGGCTGCGGCCTTTGCCCTCATAAAACCCGTCCAGAGTCACCAGATTGCTGACGATCAGTGTTCGCATTCTCTCCCCCTTTGCCGCGCACCTACTCTTCAAACCGCCCTGCTTCGTCCGTGATGACCTGCGGTGCTCAGTTTCTCAGCGGCTTGCCCGTTTTCAGCATGTGGGCAATGCGGTCTTGCGTGCCCTTCTTGCCCAGCAGCGTCAGGAAGGCGTCGCGCTCCAGATCCAGCAGATGCTGCTCGGACACCCTGGCGGTGCGGTTGTTACCCACGCCGCCCGACAGGATTCGGGCCAGTTGGGTGGCGACCTGAGCGTCGTAGGCGCTGGCGTAACGGCCCTCGGTCATGCCGTACAGCGCACTCTTGATGGCCCCGATGGCCGCGTCGCCCATCACGGGAATATCGGTGCGGGGGGTGGGCTGGATGTAGCCGGGCGCGAGGGCCAGCACATGCCGCTTGGCTTCCATCAGCAGGTGGCCTCGGTTCATGGCGACTGTATCGCCAGCACGCAGGAAGCCGAGGGTGCGGGCTTCGAGGGCGCTGGTGCTGACCTTGGCCGTGCCGATCAGCTCGAAGGCACGCTGTACGGCGGGAAGCAAGGTGGCTCCGGTTTGCTGGCCCGGCTGCAACTGATCGGTGAAGCGCAGCAGCATTTCTTTGGTGCCGCCGCCGCCGGGAATCAGGCCCACGCCCACTTCCACGAGACCCATGTAGGTTTCGGCACTCGCGACCACATGGTCGGCGTGCAGGGTAAATTCCGCGCCGCCGCCGAGGGTCAGGCCAAAGGGTGCGGCAACGGTGGGATGTGGGCTGAAGCGCAGGCTCGTCGTGGTCTGCTGAAACTGCTTGATGGCGTCGTCCAGTTCGTCCCATTCTTCGGCCTGGGCCTGGGCCAGTACGAGCGGCAGGTTGGCCCCGGCGCTGAAGTTCTCGCCCTGATTGCCGATCACGAGGCCCGCGTAGCCCATGCTCTGCACGGCTTTATGGCCGTCCTGCACCATCCGCAGTTGGTCTTCGCCCAGCGCGTTCATCTTGGCGTGCCATTCCACCAGCAGCACGCCGTCGCCGAGGTCTACCAGACTCGCTCCAGCCTTCTTCTTGATAACCTTGGTGGCGTCCTTTTTCAGGTCGGTCAGGATGAAATACGGCGCGGCGTAGGACGTCGGCTCGCCCGCAGGTGTCACTACTTCGTCTGCACCGTAAAAGCGCTCGCGTCCGCTGGCTTTCATGGCGGCCAGCAGCGGCGGCAGGGTGCGTCCTTGCGCCTCTAGGTTGGCAATCACGGTCTGCACGCCCAAAGCATCCATCGTCTCGAAGGGGCCTTCTTCCCAGCCGAAGCCCCATTTCAGGGCGTTGTCGATGTCTTGCAGGCGATTCGAGACGTTTCCGGCCATTTTGGAGGCGTACCAGAAGCCGTCGTTCATCACGCCGCGCAGGAAGTCGCCTTCCTTGCCCTCGGCGGTATACAGCGCCTTCACACGGGCGGCGAGGGGCTGGTTTTTCACGGCCTCCACAACTGCAACGCTCACTTTGCCCCGGTCTTCATACTCCAGCGACTCCAGATTCAGGCTCAGAATCTTGGTCTTGCCCTTCTCATCCTTGGTCTTCTGATAAAAGCCGCTGCCGGTTTTGTCGCCTAGCCATTTCTTCTCCTCTACCAGCTTGCGGAATGTGCCCGTGAGGGTGAAATCTTCGTCAGCAGGCGTGGCTTTGCCGAGGTCGTTGGCGACGTGGTAGATGATGTCCAGCCCGCTCAGGTCGGCGGTGCGGAAGGTGGCACTCTTGGCGCGGCCCAGCGCAGGCCCAGTCAGCACGTCCACTTCGTCGGGGGTCAGACCCGTCTTTTCCATGTGCTGCATGGCCCGCACGATGCCGTACACGCCGATTCGGTTCGCCACGAATCCAGGCACGTCGTTGGCCACCACGATGCCTTTGCCCAGCACGCTCTCGCCAAAGTCGCTGAATTCTTGCAAGACGGCGGGGTCGGTTTTGGCGGTGGGAATGACTTCCAGCAGGTGCAGGTAGCGCGGTGGGTTGAAGAAATGCGCCCCCACGAAACGCCGCTGGAAGTCCTCGGAGCGGCCCTCGATTTGCAGGTGCATCGGAATGCCGCTGGAGTTGCTGGAAATGATGGCGGTCTTTTTCGCCACGCCTTCCACCCGCGCCCACAGGTCACGCTTGGCGTCCAGCTTCTCGATGATCGCTTCCAGAATCCAGTCGGCGTCTTTCAGCTTTTTCAGGTCGTCTTCCAGGTTGCCGGGCGTAATCAGCGCGGCGCGGGAAGCGTCCATGAAGGCGGCGGGGCGAGCTTTGAGTGCCCGCGCGATGCCCTGCTTGGCAAGGAAATTCCGGTCAGGATTATCGGGCAAAACAATGTCCAGCAGCAGCACGGGAATGCCAGCATTGGCAAGCTGCGCGGCGATGGCAGCGCCCATCACGCCTGCACCAATTACGGCGGCCTGACGAATGTTCACGGGTAATTTCTGCATATGTCCTCCGGGGGAGAGAGAAAACGGGCGATCAGGGACTGCGGCCCTCAGCATGGGCCAACAGTCTGAACCCGGTTGGATTATTGAACTCGGTTCAAAGTTTAGGGCGCGGCGGGGGCATTTGTCTATCGGATGAGGAAGCGGGCAAGGGGCGGGGAAAGTCTAAAGGTCTGAGTGTCTAAGGAGGGGCAATCGCTGACGCTCACTCACCCGGCTGTTGTACAGCGCCCCTCTCCCACAAAGGGCGAGGGCAATACCGCCCGAATTGCCACCCTAGATCGTCCCCGCCCAATTCAGTGTGAGGCCCCAAGGTGCGTGCAACGCGCGGGCCAATTCCAGTGTCAAGACGACTGGCAATTTCGCTTCAGATGAACGAGCAAGCCGGGTGTGGACGCAACAAGATCAGTCCTCCTCAGCGGAGCGTCGTTCCCCCTCCCCGGTGGGGTACTTGCAAAGCTGCGCAGCAGAGGGGACTGGGGGGTGGGGCAAGCTTCACACACCGCCCTCAAATAAACCCCTTCACCACAACAACCAACCCCAACCCTGCTAAAGCTGCCAATGCCGCCAAGCTGAGGCGGCGGTCTACCTTCCAAGCGCCGAACGCCACCCACACCGCCGCCAACACGGGAACCAGCGCCACGCACGCCACCCCCACGACGGCGTAATCGGGGAAGAACACGCCCACCGCCAACAACGCCACCGACAACCAGAACCCAGCCGGATACAACCACGCGGGCAAGCCTGCCAACTCAGATTTCTGACCCTCAGCACTCATCCATTCCCCCAATACTTCCAAAGAAGTTGCACAGCGGTAAAAATAAGCAGCAGACTGAAAAACAGTTTCAGTTGTGCGGCGGGAATCCGGCTTTGCAGGCCCGCTCCGGCCCGTGCCCCGATCAGGACGCCCAGCGCGATTCCGGCGGCTAGGCGCACGTCCAGCAATCCGCCCGCCTGATACACCAGCGCGTTGCCCACGGCCGTCAGGCCCATGATGAAGGTGCTGGTGGCAATCGCCTGACGGATCGGCACGCCCGCCAGCAGGTTCAGCACCGGAACTTGCACGGTGCCCCCGCCGATGCCCAGGAGTCCGCTCATGATTCCGGCAAAGGTCATGGCAGGCGGCACGAGGCGCGAGGGCTGGCGTTCTACCTCGACCCGCCGCAGGCCGCGCAACAGGTTGTAAGCGGAGTAGAGCAACAGGCAGGCAAACACCGTTGCCACCGCCCGCGCAGGCAGCACCAGCCCCAAAAAGCTGCCCGCCGCGCCGCCCGCGATGGTGTACGGCGACAGCAGATAGCCGGTACGCGCCCGCACCAACCCCTGCTGCAAATAGCTGGCCGCCCCGCTGAGGCCCACCGCCAGCACCCCGATCTGGCTCACGGCCACCGCCTGACTGATGCTGATCTCGCGGCCAAAGTACGGCAACACAAATTCCAGCGCCGGGACAACAATGACGCCGCCGCCGAGGCCAAGAATGGCCCCCAGTACGCCCGCCAGGATACCAATGCCGATCACGGCCAAGGTCAGGGCGGAAATCAAGGCCGAACACTCCGGAAAAAGGGCGACATTATCCAAGTTGTCTGGGTCACAGGTGCGAGGCTAACACGGTCTGAAGGCCGGGCGTTCCACTTTGCGGGCCAGAAGGAGTCAAATAGGGCGGCTATGTTCTTTGCTCCTCTCTCTTGTTCTTTCATCTGCCCCCTGCCGCGCCCATGACCGCCCCCGCCCTGACCACGCTGCGCCGTTTGCCTGCCGCGCTGCCCATGCTGATCGCCGCGTTCATGATGGGGCTGGCAACATCGTTTGCTGCGCCTTTCATGCCGCTGTTCGCGGTAGAGACGGCCAAGATGTCGCCGCTGCAACTCGGCCTCTTTTTGACGGTGACATCGGTGGGCAGCATTGTGCTGAGTACCCTGATCGGGCGTTGGTCTGACCGCTTGCCCAGCCGCCGCCCCGCCGTGCTGCTCAGCATGGGCAGCGCCGCGCTGGGCTTTGTCATGCTGACCACCACCACCGCCTATGTGCCGCTGCTGCTGATCGGGGCGCTGCTGCTGGGCACGGGCGCGTCGTCGTTCCCGCAGCTGTTCGCCTATGCACGGGTACAGTTCGGCTCAGCGGGGGCAGAGGCCGCCCAAAATGGTCTGACCACCCTGCGCTCGGTGTTTTCGTTGGCGTGGGTGGCGGGGCCGCTGCTGGGGTCGGTACTGGTGGGGGCGCTGGGCTTCCGGGGCCTGTTCCTGTGCGCGGCGGCGGCGTATGTGGGGGCCGCGCTTCCGGTCATCTTCAGCCGGGGGCGTTCGCGTGCTGCCTTGGCCGCCGCCTCTATCGCCTCCAACCTCACCGAAACGCCCGCACCTGTCGGCCCGCGCCAACTGCAATTGATTTCGCTGGGGTTCGTTCTGTACGGCACTTCCCTGGCTATGGGCGCGGTGGCCCTGCCCTTGTTCATTACGCAGGAACTGGGCGGCAATACCGGGCAGGTGGGCCTGCTGGTAGGCCTGTGCGCCCTGCTGGAAATTCCCATCATGCTCAGCTTCGTGCTGCGGCCACCACGTTTCCGCACGGCGACCCTGATGGTGGTGGCCTTCGGACTGTTGGCCGCCTACAGCCTGCTGACCGGACTGGGCGGGCTGGTGGGCGGCGCATGGCTGGGCCTGATGCTGGCGGCCCAGGTCATCCGCGCCGTGGTCATCGCCATCGCGTCCTGCCTCGGCATGGCCTACTTTCAGGAATTGATGCCCGGACGGGTGGGCGCGGCTACCACGCTATTTGCCAATACAGGCAGCGCCGGAAACCTGGTGGCGGGCTTGCTGTCGGGGGCTTGGGCGCAGGCATTCGGCTACGGCAGCGTATTCGGGCTGTGCGCCGTACTGGCTGCCGTCGCTTGCGGCCTGATGGTGGTCAGTCGGCGCAAGGGGGGCAGGCGGGAGTTGGTGGCCTGAGGGTTGCCGTGCAATTCGTTTGAATCCAGCCGCTGCACTCCCCAGCTACCCACCCTGTTTCTGTACATGTAACACTATTCGTCCAGATTTCCACCCCAAGGGCGGCGGCGAGTATGCGTAGACTCGGAAGCATGACGGATGCCCTTTCCCAGTCGGCGTACAGCCCCGAACGTCCCCTGCGCGTGGCAGTGATCGGCAGCGGCCCCAGCGGAGTGTTTGCCGCCGAAGCCCTCATCAAGCAAACGGGCGTGCCTGTGCAGGTAGATGTGTATGACCGTCTGCCCACGCCTTACGGCCTTGTGCGCTACGGCGTGGCCCCCGACCACCTGACGATTAAAAGCGTGACGCGGGGCTTTGAGAAGACCCTGAACGACCCCCGTGTGCGCTTTCTGGGCAACGTAGAATTCGGCACCGACCTGACGCACGAGGAAGCCCGCGCCCATTACGACGCCCTGATTTACACGGTGGGGGCCAGCAGTGACCGCCGCCTAGGCATTCCCGGCGAAGACCTGACCGGAAGCATGAGCGCCACCGAATTTGTCGCGTGGTACAACGGCCACCCCGATGCCGCTGCCCGTGACATGGTGCTGACCGCCGGGGGTGTGGCCGTGATCGGCGTGGGCAACGTGGCGCTGGACGTCAGCCGGATTCTGGTCAAAACGGTGGCCGAACTGCACGAATCCGACATCGCGGCGCATGCGCTGGAAGCTCTGGCCCACAGCCACGTGCGCGACGTGTGGGTATTGGGCAGGCGCGGCGCGGCACAGGCCAAATTCACGACCAAGGAACTGCGCGAGTTTGGCGAGCTGCACGAGGCCGACCCCATCGTGAAGCCCGAAGAAGTGCTGGTAGACGAGGCCGCCGAAGCCGCGATCACCGACAACGCCGTGAAGAAGAATCTGGAAGTGCTGCGTGATTTCGCCGGACGCACGCCAGAAGGCAAGCCGCGCCGAATTCATCTGCGTTTTCTGGTTTCCCCCACCGAGATTTTGGACGACGGCAACGGCCACGTGGCGGGCCTGAAACTAGAGCGCAATACGCTGGACGAGGCAGGCAACGCGGTAGGTACGGGCGAATTTGAAACCCTGCCCGTGCAGATGGTGCTGCGCTCGGTGGGCTACAAGGGCGTGGCCCTGCCTGGAGTGCCCTTCGACGAGCGCCGGGGCGTGATTCCCAACGCAGAAGGTCGCGTGGAAGGCCGCCCCGGCGAGTACACCGCCGGATGGATCAAGCGCGGGCCGAGCGGCGTGGTGGGCACCAACCGCAAAGACGCGACAGACACGGTGGCCCACCTGCTCAGCGATGTGGCGGCGGGCCTGCTGTCCCCCGCGCCCCAGGCCAGCGCCGAGGCCGTAGACGCGTTGCTGGCGGGCAAAAGCGTGGACGTGTACACCTTTGAGGACTGGCAGGCGCTGGACGCCCACGAGCTGTCGCATGGGCAAACGCTGGGCCGCCCGCGTGCGAAGGTGGTGCATAAGCACGAGATGTTGACGCACCGGAAGCGGTGAACAACGGTTAGTGGTCAGCGGAACAGTGGGTAAGTGGCCAGAACGACCAGTTCCTATGGCATTTAGCCACTAACTCCTGACTGCCCACCCCTTAGAATCTGAATATGTCCCCTGCCCCGCCCCTGCGCTCCGACATTCTGGTCATTGGGGGCGGCCCCGCTGGGCTGCACGCGGCCTTTTATGCGGCGTGGCGCGGCCTGAAGGTTCGGGTGGTGGAGGCGCGGGCCGAGGTGGGCGGGCAACTGATGGCCCTCTACCCCGACAAGGTGGTGTACGACGTACCGGGTCTGCCCAGCACGCGGGCGGCGAGCGTGGTGGCCGGTTTGCTGGGCCAACTGGACACGCTGGATGTGGACATCCGGGTGAACGAGGTGGCCCGCACCCTCACGTCTGATGGCGACGGCGGCTGGCTGGTGGGCACCGATTCTGGCACCTTTGCGGCGGGCGCAGTCATCGTGGCGGCGGGCATGGGAGCCTTGCTGCCGCGTGAGTCACGGGTGCCCGGCGCGGGGTCGCATCCCGACGTGAGAACCGACCTGCCCGAACCCAGCACGCTGGCAGGGCGGCAAGTGTTGGTGGTGGGCGGCGTGCCCCAGGCTACCCGTGCCGCGCTGGAACTGGCCGGGGCCGGGGCTTCCGTGACCCTCACACACCGCCGCGCCGGATTCCGGGGTGAGCCAACTGAACTGGCCGAACTGGAAGGTTGCCGTGCCACGGGCCGAATTACCATCTTGGCCCCCGCCATCCTGATGAACCTTGTGCCGGGCGGCGCACACCTGACCGTAGACGGCGAAACCGTACGCGTGCAGGCTGAAACCGTGCTGATTCTGAACGGCTACTTGCCCGATCTGTCGCCCCTTCAGAGTTGGCCGCTGGACTGGCAGGGCGAATACGTGCTGGACGGCCCCGGCGGCCAGACCCACCTGTCGGGCGTGTTCGCGGTGGGCGATGTGGCCCTCAGCGGCGGCCAGTTCAAGCTGATTTCTCTGGCGTTTGCACAGGCAGCGGTAGCCGCCAATCACGCTGCCCATTATGTGAATGAGGCGCTGCGGGTGAGGCCGGGGCACAGCAGCGAGAAACGGTAAGCCAGTTTTTAGAGAGCAGACAAAGCTTAAGCTTGCTGCTTCTAACCGCCGTGAGGCCGGGGCGTCAGGCCGTTGGCCCGCACCAGCCGCCGCACTTCCTGGCAGCGGCAACTGCTGTAGGTACACAGCAGGGCTTCCGGGTCGCGGGTCAGCATGGACACGGTGGCGTCTACGAGTTCGCGCACGCGGTAGAGCCGCAGTTCGGACGCGCCCACACGGGCAGAACGCGCCTGCACCAGCGGGGCCAGCCGCTCGAAATCTGCCGAGCAGTTGGGAAACGCGGTGGGCAACACGCCGCCGCCCAACGGGACATAACGCGTCAACAGCGGCATTCCGGCCACATGTTCGCCGTAATGCACGCTGGTATTGCTGCCAAAATCCACACCCATCAGCAGGGCGTAACCGTCCAGGTCGTACAGGGAGCCGATGGGCTGGTAAGGACTCGCCAAGGTCTGGGACGACACCACCCGCTCTGCTTCCGCGCCCAGCGCCACAAAACTCAGGGTGGGGTGGAAGGAACGCAGCGCCTCGGCCCGCTCGACCAGTGTTTGCGGAATGCGGCCAATATCGCGGCTGACCCGGCTATCGCGGTGAAAGCGGGCATGAATGGGCGAGGTGGCGTGCCGAAGCAGAGTGTTATAGGTAAACGAAGGGGCCACCAGCGTGGCAGTGCGGGCGGCCAATGTATCTACGACAGCCCGCGCTCCACCTTCCAGCGTGCCGAACGACTTCAGGCTGGCATGAACGATGACGTGCTGCGTGCCGTCCAGCCCCAATTCTGCCAGCCCCGTTTCCAGATCGGCAGGCAATGTGGCGGGGCGACGCAAGAGATTCAGCACCTTCCTAGTCTACCGCTGTTGTGAAGCAATCGGTAGGTGTTCTGGCGCGGTGTGGGGGGTGCAGGGCGGCGATCAAACCGAACTAAAAGGGGGCGCAGGCCGAAGCCAAACGCCACCATTTCCCTTCACTCGGTCGTCAGGGCTGGCACAACACCCGCTCTGACGACAAATGTTCTTACGAGTTGTGCAAGACGTTCATGATGTCGCCGTCTTTCATCACGTACTCTTTGCCTTCGGTTCTGACCCAGCCCTTGCTTTTGGCATTGGCCCAGCCGCCCGCTTCCACCATTTTTTCCCACTCGATTACTTCGGCCCGGATAAACCCGCGCTCCAGATCGCTGTGAATTTCTCCGGCGGCTTCGGGGGCTTTTTCGCCGCGCCGGATGGTCCAGGCCCGCACTTCCTTTTCACCCGACGTGATGAAGGTGATCAGGCCCAGCGTTTCGTAGCCCACTTTCACGAGCTGATTCAGCCCACTTTCCTCCACGCCCAGATCGGTCAGGAAGGCAGCGGCCTCGTCTTCGGGCATCTCGGCCAGTTCGCCTTCAATCTGGGCACTGATTTTCACGACCTGTGCGCCTTCGCGGGCGGCATATTCGCGCACGATGTTCACGTACTCGTTGTCTTCGGTCAGCTGGTCTTCGCCCACGTTGGCCACGTAAATTACTGGCTTGGTGGTGATCAGGCCAAACTCTTTGGGGATGGGTGCGTCGTAGGTTCCAGCGCGGGCGGGCTTGCCTTCGCCCAACACGGCCAGAATCTGCTCAGCCAAGTCCGCCTGCTCTTTGGCTTCCTTATCGTTGCCCCTCGCCTTCTTCTGAAGGTTGGAGAGGCGCTTCTCCAAGCCGTTCAGGTCGGCCAGAATCAGTTCGGTGTTGATGGTTTCGATGTCGTCGAGGGGATCGACGCGGCCCGCCACATGAATGACGTTACCGTCCTCAAAGCAGCGCACCACATGGGCAATCGCGTCGGCCTCACGGATATTGGCGAGGAATTGGTTACCGAGGCCTTCGCCCTGGCTGGCTCCCTTCACCAGTCCGGCAATGTCCACGAATTCCACGAAGGTGGGAATAATGGGCGGCACGCGCTCGCCTTTGGTAAAGATACGGCTCAGGGCCGACAGGCGCTCGTCGGGCACCATGACGCGGCCCACGTTGGGTTCGATGGTGGCAAACGGGTAGTTGGCAGCCAAGGCCCCCGCCCGCGTAATGGCGTTAAACAGCGTACTTTTCCCGACGTTCGGTAATCCGACGATTCCAATTGCTAAGCCCATGATGTTCGCTCCTCTTTCTCCGCACACAGCCTGACCAGTTTTATAACCAAGGGCGGCGCGGCAACCCTGCCAGTGTAAAGGATGACGCTGTTCGGAGAGCCGGGGGCCTTCACGTTCTGCCGTTCATCTTCTGTAGGCGGCGCGGCATGTGCGGCAACGTGCCCGTCCCGCACCGTTTACGCTGCATCCCATGACCGACGCCGCTGCCCACGCCGCCGCCAACGCCGAGCAACTGCGGGTGCTCCGGGAGGCGCTGAGGGAGACGTTGGCCCCGTTTGTGACCACTCCTCTCCCACCGCTGGAATGCCCCGCCAGTCTGCCCACAGGTGAATTGGCAATGCCTCGCCTCCACGCTGACCAGGGCCAGAAGGTGCGGGGGGCCTCAGAGAAAAAAGCCCAGAAGTAGAGTGGCCGCCTGCTGCTGACCACACGGCGAGAGATTTCGGAATCCGCCTGCCACGATGGGCTACAGTGGCCCGCGTGACCCGCCCCGCTCCCCTCGTTGCCCTCACGCGTTTGCCCGCGCTGGGGCGTTACGCCCTGCTGCTGTTCGGGCTGTTTCTGTACGGCCTGAGCCTGCGCCTGATGCTCGATGCCCGCGTAGGTGTCGCGCCTTGGGAGGTGCTGCATGTGGGCATTACGCGGCATTTGCCGCTCAGCGTGGGCGTGGTCAGCATCCTGACTGGGCTGGTGATCGTGGCGTTTACGGCTCTGAAACTGCGGGAGCCGATTGGCCCCGGCACCGTACTGAACGTCATATTTATCGGTGTATTTTTGGATGTGTTGGGGCCTCTAGTGCCCGACCCGCAAGGCTTGGGCCTGCGCTGGGTGCAGTTTGCGTTGGGTGTGGCGCTGCTGGGGCTGGCAACCGGAACGTATGTGGCGGCGGGCCTTGGCGCTGGCCCCCGCGACGGCCTGACGCTGGGGCTGCGGCGCGTGTACGGCTGGCCTGTGGCCCGTACCCGCACTGGGGTAGAAGTGGTGGTACTGGCCACAGGCTTGCTGCTGGGCGGCCCGGTGGGGTGGGGCACCTTGGTGTTTGCCCTGACCGTCGGCCCAGCCATGAGCGCAGGTATGGGCTTGTTCGGCATCGCCCAGCGCAGGGAGCCGCCCGCAGGTACGCCGTTGGCTGCCAACTGAATTGGGGCGAAGGGTGTCTAAGGGTCAAGGGTCGAGGGTCTAAGGAGAGGCAAGGGCAATCGCTGACGCTCCAATAGCCCCCAGCTCCGGCCCCCGTCTGATGCGGTGCCCTGGCCCCCTGTGGGAGTCGTAGAGCTGTGAAGCAGACAGAGGCAGTTCAGCGACAGCGACGCCCCGCCCCAATACCTTAGACCCTTAGACCTCTCCACTCTGACCGCCCCACCCCGCCAAACCCCCCGCCCTCAAACTCTGATATAGTCTCCCGTTGGGTGCGCCCGTGACCCTGCCCATCCGCGCTGGAGCGTCGCGCTTGGGCCTGACCCGAAGACCGAAAACCGCCTGCATGAGCTGCGAAGCTGCACGGCGGCCTGACGGTGGGTTGGCACGGGGAACGCAAACTTGGCCCGTCTAGTAACGCTCAGGAGAGAACATGTCGTACATCAGCATGAAGCAGTTGCTCGAAGCCGGAGTGCATTTCGGCCACGAAACCAAGCGCTGGAACCCCAAATTCAAGCGCTTCATCTTTGCCGAGCGCAACGGGATTTTCATCATCGATCTTCAGAAGACCCTGAAGCAGGTCGACCGCTCCTTTGATTTCATCAAAGAACTGGCCGAGCGCGGCGGCGTCATCCTGTTCGTGGGCACCAAGAAGCAGGCGCAGGAAATCGTGGAACTCGAAGCCCGCCGCACGGGTATGCCGTTCGTCACCAGCCGTTGGTTGGGCGGAATGCTCACCAACTTCAAAACCATGCGTACCCGCATTGACCGCCTGAACGAACTCGACGAAATGTTCGAGTCGGGCCGCATCAATGACCGCCTGAAGGCCGAGCGCATCAAGCTGGGGGCCGAGCGTGAGCGCCTGCTGCGTTTCGTGGGCGGCATCCGCAAGATGACCCGTTTGCCCGACGCTATTTTCGTGGTCGATCCCACCAAAGAAGTGATCGCCGTGCAGGAAGCCAACCGTCTCGGAATCCCCGTGATTGCACTGGCCGACACCGACTCCGATCCCGATGTCATCGACTACATCGTGCCCGGCAACGACGACGCCATCCGTTCCATCCAGTTGATCGCGCACCGCATCGGTGACCTGCTCGTGGAAGCACGTGGCGGCGGCGAAGACGTGAGCGGCGAGCGCGTGGAAGGCAGCACCCCCGAAATGGATGCAGCCGAGAGCGGCGCAGAAGGCGACACCAGCCAACTGACGAGCAGCCAAGGCCGCAGCTAAGTTTAGAACCGGAACACAAGTGGGGGCGTGTCCGGCCAATGGTTCGGATTCGCCCCTATTGTTAGTCACAATTCGTCTAAGTCACAGTCCTGAATCAACGCTGCCTAACCGCGCGAAAGCCAATTTACGGAGGAACTCACCATGATGGAATCGATCAAGAAAGTACGCGAACTGACGGGCGCGGGCATGATGGACGTTAAGAAAGCACTGTCCGACTCTGGCAACGACGAAGAAAAGGCCATAGCCCTGCTGCGTGAGCGCGGCATCGTAAAGGCCTCCAAGAAGAGCGACCGTGAAGCCAAAGAAGGCCTCGTGCGTTTTGTGGTGGACGGCAACAAGGCCGCCATCGTGGAAGTGAACAGCGAGACTGATTTCGTTGCCCGCAACTCCGATTTTCAGGCCCTCGTACAGTCCCTGGCACAGGCCGCCCTCGCCGCAGGTACGAGCGACGTGGAAGCCTTCAGGAACACTGATCTGAACGGCGAAACCGTGAGCACGGCAGTGGCCGCCGCCGCTGGCCGAATCGGTGAGAACCTGGTGCTGAGCCGGGTGGCTTACGTGGAAGCCGCCGAGGGCGAAACCCTGGCCGGATACGTGCACAGCAACGGCAAGATCGGCGTGCTGGTACGCGTGGCGGGCGGCAGCGAAGCCCACGCCAAAGACGTGGCCCTGCACGTGGCCGCCGAGCGTCCTCAGTACATGTCGCGTGACGAGGTAGACAGCACCGACATTGAAAAAGAGCGCGAAATCCTGACCAATAAAGCACTCAACGAGGGCAAGCCTCAGCAAATTGTGGAAAAGATCGTGAACGGGCAGATCAGCAAGTTCTACGAAGAAAAAGTGCTGCCCGAGCAGAAGTTCGTGAAGGACAACAGCATGACGGTGGCGCAGTACCTCGGAGACGCGGCAGTCAAGCAGTTCGTCCGCTTCGAGATCAGCTCTTAAGCAGATAAACAGCCGGGGCGGCCCATCACAGCCGCTCCTTTTTGCTGTATCACCTGACCTGCGCCTCTCTCGTCATCTCCTCCTTCGAGGTACTTCATGTTTAAACGAGTGCTGCTTAAACTTTCCGGAGAATTTCTGGCCGATGAAAACGGCTTTGGGATCAGCCCCGACACGACGGCGCGGCTGGCCCGGCTGCTGACTGCCGCCATTGCGGGCAAAGAGATTGAACTCGCTATCGTGATCGGCGGCGGCAACTTCTGGCGCGGGGCACGCAACGGCGCGGGAATGGACGCCGCCACCGCCGACTACATCGGCATGCTGGGCACGGTCATGAACGCCATGGCCCTGCAAGACGCCATGGAAACCGCCGGACAGCCCACCCGCGTCATGAGCGCCATTCATATGGCGGCGGTGGCCGAGCCGTACATTCGCCGCCGCGCCATGCGTCACCTCGAAAAGGGCCGCGTGGTTATTTTTGGTGGCGGCAACGGTGCGCCCTTTTTTACCACCGACACCACCTCCACGCTGCGGGCGCTGGAAATTGGCGCGGAAGTCGTGCTGATGGCAAAAAACAAGGTAGATGGCGTGTACGATTCCGATCCCCGCAAGAACCCGGACGCCAAACGCTACGACACCCTGACCCATCTGGACGTGGTGGATCAGCGACTTGAAGTCATGGACGCCACCGCCATTACGCTGTGCATGGATAAGGGCCTGCCTATCGTGGTGTTCGACCTGTTCGAGCAGGGCAACCTGGAGCGCCTGTTTGCGGGCGAGCGCGTGGGCACACTGATTCAGACGCCCTGAACTTGAGCCTGAAGCAGCGGTGTCTTCAGGCAGCGGTCTGGAAGCGCAACAGCGCAAGCCGAAAGATTGCAAAAGGGCAGACATCCTGACATCACGGTAGAATCCGACCATTGCTGTCCGGGGCGCTTCTCCGCTTTAACTCACCCGATGGCCCGCTTTTGCTTCCCCAGTAACGCTGCTCAGGGATCCGGCCCCCAAGACTGCACTTGTTTAGGAGATTTCAATTATGGCAGACCTTAAAACCATTCAGTCCGATACCCGCGAACGCATGACCAAAGCCATTGAGGCGCTGGAAAACAACCTCAGTGTGTTGCGTACAGGCCGCGCCAACCCCGGCATTCTGAAGAAGATCGTGGTGGATTATTACGGCTCCACTGTCCCGATCGATCAGGTGGCCAGTATCACGACGCCTGACGCGCGCACGCTCGTTATTTCTCCCTGGGATCGGGGCGCACTGAACCCAATCGAGAAGGCCATCCGCGACAGCGATCTGGGCCTGAATCCCAACAACAAGGGCGACACCATCTTTATCAGCCTGCCGATGCTGACTGAGGAACGCCGCAAAGACCTTGTGAAGAACGCCAAGAACTACGCCGAGGACGCCCGAATCGTGGTGCGGAACCTGCGTAAGCACGCGCTGGACGAAGTGAAGAAGATGGAAGGCGTGGGTGACGACGAGATCAAGCGTGGCGAGGCCGAGGTACAGAAAATCACCGACGAATACATCGCCCGCGTGGAATTGACGTTTACCAAGAAGGAGCAGGAAATCCTCGGGTGAGTCTGCCCACGCTGCCTCTGCCCCTTTTTAAATGTGCAGCGCGTGACCGCCGGGCCTTCCGGCGGCGCGTTGTTATCCCGGCCCTGATGGACACCCACGCCTGATGGAGCCGTATTTGATGGAAACACGGTAATGGAAACCCTCTGGACGCGCCTGATGACCTCGCTGGTCGGATTCGCCATCGTGGGCGTGATCGTGTGGATCGGCTGGTGGGCCTTGCTGCCCGCGCTGGTGTTCCTATCGGTCATGGGCCTGTTCGAGTACATCCGAATGCTAGACCGCAACGATATAGATGTGCGGCGCGTGAGCCTCGGCGTATTTTCGGCGGCCATTATCGTGGCGAGCCTGCCCATGTGGCCGCAGGCGCCCTGGCCGGGCGGCTCCTGGCGCGAGGCTGTGCTGACGGTGGCGGTGGGCTACATGCTGGTTATGGAAGTCATGCGCCCCGGCGAGCGCCCGCTGGAACGGATCGTGTACTCGCTGTTCGGGCTGCTGTACATTCCGTGGCTGCTGGGCTACTTCCTGCTGCTGCGCTACACCCCCAACGCCGAACTGGGTCTGCTGTATTTTGCGCTGCCGCTGATGGCCACCATCTCGGCAGATGTGGGCGGATTCTTCGTGGGCTACTTTTTCGGCAAGCGCAAACTGGCCCCCGAAGTCAGCCCCGCCAAAACGGTGGAAGGCGCACTGGGCGGCCTGCTGCTCAGCTTCCTCACCGTGCTGCTGATGACCCAACTGACCCACATCTGGTCACCGCTGGACGCCCTGCTGTATTCCATTCTGGTGGCGAGTGCCAGCCAACTCGGAGACCTCAGCGAAAGCCTGATGAAACGCTCGCTCCGCACCAAAGACAGCGGCACGAGCCTGCCCGGTCACGGCGGATTCTTGGATCGGCTGGACAGCCTGCTCTTTGCGGTTCCGGTCACTTATTTGTTCCTGCATATCAGCATGGGCATGGGATAGAGACCGGAGTGTGGATCGTAGATCGTGGGGAAACCGGAAACCACGATCTACGATCCACGTTCTTAAAGCCTTCTTTGCGGCATGCTGTACCCGATGAACTTGACTGTGTTGGGCAGTACCGGAAGCATAGGCACGCAAACGCTGGACGTGGCGCGGGAGCGGGGATGGAAGGTGGGCGTGCTGGCCGCCGGGCGCAATCTGGACTTGCTGGCGGCGCAGATCACCGAGTGGCGGCCCACAGTTGTCAGCGTAGACGGCAGCGTGTACGCCGAAGCTATGACCCGTTTCAGCACGCAGTTTCCTGAAATTAAACTGATAGCCGATCCTACCGAGGCCGCCACCCTGCCCGCCGATGTGGTGGTGAACGCCATGAGCGGCCTACCCGGACTGGCCCCCACACGGGCGGCGCTGGAAGCGGGGCGAGCGGTGGCACTGGCGACCAAAGAGGCGATGGTTACGGCGGCAGCCCTGATCTGGGAAGCGGCGGCGCGGGGTGGTGGACGCTTGGTTCCAATTGATTCCGAGCATACGGGCGTGTACCAATGTCTGACCGGAGAAGCGCTGGAAGACGTGGCCGAGGTGATCCTGACGGCCAGCGGCGGCCCCTTCCGAGACGGCCCCGCCGACCTGAGCGGCGTGACACCCCAGCAGGCGCTCAAGCACCCCTCGTGGAGCATGGGCCAGAAAATTACCATCGATTCGGCCACCCTGATGAACAAGGGGTTGGAAGTGATGGAATGCGCCAGCCTGTACGGGTTGCCGCTGAGTCAGGTGGGCGTGGTGGTGCATCCCCAGAGCCTGGTGCATGCGGCGGTGCGCTTCTGCGACGGCAGCCTGAAGGCGCAATTTGGCCCCGCCGATATGCGGCTGGCGATTGCCTACGCCATAGACGCCGCCCCGGACGGCATGACCCGCCCCGGCGATGTGCGGGCAGCGCGGCGTGGCGCGGCAGTGGGCGGGCATGGCGGCTGGCCCATGCGCGGCACGTGGGAATTTCGGGAGCCGGATCACGCCCGCTTTCCCTGCCTGGGCTTGGCGTACCGGGCGGGCGAGGCGGGTGGCCTGCTCCCCGCTGCCCTGAACGCCGCCGATGAAGTGGCCGTGCCCGCATTTCTGGCCGGACAAATCGGCTTTACTGACATTCCGCGCCTGATCGAGCGTGTGCTGGACGAAACCCCCTCCGGAGCGTTGACGTGGGACACGCTGGATGAAGTGCAGGCGTGGGCCACCGCACGGGCGCACGAATTGGTGAAGAGAGGAGTGAATTCATGAGTTTTCTACAAGGCATTGCCGCCGCCCTGACACCCCTGGGCCTGATCTGGACGATTCTGATTATCGGCATCGCCACCTTCCTGCACGAGTTGGCGCACTACGCGCTGGCCCGCTGGCAGGGCGTGGCGGTCAAATCGTTCAGCATCGGCATGGGGCCAGTGCTGACGCGGCGGGCGTGGCGCGGCACCGAATGGCGGCTGAGTCTGCTTCCTATCGGCGGCTACGTCGAAATAGACGGCATGGCCCCCACCGAAGACGCGGACGGCACTTACCGTCAGCCCACTCGCGGCTTCGCGGGACTGCCCGCCTGGGGCAAGGTAGCCGTGCTGCTGGCTGGCCCCCTGATGAACCTGCTGGTAGCAATTGTCCTGATGACCATCACATTTACGGCTCAGGGCGTGCCCGCGCCAGACCGCGCCAGAGTCGAAGCCGTGCTGCCCAACTCCCGCGCGCTGGCCCTTGGCCTTCAGGCAGGCGACGTGATTACCGCCATCAACGGCCAGGATATTCCCGACACCCAGACCGTAAACGGAACTGTGGTGCCGGGCTGGGAAGGCGTGCGGACCACGCTGGGGCAGGATGGCCGCAAAACGCTGACGGTGGAACGTGCCGGAGCAGTGCGCGAGGTAGGCTTCGACTGGACGGCCCGTGTGAACGGTGTTGTACAGCGACTTGGGATTCAGTACGGCCCAGACGTGCAGGCCGCTACCTTACCCGTCGCCTTTGCCACCTCTATTCAGACCACCGTGGACGCCGTGCCGCAAATCCTGCGGGCCTTCGGGAACCTGTTTGCCCGCTTCGTCACGCTAGACCTCTCACGCGATGAAAACGTGAGCGGGCCGATTGGCACGGCAGAAATCGTGAGCCGCGCCGCCGCGCTGAGTCCCTGGGCCTTGGTGCAGGTCGCCATTTTGCTGAACCTGTCGCTGGCCTTCTTCAACCTGATTCCGATTCCGGGGCTGGACGGCGGGCGCATTCTGCTGGTGCTGATCGGGGCTGTGCGCCGCCGCCCACTTACGTTGGCGCAGGAGCAGGCCATCAATGTGGCGGGCTTTGCCTTCGTGATGCTGCTGATGGTGTTTGTGGTGGTGCGGGACGTGAGCCGGTTCTTCTGAGGGGAATAAGGGAACGGGAACTATAAAACTGCCGTCCCAGACGACACTTATAGCTTGCCCACCCACTGCTGACCACTGACCACTCACCCTTTCCTTTACCATGAGGGCAATGACCGCCCCTGTCCCGCCCCACCCCACCCGGTTCAGCGCCACGCAAGTTGCTGTGGTGATTCCAGCCTTCAATGAGGCTGAAACTGTGGCCAGAGTGGTGCGCGTGGGCCTGACTCTGACGCCAGAGGTGGTGGTGGTGTCCGACGGCAGCGGCGACGCGACAGCGGCAGTGGCGCGGGAGGCTGGGGCGCGGGTACTGGAACTGACCGAGAATGGGGGCAAAGGCCCGGCCCTCAAAGCAGCACTGGAACAGACCGGAGCTGAATTTGTGGTCATGCTGGACGCCGATCTGGTGGGCCTCACGCGGGAACATCTGGATTTACTGCTGACTCCGGTCATGGATGGCTCGCTGGATATGACCATTGGCGTGTTTGACGGCGGCGGATTTGTAAGCGATTGGGGCAACAAGCTGACGCCCCACCTCAGCGGACAGCGGGCCTGCCGCCGGGCATGGCTCCTGGCTGTGCCCCGGCTATCAGAAGAGCGCTGGCCTGAGCCGCCCATTACCGACGCCCTGAAAAACACCGGCGCACGCTGGGATTACGTGGAATTGACGAACATGGCTCAGGTGGTCAAGGAAAAAAAGCGCGGTTTCTGGAAAGGCGCACAGGCCCGAACCAAAATGTACGCCGACCTCTTGACCTATCAGGTAAGGAAAAAACGCGACGGTTCATAGCTCCTTGGCCTTCCCACAATGGAGGCAGCCCCACAGTCTAAAGACTCCCGCAATCCACTCCAGTTACAATGGCGCGATGCGCTTTCTGGTGGTCGTGCTTGCTTTGGTTGTGGGCTTGGTCTATTTCTTCTTTGGCCTGCGCTTGGGCTACGTCACCCTGACGCCCACGCGAATGCTGAATGCCCAAGGCGAGAACAACTACGTCTTTAATGTCTTCGACTCCGGGCAATCGGTGGGCGTGACAGGAACGTGCAGCACCGTGAAGGGCCGCGCCGTGCTGCGCCTGTATGACCCCAGTGGCACACAAATTGCTGGTCAGGCTTGCCCCAAAGGTCAGTGGGCACTGCAGGTGTTGGGCAAAGGCGACGCTGGCAATTACCGCCTGAACGTGCAATTCAATCACTTTACAGGCCTGATCGACCTCAAAGAAACCCGCAACAGTGGACGATAAAACGGGCGGTAGCGTGAAGCATTGGCCTCACGCTACCCGGTACGGCTCTGCATTCACCTGCCCCACAAGCGCTTAGGGAATTTGTCCGAATTACAACCTCAGAAAAAGACTTCTGACGCTTCCATGCTCCCGAATACTCGTTAAATTCACTCACTTCGTTCGGTCAGCAGCAAACAACTCTTTTGACAAATGCTCTAACGAACCCAGCGTCCCAACAGTGTGACCAGGCGGGCGGGAGTGACGTTGCGGTATTCCTGACCGTCTATTCTGACCAGCGGAGCGTCGGCGGGGTCTACCTCGGCACCGCACTGCTTGAGGGCCAGTTCGACATTGCCATTGGCGCTGACCATGCCGGGGCTGATGCGGAGGGTGTCCCAAACGATGTTGAGAAGGGCTTCGCGCTGGTCTACGCTGATGTGTTCTACACAGAGTTCGAGTCGGATAACGGGCAAGAACAGGTCTCCTTCGGGCTACCTCCGTGCTGGACATCAACCCCATTCGGCACAGGGCGGCTGTCGTTAACACAGGGCAGGGCGGCAGTCATGCTAGCCCAAGCCAGAGCAAAACGCGAAAACTAAGGGCAAGTGGTGAAGCCTCTCTAGAACACTGG
This sequence comes from Deinococcus sp. QL22, assembly GCF_023370075.1. Lineage (NCBI taxonomy): Bacteria > Thermotogati > Deinococcota > Deinococci > Deinococcales > Deinococcaceae > Deinococcus > Deinococcus sp. QL22. Next base: position 333,052 of record NZ_CP097149.1, read on the forward strand.
TCAAGAATCGTGAGATTGGCCGCGCCTCATGTGGGCAAGGGGCGATAGTCTAGACTCTGAACCAGCAGTCCTCAGTCTCAACAGTTTGGCCCTCACCACTTCAAGACCATTTTGAACGTCTTCTGCCCGCGCGTCTCGCACTTGTCCTGCATTTGTCTTGCGCCGAGCATTGCGCCCACACCACCTAAAGTGAGCGCCGAGTAGTCCAGACCGGGGGTAGCCCATGAACAGATACGATGACCGCGCCCGACTTGTGTTTCATTACGCCCGCGAGGAAGGCAACCGCCTGGGACACGCCATGGTTGGCCCCGAGCACCTGCTGCTGGGCCTGATGCGTGAGGGCGGAACCGCCGCCACCATCCTGACCGAGTTCAGCGCCAGCCTGGATGGACTGCGCCGCCGGGTCGAGGAAATCATTGGCCGGGGCGAGGGCAACCGCCTGAACGACGCCCCCAGCATCACGCCCCGCGCCCGCCGGGTGATGGAACTGGCGAGTGCCGAAGCCCGCAGCCTGGGCGCACAGGTGACCAGCACCGAGCATATTTTGCTGGGCATTATCCGCGAGGGCGACGGCGTGGCCTTCCGAATTTTGCAGGAATTGACCAAGGACGTGGACACCATCCGCTGGCGTGTGCTGGCGCAGGGAGAGGCAGGCGGCGGGAAGGCAGCCAAACCTGTGGCGACGCCCTTTTTGGATGAATACGGGCGCGACCTGACCAAGCAGGCCCGCGAAGGCAAACTTGACCCCGTGATTGGCCGCAGCGAGGAAATCCGCCGCGTGACCCAGATCCTGACCCGCCGCACCAAGAACAACCCCGTGCTGATCGGTGATCCGGGCGTGGGCAAAACCGCAATTGTGGAAGGGCTGGCCCTCGCCATTCACGAGAAGCGCACGCCGCCCAACCTGCACGGCGTCCGGCTGGTGAGTCTGGATCTGAGCGGCGTGGTGGCAGGTACCAAATACCGGGGTGAGTTCGAAGAACGCCTGCGGCAGATCATCGAAGAGTTGCGGAATGCCAAGGTTATGGCTTTCATTGACGAGCTGCATACGCTGGTGGGTGCAGGCGGCGCGGAAGGCACGCTGGACGCGGCCAACATCCTGAAACCTGCGCTGAGCCGGGGCGAAATTCAGGTTATCGGCGCGACAACCACCGGCGAGTATCACCGCTATATAGAAAAGGATGCCGCGCTGGAACGTCGGTTCCAACCCGTGATCGTGCTGGAACCCAGCCCCGCCGAAACGTTGCAAATCTTGCGTGGCCTCCGCAGCCGCTACGAGGAGCATCACGGCGTACAGATTCCTGACGCGGCGCTGGAACTGGCCGTGCGAATCGGTGAACGTAGCCTGCCGGGGCGCAACTTTCCCGATAAGGCCATTGACCTGATTGACGAAGCGGCCAGCCGCGTGCGCCTGAATATGAGCGTGGGCATTCCGGTGGCTGAAACTGAAGACGGTGAGCCGATGGTGGCCCGTGACGACATCGAAAGCGTGATCAATTCGATGGGCGGGATTTACACCGAGGAAACCGCGGCGCAACTAAGCGACCTGGAGGGCCAACTGACCGATCAGGTCTACGGCCAGCCCGACGCCATTCGCGCCCTGAGTTCGGCCTTGCGCCGCGCCCGCGTGGGCCTTGGCGGACGTGCCCGTGTGGCTGCCTCCTTCCTGTTCGTCGGCCCCAGCGGTGTGGGCAAAACCCACCTGGCTAAGGCTCTGGCCCGCACTCTCTTTGGCAGTGAACGGGCGCTAATCCGGGTGGATATGAGCGAGTTTCAGGAAGGCCACTCCATCTCCAAACTGATCGGGTCGCCCCCCGGTTACGTGGGCTACGAGCAGGGTGGCCGCCTCACCGAGGCCGTGCGCCGACAACCGTTCAGCGTAATCCTGCTGGACGAAATCGAAAAAGCTCACCCGGACGTGTACAACACCTTCCTGCAAGTGCTGGACGATGGCCGCCTGACCGATGGACTGGGCCGCACGGTGGATTTCCGGCGCACCATTCTGATCATGACCAGCAACACGGGTTTCAACGTGAACCCCACGGCAGGCTTCAGCCCAATTACGCCCGACAACAACGCCCCGCTGCGTCAGATCTTCACGCCGGAATTCCTGGATCGCCTGGACGAAGTGATCCGCTTCCGCCCGCTGGGAGAAGAAGAACTGGTGCGCGTGGCCCAACAACTGATGGGCGAAATGCGCGAGGAACTGGCGAGCCGCGAACTGACTGTGACCTTCGACCCCGCCATTGCCGCGTGGTTGGTGACCAAGCTCAAGGCCCGCAGTCCCAAGCACGCGGTGGGCAGCAGCCGCCAACTGCGAACCCTCGTGCGCGAGGAAATTGAAGATCCGCTGGCGATGGAACTGATCGGCAGCACGGGCGAAGAACTGCGCGTGGTGCTGAGCGACGGAACCCTGCAGTTTGAGCGCGGAACGACTGCGCCGCCTCAAATTCTGGCGTAAGCAATTGCTGGGCGGGTTAGGGCAGACGGGGAGTGTGGGCCGTCTGCCTTTTGCTGTGTGGGGAAGGGGTAATCGCGTTGCTCACTCACCCCCTCTGCTGGCGCAGCTCTGCGAGTCCCAGCCTCCCCCTCAAGGGTGAGGAGCTAAAACCTATGCTGTTGCCTTCGCCCCTTGTAGGACTAGAACAGCTCGCAGAGAGAGGGGCGCTACCACAGCAGCGGGGTGAGGGCACCATCCAGCAACCAGATCTACCCTCCAACCCACTCCCCTATTCCCACTTCTTGCCCAGTCTTCCCGGCACTCATGCAATAGGATAGAGGTTATGACGAAAAGTATTGCCGCATTTCAGGACGAACAGGGCCGTATCACGGGCTGGCCCTCCGACCGCCGACGCGCCCACCAGTTGGCTATTCTGGACTATTTCACGGGGCTGTTCGAACCCGGCGTGTCGTACACCGCCGAGCAGGTAGACAAGATTCTGAGCGATCACAGCAGTGCCGAAGACATGAGCGTGTTCCTGACCGAACTGGTGGAAGGCGACTACCTTGCCACCAAAGACGGCCTGTACTGGCGTGCCGATGCCCGCCCCGGCGCACTGACCGCGAGTGAATAAGCCCTGTGGCTAAAGTCACCACGCGCTACGTGTGCAACAGCTGCGGCTACGCCTCGCCCAAATCGCTGGGGCGCTGCCCGAATTGTCAGGCCTGGAATTCCTTTGAGGAAGAAGTGCCGAGCGTGGTGGGCGGCAAACCCAGAGCGGGCGGCGCGGGCGGATACGGCGGCATCAGCGGCGGCAAACTGACGGCGCTGAGTACGGTTGGGCGGCGCGAAGAACCCCGTACCTCGTCGGGTATTCCAGAGCTAGATCGCGTGCTGGGCGGCGGTTTGGTGGCGGGCGGCGTGACCCTGATGGGCGGCGAACCTGGTATCGGCAAAAGCACGCTGCTGCTGCAAGTGGCCGACAGCCTTAGCCGCAGCGGGCGCAGTGTGCTGTATGTGGCGGGCGAGGAATCGCTGGAGCAGATTCGGCTCCGTGCAGACCGCCTGGGCGTCACGGGCGATATTCAACTGACCCGCGACACCCGCGCCGAACACATTGCCGCGTTGATGAACGAGCATAAGCCTGTGCTGTGCATTGTGGATTCTATTCAGACCGTGACGGTGGAGGGCGAGGGCGCACCCGGCGGCGTGGCACAGGTGCGCGACGGCACATCTATGCTGACCCGCGCCGCCAAGGAAACTGGTACCGCCACCGTGCTGGTCGGCCACGTGACCAAAGACGGTACCGTGGCTGGCCCCAAAGTCATGGAACATATCGTGGATACCACCGTGTTTTTAGAAACGGTGGGCGCGTTTCGTCTGCTCCGGAGCGTCAAAAACCGCTTTGGGCAAGCCGGAGAGCTTGGTGTGTTTGAGATGCGCGGCGAAGGTCTGATTGCCGTGGACAACCCCAGCGCCGCATTCCTGGCCGAGCGGCCTGTGGGCGTGCCGGGTTCCGTGGTGGCAGCCACCATAGACGGTCAGCGCCCCATGCTGCTGGAAGTACAGGCGCTGGCCTCCAAAACGCCCTACCCCAACGCCCGCCGCGTGGTGGTGGGTCTCGATCCTCGCCGCGTGGATGTGGTGTTGGCCGTACTGGAGCGCCGCCTTGACCTGACGCTGGGCGGGCTGGACATTTACGTGAACCTCGCGGGCGGCCTGAAAGTCACCGATCCGGGCCTTGATCTGGCCGTGGCGTTGGCCGTGTATTCGGCAGTCGTGGGCCGCGCCCTGCCCGGTAACGTGGCCGTATTCGGAGAAGTGGGCCTGGCAGGCGAGGTTCGCAGCACTCAGGGCTCTATTCGCCGTGCCGAGGAAGCCGGACGCGCAGGCTACACCCAATTGGTGGTGCCACCGGGGCTGGACGGGCGCGTGGGCGTTAAGAGTGTTGAGGAAGCGGTGAAGGCTGTATGGACAGGTGGTCAGAAATAGGTACGTGAGTCTTGTCTGCCTGCTAGGGTGTCAACATATGACCGTCCCGACAGAACAAGATTTTTATAAGGATGCTGGCGTACAGGTAACGGACAAGCGAATTATACTGGCGGGACAGACCATAGTAATGAATGGAGTTACTGCTGTCTCAACTCATAGGGATGTCTTGCCGAATGCAGCACGGGTGGTATTTCTGGCTGCGCTGGCCGCCCTATTCTTTGTACAGGGAATCGAGGTCAAGCTTCTGGCACTTCTCGTTATTGCGCCTCTTATTTGGATTTCCCTAAATCCCGTTTACTCGTTATTGCTTACCTCTTCCTCTGGCAGTAATAAAGTACTGGGTGATCGTAAAAAGGAGCGCATCTTCAAAATTTCGGAGGCGATCAACCAAGCCATTATTCATAGATCTTAGTAGTCAAAAAAGGAAGCCGCCGCCTGATGCACAGGCGGCGGCTTCCTTTTATCTCCCCTACCTAGTCCTTAATTCAGCACTCCAGTTTCAAACTTGAAGCGTCCGTCTCTGAAATCCACATTCAGTACGCTGCCGTCAGGCAAGAGGCCTTGCAGGATTTCGCGGGCCAGCGGCGTTTCTATTTCGCGGGCAATGGCACGCTTCAGGGGCCGTGCGCCGTAGGCCGGATCGTAGCCGAGGCGGGCCAACTGATCCTTGGCGTTGGGGCTGAGGTGCAGGGTCACGCGGCGTTCGGCGAGGCGGCCCACCAAGCCGCGCAACTGAATATCCACGATCTTGTGCAGGTCGGCAGCGGTCAGGGCGTCGAACACGATGATGTCGTCCACACGGTTCAGGAATTCGGGGCGGAACTGGTCTTGCAACTCGCCCAGCACGGCGTCACGGATGGCGTCGGCGTCCTCGCCTCTGGCCTGCGCTTCCAAGATCAGCGGGCTGCCCACGTTGCTGGTCAGGATAATCAGGGTGTTGCGGAAGTCCACCGTGCGGCCCTGTCCATCGGTCAGGCGGCCATCGTCCAGCACTTGCAACAGCACGTTAAACACGTCCGGGTGCGCCTTCTCGATTTCATCGAACAGCAGCACAGCGTAGGGGCGACGGCGCACGGCTTCGGTCAGTTGGCCGCCTTCCTCATAGCCCACATAGCCGGGAGGTGCTCCGATCAGGCGGGCCACCGTGTGCTTCTCCATGTATTCCGACATGTCCAGCCGCACGATGGCGTCGTTGGAATCGAACATGAATTCGGCCAGAGCGCGGGCCAATTCGGTCTTACCGACGCCCGTTGGCCCGAGGAACATGAACGATCCCAGCGGGCGATTCGGGTCGTTCAGGCCAGCGCGAGCGCGGCGAATGGTGTCGGCCACGCTGACTATGGCGCGGTCTTGCCCGATCACGCGGTTGTGCAGCTGCTCTTCCAGGCGCAGCAGCTTTTCGCGTTCGCCCTCCACCAACTTGCTGACTGGAATGCCCGTCCAGCGGCTGACCACGGCGGCAATGTCTTCTTCGGTCACTTCCATGTGGGCAAATTCCGCACCTTTCAGCTTGCGCTCCAGCTCCTGCACCTCACGCTCCAGCTGGGGCAGCGTGCCGTATTCCAGCTCGGCAGCCTGCTGCAAGTTGTATTCGCGCCGCGCCTTCTCGATGGCGGTTCGCACCTGATCCAGCGCCTCGCGTTTCTCGCGCAGCACGGCCACTTCCTGCCGCTCCCCCTCCCAGCGGGCGCTCACGTCGCCCAGTTCGTCGGTCAGGGTTCGCAGGCTGCCTTCTATGTCCAACAAGCGGTTCTGAGAATCCTGATCCTTCTCGCGCTTCAGGGCCTCGCGCTCAATTTCCAGTTGCAGTTTGCGGCGCTGCAATTGGTCGATGCGTTCCGGGCTGCTTTCCAGCGCCATTCGCAGGCGGGCGGCAGATTCGTCGATCAGGTCTATGGCCTTGTCGGGCAGCTGCCGATCCGTGATGTAACGGTGGCTCAGTTGCGCGGCGGCCACCAGCGCGGGGTCGGTAATTTCGACGTTGTGGTGCACCTGGTAGCGTTCCTTGATGCCGCGCAGGATGGAGATAGTGTCTTCGACACTGGGTTCAGCCACGAACACGGGCTGAAAACGCCGCTCCAGCGCCGGGTCTTTTTCTATGTCTCGGTATTCGCCCAGCGTAGTCGCGCCGATCAGATGTAGTTCGCCGCGTGCCAGCGCAGGCTTCAGCATATTGCCCGCGTCAGGGCTGCCCTCGGTTTTGCCCGCTCCCACGATGGTATGAATCTCGTCCACGAACAGGATCACTTCGCCTGCCGAGGCAACCACTTCGTCTATGACGCCCTTCAGCCGTTCCTCGAACTCGCCCCGAAACTTGGCCCCGGCCAGCAGGCTCCCCATTTCCAGCGACACGATGCGCTTGTTTTTCAGGCCTTCCGGCACGTCACCCTTCACGATGCGGATGGCGAGGCCCTCGGCAATGGCGGTTTTGCCCACGCCCGGTTCCCCGATCAGCACGGGGTTGTTCTTGGTGCGGCGCAACAGAATTTGCATGGCGCGGCGGATTTCCTCATCGCGCCCAATCACCGGGTCAAATTTGCCGTCGCGGGCACGTTGGGTCAGGTCGGTGCCGTATTTTTCGAGCGCGTCGAATTGCTGTTCACTGGTTTTGCTGGTCACGGTTTTTCCTTTGCGCTGCTGCTGCACGGCGGCTTTCAGGTCAGCCACACTGGGCAAACCCGCTATTTTAGACTCGCCGCGTAGGGCCAGCAGCAGGGCGTCGGCGGCAATAAAGCTGTCGCCCAGCGCGGTGGCCTCGGCTTCGGCAGCGCGGAAAGCACGGTCTAGGGCCGGATCAAGGTACAGGCTGTCGCCCGCCGCCTGCACACGCGGTAGCTTGGCAATGTCGGCGTCCAGTGCGGCGCGAATGGCCTTCAGGTCGCCTCCTGCCAGCGTAAGAGCGCGGGCGGCGGTGTCGTTGTCGGTCAGGGTTCGCAGGACATGCGCGGGCGTAATGGTCTGGTGCTGGTTGTTCTGGGCCAGTTGTTGGGCGGCAGCAATGGCCCCCGCGCTGGCTTCGGTCAGTCGTTCAGGATTCAAAGTCAATACCCCCAGAGAGTTCGTTCTAGAGTGCGATCGGTCTGGGACTATTCTGGAACTTGAGTGCGGTCATGTCAAGTTTATTGATAGTTAAATCTACCACAACACCTCAGCGTCCGCCTCCCAGCGATCCCCCCACGATTTCCATCATGCCTTTGCCTGTTTCGGGTTGCCCGCGCCAGGTGCCGCTGACCTTCACGGGGCCTTCCCAGTAGGCGATGCTGGTGCTGCGGCTCATCAGTTCCTGTTCGTCGCGCACGGCGTCTACGGTCAGGTCAAATTCATCGGCCTTCATTCGCCAGGAGAGCGTGTACACCCGGCCCCCGCTGCCCGTCCAGGTACGCCCCGGCTCTAGCACCACGTTGGTGGCGGCCCGCGCCACGCCCGCCTTGTCTACGATGCTGCCGACCAGTTGGGTCACTTTGCCCGCTGCAGTCCGGACGCGGTACACCATCAGGTCTTCGCCGCCCGCCAGTTGCACAGCCATCCAGTCCCACAGCGCGGCCTGCCCCGGAATCTGATTGCCCCATTGATGATCCAGCCACGCCTCGCCCTTCACGGTGCGTCCATTGATCTGGCCGTCCAGCGCCATGCGCGTGATGCCCTGATAGTACAGATACCCCGTTTCGGGCGAGCCACTGTAACCGGGAGGATGAATCACCGGGCCTTTTTGGGGCGTCAGCCGGACATTCAGCGGCCCCGCGTTCAGGTCAAACGCACCATTGTTTTGCTGAAATGTCCAGTCGCCATTGGTCAGCTTCAGGGGCGGAAAAGAGGCCGTGCCGCTGCCAATCGCCGGGTTTTTTTCCAGAAAGGTCACCTTGCCGGTTTTGAGGTCGGTTACGGCCACATGCGAAATCATGACGGGCAGCGGCACGCCCGGCGGCCTCACCTGAAACTGCGCCCAGTGAAACGCCAGCCCTTCTTCGGGCAACGAACCACTCACATACCACCACTCCATCAGGTTGTTGTGTGGCCCTAGATCGGTCGCAAGAGGCTGCACACGGGGATCAAAGGTGGTTTTGGTGGGGGCGCAGGCAGAGAGCAGGCCCGCGACTGCCAGCAACAGAGCTTTTTTCACAGTCTCAGCCTAACGGGTCAGCATGATGGCCGGGTACGCTTGCCTACGATGTCGGCCAGAAGGCTCAAACCCTAAAGAGGAAGGCCAGAGCATCTGCCCCGGCCTCCCTCTCTTTTCGTCGTTCGTCTAACTTTATTCGTCGCCCAGGTAGGCTTTCCGCACGCTCTCATCCTGCGCGATATCGCTGGCTTTGCCGCTCAGCTTGATCTCGCCAGTTTGCATCACGTAGGCGCGGTGGGCCACTTCCAGGGCCATATTCGCATTCTGTTCGACCAGCAAAATGGTCATGCCGCGTTCTTTGTTCAGCTTCACGATGATGTCGAAGATGGCTTCCACGAACAGCGGCGACAGGCCCATGCTGGGTTCGTCCAGCAACAGCAGTTTTGGGTTCACCATCAGGGCGCGGGCAATGGCCAGCATCTGCTGTTCACCGCCCGACATCGTGCCGCCCAACTGGTTTTCACGCTCCTTCAGGCGCGGAAAAAAGCCGAAGCCTTCCTGAATCCGCTGCTCAATCAGGGCCTTATCCAGCACCGTATAGCCGCCCACTTCCAAGTTTTCCCGCACGGTCAACTGAGGAAAAATGCGGCGGCCTTCCGGCACATGGCTCATGCCGCGCCCCATGATGATGTGGGCGGGAATTCCGGCGGCGTTTTGGCCCATATAGGTCAGCGTGCCGTGCTTGGGTTTCATCATGCCGCTGACGGTGCGGAGCGTGGTGGTTTTGCCCGCGCCGTTGCCGCCGATCAGGGCCACGATCTCGCCCTCGTTGACGGTCATAGAGATGCCCTTGAGGGCGTGAATATGGCCGTAGTAGGAGTGAACGTCGGTCAGGGCCAGCATTTCGGTGGTGGTCGGGGTTTTGTGGAGTGTGGGTGCTTCAGGCATTGGGGGTGGCCTCCTTGCCGTATTCGCCCGCCGCCGCGCCGCGCCCAAGGTACGCTTCCATCACGCGGGGGTCGTTGCGGACTTGGTGGGGCAGGCCTTCGCTGATCTTGGAGCCGTAATCCAGCACCGTGATGTACTCCGATAAGGTCATCACGAGGCGCATGTCGTGTTCGATCAGGCAGACTGTCACACCCAGATCGTCACGGATGCGGCGAATCAGGGCTTTCAGGTCTTCGGTTTCGCGGGGGTTCATGCCTGCGGCGGGTTCGTCCAGTAGCACCAGTTTGGGTGTGGTCGCCAGCGCACGGGCAATTTCCAGCTTGCGCTGGTCGCCGTAGGGCAAATTGGTCGCCAGTTCGTTGCGCCACTTACTCAGGCCCACGAAATCCAGCATCACGCGGGCGGCTTCTCTGGCCTCGGCTTCCGATTGGTGAAACCGTTTGGTGTGCAGCACAGCGTCTATAAAGGTGCTCTTGAGCCTGACATGACGGCCCACCATGATGTTCTCTTCGCTGGACATGGTGGAAAACAGCCGGATGTTCTGGAAGGTGCGGGCAATTCCGGCTTCCACGACCTGATCGGGACGCAGGCCCACCATCTCGCGGCCAGCCAGCCGGATGGTGCCCTTGGTGGGCGTGTAAATACCCGTAATCATGTTGAAGAAGGTTGTTTTGCCTGCCCCGTTCGGCCCGATCACACTGATGATGGAGCGGTCTGGAATGTTCATGGTCACGTCGTTCACGGCAGTCAGACCGCCGAAAATCTTGGTCACATTCTCGACTTCCAGAATATTGCTGCTGGAGCCGGAACTGCTTTTAGACAGTGAAGCCGTCACTTGGCACCCCCTGAACGGTCATTTTCGTTGGCGGGAGCTTTACCAGGACTGTAGACATCGCCCGTTTCGCCCAAGCTCTGGCCTGTGCCGAGTGCGCCCGCGTTGCCTTCTGCGCTGTCGTCTTCCTGATTCTCGTCATGGTGCAGTTCCAGCACGCGCCGCTTGTTGGGCAGCAGTCCTTCGGGGCGCAGCAACATGATTGCCACCAAAATGGCACCGAACACGAGGCGCTGCAACTGGCCGGGGTTGACCTGCTGAGGAATCCAGGCCACGTTGGCGCTGGCTTCACCCAGTCCGGGCAGGATTCGCAGGTTCAGCAGCGTGACCACGGTGGCCCCCAAAATCACACCGGGGAACGATCCCATGCCGCCCAGAATGACCATGCTCAGCACGCCGATGCTCTGAAACAGGTTGAAGCTTTCGGGGCTGATAAAGGTCTGCTTGGCGGCAAAGATCATGCCCATGACGCCTGCAAAGCTGGCTCCGGTGGCAAAGGCGATCAGCTTGGTCTGCACCAGTGGCACGCCCATTGCCTGCGCCGCCACTTCATCGTCCCGGATGGCGATCCACGCCCGCCCGATCCGGCTACGGTCAAGGCGTACATTGACCAGCAAGATCAGGGCGACGACGACAAGTACCAGCACGTACAGAAACAGCAGGTAATGCTGATCTTCGGTAAAGCCGAGGAAGCCCGCCACCGAGTTGAACCACGGCACAGCGGCGCTCTTGATCGGCGTAATGCCCTGAGAGCCTGCCGTGTACAGGTCGAGGTTGTTGGCGAGCACCCGGATCACTTCTCCGAGGCCCAGCGTAATGATGGCGAGGTAATCGCCCTTCAGCTTCAGCACGGGCAAGCCGATCAGGACGCCCACGATGGCCGCAGCCATAACGCTGAGCGCGAGGAACAGCCAGAAGAAGTTGGGGTCGATGCCCGATTCTAGTCCCGCCGCACGGGAGGCGATAAAGAGGTTGATAGCGCGGATCACCAGAATCAAACCGACGACTCCGCCCAACGCGCTGAGCATCCGGCTCAGACCGATCAGGTCACTCCGAACTTCGGCCCCTCGTTGGTGCTTCACAGCAAGCGAAACGAGGTAGATGATCAGGGGAACGAAGATCAACCACAACACCGTGGGACTCCACAGTTGCTCGCCCAGCGTAAAGATGCTGCGGCCTATCCAGAACCAAGCAAACAAGCTGGCGCTCAGGGCAACCGTAATGATCCAAGCCGCCCGCGTATCAAACTGACGCCTCTGGAACCAGACATAGAGACACAACCCGGCCAACATGGTAATGACGCCCAGAAGCAGGGTCGGGCCACCCGCTGCACCCGGATTTTCGTTGGCGAATTTGAGAAGCTCGGCGAAGCGTGGGCTGGCGAACACTCCCCACGTATACGCACCCACCGCGAAGAAGGCCACATAGCCCAAATCCAGCAGACCGGCCAGACCGACCACGATGTTCAGGCCCAAGGCCAGCGCCGCAAAAATCATGATCTGAATGCTCAGGTCGAGCAAGCTGGTATCGGCGCGGCCCGCGAGGGGCAACACGAACAGCAAGCTGCCGAGTCCCACCAACGCTTTGGCCCAGGGCGCAGCCCGCCACAGGTAGGCAAACAGCACATTGGCGAGGAACAGGGACACGACTACCGCTTCCAAGATCGGATTGCGGAGGAAGCCGCCAGCCGAACTATTTAAAACATCTTGGTTATGAGAGGCCAAAAGCACAGCGCTGGTAACCACGAAGAACAGCACCAGCAAAAAGGTACGGTCAGGCGCGGGAAGGGCGCGTTTGGGGGCCGTAGGATTGACGGCGGTCATACTTTCTCCGTGTTGCTCTTGCCGAGAAGCCCGGTGGGTTTAAAGATCAGAATGAGGACGAGCACGACAAATGCGCCCATCTTGGAGTAGGAATCGTCGATGGTTTTGAGGTTTTCGCTGCCGACGACCTCACCCAGCACCGACATGACGCTGACCAGTTTCTGGATGACGCCGATGAGCAGGCCGCCCAGCACCGCGCCGGGAATAGAGCCGATGCCGCCCAGTACCGCTGCCGTGAAGGCGACGAGGCCGGGTTCGAAGCCGCTGTAGGCGTTCAGCGTGCCCACTTTCATGCCGTACAGCACGCCGCTGATGCCGCCAAGTGCGCCGCCGATCAGGAAGGTTGCGCTGATCATCAGGTTGGAATCGATGCCCATCAGGCCAGCGGTCACGCGGTCTTGGGCGACAGCACGAATGGCTTTGCCGAGGCGGGTGCGGTTGACCACGTAATTCAGCACAGTGAGGCTGATCAGGGCTACCACAATCAGAATCACGTCTTTGACTTGGAGATCGACGCCGATGGTTCTGAGGAAATCGCCCACGCCGCCGCAACCGGTGCCCGCAGCACAAAACTTAGCCCCGAACTCGTCGGGCAGCGTGTAGGTCAGGTCGAAACGGCCCTGAAAACCCTCGATGACGCGCAGAACGTCTTGCAAAATCAGCGAGACGCCGATGGCTGTAATCAGGGGCACCAGCTTGGGCGCGTTGCGGAGCGGGCGGTAGGCCAGACGCTCAATCAACACGTTCAGGCCGCCAGAAATCAGCATGGCCGCCAACAGAGCGATCAACAGCTTCAGGTAGCCGTTCATGGGGTTGGGGGCCAAAACCCGGAACACTTCAAAACCCACCACTGCGCCCGTCACAAACACTTCCGAGTGGGCGAAGTTGATGAGCTGCAACACGCCGTACACCATGGTGTAACCCAACGCAATGATGGCGTATACGAAGCCCAGCACGAGGCCACCGACGATGACATTGACCAAGAATGGCAAAAGTGTGGCTAAGTCCAAGGGAATCAAACTCCTTTATGAGAACAGGCTCACCCAAATCGGGGGCCAAACAAGAGAAAACGGCAGCAACTGCCTTGCGGGAACGAAATAAAAACTCTGGACAGTGTGCATTATGAATCATTTAATCTAGCCACGTACTGCCCCGGAAGATGGGCGTGCTCGGGTAATTTTCGCGCACGTTCAGGGATTTTGGACAGGCCTGTTTAGAAAACCAGACATTCAGCCTGCCATGGAGTGCCACCGTACAAAATAAACTCAGCTTTTGGAGCATTTGGTAAGATGACGGCCATCTTCACCTGGAGGGCACTTCACCTGAATGGCACTGCAACACCCTAAAAAGTGGAGAGCCGAGCACGAAGCCCAGCTCTCCACTTGCAAGCGGCAAAGGTTAAATCAGCCTGCCCAGCAAATCCTAATTCCTACTTGGCCGTGCTGACCAACTTGTATTTTCCATCCATGATGCTCATGTAGAAGATGCTTGCGCCCTTGCGGTCACCGATGTTGTTGAAGCTGATATCGCCCGACAGCAGACCTTTAAAGGTGCCTTTGCGAATGGCAGTTTCGACTTGAAGCCGGGTGGGAGCCTTATTGCCATTGGCGCTGGCTGCGCTCAAGATAGACCGGAGTACCACTGTGGCCGCGTCGTACGCCAAGACACCGAAGCCCTGCACCGAAGAGCCGAAGGTCTTTTGATACAAAGTGGCCAACGTTTTAGCGGCGGGCAGAGACTCTGGCGGCGCGGCACTGAGGGTGTAGAAAATGTTGTGGGCACCCTTGCCCGCGATGGTGGCCAACTGGCCGCTGTCGAGGCCGTCGCCGCCGACCACAGGGGTCATAACGCCGTTTTCACGCAGCTGCTTGGCAAACACGCCCACCTGGTTGTAGATGCCGCCGAAGTAGATCGCGTCGGGCTTTTGCAGCTTGATCTTGGCGATGATGCTGGAGAAGTCGCTCTTTTCCTCGGTGCCTTCGTTGGCTACGACCTGTACCTTCCGGGCTTTCATCACTTTTTCGACCTCGATGGCCAGCCCGCCGCCGTAAGCCGTCTTGTCGTTCAGGATGTACACCCGTTTGGCTTTCAGGGTATCCACCATAAAATTCGCACCGGCAGGGCCTTGGGCACCGTCGCGGGCCACGATGCGGTTCATGTTGCTCAGGCCACGGTCGGTCACCTGGTTGGCAGAGGCAGCCGGGGTAATCATGGCCACATGGCTGGCCAGTAGCGCGGCGCTTGCGGGAATGGCAACACCGCTGTTGAAGGTGCCCACGACGGCCAGAATCTGACGGTCGGCAGCGATCTTGCGGGCGGCGGCGGTGCCGGTGGCAGGATCAGCCTGATCGTCGAAAGGCGTCAGGGACAGGTCGAAGCCCAGCTTCTTGAACTGGGGCTTGTATTCGTTGACGGCCAGCATTGCGCCGTTGCGGATCTGCGTGCCAAGCTCGCTCTGAGCGCCGGAAAGGGGCGAGAGGCTGGCGATCTTGATGGTGGCCTGTGCGCTGGCGGTGCCGAGGGCAAGGGCGGTCAATATGGTCAAGCTCAGGATCGTTTTCTTCATGCGTCCTCCAGGACTGGTACGCGACAGACTCAGGGCCTGATACGCATTTATGTTGAGATACGCTGAGTGTAAAGATAAGTAGAAGGCAAGTCAATGGTTTGCAAGTTTTTAACTCTACATTGATTCATATATCCCTGTGTAGCAAAAATATAAACAGATGTACTGCCTCGGATATCCAAGTCAGAAATAGCAAAAACACTATGCAAGACGCATTTTGGACGAAGTCATCGCCAATAGATGTTTCGACATATCGAACAAATCATTCTTCAAGAGCAGCTGTCTATGTGCGCGAACAACAAGATAAGAAATATGAAGTTGTGAGCAACACACATGGTTATAACGCTTGATCGGCGTCCTAGTCCGTAAAATGGACAAAGCCATCCGTATTGCGAATGGATGGCGGACTGCTAGAACGAATTTAGAATGAAGTGGCTACCGGTGAACAGAAGACTGCCGCCCGAAAGCAGCGACCACCATCAGAAGGGGCCGTGGCTGCTGATGCAACTCCTTCACTTTAGCTTGATGATTTAGAACACCATGTTCACACGGCAGACTCTGGACGAGAACAGCCTTCGATTAGTTTTTATCGAGTTGCCCATTGTGGGACTCGCAAAGCCATGGGTGGCTTGTAAAGCTGCAGAGCGGGCCAGTGAGAGAGGCTAACATTCAGACTGTTGAAACGCTGTATTGAAATTGAATCTGGTACATCTCTATAGTTTGGGCTCGTTTCTGAAAACAGTGGGGCCGAGCACTAGGCCCGGCCCCACTGATGCAAGCAAGAGAGGAAATAATGCCCTCTCAAGCAACGCCAATTACTGCTTGACGGGCTTGACGGGGATGGAGTTGGCGAGTTTGAACTTGCCGTCCATGATGCTCAGGATGTACATGGTGGCGGCCTTGCGGTCACCGACGCTGTTGAAGCTGACGTTGCCCGACAGCAGGCCCGTAAAGCTGCCCTTGCGGATGGCGCTTTCGACCTGAGCGCGGGTAGGCGCCTTGTTGCCGTTGGCACGGGCTGCGGCCAAGATACCCTGAAGCGTGACTTTGGCAGCGTCGTAACCGAACACGCCGAATCCCTGAATAGGAGCACTGAAGGTCTTCTGGTACAGGGTTGCCAGCGTCTTGGCGGCGGGCAGCGACTCGGGGGGAGCCGAGACGGTGGTGAAGTAAATGTTGGTGGCGCCCTTGCCTGCGATGGTTACGAGCTGGCCGCTGTCGAGGCCGTCGCCGCCGACCACAGGGGTCGTGATGCCGTTTTCACGCAGCTGCTTGATGAACACGCCCACCTGGTTGTAGATGCCGCCGAAGTAGATGGCGTCGGGCTTCTGGAGCTTGATCTTGGCAACGATGCTGGAGAAGTCGCTCTTTTCCTCGGTGCCTTCGTTGGCTACGACCTGCACACTCTTGGCCTTCAGAGCTTTCTCGACTTCTGCGGCCAGGCCTTCGCCGTAGGCCGTCTTGTCGTTCAGGATGTACACTTTTTTGGCTTTCAAAGTGCCAGTCATGAAGTTGGCACCAGCGGGGCCTTGCGCGTCATCGCGGGCCACGATGCGGTTCATGTTGCTCAGGCCACGGTCGGTCACCTGGTTGGCGGTGTTGGCAGGGCTGACCATCGCGACGCGGCTGGCGACCAGTGCGGCGCTGGAAGGAATCGCCACGCCGCTGTTAAGCGTACCCACAACGGCCAGAATCTGACGGTCGGCAGCGATCTTGCGGGCGGCGGCGGTGCCGGTGGCAGGATCAGCCTGATCGTCGAAAGGGGTCAGGGACAGGTCGAAGCCCAGCTTCTTGAACTGGGGCTTGTATTCGTTGACGGCCAGCGTTGCGCCGTTGCGGATCTGGGTGCCCAAGTCGCTCTGCCCACCCGAGAGGGGCGAGAGGCTGGCGATCTTGATGGTGGTCTGTGCGCTGGCGGTGCCGAGGGCAAGGGCGGTCAGTACGGTCAAGCTCAGGATCGTTTTCTTCATGCGTCCTCCGGGACTGGGGCTAGGCAGGCACACTGGCCTGATTTCGCTTTACGTTGAGATGCCCTAATTCTAGGGACGGCTTTAGGGGAAGTCAATGCATTGCTCACTTTTGATTACAGAGTGATTCGCAACAAAACTCAGAGAATCATCAGAAAGGATTGGAAATATTGCCTAAATATTCATTGGTAACGCAATTAGATGCAATGTAAAAGAAGCACGTTGGCAGGGCGGATCATTAGGCCTGGCGTTCGTAAGTTCTGAACTCCTTCCCGGTGTTGCTGTCCACCCTAAATTAAATCAAGTCCAAATACCGGTTCAGTTCCCAGGCATGAATGGTGGCGCTGTAGTCGCGCCATTCGGCCCGTTTCGCCTCCACGAAATGATCCAGCACATGCTCACCCAGCGCTCCGGCGATCACCTCGTCTTTTTCCAGTTCATCTACAGCCTCGCGCAGGTCAGTGGGCAGTTCGCGCACGCGGTGGTGGCGCTTTTCGCGCACGGTCATCTTGTAGATGTTGCGGGCAATGGCGGGCGGCGGCTCCAGCTTCTCGGCAATCCCGTCCAGGCCAGCCGCCAGCATCGCGGCCAGCGCCAGATAAGGGTTGCAACTGGGGTCAGGCATCCTCAGTTCGGCGCGGGTAGAATTGCCGCGCTTGGCAGGCACACGGATCAGGGCGCTGCGGTTGCTGGTACTCCACGCGATATTCACGGGCGCTTCGTAACCGGGCACGAGGCGTTTGTAACTGTTGACCAGCGGATTGGTGATGGCCGTCATGCCGCCCGCGTGTTCCAGCAGACCTGCAATAAATTGCCGCGCAGTGACCGACAGGCCATGTTCGCCATCTGGATCGGCAAAAGTGTTCACGCCGTCTCGGAAGAGGCTGAGGTGGCAGTGCATTCCGCTGCCGTTGACCCCGGGCAGGGGCTTGGGCAAAAAGCTGGCGAGCAGGCCGTATTCCAGCGCCACCCGCTTGACCACAAACTTGAAAGTAGCGATCCGGTCTGCGGTTTCCAGCGCAGGTGCATAACGGAAATCAATTTCGTGTTGGCCGGGAGCGTCTTCATGGTGCGCGGCCTCGATTTCAAAGCCCATCTGCACCAGCTTGTTGGTGATTTCGCGGCGAATGCGCTCGCCCTTGTCTATCGGCGCGAGGTCGAAGTATCCGGCGCGGTCATGCGTCACGGTGCTGCCGACGCCGGTGGCCGTGCGCTCGAACAGGAAAAATTCGGGTTCGGTGCCCACGAACATCTCGAAGCCCAGCGTCTGCGCCCGCTCCACCTGCCGCCGCAACACCCGGCGCGGATCGCCCTCAAAGGGCGTGCCATCGGGCAAATGCACGTCGCAAATCAGGCGGGCCACCTTGCCGCGCTCGCCTTCCTCGCGCGAAAACTGTGGATAGATCAGGAATGTGCCCAGATCGGGGCGCAGCAGCATGTCGGATTCCTCTATGCGCGTGAATCCCTCCACGCTGCTGCCGTCAAAAGTCACGTCGCCGCGCAGCGCCTTTTCAAACTGAGACTGAGGCACTTCTACGTTTTTGGTGGCCCCCAGAATATCGGTGAATTGCAGGCGCAAAAACTTGACGCCCGCCGTGTCCATTTCGGCCAGAATGGCGGCTGGGTCGGGGGGAAGGTGGGAAGCAGATAGGTGGGAATGGGGCGTCATGGTGGGCAAACCTCCGGCTAGGGATAAAGCAATGAAAGACAGTGTCAGGGAGAAGATGGAGAAGATAAAGAGGAGTTGAGGCGAGTGATCTTAGGCGCTGACCGTAGCGGGCCGGGCTGCCTGAGCGCAAGCGGCAGAGGCACGCTGACCCTCTGCACCTGTGGAGGCCGTCTCTCTAAAAGCTCCATCCTAGAAGCTCCGTCATTCTGCGGTACGGCGGGACAAGGCGGGCAGGGACTCCGGGTAAAACCGCCGGAACATTCACGAGTTGTCTGCTCAAGATGAGACAAAACACCAGAATATTAGGGGCAATCTGCATATTGTCCGGCGTGATTGACCGGATATCCGGGCCAGATGTGCAACTTGTACAGTCTCACGTTGACCCTACGTGAAAAGCGCTCTTATACTTGGCGGCAGCATCAGGCGTTCGTCAGAAGGTGTTGAGGCGCTTGCGGACTGGGGAAGCAGGGATGCCTCCGGCACGCAGACTCAGAGACGCAGGCGAAGATGAACGAAGCAGACCAGCACCACCCAAGGGAGACCTCATGAACCACGACTACGACGTGATTTCCGCCGCCCGCAACTGGATGACCGACCCCACCCAGAACGCCACCCCCCAGCAGATCGTGACCGAGGTGTTTGGCAGCGACGTCCTGACGCTGGATCAATTGAAGGCCCGCCTGAGCAAGCCCGTGTACAAGAGCCTTCAGGCCACGCTGGAACGCGGCGACAAGCTGGATCCCAGCATTGCCGACACGGTGGCGCTCGCCATGAAAACGTGGGCCATGGAACGCGGCGCGACCCACTACACCCACTGGTTCCAGCCCCTGACCGGCTCGACTGCCGAAAAGCACGATTCGTTCGTATCGCCTGCCGGAGACGGCCTTGCCATGGCGACCTTCAGCGGCAACGAACTGATTCAGGCCGAACCTGACGCCAGTTCCTTCCCCTCCGGCGGCCTGCGGGCGACCTTCGAGGCACGGGGCTACACCGCGTGGGATCCCAGCAGCCCCGCCTTCCTGATGCGGCACGCCAACGGCGCGACCCTGTGCATTCCCACCGTATTCGCGTCGTGGACAGGCGAGGCGCTGGACAACAAAACGCCGCTGCTGCGCTCTACCGAGGCGCTGAACAAGGCCGTGACCCCTGCCCTGCACCTGTTCGGGGCCAGCGAGGGCACCCGCGTGGGCAGCAGCCTTGGCGCAGAACAGGAATACTTCCTGATTGCCGAAGAGTACTTTTACAACCGCCCCGATCTGGTCATGACGGGCCGCACACTGTTTGGCGCGACTCCTCCGCGTGGGCAGGAACTGGAAGATCACTACTTCGGTGCGATTCCTGACCGCGTGCTGAGCTTTATGACCGACGCCGAAACCCAGATGTACGCGCTGGGGATTCCGGTCAAGACGCGCCACAACGAGGTGGCCCCCGGCCAGTTTGAAATCGCGCCGATTTACGAAAACAGCAACGTGGCCGCCGATCACCAGCAACTGATCATGCAGATTCTTCGCAACACGGCCCGCAAGTTTGGTCTGGTGTGCCTGATGCACGAAAAACCCTTTGCAGGCGTGAACGGCAGCGGCAAACACTGCAACTGGAGCATGGCCACCGACAAGGGCGAAAACCTGCTGGAACCCGGCGCGACGCCCGACAAGAACCTGCAATTCCTGTTCTTCTGCTCGGCAGTGATTAAAGCTGTAGACGAGCACCAAGACCTGCTGCGAATCAGCGTGGCCAGCGCCAGTAACGATCACCGTCTGGGGGCCAACGAAGCGCCGCCCGCCATCATTTCCATCTTCCTCGGCAGCGAACTGACCGAAATTCTGGATCGACTGGAAAGCGGTCAGGGCGGACGTGGCCCCGAAGCCGGATTCCTGGGCCTCGGCTCCAGCGTGCTGCCTCCTCTGCCGCGCCACGCCGGAGACCGCAACCGCACCAGCCCCTTTGCGTTTACGGGCAACAAGTTCGAGTTCCGCGCCGCAGGCAGCAGCCAGAGCATTTCCATGCCCATCACGGTGCTGAACACCATCGTGGCCGACGCTGTGAGCGCCCTGACTGCCGACTTGCAGGCCAAGTTGGACAGCGGGCTGGCAATCGACGATGCCGTGGGCGAGATCGTGAAGGCCACCTACAGCAAGCACAAGCGCATTATTTTCAACGGCGACGGCTACAGCGAAGAGTGGCATGTGGAAGCCGAAAAAGTGCGCGGCCTGCTGAACCTCCGCACCAGCCTCGACGCCATCGAGCACCTGACCGACACCAAGAATGCCGACCTGTTCAGCAAATATGGCGTGTTGACTGACCGCGAACTGGCGGCCCGTCAGGAAATCATGTATGACATCTACTTCAAGACCGTGAACATCGAGGGCGAAACCACCGAGTACATCGCCCGCGCCATGATTCTCCCGGCCAGTGTGAAATACCTCAAAGACCTCTACGGCGCAGGCAACAGCAAGGCCGTGAAGGGCGTGATTGCCGAGGTGGAAGCCGCCGCCGACGAACTATACGACGCGATTGGAGGGCTGTACACCCAGAATCAGGCGCTGGGCGGCGAGGAAATTCACGAGAAGGCCCACCACATGCGCGACCACGTGTTGCCCGCCATGAGCGCCGTGCGCGTGGCCGCCGACAAGTTGGAAAAAATTGTGGCCGAGAAGCACTGGCCGCTGCCCACCTACCGCCAGATGCTGTTTGTGAAGTGAGAAACACTGTCTAAGGGTCTAGGGCTGATGGCCTGACACAATTTATGAGAAAGCGTCCCCGGTAGGGGACACTTTCTGTTTGTGAAGACCGAAAATGCCACCGGGGACGCCCCCCGACTGTACCAAGCGATCCTGCCCCACCTCCACCCCGCCCTGTGGAACGACGTCCGCAACGCCCGTACGCTGGCCTGGATGGTCAGCGGCTTGGTGCTGTCCCAGAGCGTTTCCATTCCCTCCTGGCTGCCGCACATCCACTCCCAGGCCACGGTCGCCCAGAGCACCGAACGTCGCTGCCGACGGTGGCTGGAGAATCCAGCCATCGCCCCTGGCAGTGTGTATGGCCCCCTGATTACCCGAGCCTTGCGGGATTGGGGCCCGCATTCCTGACGCTGGCGCTGGACACCAGCATCCTGTTCGGACGCTTCTGTCTGATCCGGGTGGCCGTCCTCTACCGGGGACGCGCGGTACCGCTCGTCTCCCGCGTCCTAGAGCATGCCAGTGCTCAGGTCGGCACCGAACAACTCCTGCCTGTCCTCGCCGAGGTCAAAGGCCTGCTGGATTTTCTTGGGCTGCACGATGTTCGACTCCTGGCGGATCGGGGTTTTGCGACACGGCCTTGATGGGCTGGCTCCGCGTCTGCGGATGGCACTTCCGCATCCGCATCAAATCGAGCCTGATTCTGGCCGCTCCAGACGGGCAACGGGTCTGCACCATCGGAAATCAAACTCGCAGCGCGCGAAACGCGCTGCTTCCACAACGTCACGATCACCGGACACCGATTTGGGCCGGTGCATGTGGCTCTGGGCCGTCCACGGACGGCCCAGAGCAGTGGCAGGTGGTGAGCGATGAACCCACCAGTCGTGCAACGTTTGCTGAGTACGGCGAGCGCTTCCAAATAGAGGAAGGATTCTTGGATGATAAGTGGCCTCTTCGGTCTGGAGGACTCCAAACTGCGTGATGCCGCCAGCCTCGAACGCCTGATCCTGGTGATCTCTGTGGCCACGCTCCTGCTCGTCTCCGAAGGACTCCAGCTCGTGCAGCAGGGTGTGCGCAGAACCATTGATCCCCATTGGAACCGCGCCCTGAGCTATTTGAAACTTGGTTTACGCGGCGTCCACTTCGCGCTGAGCCGGGGGCAGGCAGTACTCAACCGCCTGACGCTCCAAGGAGGCGCCGATCCGGCGCCTCCCGGACGTCGCAAGAAATCGCATGTCAGTTCTGTGGACGCTTTAGAAGGCGGCTGGGTGCTCAGATTTCGCTCTCCCTCATAAATTGTGTCAGGCCGTCAGGGGTCTAGGGTCTAAGGGCCGAGAAGACCGTGAATGAGGGGGCTGGAACCGTTGGGGTTCTGGCCCCCTTTAGTTGTGTTGCGGCCCAACCAGAATGTGATTACAGCTTTCTGAGAGTTCTGAGGGTCGAGCTTGCTCGGTGGCCCCCTCTACTTCGCGACGCCCTCTCCCACAAGGGGCGAGGGAATAAAAACTAATCGAGCGCTGGAGTGATACGGAATAAAAGAGGTTCGCGCATCTGGTATTGCCCTTTCCACCTGTGGGACTCGTAGAGCTACGCAGCAGAGAGAAGCAAAGCAGCGGGGTGGCTTGAAAAGCTGCGAGGCAGAGGGGCCACGCGGCAACGTACCCGCCTGTGTCAAGGACTCATTGTTAACCCCGTATCAGATATGCGCCAGGGTTCATAGCCCGAAGCCAACTGCACACCTTATGACTCCCCCACTAACTTCCCGCCTGTCTCTTCCCTTCTCGCCCGCTTGGTGTACAGTGCTTGCCCTATGCCGGACGCCTCCAAACTCTCCCCCACCGATTCCACCCTTCCGCGCCGCCTGGACGGCGTGACATTGGTGGTGACGGAACGGGTGCGGCCCTCACAGGTGGCTGCATACGAGGCGTGGGCGCGGGACTTGCACGCCTTGCAACGCCTGCAACCCGGCTTCATTGGCCTGCATGTGCTGCGTGACGCTTCTGGCCCCATGCCCGAATACGTGACGCTGGTGCGCTTTGCCTCGCCGGACGCTTTGGCGGCGTGGCGGGCGTCGGCGGAGTATGCGCGGGCGTTGAAGCAGTTGCCGCACTTTACGGCAGGCGAGGTGGATTACCGCGAGTCGGTGGGGCTGGAAGCGTGGTTTGACCGCCCCGCCCGCGCCCCCGCTCCGGCCCTCTGGAAGAACGTGCTGGTGGGCGTCGTGGGCGTGTACCCGCTGATTTTGCTGTTCTCTGCACTGTTTACGCCCTTTACCAAAGATTGGCCCTGGTATCTGGCCATTCTCAGTACCGTCGTGCCGTCCACCATTTTCCTGAATTGGCCTGTATTGCCGCTGCTGTCGCGCTGGCTGCGGCGTTGGCTGTATCCGGCCCCTGGTCAGGGCCAATAAAGTTCAGGGCCAGTCGGATTCAGTCTGCTGGAACCGCCAACACATCCGGAGCGTCTTCTTCGGCGGGCAGGTGACGGCGCACCTCGCGCATAGAGGCGTGGATGACGCCCAACGCGATACTCATGGTAAGCATGGAGCTGAAGCCGAAGCTGACGAGGGGCAGCGGGACGCCCGTTACTGGGAACAGTCCAGCAGCCACCGCCAGATTCACGAACGCCTGACCCACGATCATGAACATGCTGCCTGTGGCGAGGATGCTGGCCCCATGAATTTCGGGCGTCATGGGACGAATGCGGGTGGCAAGCTGCGACACTTGCAGGGCCGTAGACACGATCAGCCAGTAGGCGAACAGCAACATTGCCACGCCCAGCAGCCCGGTGCTGAAGCCCACCGTTGCCACGATCATGTCGGTATGGGCCGCAAAATACGAGTAACGCGGGCCGTCTGGCCCCAGTCCCCACAGCCCACCCGAAGTCAGATCACGGTGTGCCATGCCGATCTGATCCAGGCCCACCGTCAAACTCTCGTTGTTGATCCGGTCTTGGTGACCAAACCAGCGTTCGCGAATGTAGGGATGGTTTTCTAAGTAAGTATTGGCAATGGGCAGGCCCACCAACGTCAGCGCCAGCAACAGCCCCCCGATGTTGCCAATTCGCACGCCCGCCGCGTACATCAAGATGATGCCCAGCCCGAACGTCAGGACACTCGTACCCAGATCCGGTTCAAACAGAATCAGTGCGGTGGTGATGACGATCATCAGGGAGGCGCTGACCAGTTTGTTCTGCACACCCCGGCGGGAAAAGAAGGACGCCAGTTGCAACACGAGGGCCAGTTTTGCCAGCTCGGACGGCTGGAAACGGATGGGGCCGAAATCGAGCCAGCGGCGCGTGCCGGGGCTGGTCTGGGTTCCGACGCCCACGAACAGCACGAGGGCCAGCAAAACCAAGGCAAAACCCCACGCCCACGGCCCCAGCTTCAGCAGCGTTTTGGGCCGCATCCGGGCCACCGCGAAGGTCGCCAGCAGCGCAATCACTGCTTTGCTGGCATGGTCGGTAATCAGTTCGGGACTGGCAGCGGCCACACCCATCAGGCCCAGAATCAGCAGCAACACCTGTGCAATCACAAGTTGGGCGCTCATGCCTGGGCCTCTGCGGGTTGGGCAGTTTGAGTGGTTAGCGCCCGCGCAGCCTGCTTAAAGCTTTCGCCGCGTGCCCTGTAATCTTTGAACAGGTCGAAACTGGTGCCGATGGGAGCCAGCAGCACCGTTCCACCTGTGTGTTGCAGGGCAGCTAATCCAGCGCGGGCGGCGTTCATCAGCACCTCGTCGCCGCCCTCACCCGCCACCGTTTCAGAAGGCAAGCCCAATTCGCGGGCCATCTTCTCGCCGTCTTCGCCAAAGGCAATCACGCGCACCACCCGGCCCTCTGCGGCGGCCCTCAGCGGAACCAGATCGGCACCCTTGTCGCGGCCACCTACCAGCCAAGCAATCGGCGGCGTGGCCCGCAGCAGCGCGGCTTCTACCGCCAGCGTGCGTGTGGCGATGCTGTCCTCGATAAAGCGCACGTTGCCTAGGCGGGCCACCGTTTCGAAACGTCCTGATACAGGCTGGGCCGAACGCAGGGCAGCGGCCAACAGGTCGGGACGGACTGGGCGGCCCAGGTACAGCAACATGGCTTCGGCGGCCAGCAACGCAGCAGCAGCGTTGGCGGGGTGAATACCTTCGGGCAGGTGGGCGGTGGGCAGGATCAGGCGGCCATCCGCGAGAGCCAGTGAATCGGGCGAGAAGGCGAGAGCTTTAGCCCGCGTCTGCACCTGTAAGCCAGCGGGCACGATCAGCACGTCGTCCGCCGTCTGGCCCGCCGTAATGTTCAGTTTAGCAGCGTGGTAGGCGGCCTCGGTGCGGTGACGATCCAGGTGATCTATGCCCAGATTGGTGATGACCGCCACAGGCAAACGCAGCCCCGGCACACGCTCCAACTGAAAACTGGAGAGTTCTACTACCGCGACTTCGGCCCGGTCAACCACGTCCAGCAAAGGCGGGTCGATGTTGCCGCCCTCCAACGCTGCCAAGCCGCACACCCGCAGCAGATGAGCCACCAATACCGTCGTGCTGCCCTTGCCTGCCGTGCCTGTAATGCCGATCATGGGCAGATTGGGACGCAGGCGGGCGGCCAACGCCACTTCGCCCAGAATCTCGGCCCCGCGTGCGGCCAGTGCCAGCAGATCAGGATGGTCTATCGGCACGCCGGGGGCGGCCACCACCGTGCTATACGGGCGCGACAGGTCGCCGGGGCCAAAGCCCAAATCGGCCACCAACGCCGTGTCTTCGGGACCGGGGCGGGCGTCCAGCCAATCGGCCTGCAAGCCCTCTGCCGCCAAAAACCGCGCCACGCCGCGCCCACTGCGGCCCAAACCGTAAATCAGTATCCGCCCCAACTGTGTTTCTCTCAGCTCTCGCTGCCCCGCCCGCTGCCCGTCCATTGCGCCCTACCATAAGGCAAACGGGCGGAGGATGCGTGTGAGGCGGGGGCCAGGGGTTATCCCCGCTCCCTCCTGTGCTGATGTCTCATACGTTGCCGGGGCAGTCTGACACAACCTCACCCCTCCAGTGCGGCGGCGCTCTTGACCTTCCCCCTGCTGGAACGCTTAGCGTGTCTGTCTATGCGAGGTCGCCTAATCATCTCCCGATTTTCCCACCTGACGGGCCTGTCTCCAAAAACGCTGCGGTACTACGACGAGATTCATCTGCTGTCCCCCGCAGCCGTTGATGACCTCACCAGTTACCGCTACTACAGCGTCTCGCAGATTGAAGTGGCCGTCCGGATTCGCCGTTGGCGCGAACTGGGTCTGCCATTGGACGATATCCGAGATCTGATCGACCATCCCAGTCACGCCAGGGAGGTCTGGGCCCGGCATGAATAACGGCTAAACGCCGAGATTGATCACCGCCAGCACTCTCTTCTGCACCTGCGTCTCTATCTCCAGGAGGATCCTATGAACTACCGCATCGAGCAGCTTCCCGCCCGCCAGACCCTGAGTATCCGTACACGTCTTCAGCCCCCAAATTATGAGGTGATCCCCGAAGCTCTGCGTGAGTTGATGATGCACGCCAGGGCGCGAGGCTACCATCTTGAGGCCCCGAGCTTTTTTGTGCACGACAACGATGACCAGGGTGAGGGAAGTCTGGTGTAAGTCTGCCTGCCCATTGGGGGGCACATTGAAGGCGACGGCCAAATTGAGGTGAGGGCGTTTGAAGGGGGTCAGGCTTTTATTGGGCGGTTCGTGGGTTCCTACGACAAGACGGGAGCGGCCTACTCGGCAGTGGTCGAGGAAGCGCTGCGCCGTGAACTCCGAATTACCGGAGTGACCGCCGAATTCTATGTCAAGAGCGTTCCACACACCCCGAACCCGGACGAGTACGAGACGGACATCGCGTTCTTTCTGGAGGAGCCGGAGGAAGGACACTGACGGCGTTCGTCGGCTCAGGCAAAGGAGCCGGGTCTTCTGGGAACGTGTAGGCCTCCAGTCGCCCTTAGCGCGTCACAGCCTGCAGTACCGGGGCGGCTTCGGCCTCGGCTTCCGTGTCGGGCACCGGCACGGGCGGAGGCGTGACAGTCAGGCCCGCTTCGCCCTCGGCCCAGCCCATAAAGGCGTCCAGGCCGCGCCGGAACATGAAGGGGCGCTTCTCGCGTTTGCCCCATTTGCGCTTGCCCTCGGGTAGAGGGAGTTCGGGAACCAGGGCCCAGTTGACGTTCATGGGCTGGAATCCCTTGGGATTGGCGCTGGCGAGGTAGCGGGTCAGGCCGCCCAGCATGGACTCGGCGGGCGGCGTGAGGGCAGGCTGTCCCAGCGCGAGGCGGGCCGCGTTGATTCCTGCCAGCCAGCCTGTGGCCGCACTCTCCAGATACCCTTCGGTTCCCGCCAACACGCCTGCCACCAACTTGGTCGGGTCGGCCCGGAGTTGCAGCGTGGATTCCAGCACCTGCGGCGCGTTCAGGTAGGTATTGCGGTGCATCACGCCGTAGCGCACGATTTCGGCGTTTTCCAGGCCGGGAATCAGGTTTACCACGGTTTTCTGATCGCCCCATTTCAGGCTCGTTTGGAATCCTACGAGGCTCCACATCCGCCCCTCGCGGTCTTCCTGACGCAACTGGGCCACCGCGTAGGGCCAGCGCCCGGTGCGCGGATTGTCCAAGCCTTTGGGCGACATGGGACCAAACCTTGGAGTATCCACGCCGCGCCGCGCGATTTCTTCGATGGGCATACAGCCGTCAAAAAACTCCAACTTTTCCCAGTCGTGGGGGGTGTGAGAGCGGGCCTGCTCCAGCGCCCCGAAAAAGGTCAGGTACTCGTCTTTGGTAAACGGGCAATTGATGTAATCGGCACTCTGGTCGTAGCGCCCGGCCTTCCATGCCACGTCAAAATTGATGCTTTCGGCGGCGATGACAGGCGCGGCGGCGTCGTAAAAGCTGAGGCGCTCGCTTCCGGTCAGGCGGGCCACATCGGCGGCCAGCGCGTCCGAGGTGAGCGGGCCGGAAGCGATGACCGTGATGCCTTCTGGCACGGCGGTCACTTCTTCGCCCAAGACCTCGATCAGCGGATGCTGACGCACCAGCTCGGTCACGCGGCCACTGAATTCGTCGCGCTCCACGGCCAGTGCATTTCCGGCGGGCAGGCGTGAGGCATCGGCGGCGGCCACGATCTGCCCGCCCACGCTGCGAAGTTCGGCCTGCAACATGCCCTTGCTCTGCATCTCGCCCTCTCCACCGAGGCTGTTGGAACAGACCAATTCGGCAAAGTTGCCCGAGCGGTGGGCCGGGGTCATGCGCGTGGGCCTCATCTCGAAGAGGCGCACCCGCACGCCGAGGCTGGCCGCCGCCAACGCCGCCTCGGAGCCTGCCAGCCCCGCACCGATAACTATAATTGTGGGAATGTTTGCCGTGTCAGAACTGCTCATCCGGCCAGTGTAGGGGAACGGCGCGGGCGGGAAGGTGTGGGGCAGAACGGATGAAGCCAAATGGAGTGGGCCACATGAATGGGGCGGGCGGTCTGAGGGTCTAAGAAAGGGCAACACCACAAGTCAGCAACGCTCTTGCATTCTAAAAACGCCAGCGCTCCAACACCTTAGACCCTAGACCTTCAGACCCTTAGGCCAGCCCCTACCACCCAACTGCTACCGCTCCGGCGTTCCCCCCACCCCCGCCTTCACCCGTGAAATCCCTTCATACAGCAGCACGCGCAGGGCGGCCAAACGGTCTGAGGGCAGCGGCAACGTGGTGTCGAAGCAGGTTTCGGGGGCATTCACGCTGGTCACGGCCACCCCCAGCGGCGCAAGTTGGGTGCGGAACAGGCGGGCAGCGCGGGCCGAATGAGAGGGAGATGTGACGAGTAGCACCCGTTTCCAGCCGCGCACACGGGCTAGTTGCCGGACACGGGCGGCCTCGTCGCGGGTGGTGGTCACGTTGGCTAAGGTGAGAACTTGAGGGCCGCCATCTGGATACAGGCCGCGAATGTAGACCCGTTCGAGATCGCTGATTTTGGGGCAATTCTTCGGCCCGATCAGGCCCGATTGCTGGGACACGGAGAGCGTGGGGGCCAACCCTGCCCGCCACAGTTCCAGCCCCCGGATCAGGCGGGCGAGGCTGGACGGTTCCAGCGCCCCCGTGCCGCACCACACGCCCGCACCCAACACAATTACGGCATCCGCCTGCACAGGTTCAGTACTTTCGGTCAGTGAGGCCAGCGGCGCACGTAGCACAGGGGTCAGCAGGCAGAGGGCAAACACCGCTGCCAGCAGGCCCGCGCCCACCTTCAGGACGCGGCGTGCGGGCCGGAATGCGCCCAGGCCCGCGCAGATCAGAATGAGGGCCAGCAGCAGCGGCACAGGCGCACGAATCTCACCCAAGTAAGCGGCGAGCACGGCCAAGGCGGAACCTATCGCCACACCGCTCAGCACGCCGTTTCTCCGCTCTTTGACGTCGTTTTGTTTTCCTTGCTGGCCCAGAGTCACGCGGGGCAGTGTAGCGGGGCAGGCCACAACAAGGAGGCAAGCGTCCCACTGATAATCCAGAATCAACTTTATACTGCGGCCAATGACTCGCCGTGCGCCTTCCATTTCTCCCCGTGTGCTGGCCGCTTCTGCACTGGTGGTCGCCGCCTTCCTGGCCGCGTTTTTGCTGCTGGCCCCCAGACTCGCCAGGCCCGCTGAGTCGAGCACCGAGACCCGCTTTGTGCGCGAGATGATCCAGCACCACGCGCAGGCCGTGGACATGGCGACCCGGATTCGTGACCGCAGCACAGACCGCAGCCTGCGTTCGTTGGCGCTGGATATTCAGTTGTCTCAGCAGGAACAGATCGGGCAGATGCGCGGCTGGCTAACGCTGTGGGGCCTGCCGTGGGGCGGCGCAGGCATGAGTTCAGAACACGCCGCGATGATGGGTATGGCGACCCCCGCAGAACTCGGTCAGTTAGATTCCGGTACGCCCGTACAGGCCGAACGCGAATTTTTGCAACTGATGATCCGGCACCATCAGGGGGCTGTGGCGATGGTAAAACCTGTGCTGAACGAGCGAGTGCGCCCCGAAGTGCTGACCCTCGCCCGCCAGATCGCTGCCACACAGGGCGCAGAAATCCGCACCATGACCGAATTGTTGCAGGCCAGAGGCGCGGAACCATTGCCCGCTCTGGCCTCAGCCACCACAGAACTTGACCCAGCTCATGACCATCCGGCGGGCACTCCCACAGAGCATGATCACCCAGCCGAAGCCGTCCCGGCGCACGATCACAGCGAGTAGGCCAGCCTGAAGGGGGCGGGGATTGGCTAAGGGTCTAAGAACAGCGACAGCCAGAGCTGCACAGTCTCAGCCAACGCGAACTTTCACGAGCTACCCTTAAACCCTACCACTTGTCGTCGTCTACCACGTCCCGCTTCCCACCTTGACGTTCGCGGCGTCGCTCAGTTTTACCTGCCTTCTTTTTCGGGCGCGGCGGCAGGGCCAATTCGTACATGCGGGTAGGGTCGCACATGGCGGGCACTTCGCCCAGGCGGTCACTGGGGTCGGCAGTGCGGAGATTGCCTGCAGGGTGAAGGTGGCGCTCGCCGCAATACGGGCACTCGTCTACCACCCAGAACATGACGCGGGTGCCGGGGAGGTCACGCAGCGTCACGAACGCCATGCGCGGGGTCGTTTTGTCCTTCTTTCCCATAGCTGCCGAGCCTAGCCCGCCCCAGCCGATCAGATTGTGCGCTCAGACCAAGCCCAATACAGTCAACCTCAGGCTTCTTCTTCCGAATCTTTGAGGTAGGTGACGATGCTGCGGCAAGGCGTTAGGCCAGCGCGGGTATACAGGGCGCGGGCGGCGCGGGCATGGTCGTGGGCACGGGCACGCAAGGTACGCAGGGCCGGATGGGTGTCGGCCTCGGCGGCGGCGAGGGCCAGCAGCGTGCGCCCATAGCCCTGGCCACGTTCGGCGGGATGCACCGCAAGGTAGGTCAGGTCGGCGCGGGTGGCCTCGGTATTCAGTTCCAGTTCAGCAAATCCCACCGGGCGGCCTTCTTTCATCAGGGCAATCAGGCGCACATCGTCGCGGTGAAAATGGGCGTGGTAGTCCTCTGGTGCCCAGTCCAGCCGTCCGGCCCAGCCGTCTTCGCTGGCGCGGTAGAGGGCCATGTATTCGGCCTGGGGCAACTGCCGGGAAATCGTGTGCCCATCGGGGGCGCGGGCCGCAGGCGTCAGGCGTTGCAGCGGCGCTGAATAAAAGTCGGTGGTATGCATGGGCGTCAGGCCCGCCACTTCCAGGGCTTCCCGCACGGCTACGTTGTCGAGGGCGCAAAAGGCGTACACGGGCAACCCTTCTGCGTGGGCCACGGCGCGGGTCAGCAGGGCCGCCGTGTGTCCGCCCTCCGACACCGGGCCTTCTATGACCACGCCGTCCCGGAAGGGCGACACCGCGCAGTAGCCCAGCACATTGCCTTCATCATCGGCGTCTACGAGGCAGGTGCTGTCTTCGCATTCAAGGTGCAGTTCGTCGGCGGTGCGGGCATCGGGGGCAAACACTTCGCGGTGCGGCGCGTCGTCCATCCAATTCAGCAGCGCGAGCACATCGGGCGTATCGGTGGTCTGCATGGGGCGAATCATGGGCGTTCCTCCGGCGGGCACACTAAGAGTCAGACACGGGGGGGGGCGGGAAACAGTGGGGTCGGGCAGGGTTCGGGTGGAGCGCAGCGGGCGCTTTTAGCCTAGGAATCTGGCGGCCTGCGTGTCTGCCAACCGCATCACATAACGGTTGCCGGGGCCGTGCTACACTTTCCTTATGCCCTGAATAGGGTACGTCGCCTGCCTCCCCCACGAACACGAAGCCGTGTTTGAGGGGCCTTTTCTTTTTTGAGGGTGGTCAGGGCGATGTTCAGACCTCTCTTCCCGATAGAAATGGGCAGCCGAGGTAGCAGACAGTAGTGGGAGGTTTCGCCGTGACAAAACAGTCCAGCAGGCCCGTCAGCCCTCAGCATTCCCAGCGTGCGCGTCCAGACCGTATGGATGCAAAGCGTGTGGGAAGCTCTGCCCCGTCTTCATCAGCGCCGTCCACCAAAGAAGTGCAGAGCGGCACAGACCTTCTGGCCCTGCGTGCCCAACTTGCACGCGCCGAAAAAGCCGCCCGCCGTGCGCCCACGCCCGTTCCGGTGCGGCCTGCGCAGATGAATGCCAAGCCCGTGAAACCTCAGCGTGAGGTGGAGTTGGCAGGCGTTGCCACCGATGATTTCTCGTTGGCCCGCGCCCATGCCAAGCTGCGCGAAGCCGTGTACGAGGGCCAGTACCATGTGTGCGCCCACGCCATCGGGCACGCCCGCGCCGAAGGGTTTCTGGAACACGACATCATGCAGGTGCTGCTGGCCGGGCGCGTGCGGGCCGTGTACCCCGAAGACCGCCGCTGGCTGGTGTGCGGCTACTTCGAGGCGTGCGGCGTGGCTCTGCCGCTGCATGTGGTGGTGCAGCACCCGTATGGCACAATCGGCCCAGACGATGCCGTACTGGATATCGTGACTGCCTTCGTGCCCAAGCACCCGCACCACATCATCAGCCGCGCCCGTCTGGCCGTGATGCTGCGCTACGACGACGAGCAGATTCGCAGCCGCACCGCGCAGGTCGGCAACCGCGCAGGCCACCGCAGCAAAGGGAAGTGGAAACGGAGCGCCTAGGGTCACAGCCATGAGCCGTGACGACAGAAGGCGAACAGAGGGCGAACAAGGGAAGGGCCAGAGACTTGTATCTCTGGCCCTTCCGGTGTATCTCGGCCACCGCTTCAGCAGCCGATATCCTGCCCGAAGTATTTTCGGCCCAGTTGTGTGTGCGTGCCGTTGAGATCAAGCTTGTTCAGGGAGGCGTTGAGGGCCTGACGCAATTCGGTATTGCCTTTGCGAACCACGATGGCCACCTGCTCTTTCCAGAGGGTTTCACCGATAACCAGATTGGCCTTGCTGAAGGTCTTTACGGCGTCTAGCGCAGCAAATCTGTCGGTGGCTATCGCGTCCACCTGCCCAGTGGCTACCGCCTGAAGCACCGCCGTACTGTTGGGGTAGACCTGAATGGTCTTTCCAAAAGTCAGCTTACGCAGAAAGCCGAAGTAGGTGCTGCCCGCCTCTGCGCCTAAGTTTTTGCCTGCCAGAGCCTTACTGGTTATGGGGCCGCCCTTGCGCGTCAGGATGACGCCGCCCGTGCAGTAGGTGGGCCGCGAAAAATCCACCGTTTGCACCCGCGTACTGGTGATGGCGTGCGAGGCCAGTACCGCGTCAATCTGGTCACTTCTGTCGTTCACGTCGCGCAGCAGGCCGTCAAAGGGACGCACCACCCAGACCACTTTCAGGCCCATATCGCGGGCCACCGCCTCGCCCAAGTCCACCTCGAATCCGGCGGGTGCGCCTCCCTGCATAAAGTTGAAGGGTTCGAAATCGGCACTGGTGGCGAGGCGCAGGACGCCGCTGGCCTTGATTTCAGCGAGGGTACGGGCCTGTGCAGGCGCGATCAGTGCGGGTAAAGTGGCGATGAGTAGACTGGCAAGCAGGGTTTTGGTCGAACTGGAATGGATTCGCATTGGTGAACCTCCGGGCAATAAGATGGAACGTTGCCCGAAGTGTGAATTAAGTCCTATCACGCGCCCATGACGGTCAGCAGGCTCGAAGTATGAATTCTTACATTGAAGGTGCGGCGGTGCAGTCGGGATGTATTTCTATGCGGCTGGGGAAGGTCGAAGGGCCAAGGGTTTAAGGTGTTGAAGCAGGGACGGATCTGACTTCTAAGGCAAGAGCCGGAGAATCGCAGGGCTGCGAAGCAGAGGGAATGAGTGAGGGCCAGCGAGGGCCCTGCCTTCGACCCTTGACCCGTAGAATCACCCACAACCCTCGCATCAGCGCTTCAGTCCCAGTACAGTCACTTCCCGGCCAACACTACACCAGCCACCCGCGTGCCCATATCCAGTCCCGCCGCGCCGTCTACGGCCCAGTGAATCCCGCCCACAACCCGGCTGTAGGCGGCGTCCTGTGCAGCCTGGGTCAATCTGACCGCTTCACTGGGAAAGAGGGCCGACAGCACCTGCGCCGCTGCCCCGCTGACAGAGGCGTGCCCGCTGGGATAGGAAGGAAACGGAGGCGTGACGATGACGGGTTTCCAGCCCGCCTGAACCCCATCTGGGCCTGACATCCAGTTTTGCGGGCGGGCCACGACATACTGAAATTTAGCCCTCCAGCACGCAATAAACGCATTGTGTGTGGCAACAGCAGTGAGGGCCAACGCCTGAGCGGTATCAGGGCCGCCAAGGGCGTGTTGACGGCTCAGGGCGGCGGCCTGCTCCAGCCACATGCCCGCCGGGGTCACGGTGCCTGCTCCGGCAGCCCAGTAGAGGGCCAGGGCGCGGTCTGCGTCGGTCAGGCGGGATTGCAGGACGGCAAAGTCGGCACGGTCTGCGGCAAAAGCGGGGGCATTCCAAGCGGGCGGCGGGGTCACCTGCGGCAACGTGGCCGCACTGGTGGCAATCGGGCTGACCCAACCCCAGTTCACTTCCATCGCGTTCTGTCCGGGCAGAGCCTTCCATTTGCCCTCTGCAGTTGCAGGTATGCGGATGGCCAACGGACGATCTGCATGATCGGCCCGCGCAAACAACAGCACGCAATTGGCGATCACGCCCGCCACCGCATGTTCATCGGCCCCATGCGGAAGGCCAGCCAACCGTTCTTGCAAGCCCCATTCCAGCGCCGCTGTATCTTGCGGGAACAGGTAGCTCTGAAGGCGCTCTGCAGCAATGGCGGCCACCGCATCGGTGTTCAGGGCGCGGCCAGAAGCACTCACAAGAGTTTGTGTGTCGCTGACCGTAGCCAGTGTGAGGGCCAACGCCCGCGCTGCCCGCACTGGATTCAGTTTTCGCGCCCGAATCAGGGCCAGCGTCTCGGTATTAATGCCGCGCACCAGGTCGGCGCTGAGGTTGGTAGGCGTTCCGGCAGACACGCGGCTGATGCGGCGCTGAATATTGGGATGAGCGGCGTAGGTCAAAAAAGTTCGGCTGGGCGGGGCCATAAAGGCAGGCAGACCAGCCACAGTTGATGTACTTACGGCAGCAGCCCAAACGCCTGCGGCAAGCGGACTTATCAACAGCAACACAGAGAGAAAGGAAAGGACGGGGCGCTTCATCCCTCCAAACTAGCATCTATGTGATATTTTTCTCATTTCGTCAGATTCCGGGCCTTTACGTAGCGGGTGGGAACCATGGCCCTATTCCGCCGCGCCAACCCTGCTAGCCTGCCCCGCGTGATGAAAAATGGCAATGAGCCTAGAGCAAATGCGAGCAGAGCGAGAAGCAAAAAGTACGGGAGGAATGGCTTGCTCATGCGAGTCCGTTCATGACGACGATCCGTTCACGACGAAGGATGGCGGCGATGGATGACTCTGCGGTGTTTTTTCGGAGAGTCGGGAATCAGAGCCAATCCATATGACTTCCCGAACCGGACTGACCGATACCATCGCCGCCATTGCCACTGCTCCTGGCAGCGCGGGCGTGGGCATCGTGCGCGTCAGTGGGCCAAAGGCTCTGTCGGTGGCCGACGGCGCTTTTGCGGGCAAGCGGCGGCCCTCACGCACGGCGGGCGGGCGCTTCCTGTTCGGGCAATTGGTGGGCGCAGACGGCGAGATGCTGGATGAAGGCCTGTGCCTGATTTTCCGGGGCGGGCGCAGCTATACCGGCGAGGACGTGGCCGAATTTCAGACGCACGGCAGCCCGGCGGTACTGGCGCGGGTGCTGGCGCGGGCGCTGGAACTGGGCGCTCGGCCCGCCCGTCCCGGCGAATTTACCCTGCGGGCCTACCTGGCCGGACGGCTTGATCTGGCACAGGCCGAAGCGGTGCTGGGGCTGGTGGAAGCCCAGACCGACGCCGCCCGCAGGCAGGCCAGCCTGGGGCTGTCGGGGGCGTTGGGGGCGCGGGTCACGCGGATTGCCGCCAACATCACGCGCACGCTGGCAGCCATTCAGGCCATGCTGGATTACCCCGAAGAAGGCGTGCCCGACGAAGACCGCACCGCACCGCTGGCCGCCGCCGAAGCCGATCTGACGGCGCTGGTGCAGAGTGCAAGGGCGGGCCAAATATCGGCACGCGGCGCACGCCTGGCCCTGATCGGACGGCCCAATGCGGGCAAAAGCAGCCTGCTGAACGCCCTGTTGGGCTACGAACGCTCGATTGTGACGCCGATTGCCGGAACCACCCGCGACTACCTGGAAGCTGGGCTGGAACTGGCAGGCGTGCCCGTGACCCTGATCGACACAGCGGGCCTGCGCGACACCGCCGACGAAATAGAGGCAGCGGGCGTGCGGCAGGCGCATGCGTTGGCCGAACGCGCCGATCTGGTACTGGCGCTGGAAGACGGCAGCGAACCCCGCGAGGCCTTGCCCGCCGACCTGCCCGATGGAGCGCGGGTGCTGCGGGTGCAGACCAAAGCCGACCTGCCCGCCGGGTGGACTGACCCGGCTGTGTTGCGCGTGAGTGCCGTGACGGGCGCAGGATTACCGGAACTGCGCGGGGCCGTACATACCGCCCTGATCGGAGACGCTGCACGCGGGGAAGCGTGGCTGACCACCGAACGCCAAGCCGACGCCGCCCGCCGCGCTCTGGAACACGTGCAGGCCGCCGTGAATCTGCCCGACGACCTGGCCGGGTATGAGTTGGAGGAAGCCTTGCGTGCCCTCTCCGACCTGACGGGGCGGGATGTGCAGGAAGACGTGGTGGACGCGGTGTTTCGGAATTTTTGCGTGGGAAAGTGAGTCGCTTTACGCCGGGGACGTGGTCACTGAAATGTGGGAAAAATGCAGGTGGGCAGGAAAATCACGGTTTGCTGCTTTGAAGTTTGGCAACAACTCTATAGATTCATCTCAGATCGCCACCATTCACAATCCAGCCCCTCAGCGCCCCACTAGCCCCGGCCTCGGCCACAGCCTGAAATTGGCTGGCCCCGCCACATCTTTCAGGTCTACCAAGCCGTAAGCACGGGAATCTAGGCTGGCCCCAATCCGGCGGTTGTCTCCCATGACCCACAGCTTGCCGGGCGGCAGGATCTGGGCGTTCTGGTCGCCAATAAAGCCCTCGCTGGCATAACTCTCGGCCAACGCTCGGCCATTGACCACCAATATCCCGTCCCGAATGGCCACGCTGTCGCCGGGTAAGGCCACCACCCGCTTGACGTTGTAAGGTCGGTGCTGAATGCCCCAGACCCTCTCGAAGGCGTATGGGCTGTCGGCGGGGGCTTTGAAAATGAGCAGGTCGCCCCGGCGCGGGTAGGGCGTGGGGAGGCCCCAAGCATGCAGCCAGCGAGGGTATTTCAGCAGCAGGAGCAGATCGCCGCTGGTCAGCGTGGGATCCATGCTGTCGCCGTCTACGCGGGCAAACGTACCCACAAAAGTGGTCAGCAGGTACACGGGCAGCAGCGCTCCCAGCAGCCATGTCCGGGCAAAAGCACGCAGCCCGGCAGCAGGCATCTCGGCAGCAGGGCGGGCAGGAGAAGCAGGCGTCACGCGGGGCATGCTAGCAGCGGCGCAGATGAACCGGGCGGTGAACAAGGCTGGATGAGAGCGGCTAGACCAATCGTTTAATTGAACAGTTGGTTTTTCTTTATGCCCGCTTCAGATTTGGGGGGCATAGATTCTGGGGGCAGTACGCTAGCTGCCATGACGGCTCAGGAACTTATTGTGGACAAGTACGAAGAGGGCGCAGGCACGCCCGCCCAGCCCGGCAAAATGGTACGCGTGCACTATACGGGCACGCTGGAAAACGGCCAGAAATTCGATTCTTCCCGTGACCGGGGCGAGCCGATAGAGTTCCCGCTGGGCGTGGGCTACGTCATTGCTGGATGGGATCAGGGCATTGCCCAATTGCGCGTGGGCGACAAGGCCCGCCTGACCATTCCCGCCCATCTCGGTTACGGCGATGCGGGCGTTCCCGGTGTGATTCCTGGCGGCGCGACCTTGGTGTTTGACGTGGAACTCGTAGACGTGCGCTGAAAGATTGATGCAAAACAATACGGCGCTAGGGCCAAAAGCTCCAGCGCCGTTTCTTTCGGCTACTTATCAGCGGGCTTATCCTCGACCACCGAACTCTCGGAGCGGTAGTTGCCCTGTTCATCCAAGTTGCCGCCCAACTTCACGTGGGTATCGGTGACGCCGGGGCCGTCCTGCACCACGCCTGCGCGTTCGGCAGGATCATTGGGAATGGGCGGGCGCGTGGCACTCTCCGAGTCGGTGCTGCGCTCCTGGGGCGCGTCTCCCTCGATGGTCAGGCCCATTTGCTCGTTGCTGGTATGTCCGGTCATGCGGCAAGGCTAAAACTGTGGTAGGGCGGGCGCGTGTGCAGCACGTAAAGCCGGGTTGGGAGTGGGCCGAATAAAGGCCAGCTTAAGCCCTTGACCTGTCTGGCTCTGTCTCCATTGGAACCGCTACAATTCTGGGCACACATGAAACGATTGGCGACGCTGATGACGCTCGCGCTGGCTGCTTCGGCTGCGGCGCAAACCCCTTTACCCAGTGGGACAGCTCTGGCTGTGGCGCAAACGGTGGCCCAGGCTGCCCCCGCCCCAACCCCTGCCGGAACTACTGCCCAACCCATTCCCGACAACGTGCTGCGCGTGCGCTACGTGCGCCCCGACGGCAACTACGAGGGCTGGGGCCTGCATATCTGGGAAGACACCAGCGCCCCCACCGAATGGGCCAAACCGCTGGCGCAAACGGGCAAAGATGCAGGCGGCGCGTATTGGGACGTGCCGTTGAAAGCTGGGGCGGCCAAGGTGAATTTTATTGTGCATAAGGGCGATGAAAAAGACCCCGGCCCCGACATGTCGGTAGACCTGACCAAAGGCCGCGAAGTGACCGTGACCAGCGGCAAGGAAGCCTTCGCTTACGGCGCACCCGCCGCCCTGAGCGACCCAGCTGTGCCTGCCAACACCGCCCGCATTAATTACTACCGCCCGGACGGCAAATATGAGAGCTGGGGTCTGCATATCTGGGAAGACACCACCAAACCCACCGAGTGGACTGCGCCATTGGCCCAGACGGGCAAAAACAGCTTTGGCGTGTACTGGGACGTGCCTATGAAAGAGGGCTGGAACAAGCTGAATTTTATCGTGCATCAGGGCGACAACAAGGACCCCGGCCCCGACCAGACGCTGAACAGCAGCGTGGGCAATCAAGCATGGATCGTCAGCGGCAACGCGGCAGTCAACACGACCCGCCCCGATACCAGCGTGCGCGTGGTGGGCGACCTGACCAGGCAGCAGGCGATCATGCTGGGACGCGACCTGGTGGCCGTGAAGCCCGAATTCGTGCAGCCCGGAGCCTTCCTGACGCTGCACACTGCCCCCGACGCCAGCCTGAAACTGACCCCGGCAGGCGTGGACGGCGGCACTCCCCTGACCCTGAACGTGGTAGAGGGCGGCCTGAGCGCGGCGCTGAAGGCCAAAGCGCCGTATCTGGCCGGATACGCCCTGCTGCAAGTGCGCGAGGAAGACCGGGCCAAAGTCGGCGCGGCCCTGCGCGGACAGGTGGCAATAAGTAGCGCCCTGCCCGACGGCACACTGATAGACGCCACGGGCGTGCAAACTGCGTGGGCGCTGGACGACCTGTACGCCTACGACGGCCCGCTGGGGGCCACGTGGCAGGGGGCCAAACCCACGCTCAGGCTGTGGGCACCCACCGCACAGGCCGTAAACTTGCGCCTGAGTGCGGCCAACGGCACGGGCGAGCGCACCGTGCCCATGACCCGCGACGCCAAGGGCGTCTGGACGGCGGCGGGCGAGGCCAACTGGAAGGGCCTCGGCTACCGCTATGAGGTGAAGGTCTACGCGCCCAGCACGGGCAAGGTGGAAACCAATCTGGTCACCGATCCCTATTCAGTGGCGCTGAGCCTGAACAGTACACGCAGCATTCTGACCGACCTGAACGACCCCAGCCAAAAACCTGCGGGCTGGGAAGGCCTGAAAAAACCCGCCCTGCGCTCCGCCAGCGACCTGAGCTTTTACGAACTGCATCTGCGGGATTTCAGCGCCGCCGATGCCAGCGTGCCTGCCGCCCAGCGCGGCACTTACCTCGCCTTTACACAGGCGAGCAGCAACGGCATGAAACACCTGAAAGCTTTGGCCGACGCGGGCCTGAAAGCGGTTCACTTGCTGCCTACCTTCGACATTGCCACCATCGAGGAAGACAAAACCAAGTGGAAGGCCACGCCCGACCTGAGCAAACTGCCGCCCAACAGCGACCAGCAGCAGGCCGCCGTGACCACTGTGAAGGACGCCGATCCCTACAACTGGGGTTACGATCCCTATCACTACATGGCCCCAGAAGGCAGCTACGCCGTCAATCCGGCAGACCGGACCCGCGAATACCGCGCCATGGTGATGGCGCTGAACGCGGCAGGCCTGCGCGTGGTGCAGGACGTGGTGTTCAACCATACGGCGGCCAGCGGACAGGCCGAACGCAGTGTCCTTGACCGCATCGTGCCGGGGTACTACCACCGCCTGAACGTGAACGGGGGCGTGGAAAACTCGACCTGCTGCTCCAATACCGCCACCGAGCACGCCATGATGCGCCGCCTGATGGTGGATTCGCTGGTGCTGATGGCGAAGGCCTACAAGGTGGACGGCTTCCGCTTCGACCTGATGGGACATCATCTGGTGGCTGATATGAAGGCCGCCCGCACCGCGCTGGACGCCCTAACTGTGCCCAAAGACGGCGTGGACGGCAAGAGCATCTATATTTACGGCGAGGGCTGGGACTTTGGCGAGGTGCAGGGCAACAAACGCGGCGTGAATGCCACCCAGATCAACATGTACGGGCAGGGCATCGGCACTTTCAATGACCGGATCCGGGACGCGGTGCGCGGCGGCAATCCTTTTGGCGGGCTGCAAGAGCAGGGCTTTGCGACTGGCCTGGCGACCCTGCCCAACGGCCAGCCCCAGAACACCGACCGCAACAAGGCGCTGCAACTGGCCGACCTCGTGCGGGTGGGCCTCAGCGGAAACCTGCGCGACTTTAAGTTCACCAACGGTCTGGGCAAAGAAACCACCGGGGCCAACGTGAATTACAACGGTGCGCCCGCCGGATACGCGGCCAGTCCCCGCGAAACCATCAACTACGCCAGTGCCCACGACAACCAGACCCTGTATGACGCCGTGGTGCTGAAGGCTCCAGCGGGGGCCACGCCCGCCCAGCGTACCCGGATGCAAAACCTCGCCCATAGCGTGGTGCTGCTGGGTCAGGGGCTCCCGTTCAGCTACGCGGGCGATGAAATCCTGCGCTCCAAGAGCTTTGACACCGACTCCTACAACAGCGGCGACTGGTTCAATACACTGGACTTTACCCGCGCCAGCAACGGCTTTGGCAAGGGCCTGCCGCCCGCCGAGAAGAACGAGGGCAACTGGAACCTGTACCGCCCGCTGCTGGGCAACGCGGCGTTCAAGCCCTCGGCCACCGAAATCACCCGCGCCTTCGATCACTACCGCGATATGTTGCGGGTGCGCTATTCCTCCAGCCTGTTCCGGATGGACACGGCGGCGCAGGTACAGCAAAACCTGAAATTCCTGAACACTGGGCCTAGCCAGACCCCCGGCGTGATCGTGATGCGCCTAACTGGAACCGTGAACACGACCAACCCTTACCGCAACGTGGTCGTCGTGTTTAACGGCAGCGGCCAGACGGTGAATTTCAGCGATCCGACACTGGCGGGCCTGAATCTGAGCCTGCACCCGGTGTTGGCCGCCAGCACCGACAGCACGGTCAAAACCAGCAAGGTGGCGGGCAGCAGCCTGAGCGTGCCGGGCCTGACGACGGCGGTGTTTGTCGGGAAGTGAAGAAGGGCGTCTAAGGGTCTAGGGTCTAAGGACAAAAAATGACGGCGGGGGCTTCGGCTTTCTGCCGTCTTTTCGGCTGCGAGATGCCTTACTTGCCCAGATAATCTTCATCTATCAGCCCTTAGACCCTCTGCCCCTTAGACCTGCCCACAGTCGCCCCGTAGACTCGCGCCATGACTGCTCCCCCCAGACCCATTATTTTGGACGGCGACCCCGGCATAGACGACGCCGTAGCATGGATGTTGGCCCTTGCCAGCCCCGCCGAAGTGCGGGTCTTGGGCGTCTGCAGCGTGCATGGCAACGTGCCACTAGACCTCACCAGCCACAACGCGGGCGTGATTCTGGCGCTGGCGGGCGAGGCAGGACGCACGGTGCCCCATTACGCTGGAGCCGACCGCCCCTTGGTGCGTGAGGCGATGACGGCGGCGGCAGTTCACGGCGATTCTGGCCTGCCCGCTGCCAATTTGCCTGCACCACTGCGGGAACCGGAAGGCCTGCACGCCGTTCAGTTCATGATCCAGGCCATTCGCGCCCAGCCCGGCGAAATCACGGTCATCGCCACTGGCCCGCTGACCAATGTGGCCCTCGCGTTTCGGCTGGCCCCTGACCTGCCCACCCTCGTGCGTGAAGTGGTCTGGATGGGCGGCAGCACCGCACACGGCAACCGCACGCCCGCTGCCGAATTTAATGCGCTGGCCGACCCACACGCCGCCCATGTGGTGCTGACTTCGGGAGCACAGGTGCGGATGGTGGGCCTCAATCTGACGATGCAGTGCATTGCCACACCAGACCGCCTAGAAGCCCTGCACGCACTGGGCAACCGCGCCGGGGCCGTGTGCGCCGAGTTCCTCACCTTCTACGCCGGGCATTACCGCGCCCGCTACGGCATCAATGGCGGGGCGCTACATGATCCGGTCGCGGTGGCCGCCGTCATTTGGCCCGAATTGTTCACCTTCAGGCCCATGCGCGTGCAGGTGGATACCCAGGACGGCCTGAATTTCGGGCGAACGGTATGCGACCTCTACAGTCAGCCCGGCCCAGAAGAACGGGTGCAAGTCGGGATGGACATAGATGAATCGGCCTTTTTTGCGCTGCTACTGGAGCGCGTGGGACGGCTCCCTTAGAGCATTTGAACGGAGTTGTTCATCGTGCTGGGAGCAGTAAGCCTCAACTCCCGTCCGGCACGATCTTTACCGCCCTGCAGTCCGGCAGAGAATAGGCCAACAGGGAGCCGCCGCGCAGATCGGCGATCAGGTAGGGCACCGAGTAGGCCGCCAACTGCGTATCGGTGCTGCTGGGGGTGGCGGGGCCCTTGGGGTGGCTGTGGTACAGCGCGATCAGGCTCAGGCCCTCCGCCTGCATCGCCCTGAGCGCCCGCAACAGGTGGCCCGGATCGGCCAGGTACTGCCGCGCCGGGTCAGGG
The DNA here is from genome assembly GCF_023370075.1 of Deinococcus sp. QL22. NCBI lineage: Bacteria > Thermotogati > Deinococcota > Deinococci > Deinococcales > Deinococcaceae > Deinococcus > Deinococcus sp. QL22. Next base: position 376,225 of record NZ_CP097149.1, read on the forward strand.
GCAATGTTGGGCAGCGGGTAGAGTGCCTGCGTGTGCAGCCCGTCTGGGCGTTCATGGCCGCCTATTGCGCCCACGCACTCGGCAGGAGCGTCGCGGCGGGCATGTGCCCACAACGCAGCCTCCAGCACGCGGGGAAGGTAGAGGACAGTGGGGGGGGAGGCATCTGGAGCGGTCAACTCTGGATCAGTCTAGAGGCCGGTGGGCCACTGGGGCGAGGCGCACAAGGCAAACATTCATGGGTAAAGGTTCCCCGAACCTGTCCCTGACTTTGCAGGTCAATTTTGCGCCTATCACGCTGTTCGCACCGACTCCTGATAGAAGACTGGACAAATGCCTTTCCTTGCCCCGCCGGCTGCCCCGACCCCCCCAGCAGCAGCCTGCCCCGTCAGAAAGTTGCGCTGGGGGCGGAATTCCCGGCGCTGCCTGCGGGCGATGTGCGGTAGAGTGAAGCCATGTCGAAGGCGGTGAAGGCTCGGAAGGCGGCGGCTCCCGCAAACCGGTTTGATGGGGAGGCGTTGGGACTCGTCCTGTTCGCCCTCGGAATCTTTTTGGCGGTCACGCTGTTGCTGGAACCGCCCACGCGCACCGGCGGGGAAACGTCGGGCAGCCTGATGGCGCAGGCACGGGAACTGCTGCTGGGCTGGCTGGGTTGGGGCGCATATGTGCTGCCCGTCATTCCAGTGGCGTACGGCGTGCTGGTGTTCCTGGGCCGTGACCTCGCTAACCTGTCGCGGCGCGTGCTGGGCGGCGTGCTGGTTACGCTGGCGCTGCTGGCCCTGCACGAAGTCTTCGAGCCGGAAGCGGCGGGCAAGCTGGCAGAGGTCGTCATGGCCCCGCTGAGCGTGCTGAGTTATGTGGCGGCGCTGATTCCGTTGGTGGTGCTGACTCTGGGCCTGGAAATTATGCTGCGGCTGCGTCCGCTGACGATGCTGAAGGGGTTCTTCCGGCGGGTCAGTGTGCTGCTGGGCGGCGCGTCGGCCAACGTACAGGGCGCGATAGAAGCGCGGCAAGAAGGCCGGGACGCCGCACGCACCCGTACAGAGGCGCGGCAAGGTCTGAACGCCCATGCCCGCGATCTGGACACCCTGCGGAAGATATACCCATCGGCGCGGGAACTGAAATCTCAGGCCGAAGAAGTGCGGGCCACCGCACGCGAGCTGAAAGGGCTGGACGAGGCCGGACTGAAAGACGCCTCGCGCGATCTGGACGGCTGGCGGGCCGTCACCGCGACCTTTGTGGGCAACGCCGCCCGCGACCTGCGCGAACAGGTGGCAAGTGAGGCCCCCGACGCTGGAGCCAAGGCCGAAGCCGTAATGAAAGAAATCTCGGCGGGACGACATGAACTGAGCGTCGAACTGGCGAGCACGCAGGCCAGCGGAGAGCTGGAAACGATTCGGCGCCGCAGCGTGGGCGAAGTGCAGCGCCTGGCCCTGCGTGCGGGCAAGCTGGAGCGCGAGCGCAAGGCCGCCGAAAAGGCACTGACCAAAGCCGACGCCGCGCTGCTGGCCCGCGAACTGCCTGCCCACACCGAGCGCGTGACCGCTTGGGCTGAAGTGAGCCGCGAGTGGATAGACTGGCAAGACCGCGAGCGCCATTACCCTGGCTGGCCCGATCTGACCGCCGCCTTTGACCGCGCCCCCACCGAAGTTGCGACAACAGTGGCCGAAGCCCTCCGCAGCGACCCAAACGGCACACTGGCCGCGCAAGAGCAGTGGCGTGCCCGCCTCGCCCGCGCTCAGGAAGACGCGCTGCGCCGGGCCGAGGCGATGGCCGCGCCTGCCCCGGTCACGCCACCCAGCATGAACTTTGATTTCACCGATTTTGGCAGTTCTGGGGCTGATGCAGAAGCCGTGCAGAGTGCAGCCCCTCTGGAATGGCAACCGTCTAAATTGAGAGACTCCGGTTTGAAGGAATCCGGCAGCAGATCAGGCGGCGCGGTGGTCAGCCCGCAGCGGCCCGTACCCGCTGTTTCGCCCCCCCTCTCCCCTCCCCTGCCTGTTGGCTTGCCACCCGCTGGCCCCGATATTTTTGACGATGAAGACGACTTGGAAGCCCACCCGGATTCAACCAGTGCCGAGTTGGACGGCCTAGACCCCTGGGGCGACGACGAGGACATGCCTTTTTCGCGGCCCGATGCTCTATCTGCGGCCAAGGCTCCGGCCAGGCCTCCAGCCATGCCCGCCGTGCCTGTGCGCCAGAAACCCATGTTGGGGCAAGGCGGCGTACAGGCCGCGCCCTGGGAGAGTGCCGAGGTTCCAACCGAACGCCGCCGCGCCACGCCTCAGCCCATCGGGGCCACCGCTCCGGCCCTGCCCAGCTACGATCTGCTTGACCCAATTCCTCAGGTCGCCAGCAACCTCGCCGCGCTGGATGTGGCCGCACGCCAGCGGGCCGCCGTGATCGAGCAGACGCTCCGGCATTTCGGGTTGCAGGCGAGGGTCGTGGACTTTGCACGCGGCCCCACCGTCACCCGCTACGAAATCGAGCCTGCACCGGGCGAAAAGATTTCGCGGATCGCCAATCTCAGCAACGACCTGGCGCGGGCTTTGGCGGTGGGCGGCGTGCGAATAGAAGCCCCCGTACCCGGCAAAAGCGTGATCGGGCTGGAAGTGCCCAATTCCGAACGCGAACCCGTGACCTTTCATCAGGCAGCGGCCTCGCCGGGGTTCCGCAACACCCGCGCCAAATTGCCCATGATTCTGGGCAAAAGCATTGACGGCGAACTGGTGGTGGGCGACCTCGCCAAGATGCCGCACCTGCTGGTGGCGGGCAGCACCGGATCAGGCAAATCGGTGTGCGTCAACACCCTGATCACGTCGCTGCTGTTCAAATACCTGCCCCACGAACTGCGCTTCCTGATGATCGACCCGAAAATGGTGGAACTGACGCCCTACGACGGCATCGCCCACCTGGTGCGGAGCGTGGTGACCAATCCGGTAGATGCGGCCGGCGTATTGCTGGGAGCGGTGGCCCACATGGAGCGCCGCTACAAGATGATGAGTCAGGTGGGCGCCAAAAACCTGGAGCAGTACAACGCCAAGATGCGGCAGGTGGGCGACGTGGAATTGCCGCACCTGATCATCATCATCGACGAGTTGGCCGACCTGATGATCACCAGTCCCAAAGAGGTGGAATCGGCCATTATGCGCCTTGCACAGATGGCCCGCGCCACCGGAATGCACCTGATTTTGGCGACCCAGCGACCCAGCGTGGACATCCTGACCAGCCTGATCAAGGTGAATGTGCCCGCCCGAATCGCTTTCGCGGTGAGCAGTACGCACGATTCCCGCACCATTCTGGATTCGGTGGGTGCAGAGCGCCTGACCGGAATGGGCGACATGTTGTTTTATCAGCCCGGCCACGTGAAACCCGTGCGTCTGCAGGGGCCGTACATCAGCGAGGTGGAATCGGCCCGGATTACCGAAGAACTGCGCCGCCAAGTGTTTGAAGACGACTTTGTAGAAGCGTATGGATCGGACTTTGAGGGCGGAGTGGAAGCCAGCGGCCCCAGCAATGACCGTGCCAATCTGGACTTCAGCGACCCCCTGCTGCGTCAGGCGGCAGCAATTTGCATCGAGGAGGGGCAGGGCAGCGTGTCGCGCCTGCAACGCCGCCTGAGTGTGGGCCATGCCCGCGCCGGAAAACTGATGGATCTCTTGGAGGCGATGGGAATCGTGTCTAAACATCAGGGCAGTAAACCGCGTGATGTGCTGATTCATGAGACAGATTTGCCAGACTATTTCGGGAAATAACTCCCGGCACGAATCTGACTCAGCCTTAATACTCCGTGTCAGATGGCATATCTCTCTTCATCCTATAGATGAACATCCAGTGAGTATTGCCCCAAAGACCTTGGGCAGTTTGTTTAGGAGATCTGGGCAAATGCTGCTTTTGGTTGCTTTTCGGCGCTGAGTAGTGTTGATTAAGAAGCGAACTTTCCCTAGAGGTGAACTACATGAAAAAACAAACTGGTCTGATGACTCTCAGCCTGCTCCTCGCCACGTCCGCAGTCGCGGGCGGAGCCGGAACACCTGTCGCCCGTCCTGCAACCACTGCTCCTGCAGTCTGCAAGACCATTGCCCAACTGGTTACCAGCGACCCTCAGTTCAGCACGCTGGCTGTGGCTGTTGAAGCTGCTGGCTTGGGAGACGTTCTCAGTAGCGGCGCGTTTACCGTCTTTGCCCCTACCAACGCCGCGTTCGCCAAGGTACCCAGCGATATGCTCGCCACGGTACTGAACGACCCCGAAATGCTGCGGAGCGTGCTGCTGTACCACGTGGTTCCCGGCAAGATCGCTGCTCAGCAAGTGGTGGGCCTGAAGAGCGCCCGCACCGCGCAGGGCTCCACTATTGCGGTAACGGTCAACGGCAGCAACGTCATGATCAACGACGCCAACGTGACCAAGGTCAATGTGGCCGCCTGTAACGGCGTCATCCACATCATCGACACGGTTCTGATGCCCCCAATGGCCGCAGCGGTGGCTGAAACGCCCACCCCGGCACCTGAGCCTGTGGTCGAAGAGACTCCTGCTCCTGAGCCTGTGGCCGAAGAAACTCCCGCTCCTGTGGCCGAGGTTGCGGCTCCTGCGCCAGTCTTCAACATCAGCCAGATTCCTGCCACTCCCCTGAGCGGCGCGACGACCACCACGACCACCACCGAAACCACGACTGAGGCGACCACCGAAACCGCCACCGAAGTCGTGACGACGGAACCCGCTCCTGAAGTGACGGCCACCGCCGAACCCACTGCCGAGTGCGTCGTGGGCAGCAACACCCTGTACGACTTGATCGTGGCTGATGACCGCTTCAGCACGTTGCGCGACCTGCTCAGCGATGCGGGTCTGACCGAGACCTTGATGAGTGGCGACTACACCGTGTTTGCGCCCACCAATGACGCTTTTGCCGCTATAGATCCTGACACCTTGGCGATCATCGCCAGCACGCCTGATCTGCTCAGGCAAGTACTCCTGTATCACGTCGTGGCTGGAACCGTAACCTCCGAGCAACTTGCAGGCGGCGAAGTGCTCAAGACCGCAGAAGGCAGCGACCTGACCCCTGGCAGCAGCGACGGCAAACAGCTGATCGGAACGGCCACAGTCGACGTTGTCTCGGCTGCCGTAGGCACCACCACTACCCCTCCCTGTAACGGCGTGCTGTACAACATCGATCAGGTGTTGCTGCCCCCCACCTTCACGCTCCCTGCCCCTGTGGTAGAACCCCCCGCTGACGCAACTGCCACGGTCACCACCGATAGCACGGCCACTGCGACGACGACCACCACCACGGCCACCACCACGACAACGGCTACTCCCGCTCCTGCGGCAACCGCCACCACGACGGCTACGACCACCACCACAGCCACTCCTGCCGCAACGGCAACCACTACCACGACGACGTCCATCCTGTTGGCCGACGCCCGATTCAGCACGCTGGCAGGTCTGATTCAGGCTGCTGGACTGGCTGACACGCTGAACAGCGGTACGTACACCATCTTTGCCCCCACCAACGACGCCTTTGCCAAAGTGTCGGCCAGCACGCTCTCTACGTTGCAGGCTGATGTGACCAAGCTCCGTCAAGTGCTGCTGTACCATGTGGTCGCAGCCAGCATTGACGGCACCAATCTGGCCGCAGCCAGCGAGTACACCAGCGCTCAAGGTGGACGTCTGGCCGTTACCCGCACCGGTACGCCCCAGGTGCTCCGGATTGGTGACGCGGCCATCGACACTGCTTCTGCACTCGATGCAGGCGCGAGCAAGGTGTATGCCATCGATACACTCTTGATCCCACAAGAGCTCCGCTAAAGCTTCCTGACTTCATGGCCGCGCCTCTGACTGAGGTGCGGCTTTTTGACGTTATATGGACTTTACCCCAATCGGCTACAACCTTGGATAGCACCACTTGCGACCCCAGAGTGCTTGCTCTTCGTCAGGCTCGGAGTTCAGGCCAAAAAGCTGGTGGTTTCAGGTCGGTCTCCGGATGACAGAACAATGCTCTAGGCTTTTGGCACAGAAGGGCCGAAGCGGTCTGCCGGATGTTGGCGCAGGAATTCCGCCCATGTTGCTGCTGTACGCGGCAACTGCTGCGTTTCTGTCCAAATCCAGTAGGGGGTATACAGACTCCGGGCCGTCACGAGTTCGTCCCGGAAAATTTCGGCGCTGAGGCCCATATCCAGCAGGCCACTGCTTTCGAAACGGTGCAAGATGCCCGCCCGGTCATAGGACACACGCCGCAATTCTGCTTGCCAACCGTGCGGTGTGGCGGTCAGGAGCAAGTAAGCTGCGCGGGGATCGCCGTCGGCGGGTGCGCCTACAGCCCCGGTATTCAGGACACGCACGCTCTGGCCGCCCGCCAGCTTGAAGATGGCGTCGGCTGGGCGGTGAATATGCGAGCCGATGAGGAGTCCAAATCGGCCCGACTCGGCCAGTTCTGTCACCCTTTCCGGCGCGGTGCGCTCGCTAATGCCTTCGCGGTATTCGGTGGGCGTACCGTGTGAAATCAGCACATCAGGCAGGCCGGGGGCCGAGAGGGTCAGCGACATGGGCCAGTCGGCAGGCGCGTGCAAGAGTCCGGCCCGTTCCAGTTGCTCGGCACTCCAGGCTGTTGCGCCCCAGAACGGATCGGTGAACCAATCGGCAGGCAAGAGGCCGCTCCGTGCTTGCCACAGCCGCAGCAGATCGTCGTGGTTGCCCAGCGTAAAGCGCACGCCCAGCGGGAACGAGGCGGGCAGATTCAGCAAGGTTTCCAGCGCCTCCACACTGTCGGGGCCACGGTTGACCACATCGCCATTGACGATCAGGCCTTCGGCTCCCTGTGCGCGGGCGTCGTGCAGCACGGCCCGCAGCGCGTCGGCGTTTCCATGAATGTCGGCCAGCACTGCAAGACGCATGACTTTGCATTCTACGGTCAAAGAGCGGCAGACGAATCTGAACCGATTCTCAATAGAGGGTGCGTGCAGTTTGGGAAGCCGCCCCACGCTCTAGACTGCACCCATGATCGAGGCACTGATCGGAAACACGCCCTTGCTTCAGCTTCGGCGGGTCGTGACGCCAGAAATGGCCGACGTATTCGTGAAACTGGAGGGCCAGAATCCCGGCGGCAGTATCAAAGACCGCACCGCGCTGGGTCTGATCGAGGACGCCGAGCGGCGCGGCCTGCTGAAACCCGGCGGCACGATTGTGGAACCCACCAGCGGCAATACCGGCATCGGGCTGGCGCAGGTGGCTGCCGCCAAAGGTTACCGCCTGATCCTGTGTATGCCCGCCCAGATGAGCGAGGAGCGCAAACGCACCCTGCTGGCTTACGGCGCGGAACTGGTGCTGACCGACCCCGAACGCCGGATGCTGGCCGCCATAGAGGAAGCCGAGAAAATCGCGGCAGACACGGGCGCGGTGATGATGGGCCAGTTTACCAACCCCGCCAATCCTCAGACGCATGAGCGCACCACCGGGCCGGAACTGTGGGCGCAAATGGGCGGCCAGATTGACGCGTTCGTATACGGCTCCGGCACAGGCGGCACCATCAGCGGCGTGGGCAGGTTTCTGAAAAGTCAGGATGCCGGGGTGAAAGTGGTGGCGGTCGAGCCTGCCCGGAGCAACGTGCTGAGCGGCGGCGAACGCGGCGAACACGGCTTTCAGGGCATGGGGCCGGGGTTCGTGCCCGCCAACCTTGACCGCAGCGTGATCGACGAAATCTTTCCGGTGTGGGAAGAGGACGCCTACCCGCTGGCCCGCCGCCTGGCGCGTGAGGAAGGCGTGTTCGTGGGCATGAGTAGCGGCGGCATGATCTGGGCCGCGCTGGAGCTGGCCCGCAAGTTGGGGCCGGGAAAACGGGTGGCGACTATCGCCTGCGATACGGGCGCACGCTACCTGACGACCAGCCTGTTCAGCGATACGGGCACGGGCACGCCCAAGGGATTTCGACCTTATTCCCGCGAGCGAATAGTGGAAGAAGTGCAGGCGGGTTAAGAACACCGCACCAACCCGTTTTGTTAAGAATTTCACGATATCCGGTCAGATTGAGACGGAAGTGACAGCTTATAATTTCTTCATGTTGCCTCAAAAACTTATTGCAGAAGCGATCGGTACGTTCGCACTCATTTTCGCTGGCGTTCTCGCCATTACCAACGACGCCGGGCTGTTGGGCGTGGCTTTTGCACACGGCCTCGCTATTGCAGTCATGGCTATGGCGCTGGGTACGGTCAGCGGCGGGCAGTTCAACCCTGCCGTCAGCATCGGCCTGAGCCTCACAGGCAATCAGGATTGGCGCACCACCGCCGCCTTTATTCCGGCCCAACTGGTCGGTGCGGCCCTCGGCGCTTTCGCGGCCCTGGCCACTGTCGGCGAGGCCAAACTTAGCGCCGTCGGCTACGGCGTCGCCAACCCCGGCGCAGGCATCAGCGTAGGCGGCGCGTTCCTGATGGAAGTCATCCTGACCGCCTTCCTCGTGTTGGTCGTTGTCAAGGTTGCCATTCATCAGCGCAGCGTAATGGGCGGCCTGATCGTGGGTCTGACTATCGTCGTGGACATCCTGGCAGGCGGCCCCATCAGCGGCGCGGCCATGAACCCCGCCCGTTCGTTTGGCCCTGCACTGGTGTCGGGCGACTGGGCCAACCACTGGATCTACTGGCTGGCTCCCATTATCGGCGCGGCGCTGGGTGCATTTATTGCCGAATTTACCGAAGGGCTGCGGCCTAAAACGGTTCCCCCTCTGAAGAACTGAGGCGAACCCAAAACAGGAAAGGCGGCCCAGTTGATCGGGCCGCCTTTCCTGTTTGGCTTTGAATTATGACTGTGAGCTACGGATCAGAGCTCTGAGCCAGAGATTACGGTTCATAGCTCGAAGCGTCTTTGCCTTAGCGCCGCCCGCCGAACATGCCGATCAGGTCGTCGAGGCCGCTGCCATCGCCATCGCGGTCGAGCACTTTATTCAGGCTGCCGAACAGGTCGCCGCCGGGGGCTTGCTGCTGAGGCTGCTGGTATTGGCCCTGACCCTGCTGCTGTTGGCCGCCGCCCAACACGCTGCCCAGCATGCCGCCGAGGCCGCCCATGTTGCCCTGCTCAGGCTGCTGGTACTGGGGCTGCTGATAATGAGGCTGCTGAGTCTGTTGCTGCTGCCCGCCGCCCAACAGTCCGCCGAGCATGCCGCCCAAGCCGCCTGCGCCGCCGCCCAACATGCCGCCCAGAATGCTGCCGATATCGCCGCCGCCCTGCATCTGACCGCCACCCTGTGCTTGCCCCTGCCGCTGACGGCTCAGGTAGCCCAGCACCAGTGGAGCGAGCATAGAGAGCACCTGCATCGCCATTTGCGGGTCGATGCCTGCCCGTTTGCCCACAGCGTTGGCGGCGGCCTGCTGCTGCCCGCCGAACACATGGCCCAGAATTTTCTGGCCGTCCTGGGTGTTGGGCACCTGCCCCTGACCGAAGGCGTCGAGGGCGCTGCCGTCGTGCTGGTTCAGTGCGCCGGTCAGGGCGTCGAGGCCACCGGGTTGGGTGGCGTTGCGGGTCAGTGCGCCCAGCAGCAGCGGTACGGCGGCTTCCATTGCGGCGCTGGTCTGGTTGGGGTTGGTGCCCAGTTGGTTGCCCACCGTCTGCTGCGCCTGTCCCATTCCGCCGAGCATGTTAAAAATGTCCATCATGGTGTGATCCTCCGTGGGCGCGTGGCCCTGAGCAATAGTGCATGTGAAAAAACCGTCATGAGTTGATGCTGGCTCATAGCCTACTGCTCCGGCCGCCCAACAGACACCACCAAAGGCCGGCAGACGTTCAGCAAAAGCTGAGGTTCATGGGGGTCGGCAAACAAAAATACTGGAGTGGACTGCTATAAATGACCGTATGTCTTCAAGTATGAAGTCACTAGACCGCTCCGGGTTGGATGGACACCCGGATATCCAAAAGTCCCGGAGAGTTCAGGCTGTGGATCACTTCTGCTGATCGTTTGCTCAGCGCTGGCGCTCCTCAGTGCGACGACATGAAGTTTTGAGTATGGCTTGAGCGGCGCGAATCTATTCCTGATCGCCTGCTCTACCGCGCCCGTGTTCGTGGGTTGGTGGTTCTGGAACCGTGCCCGCCGTGTTGGTCAGCCTTTCTCTACAGCAGTTATCGCGTCGGCGGCCAGCAGTCTAATCGCGGATTTATGGCGCGTTGCCTCCTCGATGGCAGGCACAACAGCCGTTAAGCATGGTGGATTAGGTAATCTTGATTGCCTTGACCATCATTTTGCCGATGGCTGCCCTCTTCTACCGCAAGCGCTAACCTTGTCCTGTGTTTACGCCCGTCTCCCCCGCATACTTCCAGCGTGACCCGGTGCAAATAGCGCGGCAAGTGTTAGGCGGAACGCTGGTGCGGGTGCTGCCGGGCGGCGAGCGCCTGAGCGGGCGGGTGGTGGAAGTAGAAGCTTACGATTGCCCACGCGATCCGGCCTGCACTGCGGGTAGATTTCACGCCGCCCGCAGCGCGGAAATGGCGATTCCGGCGGGACAGTGGCTGTTCTGGACGGCGCACGGTCACCCGCTGCTTCAGGTGGCCTGCCGGGAGGAAGGCGTGTCGGCCAGTGTGCTGATTAGAGCCATAGAACCGCAAGAGGGCATCGGCCAGATGCTGACGCACCGCCCGGTCACGCGGGAACGCGATCTGACCAACGGCCCCGCCAAGTTGGTCTATGCGCTGGGACTGAATCCGGCGCAGATTACGGGAACTTGGGTCAACAGTGCCGGGCTGCATCTTTGCCTGCCCGACCAACCCCTGCCCGACGAACAAGTGCAAACCACCGCCCGCGTGGGCATCCGCGAAGGCCGCAATTTACCCTGGCGCTTCCTGTTGCAGGGCAATGCGTGGGTGTCGCCTGCCGTGCCGAGTATGGAGTTGGCGGTTGGCACAGGCGATGGAACGAAAAAAATATAAATACAGTCTTCTGCAGGTAATAAGAGTCTAAATGTGAATTCTTAACACGCGCTCAGCCTTTGCTCCGGGTCGACGCCATTTCCCAGTAGACGTTAAGGCTCAGCCAATACCACATGGTCTTGATATGGGAACGCGAAAACTGGATATCAAATCTAAATAAATTTTCGGGAAAACCAGGCCATTCCGTAATATATCACGCTTCATATGAAGCAGCCCCGACTTCGACAATAAGAAAACCCTGTCTAGTACGTGGTTTATCTTGGTGGCGGCTTGGGCGGCGGATTCATGGCCTAGTGTGCGCCTCATCTTCTGACAGGAGCCTCACACCTCACACGTCCGGTATCTCAGCAGCATCCAGCCTCGGTACAGTTTTCCCACGCTTCGGCGGGAGCATGTCTCCTAAACTGCCACAGCGCCCCGCTCTGAGAACGGCAGGATTTTCTTGCCTGCTCAGCAGTGTTCTGGGCAAGGTTCGACGAACTCCACATCCAGCCAGTATTGGGCCTCGTCTTCAGCCACGGCGCTACCGTCCCCCATCAGCTCTTGCCAGGCGGCCCACGCTTCGGTTTGCAGGTCGGGATGATAGGCCAGGGAGTCCGCCAGCTGCACGCGCAGCTCCAGATCAGGCCCTTCTCGCGAGAAGCCGCGGTCTTGTCGGTAGGTGGCATCAAGTAGGTCAGCGAGTTCGACAGGCGTCAGGTTACTCGGATGTATGGGACGAGGCTAAACCAAAAAACACCCCCACCCACAGCCAAAGCAGGGGGGTTTGGCTGGAGGAGTCGGGAGTGGGGTGCGTGAGTGGATCCTCGCTTTGATGTGGCCCCACGCCTGAGCCCGTCGAGCGGCGTCAAGAGCGAATCGGGCTCCGCCGATGAGGTGGGGGGGAGGGCCTCTCCCTCCCCCCTCACGCCACCCCGCTTGTAAGGTTTGAGTCAGAATCGCGGCTGCACGCTATGAGACGGAGATGAAGTTTGTGAGTCAGGCCCTCATGAGCCTCGTCCCGTTGTGACGCGATGACGTCTGCCGCCGTATCCGGGCACCTGGCACAGACCGAGCAAGTGGTGCGCCCACCGCAACTCCCCCTAGGCCACTCGTTGCCTTTCATTTCAGCTCCAGAAGAGCTGAACAGGAGTTTCTGTGCGTACAACCCCCACTGTGTTCGCGTTCATGTCCCTCGCCCTCGTCCTCGCCAGCTGCGGCGGCCCCAACACCCCTGGTACCCCTGGTGCCACCGGCCCCCTGGTCAAGGTCGACGTCGCCGCTCTCGGTGGTCTCCGTGCTCAGGGCCTGACCGGCGACGCGGGGCCGTTGTACTTCAACGTGAACGTCCGCGACAGCCAGAATCAACTCGTGGCCTTCAACGGCACCACCTTTGACCCCACCGGCACGGGCACCAAGACCCTGACCCTGAACCTCAGCAACGCCTTCCGCCAGACTCTGCTGCTCCCCGCCGGCAGCTACTCCTTCGAAACCGCCGCCAAAGATGGCGCCACCGGCAGCACCCTGCTCGCCTACGGCCCCGCTGCAGAGAACACCGCCACGATTCAAGGTGATGGCGCTGTCGTGCGTCTGAAGTTCCATGCGGTCTTCGATAAGGCCAGCAGCAGCCTGGACTTCAGCACCAACACCCCACTCTTGTTCACCAACAGCACCTTCAACCTGAAACTGTCCCCCAAGATTGCCCCCGTGGGTGAGGTGAGCGCGACCGTGCCCACCACGGACATCGGCAACGTCACCTATACCCTGGGCAACACCACGGACGCTGTCCTGAACAATGCGGGCAGCAAAATCGGCATCAACCTCACCGCGCGCGGCACGGCGGAAGACAGCACCCTGAATGTCACGGCCAGCTTTAACGCCTGGACACAAGTGGACGGCACCGACACCGCCGTGTACGGCCCCACCACGCTGGACTTCAGCAAGGCGATTGAAACCAACGCCCTGGTCGCGGACACCGTCATGCCCACCCTGATGTTCAACACCGTGAGCAGCGGGTACCTAGGCACCAGCACACCCCTGAGCGGCACGGCAACGGATGACGTGATGCTCAGCGAGATTCGCGTGTATGACGATAACGCGTTGGTGGCCAGCAACGTACAGAGCGACAATGTGACGGCCATCACCACTGATGAGAGTGGCAACTGGAGTACCAGCTGGACGCCAACGGTCGTGGGCAACCATGACCTGAGCGTGATCGTGTCTGATAGCACCGGCAACGAAAGCCGTGCGGATCAATCGGCAAGCGTGTCTCCGGTGGCTCCTTACACACTGGGCAGCAATGGGGCTCTCAACGAAGTGCATTACGAGCTGACCAATGGTGTTGCGCGAACCTTCAAGGTGATTGTGCCTGCGAACAACGGCAGCTTGTTCTTCGCCCTGTTCAACCCGGCCGATTGCCAGCCGATTGGCTGTGCACCCTTTGGTACGAAACAGTTCACGAGTTCGATGGTGGACGCTCAGGGCAACCCTGTGGCCCTGGCCACTGCTATATATAACGGCAATGAGTATGATTACACCAATGCGCTTCCGGGCGGGGAGTATTTCGTCACGATCAACCCAACGGCAGACAGCAAGGTGTCGCTGTACGGGTATAGCTACTGATTGTTTCGCAGAACCCCTCTTTGGCTTGACCAACTGAACACGGCGACCAGACAGGTCGCCGTGTTGGTTGTAGAGGATGGATAGATTTCCAGCAACACGCTGTTTCAACTCCTGTACCCTCAGCCCCCGCCCTTAGCCAAAGCTGGGGCGGGGGCGCTGTTCTTATTGGCTTATCCGCCCTTGCCGCCACTGTTGTCTGGCTGCGGGGCTGGTGTGGGGATCGGCTTCTCTGCTTTGAGCATGATCCAGAGTGCGTCTGATCCCCTTCCAAGACACTCACAAGAGTTCAGGGGGATTGTTTTACGCGGCGTCCAGTTCCACCGCGCTGTAGCCCCACGCCACGGCGGCCCGGACGGCTGCGGCTTCCAGTCGGTCAATGATCGGCATATCCATGAACTGGCCGACCACGGGAATCTTGTTGTCGTACTCTTCCCGAAATTGCAACAGCCACCCTTCGGCGTGCGCGACCTTCCTCTGGCCGCCGCCAGCTTCGCGGCTTTCTTCAGGTCATTCACAGTAGACACAGTTCCAGTTTGGGCTCTCAGGTCAGCAATGATCTGCTCGGCATTCATAGGCACACTCCAAGGGCGCGGCCCTGCAATCTGCAAGGGCCGGAAGAGGGCGGATGGTCAGTGCAGGGGGCTAGAGGCCCAGCGCCCGCTTGGCCCGCTGGAGGTACACCACGCGCTCCTGTAGGCCGTGCGTGCCGCCGTTGATCAGCTTGGTCACTGCCGTCACGTCATCGGTATCAGCGAAGCGGTTAATCCGCCGCGCCTGCCAGAACGCCCCGGCTACCAAAGCTGAAATGCCGTATTGCAAGAGCAGGTCTGGATCGCGCTCCAGATCGTAGCCGATGATCTCGCCGTAGGTGCGGTAGTTTTCCCGTCCAATCAGTTGGATCATGCCCCAGCCCCGGTACTTTCAGCCGTCGCCGGATTCAGAGCCACCGTTGCCCAGTCTGCCCGCGTAAACCGTGTTCGCCAGCGCTTCCGGATTGTGGGCGCAACGCTGAGCACTGGCGAGCGTGGGGAAGCGGGTCGGCCACACCTGGGGCAGCCTTTTAGCCGTGTAGTTCAGATTCTCTGCAATCGGCATAAACCCGGACTCGTGCCCCAGTTGCGCGAGCATGTGCGCTACCCGCAGCGGTATATCAATTTGATACTGAGGCAAGGCCACGCCATTTTCTCGGCGGCGACTGATCAGGGCGAATCTTCAGCAGGAGGCTGGCGCTAATCATGGCATGCCTCCGGTCAGGTCTGCGGGCCAAATGGTGCGCGGCTCTTCGTTGGGCTTCTGCTCTCAATATTCCACCCGCACCCGCGCCTGATCACGCTGATACCACAGCGAATGATTGGCAGCCAGTGACGTTTTGATCTCCATCATTTCGGCTTCTAAGGTTTCGACCCACTTGCCCAGATCGGCCTCCCGCCCGGCACTGACTTTGCCGCTGCGAACCTCGCGCACCAGCGTCGCCGGCCCGTAGAACACAGCCAAGATGATGGCGGCTGGCCCGCCTCTGGTCACGATGCCGATCAGCGCCGAGAAATCCACGTTATCCATGGATATGGAGCGCATTCGTGAGACGGCGGGCGTGCGCCATCTGTCTATGCACGGCCTGCGCCACACATACGCCAGCCTGGGCGTGCCAGTGGAAGTGGTGAGCAAGCAACTGGATCATGCCAGCGTTGCGTTCACACTCAGTCATTACCGAACTGTTTTTGTCTCAGCGCGCGAGGACTGGGCGCTCAATCTCAGTGAGCTGCTGGAAGGTAGAAATAACTGATGACGCACGCGTTACGCATTACGCACGCTTGACCATTTTTATGACAATAAGAAAACCGCGTACTAGACGCGGTTTATCTTGGTGGAGGCTTGGGGATTCGAACCCCAGACCCTCCGCTTGCAAAGCGGATGCTCTCCCGCTGAGCTAAGCCCCCTCAGCGGGCGTAAGGTTACCAGAGGTGAAGCGAATTGGCAACCCCCACCCGCCAGCCTAGGCCAATATGCCCTCCTCCACTCCGCTCAAAGCCGCTAGCATAAGTCATGTTTCGCCGTTCCCACGCTGTGTTTTCGCAGTTTCCTAAAGAGGTCTGGCCTGCGGGCGGCCTGTTGGTGGGCGGCGCAGCGCGGGACATCTTGCGGAGAGTCACGCCGGGAGATTACGACTGGGCGGTGTCTGATCCGGCAAACTCAGCCACCGCACTGGCCCGCGCACAGGGTGGCTCGGCTTTTCCGCTGGATCAGGAGCGGGGCTATTGGCGGGTTCATTTGCCGGACGGCGTGCAACATGACTTTGTGCCACTGCCAGACGACCTGAACGCCGACCTGCTGAGGCGAGATTTTACGGTCAATGCGATGGCACTGGACGCGGCGAGGCACCTGCATGACCCCACCGGCGGGCAGGCCGACCTGCGGGCGCGGCGGCTGAGGATGGTTTCGGCACAGAATGTATATACCGACCCGTTGAGGGCGTGGCGAGCGGCCCGGTTCGAGATTACGTTGGGATTCCAGATAGAAGCCGCCACCGAGCAGACCGTGCGGGAGGTGGCTGCCGCCCTCGCTGCTGGCCGCCTGCGGCTGCCTGCGCCAGAGCGGGTGCGCGAGGAGATGCAGGCCCTCCTGGGCCACCCAGACGCGGCGCGGGGCATCCTGCGGCTGGAGGAACTGGGACTGCTGGCCCTCACCCTGCCGGAACTGCGGGAAGGCATCGGCGTGGCGCAGGGCGGGTTTCATCATCTGGATGTGTTTGGGCATGGGGCAGAAACCCTGCACCAATTGCTGGCCCGCTTTGCCGACGCCCCGCTGCCCCTACGCTGGGCCGCCCTGCTGCACGATGTGGGCAAGCCCCGCGCCCACGCTCTCAGCGGCGGTCAGAATTTTTATGGGCACGACAAGTTGGGCGCAGAGATGACGCGGGAGGTACTGGCGCGGCTGAAACTCTCCGGAGACGACACAGCGCGGGCGGCAAGCTTGGTGGACGCACACATGCTCCGTTTGCCCCAAAACGACACCGAGGCCCGGCGCTTTGTCCATCGTCGCCGGGCGCTGTTGCCCGATCTGCTGGCCCTGATGCTGGCCGACCGGGAAGCGGCGCGTGGGCCGAGCAGCAGCCCCGCTTCCCGGCACGCTTATGCCGCCGCACTAGACCGGGTGCTGGCCGCGCTGGAAGACCAACCCGCCGCACCGAAACCGCTATTGACGGGCAGCCAAATCATCGCCCTTCTAGACATCGAACCCGGCCCGCGGGTGGGGCAGGCACTCCGGGCGCTGAACGAGGCCGCCGCGCTGGGTAGCGTAAAAAACCCGCAGGAAGCCCGCGAATTTGTGCAGAACTGGGCAACCGGTCCCCCATCAGATGAAGCCCAAGCGCAGGCAAATAAATGAGAAAAACTTCATTTAATGTTGAGCAGTGAGGTATGCTGACCCACCATGCTCGCCGCCATTTCCCCCGAAGTCCGCCCCCATCAGCCCATCACGCCCGATTGGGTGAAAAACGCCGTGTTCTATCAGATTTTCCCCGACCGTTTCGCCCGCAGTGGGCGCGTCACGGGCCTGAATTTGCAGCCCTGGGGCGATCAGCCGCATTTTCACAAGTACATGGGCGGCGACCTCTGGGGCGTCATCGAGAAACTGGATCACATCGTGAGCCTCGGCGTGAACGCCATTTATTTTTGCCCGGTATTCCAGTCGGCCAGCAACCACCGGTACCACACGCACGACTATTACCAAGTCGACCCGATGCTGGGCGGCAACGAGGCGCTGGCGGCCCTGATCGCGGCGGCCCACGAGCGCGGCCTGAAGGTTGTGCTCGACGGCGTGTTCAACCATGCCAGCCGGGGCTTTTTTCAATTCAACGACCTGCTGGAACAGGGCGACGCCAGCGCCTACCGCGACTGGTTCCATGTGGAAGGCTGGCCCCTGTCGGCCTACGACGACGCCCGCCCCGCCGGATACCACGCGTGGTGGGGCAACCGCGCCCTGCCCAAATTCAATACGGGTAACCCCGCCGTGCGCGACTTCCTGTGGGACATCGCCGAATACTGGATCGAGCAGGGCGTGGACGGCTGGCGACTGGACGTACCCAACGAGATCGACGACGATTCCTTCTGGCAGGAGTTTCGCCGCCGCGTGAAAGCCATCAACCCCGACGCCTACATCGTGGGCGAAATCTGGGGCGACGCGCACCGCTGGTTGCAGGGCGACCAATTCGACGCTGTAATGAACTACCACTTCACGCGGCCTTGCTTGGCTTTTTTCGGCGCTCACACGCTGGATCACCCCATGAACGAGCGCAGCGGCACCGGATTCGTGCCCCCCATGAGCGCCCCCGAATTTGGGCGGCGCATGACCGAAGTGACCCAGATGTACCACCCGGACGTGGTGGCGGCGCAACTGAACCTGCTGGACTCGCACGACACGGCGCGGTACCTGACGGCAGTCGGCGGCGACGCCTCCGCCTACCGCCTCGCCACTATTTTTCAGATGACCTACGTGGGCGCGCCCTGCATCTATTACGGCGATGAAATCGGCCTGCCCGGTGGCCCCGACCCCGATTGCCGCCGCGCCTTTCCGTGGGATCGCCAGAACGAATGGGACACGGCTACGCTGAACCTGACCCGCCAACTGGTAGGCGCTCGCCACACGACGACGGCCCTGCGGCACGGCACGTTCGACGTAACCTATGCGGAAGGCGACCAGATCGCTTACGCCCGCGCCCACGCCGAGGGCAACGCGCATGTGGTTCTGAACTGTGCCCCCCATGCCGCCCGCATTCCACTGTCGGGTGTGCTGGCCGGAACGTATACCGATGTGCTGACGGGGCTGACGTTGGAACTGAACGGAGATACGGAGATTGAAGTGCCTGCTCGGAGCGGCGTGGTGCTGGTGCCTGCGCGGCCGGAGAGGATCGTCTGAGAGGCTGAGGTTCTGAGGGCTGAGTCTAAAGGTCTAGGGTTTAAGGAAGGGTGGGAGAGCAATCGCTGGCGCTCATTCACCCCCCTCTCCTGCGGAGCTTTACAAGTCTGCGAGTCCTCGGCCCTCCCCGCAAGGGGAGAGGGAGCAAAAGCCCATAAACGCATTGTTTTTGCAGCCAGTAGGGGCGACTTGGTGTGTACCTTGTCGCCCCACGCTGTTTGCCCTCAGACGCCCTTCCTCAGTGCAGAGGCACATGCCCCGGAAAGCCGATCAGCCAATCGAGCAAGTCGCCCACCATCGCGGACGCCGTGACCATGCCGCCTGCGCCGCCGCCTGCAAAAATCAGGGTGCCGCTCTCCTCTCCCTCGTACACCAGCGCGTTCCGGCTGGCCCCCGCGGTACACAGCGGGTGCGTGTCGGGCAGACTCTGGGGCGACACGGTGGCCGTCCACTCGCCGTCCACCTTCACCAATTCGGCCACCAGCTTAATTCGTTCGCCGCGTTCACGGGCGGCGGCGATGTCTTCCAGCGTCACGTCCTCTATTCCCGTGACCTGCACGGCGCTGTACGGGTAATTGCCGTCGGCACTGAAGCGGGCCAGTACCGCCAGCTTGTGCGCGGTGTCGAAGCCGCCCACATCCAGCGTCGGTGGGTCTTCGGCGTAGCCCAACGCCTGCGCTTCCGAGAGGGCTTCCGTATACTCGCGTCCCGCTTCCATCTGGGTCAGAATGTAGTTGCAGGTGCCGTTCAGCACAGCCTGCAGGCCCACGAAGGTACTGGCCCGCAGCACGGTACTCATTGGCCCGATGACGGGCGTCCCGGCCATCACGCTGGCTTCGTAATACAGGCGTCCGGCCAGCGCATGATCGCGCAAGTCGTCCCAGCGTTCGGCCAGGAGGGCCTTGTTGGCGGTGATCACGGGCCGCCCGCTCCGCAAGTAGGGGGCCAGCAGTTCCAGCGGGCGCTCTATGCCGCCCATGCATTCCATGACCACCGCGCATTCCTGCAAAAAGGCCGGATCGTCGGTGAGGGGAATGCCCGCCGGAATATCGCGCTCGCGTGCCGCGTCGCGCACCAGCACGCCCGCCACTACCACTTCTACGCCCAGGTTGTCGAAGATATCTTTGCGCTTTTGCAGCAGCCGCAGAACATTTTCGCCCACGGTTCCGCACCCCAACAGCCCCACAGTCACGGTTCTCATGGCGTGAATGTAACGCAGGCACGCGGCGGTGGCCGGGGGTGGGATAGGTGTGGGTGGCCGCGCACCCCGCTCCCTCTCCTGGCCTCTATCTTGGCTTTGCGCTCAGTCATCTAGTTGGCCGGACGCTACACTAGCCCTATGTTGCCCGTGTCAAGAACTCGTCTGCCTTTCCGTATTCCGCCGTGGCCGTGTGCTGCGCGGCCAGAGCCAATAGCGTGAGGTCATCAGTATGAGTGGCCGTCTGGAAGAGCTGGCGGCAGAGTTCAGCATGGTCGAACTGGCGTTGGGCGATCCGGCGATGCTGGCCGAACCCCGCGAGTACGCCCGCCTGACCCGCCGCCACCGCGAACTGACGCCGCTGGTCACACTCCTCCGCGAGCGCGACAGCCTCACCACCGACCTTGCGGGCGCACGCGAACTGCTGGCCGATCCCGATATGCGCGAGCTGGCGGCGGGAGAAGTGGAAAGCATTACGGCGCGGTTGGCGGGCATAGAAACTGACCTTGAAGTGCTGCTGCTGCCCACCGATCCCGACGACGGCAAGAACGTGATTCTGGAGCTGCGGGCCGGGGCAGGCGGGGCCGAAGCAGGCCTGTTTGCCACCGACTTACTGAGGATGTACACCCGCTACGCCGAGGGCGCGAACCTGAAACTGAACGTGCTGGACGCCTCCGAGAGCGATCTGGGCGGCGCGAGCAAGGTGGTGGCCGAAATTACGGGCGACTTCGCCTACCGCGCCTTCAAGTGGGAACGGGGCGTTCACCGCGTGCAGCGCGTACCCGCCACCGAATCGGCGGGCCGGATTCACACCAGTACGGTGACGGTGGCCGTGCTGCCCGAAGTACAGCAGGACGAAGTGCATCTGGATTTGTCGGAAGTACGGATCGATGTGTACCGCTCTCAGGGTGCGGGCGGGCAGGGCGTGAACACCACCGACAGCGCGGTGCGGGCCGTGTACCGCGCAGGCACACCCGACGAAATCATGGTGGTCTGTCAGGATGGCCGCAGCCAGATCAAGAACCGTGAAAAGGCGCTGATCGTGCTGGCATCCCGGCTGGCCGAGCGCGAACGGGCCGCCCGCGAACAGCGCGAACGCTCGGAGCGGGCCTCTCAGGTGGGCAGCGGTGACCGATCCGAGAAAATCCGGACGTACAACTATGCCCAGAATCGCGTGACCGATCATAGGTTAGAGGGCGATACCAAAAACTTTGCGCTCGACAGTGTGATCGAGGGTCAGGTGTCTCCGGTGGTGGCCGCCCTGGCGCGGGCCGAGCGCGAGCGGCAACTGGTCGAAATGGGCCAGCAACAGCAGGACGGGCAGTATGGCGCGGCGTGATCTGCTGGTTGCAGCGGGCATTCTGCGAGACCGATTCGGGCGGGTACTGCTGGTGGGCAACGACTGGCAGGGGCATGGGCGCGTGCGCCACACCCTCCCCGGCGGCGTCGTGGAACAGGGCGAAACCCTGCCCGAAGCCCTTTACCGCGAGATCATAGAAGAAACGGGCCTGAAGCTGACCGGAATCAAGCACATGGCCTACACGGTGCATATTGAGGATGAACGCCGGGGCGAACGCGCGATTGCGGTGGCGTTCGAGGCGACGTGGGAAGGCCTGCTGAACCCCGCCGATCCAGACGGCTTTATCGTGGAAGCCAAGTTCTGTTCGCTGGAAGAGGCGCTGGACAAGCTGGATTCGCCGCCCATGCGCGAGCCGCTCAGCGACTACCTGAAAACGGACGAGCCGGGGCGCTTTTATGCCTTCAAAGGCTGGGATGGACGCGGCGGGCTGCGGATTCCGGCGCTGAAGGCAAAGGTTTAGGCAAAAGGAGGGGCTACGCTCCGGCCCTGGCACGGTCAGTATCTGTTGACTTTTGCCTACCTGAGGGACACTTTTTCAGGCCCGGAAGCAACCTCCCTGAGGGCGAGGACACGTGCTTGCGGAGCAGACTGGGGCTCTACCTGAAATCGTCAACTTTGGGTTCCTGCCTCCTTTGCCGCCAATTCTGGCTTCACTGGTTCAGCTGACGCTTTTAGGCGTGTGCCGCAGTGTGGGCAGTACGCGCCCTGCACGGCGGCGGCCACGATCTGCTCGGTATGAATGTCATTTTCCTTGATTCGCAGACGCGCCAATTCTTCCGCGAACCCGCTGGCGATCATGCCTGCGGGCAGGGCCACCATCCCCACCCCGAACAGCATGATGAACCCGGCAGCCAGCTTGCCCAGCGGCGTTACTGGAAACACGTCGCCGTAGCCCGTAGTGGTCAGGGTAACCACCGCCCACCACAGCGCGTTCGGAATGCTCTCGAAGCCTTTGGTTCCGGCGCTCGATTCCACCTGATACAGCACACTGGCGGCAATAAAGACCAACACCACCACGATCAGCATGATGGTCAGCAGTTCTCCGGCCCGTTGCTGTATGACCCGCCCGATCAGCTGAAGCGAGTGAGAATATCGTCCCAGACGCAACAGTGACAACAATTTGAGCAAGCGCAATCCGCGCAGGCTGGCTAGAGTGCTGGTATGCGGCAACACCATAGACACGATGACCAACAGGTCAATCAGTGGCAGCGGGCTGAGGGCGTAGCGCAGATAAGCCTGGCCCGTGCCCACCCCCCGCGAGTCCGGGCGTTCGGGCACCACGTACAACCGCGCCAGATATTCGAGCGCGAACACGGCGGCGCAGGCTAGATCGAAGGTACGTAGGGCCGCGCCGTACTGCCGCGCCACTTCGGGCATCGTACCCACCACCGTCAGAACGACATTGGTCAAGATCAGAAGTGCGAGCAGAACATTGAAGGAAGTCTCGGCGCGGCCCATGCCATCAGCAGGGTTCAGGAAACTGTACAACTTGCGCCGGAGGGAGACTGGGGCGACGGCGGTCATGGGGTGGTTCGGCTCCAGCACAGCAAGCGGATTAAACTGATTTCAGTTGGGCTGCTCGAAGCAGCAATATCAAAGCCTGTACTCATGATTCTTAAAGATACGGTGCTGACCCTGCAGGGGTTCCGGAAACGCGAGTTACGATTTCATTCCGGTAAGCAGCACGAACGCCGCCCCAGTTCAGAGCGGCGTTTTGATTTTCTCAACTCAACACCAGCTCACCAACTTACAGTTCACGCACCAAGATTGGCGTGGTCGTCGGCTGTTCGCTTCCGCCTGTCGGTTCCACACTTACGGCAATGGTGGCTCCAGCTTGCAGCCCGGTGATCAGGATGCCTTGCCCGTCGAATACGCCCAGCGAGGCAGGTTTGCCCCCCACGATCTGCCACAACTGGTACACGCGGCCCGCATCGGCGGCGCTTGCCAGGTAAAGGTAGGCGCGGCCATCGGGCAGGCGCACCAACTGGCCCAGATCACGGCCCTCTACAGCTACCGTTTCGGTCACTGAGCCGGGCGTGCTGGCGTATTGGCTCACCGGGTCGGCGGCAGGGCGTAGCACCAGTACAGCGGTGACGGCGGCGGCCAGGCCCAGCGCGCCCAGCAGCGGCCACAGCGGGCGGCGGGCAGGCCGGGAAAGCGGCTCGGCGGGGGCAGAAGCGGCCTGAGCACCCTCAGACAGAGCGGGCAGCGGCGTCACAAGTGGAGCGGCGGGGCCAGCAGCAGAGCGTTCAGCGTGCAGGCGGGCCATCAGGCGGTCTTCGGCTCCGGCGGGCACGGGGCTGTCGGGCAGAGATTCGCTGAGGGCCACCAGTACGGCCAGGTCGGCGTCCAACTGCGCCCGGAGGGCCGGGTCGGCTTCTATGGCCGCCCGAACGCGCCCCTCTTCTTCAGGTGGCAGGATGCCCAGGGCGTAGGCGGTCAGTTGATCCTGATCAATGGTCACGCGTATTCACCTCCTTGAAGGCGCAGAGAAAGCGGAGTGAGAGGGCAGTTCCCGAGAAAAAGGTGAAAGTTCAATATCCTGACTCTGGGCGGGAAGGCTTGGCGGGCACGGCCAACGCGGAACGCATCCGGTCGAGGGCCAGCCGCAACCTCGATTTTACAGTGCCAATGGGTAACCCTGTCAGTACCGCCAGTTCGCTGTGCGAATGTCCCTGATAGTAGGCCAGTTCCACGAGGTGCCGTTGGTTGGCGTCCAGAACATCTACAGCGCGGGAAGCCAGAATCCGGTCGGTGGGGTCGCTGGCGGCTACAGGCGCGTCCCAGTCTTCTATTTCCAGCGGGGTGTCGGGGCGGTCTCGCAGTTCCTGCAAGAAGCGGTGGTGAGCGATGCTGACCAACCAGGTCTTGACGCTGGCGCGGGCCGAATCGAAACGGGCGGAGTGCTTCCAGGCGTTCATGAACGCGTCTTGCACGCAACTTTCTACATCGTCGGGTTGCCGGAGCATCCGGGTTCCCAGCGCGTACAGCAGGCGCGAATGCCGGGAGTGCAGCTCTCTGAGGGCGTCCTCGTCCCCCTGCGCCATGCGGGCGATCAGGGCCTCGTCGGGCGGGTCAGGAGTCAGGCTGGGAGAAGTCATAGATTCACTTGCAGCCTAACAGCCCGGCGGTCAAATCCTATGTACCAAGTTCTACCTTGACCTTAACGTGCGCTGAAGGGGCGAGGGGATTTGTGAGTCCGCGTCTCAGGCTTGAGGGGCGCGGGGGGTAACGGCGCTGGGAGCGACAGCAGCAGCAACAGGCTGAGCGTCCATGACCACAGGCGCGGGCACGGGGTCACGCAGCCCGCCGTCCAGTTCGGCCTTCAGGCCAGACGTTCCCTTGCGGAATTCGCGCAGGCCATTGCCCAGGCTCTTGCCCAGTTCGGGCAGCTTGCGGGGGCCGAAGACAACCAGTGCAACGAGCAGAATCAACATAATTTCAGCGGGGCCGATATTGGGCATAGGGGTAACCTCTTGGGGAAAACTCAGAGAAGGGGCGGGAAGGGAGGGCATTGTTGATACGACGCAGATTTGATACGACACAGGAGGCCGCCGACAACTCACGGCCTCCCGAACCTGCTGAACGTCTATTCGTTCAGGCTCAGGCCTTGATCAGTGGCCCAACGATAGCCAACGTCTCTTCCATCGTGAGGGGCGCCCACAGGGCGGTGGGCGTGGGCGAGTAGGCGGCGTCGAAGTCGGCAGCAGCGGGGCTGGTGGGCTTGGCGTCGCTCTGGGGGGCAATAGAGGTCTGGCGCGTGGGGGCGGCGTTCTGGGCCAGATACACGCGCAGTTCCTGAATGCCCGACACGTGGTTGGCTTCTACGGCCAGAATGCTGGCGGCGGCGGTCAGCACAGCGCCGTTCTGGATGCTGGCAGCCTGTCCGAGGTAAGCCCGGACGCCCACTGGCTCGATGCTGGCGGCCAACTGCAAGAACACCTGATCGTTCACGCCGCTGCCGTCACCGATCAGGGGAGAAAAGTCGAAGGTGGGCTTGGCAACCGGAGTGCCGCCCAAGGAACGGATGGTGGCGGCGAGGGCGTCCACGTGGGCCTGCTCGTGGCTGGCAAGCTGCTTGGCGTATTCCTTCACGCGCAGGTTGATCAGCTTGGGGGCCAGCGCACCCGTGTCGAAGGCCTTGTAAAACTCGGTCTCCAGATACTCCAGCGTCAGCGCGTAGTTCAGGATGGCGAGGTCTTGCGCGACGCTTTTGGTGGCGGGGCTGGTGGCAGCGAGGGCCGACAGGTTCAGGCCACCCAGCGCGACTGCGCCCGCAGCGGTCAGGCCAGCGGTTTTCAGGAAGGAACGGCGGGTATTGGGAGTTTCGGTGGTCATGTGGGACTCTCCTTGGTAGGAATTAGACGCGGGTTAAAACGGCTCTTGGACTCAGGCTTAGGCTTACTTCTTGGCCCCGTTTACTTGATGACCGGGCCGACGATCGCCAGCACCTGCGCCATCGTCAGGGGTGTCCAGAACGCCGTGGGCGTGGGCGAGTAATCCGCGTTGAAGTCGGCCACATTGGTGCTGGTGGGATTTGCATCGGTCTGGGGCGCGATGCTGGTCTGGCGGGTGGGGTTCTTGTTATAGCCCAGCGACACACGCAACTCCTGCACACCCGACACGTGGTTGGCTTCTACAGCGTGAATGGCTGCGGCTGCGGTGATCAGTTCGGGGTTGCTGAGGCGGGCCACCTGGCCGAGGTACGCACGCACGCCCACAGGCTCGATGGTGGCGGCCAACTGCAAGAAGGTCATGTCGTTCTGGCCGCTGCCGTTGCCGATCAGGGGAGAAAAGTCGAAGGTAGGCTTGGACACCGGGGTGCCGCCCAGCTTGCGGATCGTGGCCGCAAGGGCTTCCACGTGCGCCTGCTCGTGGCTGGCGAGTTCCTTGGCGTATTCCTTGGTGCGGGGGTCGGTCAGTTTGGCAGCCAGTGCGCCCGTGCTGAAGGCCGTGTAGAACTCGGCTTCCAGGTATTCCAGGGTCAGCGCGTAGTTCAGGATTTCAAGGTCTTGGGCTGCGCCAGCGCCCATCGTGTTGCCCATGCTGCCGCTCATGCCCATGCTGGGGGCGCACGAAACGAGTGCGAGGCCCGCGCCGAACAGTCCAGCGTAGCCGAGGAAAGAACGGCGGGAGTTGGTGGCAGCAGTGGTTGGGGTGGTGGCGGGCGTGGTGTGCATGTCTTCCATAGGGGTGACCTCCAGCAAAGATTCCTGTCTGCGTGTGCCCGGAGCGGCCTCCGGTGAGCAGAAAGGCGGGCGGTGAGCCACATGACCTGTAGGGGGCCAGATGTGGCGCTCACCCAGTTGTATGCAGTGCAGGGCAAATTGGATCACTTGACCCTTGCTGGCCCGGCCCATAAAGGTGCGGTGAAGGGGCGGGAACGGCAGGAAGGCGTCTAAGCGGCAAGGGTAAGAGGGTCTAAGAAGGGCATTCGCTGGCGCTCACCTCCCCCGTTTTTTATCTGCCCTCCCCACCCCGAACCTCACCGCCCCAGCACCTTAGACCCTGGACCTTTAGACCCTCAGACCTCCCCCACCAACGAACGGGGTACACTGCCCGCCGTGTCAGACGCCTCCCCTCCCCTGCAATTCACCGCCGCTCCCGGACGCCTAGACACCGTGCTGTCTGTACTTGCGGGGGCCAGCCGATCCCAGGTGGCTGCGTGGATCGGGGGCGGGCATGTGCAGGTAGGCGGCCAGACCGTGCACAAAGCCAGCCTGAAACTGCGCGGCGGCGAGAGCCTGAGCGTGGATGTGCCGCCGCCCGCCCCGTCGCAGGTGGAAGCCGAAAACGTGCCCCTTGACGTGCTGTACGAAGACGAATTCATGATCGCTGTGAACAAGCCGCCCGGCATGGTCACGCACCCGGCCCCCGGCGTATACACGGGCACACTGGTCAATGCATTGCTGGGCCGATTTGCGCTGCCGCAGCAGGAAGGCTTTGATGAAGAAGGCGGCTACCGCCCCGGCATCGTGCACAGGCTAGACCGCGAAACCAGTGGCGTGATCGTGGTGGCAAAAACGGTGCAGGCCCACGCTAGGCTGGCGGCCAGTTTCAAAGACCGGGAGACGAGAAAGCTGTATCTGGCGATCGCCGCTGGATCGTGGAAGGCCGACCATCCGGTGCAGCTCGACGCTCACATTGGCCGCCACCCCATTCAGCGCCAGCGCATGACCGTTGGCGGTGCAAATCCCCGCAAGGCCCAGACGGTCTTTGCGCCGCTGAGTGCCCACCCAGACGGACACGGGCGCACGCTGGCGCTGATCCGGGCCGCGCCGCGCACAGGCCGCACGCACCAGATCCGGGTGCATCTGGCGCATCTGGGCAGCCCAATCCTGGGAGACACCGTGTATGGCCGCCCCAGCGAACTGATTGGCCGCCACGCCCTGCACGCCCAATTTCTGACCCTGCCGCATCCGGCTACCGGACAGCCCCTGCATCTGCACGCCCCCGCCCCCGACGACATCATCAGCGCGTGGATCGCAGTCGGCGGCAACCTGCCAATTGGGTTGGAACGGGACTGAGCAGCAGGCTTGACCATCAAGATATCTGACTAACATTATCCCTAAATCGATGACTTTCATCATCATTATAGGCAATTTCGCTTATTGTCTTTATTCCAAACTCTGCTAAAGTCGAAAGCTGCTGCCGACTCTTTGGACATGCAGATGTGCTGAATTAGTCTTGTGTTGGAACACTCTAGAAACTCGTTTTGATCTGGTGAAGGAGCGCCATGAACCAAGATGCCCTGACGCAAGACGCACAGAGCCAGACTGCACAGAGCCGAGACACCCAGAGTCAATCTGCATTGCTCATTCCCTCTCCTGCCGATATTCACAGCCTCGCAGCCTGGGCCGATGCACACCTGAAAGCACACTGGCAGGGCGTCCTGACCCAGCACCGGGCCAAACTGGACACGGCCTATGCCAGAGCCGGAGACATGGCTTACGGCACGTATCAGCAGCTCCTGTTCCGCGACATCAAGCGGGCGTTGCGTGAGGCAGGCATGACGACCCACCCCGCTTTGCCGGGCGACTTTGGGCGCTCACGCGAGTGGGGCAATGCCGACGAAACCCATCAGGAACGCTGGATGTGGAGTGGAGTGACGGGGCCGGACGGCACACCGCTGGGAACGCTGGTACATATCGTGCCACACGACCACAGCGGGTTCCGGATTCCCCAGCGCCCCAGTATTTTTGGCCTGACCCAAACCGAGTTGACCGACATAGAGGCGGCCCTGAGTGAGCTGTCGCCCCAGTTTGCGGCGGCCCAACCCTTTGACGAATGGTACGCCGGGTATCTGGCCCAGCAAGAAGCTGTGCAAGACGAATCTGCTCAGAAGCAGGACGCACAGGCAGGAGCATCCATGATCGAAGAATCTACGGCCACCACAGTCTCCTCCGGACAATACATTCAGATTCGTGGCGCACGCGAGAACAATCTCAAGAATATTTCGCTGGATATTCCCAAGCATCAGATCACGGTGTTTACAGGCGTGTCGGGGTCGGGCAAATCGTCTTTGGTCTTCGATACCATCGCCGCCGAAGCCCAGCGCCAACTGAACGAGACGTTTACGGCCTTCGTGCAGGGATTCATGCCGCATTACGGCCAGCCCGACGTGGATTCCATCGAGTTTCTGAACGCGCCCATCATCATCAACCAGAAGCGAATCGGCGGTGGCTCGCGCTCCACGATGGGCACTTATACCGATATTTCAGCGTTGCTGAGGCTGCTATTTTCGCGTGTGGGACAGCCTTACGCGGGGCCAGCCTTCGCCTTTTCCTTCAATACGCCGCAGGGCATGTGCCTGGAGTGCGAAGGCATCGGCAAAACCGTGCAGCTTGACTTGGACGCCTTCCTTGACCGCCGCAAGTCGCTGAACGGCGGCGCGATCCTGCATCCCGATTTCAAGGTAGGCAAATTGCTCTGGAAGAGCTACGCCCTGTCGGGCCAGTTTGACCTCGATAAACCGGTGCAGCACTACAGCGAAGCGGAGCTACACAACCTGCTTCACGGTGACGGCGAAAAGGTTGATTTGGGGATGGGCTACCTGAAATATGAGGGTCTGGTAGACCGCTTCAACCGCTCGTACATCAAGAAAGATTCCGGAGCGATGTCGGAGCGCAACAAGGCCGTGTTCGAGCAGTTCGTGAACACCCAGACCTGCCCGGTCTGTGAGGGCGCACGGCTGAATGCGGCAGCGTTGGCCTGCCGAATAGACGGGCGCAACATTGCTGAGTGGTCGGATCTGGAAGCCACCGAACTGATCGGCGTGTTGCAGACCCTCAGCGATCCGGTGGCCGTAAAGGTGGCCGCCAAACTCCGTGAGCGCATTCAGCATCTCATCGAGATCGGGCTGGGTTATCTGAGCCTCAGCCGCGAAACGGCCACGCTGTCGGGGGGCGAATCGCAGCGGATCAAGATGATTCGGCACCTCGGCAACAGCCTGACCGACATGCTGTACATCCTGGACGAACCCAGCGTGGGCCTGCACGCCCGCGATGTGGCCCGCCTGACTGGCCTGCTACGCCAACTGCGCGACAAGGGCAACACGGTGCTGGTGGTGGAACACGACCCAGACGTGATCGCGGTGGCCGACCATATCGTGGACATTGGCCCCAGAGCGGGCACGCACGGCGGCGAGGTGGTCTTTGAAGGCTCGGTGGCCGACCTGCAAGACGCCGACACTCTGACCGGGCGGTATTTGCGCCAACACTTGCCAATCAAGACCAACGTGCGGAGCGCCACCGGACACCTGAAGATTCAGGGGGCGAACCTCAACAATCTGAAAAACGTGTCGGTGAACGTGCCGACGGGCATTTTGACGGTGGTGACGGGCGTGGCAGGATCGGGCAAAAGCACCTTGATCAACGATGTGTTCTTGGCGCAGCATCCCGGCGCGATTGTGATCGATCAGGGGCGCGTAGGGGCCAACAGCCGTTCGGCTCCGGCCACCTACACGGGCATCATGGACGATATTCGTCAGGCGTTTGCCAAAGCCAACGGGGTCAGCGCGTCGCTGTTCTCCTTCAATTCGGAAGGCAGTTGCCCGGAATGCAGCGGCCTGGGCGTCATCTATACCGATCTGGCCTTTATGGAAGGCATGACGACCCGCTGTGAAGCCTGCGGTGGCAAACGCTTTAAGCCCGAGGTGCTGGAGTACCATCTGCGCAGCAAAACCATCAGCGACGTGCTGGAAATGACCGCCGAAGACGCCCTGTCCTTCTTTATCGAAAAGAAAGTCCGGGCTGTGGTGCAGGCCATGAACGACGTGGGGCTGGGCTACCTGAAGCTGGGGCAACCGCTGAGTACCGTGTCGGGTGGTGAGGGCCAACGCCTGAAACTGGCGACTGAACTGCACAAACAGGGCAGCGTGTACGTGATGGACGAACCCACCACCGGGCTGCATCTTTCCGATATCGGCCTGCTGATGAGCATGATCGACCGCCTCGTGGACGCCGGAAACACCGTGATTCTGATCGAACACCATCTGGACGTGATTCGTCAGGCCGACTGGATTATCGATCTGGGGCCAGAAGGCGGCAGCGCGGGCGGTCAAATCTTGTTCGAGGGGCCGCCTGCGCTGCTGTCTCAGTCGGAGCGGAGTATCACGGGGCAGTTTATTTGAGGTAGAACTTAAACCAATATCGGTTCAGACATGGGCTGCCTTCAGGGTGGCCCCCTTTGTTTTTAGCGGTGCAAGACGGCCTGCTGTATTCCAAAAACCCACAGCCACTCTTCTGTTGCAATACCTAACTCAAAGGGGCATAGGCCTTAAAGCCACAGCGGTTTTTTGTTGTCTGGCACATACTCCAGCAGCAATCAAAAGTGCATTGCTCCAAACCCCCCCCACATACCCCTTGACCTTTCCCTCATATCCGTGTATAGTTTCAATTCGTGCGCCGCTTAGGAAGTGCCTAGCGGCTGGAAGGTGCCCCCACATTCAGGACATGCTGCCGATCAAAGGCATTTGCGAGTCACTGGGGCTGTGCTTTCCCGAAAGGACTACAAATGAACTTTGATCAATTGATCGCGCCCGAACTTGTGGCGCGCCTCGCTGAACGTGGCATTACCGAAGCTAGCCCTATTCAGGCAGAAACCCTGCCCCATACCCTTGCTGGCAAAGACCTGATTGGCCGCGCCCGCACCGGAACCGGCAAAACGCTGGCCTACGCGCTGCCCATCATCATGAAGCTGGACGCCAGCCGTGAGCGTGGCCGCGTGCCCCGCGCCATCATCGTGGCCCCCACCCGCGAACTTGCCAAGCAGGTGGCCGAAGAATTCAGCAAGACCGGCGGCGACCTCGTCACCGTGACCGTGTACGGCGGCGCAGCTTACGCTCCCCAGGAAAATGCTCTGCGCCGTGGCGTGGACATCGTGGTGGGCACTCCTGGCCGTCTGATCGACCACCTGGAGCGCGGCAACCTCGACCTGAGCGGCGTTGAATTTGCCGTGCTAGACGAAGCCGACGAGATGTTGAGCGTGGGCTTTGCTGACGCCATCGAAACCATCTTGCAGCGCACCCCTCCCACCCGCCTGACCCAGCTCTTCAGCGCCACGCTGACCGACGACATCCGCCGGATTGCGCGTCAGTACCTGCGTGAGCCTGTGCTGGTCGACCTTGTGGGCGAAGGCAAGAGCCAGGTTGCCCAGACCGTCGAGCACCTGAAGGTCAAAGTGGGCCGCAGCCGTACCCGCGTGCTGGCCGACCTGCTGACCGTCTACAACCCCGAAAAAGCCATCGTGTTTACCCGCACCAAGCGCGAAGCCGATGAACTGGCGATGGAACTGATCCACCGTGGACTGGAAGCCGAAGCCCTGCACGGCGACCTGGCCCAGAGCCAGCGTGAACGCGCCCTCGGCAACTTCCGCAACGGACGCGCTGGCGTACTCGTCGCCACCGATGTAGCCGCCCGTGGCCTCGACATCCCCGAAGTGGATTTGGTGGTTCAGTACCACCTGCCCCAGGATCCCGACAGCTACGTGCACCGTTCGGGACGCACGGGCCGCGCAGGCCGCACCGGCACCGCCATCGTGATGTACGGTGACCGCGACGGACGCGAAATGAACGGTCTGGAGCGCGTGACGGGCGTGCGCTTTATCGAGCGCCCCCTGCCCACCCCCAAAGAAGTGCAGTCTGCGAGTGCCAAGGCTTCTGCCGACCTCGTGCGTCACGTCGACCCTGCCGCCGCCACCACTTTCCAGGTGGAAGCCGAGCGTCTGTTCAGCGAACTGGGTCTGGAAGCACTGGCCCGCGCACTCGCCAAGATCAGCGGTGTCAGCGAGCCTGTGAAGGCCGCCAGCTTGCTCAGCGGTGAAGAAGGTCTGACCACCATCATCCTGCACGCCGAGCGCATGAGCGTTCCCCGCGCTGTAGCCGTGATTGCCCAGAACTGCGACGCCGATACGCGCCGCCTGGGCCGTGTGCGTCAGTGGCGCGGCGGTGCCGTGGCAGACGTGCCCAGCGAGTACGTGGCCAAGCTAATGGCTGCCAGCCCTCTGGGTGGAGAAGTCACTGTAGAAGTGGCGCAGGAACTCCCCGAATTGTTCGAAGCCCCCACCCGTGAAGGTCGTCAAGGCGGCTATCAGGGCGGCAACCGTGGCAACCGCGATGAAGGCGGCTACCGTGGACGCGGCCAGAGCGGCGGCGGACAGGGCGGCTACCAGGGTGGCGGTCAGGGACGCAGCCAGAGCGGCAGCAGCCAAGGCGGGTATCAGGGCGGCGGACGCAGCCAGAGCAGCGGCGGCTACCAGGGTGGCGGACGCAGCCAAGGCAGCACTGGCGGACAGGGCGGCTACCAGCAGCGCGGCGCACAGGGCGGACGCCCCCGCGAAGACTTCGCAGACCGCGAATTCGTTCCTGCCGGACGCTAAAGCCTAAGCGAGTTTTAGAACTCCCAATGGGAATGCCCCTGCCGAAAGGTGGGGGTATTTTTTGGTGTATAGGGCGGGTCAATCGCTGAATTGCCCCCTCACCCGCTGCATAGGCAACGCCCCTTTCCCACGAGGGGCGAGGGATAAGGGCAGAAGAATCGTGGGCTGTTCGCTCCTTATCCTTGAGGAGAAGGTTGGGACTCGCAGAGCTGCGAAGCAGAGGGGGCAACCAGCAAACGTGTCCGCCCCACCACCTTAGACCTTTGGATGCCCCACCCTAAAACCCACCCCGCCTCCACCAAACGCCCGTTTGTGTCCTGGCCCGTAACGCCCCCGACGCCCATGTCATCTAGACGCGCCTTGACCCGCAGCCCCCGCAGACCGTAGGGTAAGGGCATGAGTGCGTTCCGTCTCGTGGTGGTAATTCTTAGTTTCGGGGGTTGTGTCCGAGGCTGAGCGCCACCGCGTGCTACCACACACCCCCGCCCAAGCGACAGGGCGGGGGATTTTTTGTTCAGAGTCCAGGCCACAAGCAAGGTAAGGCAACAGAAAGGCAGGCAATCCAAGGGAGGAACACAGATGACGCAGGGCAGCGGAAAGGACGCAGGGCAAGACAGCGAAGGGCAACACGCCGCAGGACATGAGTTAGACCGGGGGAGCATGACCGGAGCGAAAGCTCTGTGGGCCACGCTCGCCAATCACGGCATCAGCACGGTCTTCGGCTATCCGGGCGGGGCAATTATGCCCGTGTACGACGCGCTCACGTTTTATCCAGAGGTACGGCATGTGCTGGCCCGCCACGAGCAGGGCGCGATTCATGCCGCAGAAGGCTGGGCAAAGACCACCGGGGAAATTGGCGTGTGTATCGCCACATCCGGCCCCGGCGCGACCAATTTGGTGACCGGGCTGGCCGACGCCATGCTGGACAGCGTGCCTCTGCTGGCGATTACGGGCAATGTGGCGCGGCACCTGATGGGCACCGACGCTTTTCAGGAAGCCGATATCACGGGGATTACGCTGCCCATTACCAAACACAACTACGTGGTTCGCGACGTGGAGGAACTGCCCCGCGTGATCGCCGAGGCCATCCGGATTGCGCGGAGTGGCAGACCCGGCCCCGTGCTGGTAGACATTCCCAAGGATGTGCAGTTGGCGGCCTACAGCGGCCAAGTCGCCTACCCGCACGCCCGCCCCGAGCATCCCGCGCCCAAGCCCGAGGCGATTGCCAAAGCCCGCGAGCTGCTGCTGGCCGCCAAAAAACCCGTGATCATGGCAGGCGGCGGCTCGCTGGACGCCAGCGCCGAAATTACGGCCCTCGCCCGCGCCTGGGATATTCCCGTGATTACCACGCTGATGGGCCTGGGCGCGTTCCCGTCCTCTGACCCCCTGTGGCTGGGCATGCCGGGAATGCACGGCAGCGTGGCCGCCAACCGCGCCATCAGTGAAGCCGACGTGCTGCTGGGCATCGGCCTGAGATTCGATGACCGCGTGACGGGCCGCGTGAACGGCTTTGCGCCCAACGCCGCAATTATTCATGTGGAACTGGACGCCGCCGAAATTGGCAAAATTGTGCGGGTAGGCGTGCCGGTGCGCGGAGACGCCGTGGTGGCCGCCAAAATGCTGACCGAAGGCGCACAGAAATTAGACCTGCCCGACTGGCATGCGCAGATAGTGGAATGGAAGGGCCGCACGGTCACCCCGACCGAGTGGGGCGCTGGATTCGCCGTGAAATCGGTGGTCGACCGCCTGCGCCCCGACGACATTCTGAGCAGCGATGTGGGGCAGCATCAAATGCTAGCCGCGCAACTGGCCCGCTTTGAAAAACCGCGCCGCTGGATCAATTCGGGCGGATTGGGCACGATGGGCTTTGGCTTTCCGGCAGCCATCGGTGCGGGCATGGCTGAGCCCGGCGTCACCAGCATCGTTATTGCAGGAGACGGCGGATTCCAGATGACCCTGCAGGAACTCGCCACCCTCAAGATGTACGACATCCGTAACGTCAAAATCTGCATCATCAACAATTCTTATCTGGGCATGGTGCGCCAGTGGCAGGAACTGTTCCACGAGAAGCGGTACAGCGAGGTCTGGTTGGGCGACTCCAACCCTGATTTTGTGAAGCTGGCCGAGGCCTACGACGTGCCCGGCTACCGCGCCTCCAACGCCGAGGAACTGCCCGGCATGATCGACGCCTGGCTGGCAGACCCCAAATCGGCCCTGCTGGAAATCGTGGTGCCACATGAGCACGGCGTGTTCCCGATGGTTCCGGCGGGCGCAGCCCTGTACGAGATGATCGAAACCGAGCCGCCCCGTAAGCAGCCCACGCCTGATCTGTCGGCAGAGATGACGGCGGCAGCCGAGGAGGCGAAAAACGCATGAGCGACTACACGATGACCGAGCAGCCCAAAGACCACCTCGTTTCAGCACTGGTGCGCGACGAACCCCGCGTGCTGACCCGCATCACGGCCCTGTTTGGGCGGCGCGGTTACAACATTCGTAGCCTCAGCGTGGGCGCAACCGAGCATCCCGGCCTGTCGCGCATGACCTTCGTGGTCACCGGAGACCGGGGCGTGGTGGAACAGGCCATGCGCCAACTGGAGAAACTGCATGACGTGGTGCGGATCATCGACCACAGCCTCGAAAAGTTTGTAGACCGCGAACTGGTGCTGGTGAAGGTAGCGATTTCGCCCGACAGCCGCGTCGAAGTGCGCCAGATCGCCGAGGATTTCCGCAGCCGGATCGTGGATGTGGGCCGCCACGCCCTGACCTTTGAAGTGACGGGCGACGAGGGCAAGATCACTGCGTTTATTGAGCAGATGCGCCCATTTGGGATTCTCGAAACCATGCGGACGGGCCGGATTGCCCTGACACGCGGCAGCAACGCCGACATTCCCAGCCACGTCTACCACGACGGAGAAACCGAAACGCTGCGCCCAGCGGTGGAAAGTGTGGAGCCGAGGGAAGAGCGGGCGCGGGATGTGCCGAATTTGTTCTGAGGAGTACTTCTTTCTGTTGCTGAGGGAAGTCTGAGATTCTGGGTCAACCCGCGTTGCTGACGCAACGCCCTCGTCAGGGGGGGGACAAAAGCTCTTGTACTCCCTTCAGGGGGCTGGCGGCGTAACAGATTGGGGGTTTACACGCAACTTCAATCTGACTCAGAAGCCAAAACCATCCTTACCTAGCCCACACTCCCCCACCCACCGCCCAAATACAGGAGAATCCACAAATGGCTGCAACGATGTTCTATGACCGCGACGTGTCTCTCGACTTCATCCAAGACAAGCTGATTGCGATTATCGGCTACGGCTCTCAGGCACACGCACACGCGCAAAACCTGCGTGACAGCGGCCTGAACGTGGTTGTGGGCCTGCGCGAAGGCAGTGCAAGCAAGGCCAAAGCCGAGCAGGCGGGCCTGAAAGTGGTCAGCATCGAGGAAGCCACCAAAACGGCAGATGTGGTCATGCTGCTCATTCCCGATGAGAACCAGCCCAAAACCTACGCCGAAAGCATCGAGCCGCACCTGACCGCAGGCAAGGCGCTGGCCTTCGGACACGGCTTCAACGTGCACTTCGGGCGCATCAAACCACCCGCCGATGTGGACGTGTACCTCGTGGCCCCCAAAGGCCCCGGCCACATGCTGCGCCGCGTGTACGCTGACGGTGCGGGCATGCCCGGTATCTTTGCCGTGCAGCAGGACGCCAGCGGAAAAGCCCGCGAGATTGCGTTGGCCTACGCACGCGGCATCGGCTGTACCCGTGCAGGCGTGCTGGAAACCACCTTCAAGGAAGAAACCGAAACCGACCTGTTCGGTGAGCAGAGCGTATTGTGCGGCGGCGTGACCCACCTGATTCAGGCCGGATTTGAAACCCTGGTGGAAGCAGGCTATCAGCCCGAAATCGCCTACTTTGAAACCCTGCACGAAGTCAAACTGATCGTGGATTTGATCTACGAGAAGGGCTTTGAGGGCATGCGCCACAGCATCAGCAATACCGCCGAGTTTGGCGACTACGTGACTGGGCCACGCATTATTACGGACGAGACCAAGGCCACCATGAAAGACGTGCTGACCGATATTCAGACCGGAAAATTCGCCGAGCGGTTTATTGCCGACGCCGAAAGCGGTTTTCCCTATATGAACGAGCAGCGCAGCAAAATGCGCGACCACAAGCTGGAAACGGTGGGCAAGGAACTGCGCGACATGATGCCCTTCATCAGCAAGAAGGCGCTGGAAGTTTAAACCACAACCCACTGTTGTTTGCTGTGCCCTGCCCGGAGCGCTCTGGGCAGGGCACATTTGCTATGGGCACACCTTCATGGGGGCATATCTAGGCAAGTAAATATCTTGTCGGCCATGAAAAAGTTCACTTGAAGGATATGACTCTCAGTGATCTGGCAGCTTGCCTATGATCGAACAGTTGGGGCGGCGGATCATCTGGAGACTGAGCTTGGTGGCCGCCCTGTTAATCTGGTCACAGGCGAGCGCCCAGCAAGCGTTTGCGACGCGTTACAGCAATCCCTTTACCAACGGCGACATCATGCTGATCGGGAATGTGAACTACTACTGCACCGCTGATAGAACGTTGGCGAGCGCCACGCAGGCCAGCAGATGCGCCAGCGCCCGCGCCGTGCAGCTGGGGAATCTGAACAATACCATCACCAACAATCAGGTGTATCTGGTCAACAGCGATACTGATAACGATCCTGCCACCATCAACTCCAGCTCTGCCACCCTGAATCTGACCTCTGGCAGTAGCGTGCTGTTTGCGGGGTTGTACTGGAGTGGCTCGTCTAGCAGCGCCGCCAATCGCCATTCAGTGTCTTTTGGTCTGCCAGGACAGGCAGTCTGCTCTCTTTCCTCGACAAACGTGGCCCGAATAGGCAACATCTATCAGGCGTTTGTAGACGTGACAGCACTCGTTCAGGCCGGAGGCAGCGGAGCCTACACGGTGGCCAACATCAAC
The DNA here is from genome assembly GCF_023370075.1 of Deinococcus sp. QL22. Taxonomy (NCBI): domain Bacteria; kingdom Thermotogati; phylum Deinococcota; class Deinococci; order Deinococcales; family Deinococcaceae; genus Deinococcus; species Deinococcus sp. QL22. The sequence continues at coordinate 414,030 of NZ_CP097149.1, forward strand.
AGCACGCAGGGCGCGGGCACGTGGGCCAACTGGACTCTGGTGGTGGCCTTCAAAAACAGCGCCCTCCCCGTGCGAAACCTCTCTGTGTTCGACGGCTTGCAGAACGCCAGCGACCCCAGTGTTCCATTGGATATCGGCGTCAGTGGATTCCTGACCCCCAGTCTGGGCACCGTGAACAGCACCATTGGGGTGGTGGCTTACGACGGAGACCGGGGAGCCGGCGAGGGAGCCGGAACCGGAGGCAGCCTGCAATTCGGGGCCAACAGCGCCGCGCTCAGTCCGGTATTCAATGCCGCCAACCCCGTCAACGATGTGTTCAACTCCACCATTTCGGCGCTGGGCACAGAGGTCACGGCAGGCCGCAATCCCACCTTCTCCAATACGCTGGGTCTGGATATAGACACGTTTGCCCCCAACACGCCGCTTCCCAACGGCAGCACGTCGGCAGTGGTGCGGGTCACCGGAAGCTCAAGCGACGTGATCTATCCGGGCATCATTACCCTCGCCACTGACATCTTTTTGCCCAACCTCAAAGACGGTCTGGGCAAAACAGTGACGGATCTGAATGGCGGGCGCGTGCTCCCCGGAGACCAACTGGAGTACGAATTGGTGATTAAAAATCAGGGCAACGACGGCACGGCAAACGTGGTGCTGACCGATGTGCTGCCCGCCAACACCAGCTTCGTGCCGGGTTCGTTGAGCCTGACGGGGGCCAATGCCGGAACTAAAACGAATGCGGCAGGCGACGATCAGGCCGAATATGACAGCGCAGGCAACCGAGTGGTGTTCCGGCTGGGCACAGGCGCAACGGCCTCGGCGGGCGGCCTGATTCTTCCCGGCAACGAGGCGCGGGTGCGCTTCCGGGTACAGGTAAACACGGGCACTCCCGGCGGCATGGCCATAGACAACACGGGCAACGTGTCTTACCGCCAGCAGACACTCGGCAATACCATCACCGACGCCAGCGACAGCAATTCCGCCCTGCCCGGTGACCAACCCGCCACCGTGATCGTCAGTGGCCCCGACCTGACGCTGACCAAAACGCATACGGGCAACTTTACGGCGGGGCAACCGGGCAGCTTTATATTGCGGGTTTCGAATGCGGTGGGCTGGGCGGGCAGTTTGGGCACGGTCACGGTCACTGACACCCTACCTGCCGGAATGATCGCCCAAAGCATCGGTGGCGCAGGCTGGATCTGTACCCTCTCACCTCTGGGCTGCACCCGCTCCGACAGCTTGGCGGCAGGCGCGGTATTCCCCGACATTACACTGACGGTGATGGCGGCCAACGCAGGCAATTACACCAATGAAGCCAGCATCAGTGGCGGCGGCGAGGAACCCACCGCAGAGGTCAACAACAGCGCCAGCGACGCCGCAACGGTGGTTCTGGTGCGCCCAGTGGTGACGCTGACCAAAACGGTGCGCAACATCACGCGGGCCAGCGCGGAAAGCGTAAACGTAGCAGGCTCGCCCGGCGACCTGTTGGAATACTGCGTCAACTTTGGCAACACGGGCGGCGCGGCCCCCAACTTTGTACTGAAGGACGCCCTGCCCGCCGAGACCAAGCCCAGGCTGGACGGCTACGGCCCCGGCACCGGCCCGGTTATTGGCCCTTCGACAGAACTGGGCTTGCGTCTTACCGTGAATAGCGCCGTGACCGACCTGACTTCGGCCCCTGACGCAGACCGGGGTGAGCTGGTGGGGCAGAATATGAAGCTCAACCTGGGCACGCTGGATGTGGGCAGCACGGGGCGGATTTGCATGCAGGCGAATATCCGCTGAGCCGGGAATCGCCGCACCCGTGTAGACGTGTGGGGTTGCCTTCATGGTGCCCGCCCTGTACAGTCTCCGTATGCAAGTATCTGGCCTGCTTCTTCTTAGCGTTCCTCCGGTGGAGTGAGCGGCTAAGAACCGTGTCAGCCCCCCCGGAGGAACGCCCTTCGGGGGGTTTTCTTTGGTTCGCCCTTTCTAGCGTTCCCACCTTTCCCCCATCCTCAGGAGCCACCATGACCCAGCAGACCCCCGCCATCCAGCCCATCCGAATTTTTGATACGACCCTGCGTGACGGCGAGCAAAGTCCCGGCGTGGCGCTGAACCACAGCCAGAAGCTGGAAATTGCCCACCAACTGGCGCGGCTGGGCGTAGACGTGATCGAGGCGGGCTTTCCGATTGCCAGCCCCGGCGATCTGGAGGGCGTAAGCCGCATTGCCCGCGAGGTACGGGGGCCGATTATTGCAGGGCTGGCACGGGCAAACCGGGCTGACATCGAGGCCGCCGCCAAAGCTGTAGAACTGGCCGAGCGGCCCCGAATTCATACCTTTATCGCCACCAGCCCCATTCATATGTCCAAGAAGTTGAACATGGAACCCGACGCGGTGGTGGAACGGGCCGTAGAGGCAGTCCGTCTGGCCCGCACCTTTGTCGACGACGTGGAGTTCAGCGCCGAAGACGCCACCCGCTCCGATTGGCCCTTTTTGGCCCACATCTTCAAGGCCACGGTAGAGGCGGGCGCGACCACCATCAACGTGCCCGACACGGTGGGCTACACCACTCCTGAAGAAATGCGGGCGCTGTTTGCCTTCCTGAAGGGCGAATTGCCTGACCATGTGATCCTGTCAGCGCACTGTCACGACGATTTGGGTATGGCCGTCGCCAACTCTATTGCGGCGGCACAGGGCGGGGCGCGTCAGATCGAATGCACCATCAACGGAATTGGCGAGCGGGCAGGCAACGCGGCGCTGGAAGAAATCGTGATGGCCTTTCATACCCGCAAGGATCATTACGGCTTTGAAACCGCTATCCGCACCCGCGAAATCTACCGGGCCAGCCGGATGGTCAGCCGCCTGAGCGGGATGCCAGTTCAGCCGAACAAGGGCGTGGTCGGCGACAATGCCTTTGCCCACGAATCGGGCATTCACCAGGACGGCGTGATCAAGGCCCGCGAAACCTACGAGATCATGAATGCCGAACTGGTGGGCCGCGAAGCCGCCGTGTTGGTGATGGGCAAACACTCGGGCCGCGCAGCCTTCCGCAAAGCCCTGACTGATCTGGGCTACGACGTGGCCGAAGACCGCATCAAGGAGATGTTTGCCCGCTTTAAGGATTTGGCAGACCGCAAAGGCCAGATCTACGCCGACGATCTGCGGGCCTTGGTAGACAGCCGCACCGACATTCCCCAGACCTTTGTGCTGGAAAAATTCCAGATCACCAGCGGCACCGATATGCAGCCCCTCGCCTATGTGCGCGTGACCACGCCCGACGGCCCCCGCGAGGCGACCAGCAGCGGCGACGGCGCAGTCGAAGCCATCTTCCACGCGCTGAATGCCGTGACGGGCATTGCCCCCGAACTGGAGGTCTACCGCGTACAGGCCGTGACCAAAGGCACCGAGGCGCTGGGAGAGGTCAGCGTGAATACCCGCTACGGCGAGATCAGCATTCACGGCACAGGCGTCGCGCCCGATGTGGTGGAGGCCAGCGCCCGTGCGTGGCTACGCGTGATCAATCAGATCGTGGCAGGCATGGGCAAGAGCCGCCAGATCAGTCAAACGACGGCGTAGCAAACAGGGAGTGCAGAATGTGGATCGTATAGGTGAATTTTTCTACACTACACGATCCACCCTCTAGACTCCTTTATGCCTCAACCCATTCTCGAAGTCGCCGTCCTGAATATCATTCCCGGCCAGAACGCTGAATTTGAAGCCGCGTTCCGGGTCGCGCAAAACATCATTTCGGGTATAGATGGCTACGTGCGCCACACCCTGCAGCACTGCCTGGAGCGGCCTGGCGAATACGTGCTGCTGGTCTGGTGGGAGTCGCTGGAGGCGCATACGGTGGGCTTTCGCGGCAGCCCGCAGTACGCACAGTGGCGGACGTTGCTGCACCATTTCTACGATCCGTTTCCCACTGTGCTGCATTACGGCGCGGTAGAAGGCGTACCCGCCTGACCGTACAAACGCCTCTGCCCTCATCAGTTGGTTTCGTGACAACATGGCAGGCGTGAATTCTCTCCTTCTCCGAACCGTCGTCTTTACGGGTATCCTGATCGGCGGCGTCAATATTATCTTTGCGGGTGTGGAGTACGGCTTTTCAGCCTTGCCCATCTGGTTTTATCTGTCTCAACTGCTGCTGATTCCGGCCATGTTCATTCCCATGCGGATGTTTGCACAGGCCTCTATTACCCCCGAATTCCTGCGCCGCGCCACACTGTACGCGCTGGGCTGGGCTGTGCCCTACGCCATCTACAAATTCGCGGGCGACGCACTAAATCCGGCATTCAGTCCGGTGGCTTCACTGATCGGCTACGTCATTACCGTGCTGTTGTTTGCCGGAATTTTTGCAGCCATTCGCAAGCCGAAATAAGCTGGAGAAGCCATGAGACTTGCCATTCTGTCAGATGTTCACGGCAACAGCTTTGCGCTGCGGGCCGTGCTAAAAGACGTGCAGGCCACCAGCCCCGACGCGCTGTACAACCTGGGCGATACGGTCTGGGGGGCGTCTGACCCGGCCACCGCCTGGGCATTGCAGGCCGAATTTGCACCGCCCACCGTGCGCGGCAACACCGACGAGCGCATGGCTGGAATGCGGGCAGGCAAAGACGCCATGCGCGGCTGGGTGGCTTCCCAGTTGCCCAACGATTTGGCCGCACAATTGGGCCAGCTCCCCACTTTTGTAGACGTGGCAGGCGGCGAGGTGCGCCTTGCACATGGCAGCCCGCGTGACCCCTGGGAAGCCCTGATGCTGTCGGGGGAAGAAGAACGCCCCGCCACACCCGCCGAGCTACGCGAACGGTTGGGTAAATTTGCGGGGGCCGTCTGCGTGGTAGGCCATACCCATCAAGAAATGCTGCGGGTGCAGGAGGGCGTCAGTTTGGTGAATGCCGGCCCGGTCAGCCGTCAAAAAGATGGGTTGCCTGTAGCCCGCTGGCTCCTGCTGACCCGGCAAAACGCCCACTGGAACATAGAATTTCGCCGCACACCGTATGATGTGCAGGCGGCGGCAGCTTGGGCCAGAGCCAACGCCCCAACCAAGATTGGCGAGGATGAGGCGGCGTGGCTCCTGGCGGGGCAGGAACCTTGACCCAACAGCCAGAGATTCAGGCACGCCCCCTCCGCGTGGTGTTCATCTGCGCCCAAAACAAGCTCCGGAGTCCGACTGCCGAAGCCGTGTTTCGCACGGGCCACGGCTGGAAAGTGGCTTCGGCGGGCACCAACCGCGACGCCGAAACCCCGGTATCGCGTGACCTGCTGGAATGGGCCGACATAGCTGTCTGCATGGAAAAGTGTCATCGCGATATCCTGCGCCAGAAGTTCCGGGGCGCATTGCCCGATGAGCGCATCCTCACGCTGGGCATTCCCGACGATTACGACTACATGGACGCCGATCTGGTGACGCTGCTGGAACGGCTGGTGCCGGGGCGCTTGGCGGACACACGCCCCAGGCCGGAGCATCCATGAAACTGATCGGTCTGCTGGGCGGCATGAGCTGGACGAGTAGCGCGGAATACTACAGGTTGCTGAATGAACGTGAGTTCGGGTTAAGCCACGAGCTTCAAGGGGCCTGCTTGCGGGATCAGCGAGGGCTTCTTGGGCTGGCGGGAATAGGCAATCAGCCCACACACGAGATTGACCATGAAGTTGACTGGGCTGCGGTGACGGGAATGCTCGATCTGGCTGATGTTTTTCAGTTGATCAATGACGGACTCAATGATGGCTCTCTTCCTGAGGAAGAGAGCGTCTTCGCTCAACACGGGGACAGCGCATTTCATGTTTTTGCGGAGCCGGGTGTGTAACGCGACGTGGTGCTTATTCGAGAGCTCAGTCACCAGTGCTTGTGAGATGTAGCCGCGATCTGCGAACAGCTTTCCAAACAGGGAAAACAGGTCGTGTTGAAAACACTCCCGCAGGGCTGCGCGGTCATCTCTATCTCCTGGAGTGAGGCCCACCCACAGCAACTCACCAGAGTCGTTACAGATCAAGTGCAGCTTGAAGCCATAGAACCAGCCCATGGAGGTCTTGCCCAAGGCGGCGTTCTCCTTGAACACCCGGTGGGTGTTCATTCGCTTCAGCCGACAGACTTCCAACTTGGTGGAGTCAACGAAAGAAATCCCGGTACACGCACCAAAGCTGCGATAGAGGTAGATCACCAGATGCAGCAGCGCCCGTGGCATCAACTCCACGAAACGGGAATAGGTTGGCGCTTTTGGGAAGTCGGCTCGCCCATGCGTCAGGATTTCCGTCGTGTAGTACGCCTTGAACTGACGGTAGCTTGATTGATGGAAGGCGATGAGGATCGTCATGATTTCGCTGAGGTGCAGTCCAGTGGGACGATTCCGGATGAGGTGGGCGTGTAGGGCCTGCTCTTCCAGAGCAGGCCGAGTGAGCAAAAATTGGAATGGTGGGAGCGTTTGGCAGAAGTCGTCAACATCGCAAAACAATTCGAGTATGGTCATGGTGGCTCCTGAGTGGGTGTGCAAACCAATCATCTCAGTGAGCCTCAATTTGTGCCAAATATTCGTTTAAAAACAGAATTAAAAGCTAGATTACGTCAATAAGCTTAACCCGAACTCACGTTGAATGAAGAAGTGGCGCGGCGTCTGGGTGGCCTGCACTCGGCGCGGGTGCTGCTGCATTCGGTGGATTTTGCAGAAGTGGCCGCCCTGCAACGCGGCGGGCACTGGGACGAAGCGGGAACCCTGCTGGCCGAGGCCGCCAGAGGGCTGGAACGGGCGGGGGCCGAAGCTGTCCTGCTGGCAACCAATACCATGCACAAGGTCGGCCCGCAGATCGAAGCCGCCGTGAATTTGCCGCTGCTTCACATCGTAGACGGCACGGCAGAGGCGATCCGGGCAGCGGGCCTAAGCCGAGTGGGGCTGCTGGCAACAGCCTTTACGATGGAGCAAGACTTCTACACGGGGCGGCTCAAAGAGCAGTTTGGAATAGACACGCTGACGCCGCCCGCCCAAGACCGCGCCGAAATTCACCGGATCATTTATGACGAACTGTGCCGCAATGAAATCTTAGAGGCGTCACGCGAAACATACAGGCGCGTGATGGCTGATCTGGTGGCACGCGGCGCACAGGGCATTATCTTGGGCTGCACCGAAATCACGCTGCTGGTGGGGGCCGACGATACGGCTGTGCCCGTCTTCGATACGACCCGGCTGCATGTGCAGGCCGCCGTAGACTGGGCGCTGGATTCTTGACTCTAGTTAACGCTTACTTGCTCTGAAGCGTAGAGCGGCGAATATTGAGTTCCGAACCGTCCTTGGTGGTCAGGGTCAGGCTGTCGGCCACCCGGATTGCGGTCAGGGTTTGGCCCGATAAGGCCTTGATCAGCGCGGTTTCTTGCTGACCCACAGCCACCGAACACGCCACACGGGTACTGACCAGCACCCCGAACGACAGTTGATTGCCGCTTAGGGTGACCGGGCCGTTTATAAAGTTGCAGCCCGCCTTCCCTGTAACGGTCAAGCTGTTGCCTGCCCCACTGAACTTGAGGGTCGGCACAAAGCCGCGCACCGGAATCACGTTGGGGAGCGTCCAGCCCACCACTTTCCAATTGCCCAACACATCGGTAGGGCCGGAAGGCTGAGCCGTGGCAGAGGTTGCAGCAACAAACATCAGGGCGGCCAGAGGCAGGAGCTTCATCTTCCCTCTGTTCTACCCAATCCAAGCTGATCAAACGTGAGATTTTACACGAAGCCGCCAGAGGGCTGACTGGCTGTCACTTGGCTGCCAGCTCCTCAACGGCCAAAGGTCAGGGTGACATCGGCGGTGTTCAGGGTCAGCGTTTGTCCCTGCACCGTCAGGGTGGGGCGGCTGTCCAGCACCGACAACAGTGGGGTGCTTTCCGCATCCATGCAGGCCATCATCGTGCTCGTCAGCGGGGAGGTCAGCACCAACTGGTTGCCCTCCATGCGGTAGGAGCCGCCGTAAGAATTACAGCCGTCACTGCCGCCGACCCGGCCCCCTTCTAACCTAAGGGTCACGGGTTTGGGTGTGGTGGGCGCCGCCTGACCGTTGACCTGCCGGAGTGTGTAGGGCGTGGCGGCGACAGGTTGTGAGGGCAACCCGGTAGCCGCGCCCGCCGTACGCGAGAGGGTCACGGTTCCGGTAGGGCCGCTGAGTACCAGAGACGACGAACTGAATTTGGCCGAAAGAGTCCCTGACAATGCTTGGAGCAACGCCCTTTCCTGTGCCATGCGCGGCGCGTCGCACATCATCCGGGTGGTGGCGAGTGGCCCGAATGTGACCGCCGTGCCTGAGGTGGTGACCCGGCCTACGGCGCGGTTACAGCCTGCCGTACCGCTGAGTGCAAAGCCAGTGGCGTCAGGGGCAAAGGTGAACGACGCCTGTGCAGGCAAGGCCACCTGACGCCCGCCTGCCACCAGACGCGTTACGAACCAGTTGCCTTCCAGAGTGGTCATGCCCTGCCCCTTTCCGCCTGAAGAAACGATAGGCGGCGTCATGGTCTGAGAGGAGGTAAACACGAGCTGATCGGTCTTGCCCGAAAACAGCGTCAGTGTTTTGCCCTGCACAGCAAAGCGCGAGACCCCGCGCATCAGATTTACAAAACGTTCTTCCAGGCCGTCAATTCGGTCAGGACAGGCACGGCGGGTGGTCGACAATACCGTAAAACGCAAAATGTCGCCGCGCGTGGCAAAGTTGGCGCGGTAGGTGTTGCAAGACGTACTACCCGACGCCGCCGTACCACTTAAGCTCAGGGTCGGGCGCGGCGCAGCTTGGCCCGGCGACACCAACTTTCCGTTTTCAGTTAGCCCGGTCAGTGTCCAGTTGGTGCCCACGAAGGGCGAGGTTTGAGCGGACGCAGGAGCAGAAAGAGCAACGGTCAGGGCGGCGGCAGTCAGAGCAAAGAGGGAACGCATATGACCAGTTGTACGCTTTTGTTCTGACGGGCGCGTGAACATTGGCTGACGGACATACATAAAGGAGACGGCCCCTGCTCTACCGTCTCCCCTAAAGTGAGCTCTGTACGGCTCTAGCTGCGCGGCCCCATTTCGAATACGGCTTGCCAGGGCTTATAAATGGTGCTGACTTTGTCGCGGCGAACGCCTTTGGCATCCTTGATGGTGCGGGCAATATAGAGATTGAAGCCGTCGGCGGCCCAGTCCACTTGCTTGACCAAGCCGGGGCGCAAATTGGGGTTGGTGACGTATTTGGCGGCTGGGTGCGCGGTACGGGCCGTAATCACGGCGGGACTCACGGTAACAGTGCGGGCGGGCTTGATACCCCAGACCTGCACTTCCAGCATTGACTTGGCATTGTTGTTGATGGTCTTGATCAGGAGCGGCCCACCCGTGTCGTTCTTCATCTTCAGGTCGAGGCCCGGATCGTAGACGGCGGCTTCGAAGCCCACTTGCGGTTCGTAGTAGCCCACGCGGTAGGAATGCTGATTGCGCTCTACCACAGGCAACCCGGCCTGATACAGCGCCCGGAATGCGGTGGTGCTGACCTGACACACGCCCCCACCGAGGCCGTCTACGGTGCGGCCCCCGCTGATGATCAGGCCACCCACGAAGCCGTTGTTAGAGGTAATGCTGCCCAAGGAATTCAGGAAACTGAAGTCTTCTCCGGCGGGAACGACCGTGCCGTTGATTTTGGCGGCGGCGTTGGCAACATTGGTGCGGCGGGCGGCGCTGGAGTTGTAGTAAGTGCTGCGCCCGGTGGTGATCAGTTGCAGTTTGGCAGCGTCGGGCAACTCGGCCAGCGTCAGCGTGGGCAGGCTGACCTTGCCGGGCAGCACCACATTTTTGACGGCGGCGTCGGTAATGGCTTTGCGGAAGGCTGCGAGCGCCAACTTGGGTTCAGCCACTTTGCCCGGCTGTTCTTTCACGCGCACCAATTTGCTGCCCTGAAGCGCGTAGCGGGCATTTTGGGCCGGCTGATTCACTTCACCCATCAGGCGTTTAAAAACTAAGTTGATGGTGGCGTCGTCGAGCACAATGCCCGTTTCACGCACCCAGTACAGGTTGGCGACCTGCAGGCCGGTCAGGGCCGCTTTGCGCGGCGTGCCCTGAAGCTGCACGGTCAGAGGACGAATCAGCGCGTTGCCCTGCGCCACGTAGCCCTGCAACTGGTCGGCGGTGTATCTGGCCTTCCATTCGGTCACGGGAATACTGAGGGCTGTAAGGGTGGGAGCGGCCACATACGCGGCTACAGCAGCCTTCACGTCGACTTTGCGCCCCGGCGCGTCGGCGGTCACGGTGTAGTTTTTGGTCGCCTTGTCAAACAAAATGGTGGCGTTTTTGGGCTGGGCATTCAGGCTGGCCGTCAGGGTATTCAGGCCCGCTTTGGCCTGTGCCGCGTCTACGCCCGCAATCAGCGGGAAATCTTGCACCGGAGCCTGACCCAGTGCGGCCTGCACCCGTTCCAGCACGCCGCGTTCACGGGTGGCACGTTCGGCGGCGGCGATACTGGTTTGGGCATCGGCCCGCCAACCGAGGGTCTCGGCCCCCACCGTCCAACTTTGGCTGCCCGCCATGACCGTGACTTGCGGGGCTGTGACCGCCCGCGTTCCCAGGGCCTCCAGCGCCTGCTGAGACGTCATTCCGCCTACATCTACACCCGCAACCCGCAATCCTGCCGCGAGCGTTCCGTTGCTTTGTGTCGCCACGCCCATAGCCAGCGCTCCACCTAAGAGCGCTGCCGCCGAAACCCCAATCACCCAGACCTTCATCACGTTCTATTGTAAGGAAGTTCACGACGAAAAGAATGATAAATCCGCACAGTGTACCCCCATAAGGAAAGGTAAAAAGGCGCACCCAGACGTGTCAGAAAGCTGTCAGATTGACGAAAACCATTCAGTTGTACACTGATTCAGTGACCGACTTAACATCAGAATCTCCCACACTGGCACTGTCTTTACTGACTGGACAGTATGTGGTGGCGCAGCTTACCGCGTCCTCGCCCGTTCCGGCTTGGGCGGTGGCTGGAACCTTATGGGCCATCGTGGGTGCGCCGAATGAAGTGAGCGTGGTCACGGCAGAGGAGAACCTACCGTCGCCACTCCCGCACGGCCTGAAGCTGGAAACAGGTTGGGCAGCGCTGCGGCTCCACGGCCCCTTCCCCTTTCACCTGACCGGCATTTTGGCAGCGGTGCTGAATCCACTGAAAGAGGCTGGAGTGGGCATTTTCGCCCTCTCCACCTTTGATACCGATTACGTACTGGTCAAGGCCGAGCAGGTGGCGCAGGCGCGGGCGGCACTGGAACAGGCGGGGCATAGCTTCAAAGACTGAGCTGAGAAATCCGGGGTTTTCTGGACTCTGTACCGCCGCCTGACCCTCCCCTGACCACCCCCTTAAAGTCGGCTGACAGAGGGAGCGCAGGCTTGGGCATGACTCATTTCGCGCCTCGATCTCCTGCTGTGCCGCTCCGCCATTCGTCCAAGCGGGTGCTGTTTGCCGATGCCTCCGAAGCCTTTTTGAAGGTGGCCCCGCTGCATAGTCTGGTAGACCGGGCCAGGCGCGGGGCCATGTTGGACGCCTTTGAAGGCTTTTTGGGCGCAGGCCTGAGCCAGAGTGTGCCGCTGCTGGCCTACACACGCCTGACGGGAGAGGCATGGCTGCGAGCATTGGCCGACGCCGAACGTGCCGAAGCTGCCGTTTTGCTCGCCGATTTCCGGGCGTATCTGCGCGATTGGGGTTGGCTGGACAGCGCCCGCCCGGTGAATCTGCCGGACTGAATGAGAAAGTAAGCCCCCGCTTCTTCTCAAGCATGGGCTACTTTTGGTCTTGAGAGTGGCTCCTGTCCCCTCCTTCAACGCGCCTTCAGATCCGTCCAGATTCGGTCATACAGCCGCGTGGTATTGCCTGCTTTGAGTTCGTTGATAAATTCCACTTTGCCACTTTTCAGGTCGGCCTGTGAAGGGTTGAAGGCCTTCTGAGAGCGAAGGAATGGATCGAGCAGGGGCGCGGCGGCAGTGTTGGGGTTGCCGTAATAGGTGTAGTTGCTGATGGCCGCGCTGACTTCGCCTTCCAGCACGAAGTTGACAAACTTGCGGGCCAGCGCGGGATTCGGGCTTCCGCGCAAGAGCACCAGCGTATCGGTGCTGATGGTGGTGCCCTCAGTGGGCAAATACACCTTGAGGTTGGGGTCTTCGGCAACCCCTTGCAACAGGTCGCCCACGTAAATTTGGCCCAAGTCCAGCGTTCCGGCCAGCAACTTGTTCCGCACTTCGGGGCCGCCACTGAACGACTCGAACCCGCGCTTGGATACCGTGCGGCGCAGCAAATCGCGGGCTTCTCGGAGCTGGGCCACATCGCTGGAATTGACCGAATAGCCCAGGTATTTCAGGGCCGCGCCGATCACTTCACGCGGGTCGTCCAGCAGGGAAAAGCGCACGGTGTCGGTGTCGCCAAAAATCAGCTTCCAGCTTTCGGAGGAGGGTGTGAAGCGCCCCGAATTGTAGGCCAGCCCGGTGGCCGCGTACTGGTAGGGCACGGTGTAAACGTTGCCGGGGTCGAAATTGGGGTTCAGAAAGCCTGCGCCGATATTGCCGAAATTGGAGAGTTTCTGGGCTTCCAGCGGTTGCAACAGCCTGGCCCGCGCCATGACCTGAATAAAGTAGTTGCTGGGCGTGGCGAGGTCGTAACTGGCCCCGCCGCCCTGCAATTTGGCGAGCATATATTCATTGCTCTCGAAGGTATCCAGAATCACGCGGGCGTCTTCCTGTTTTTCAAACTGCTTCACCACGTCTGGGTCGATGTAATCCGACCACATGATGATTCTCAGCACGCGCCCGCCATTGCGCTCTACGGGCGCGGGCGTGGTAGCCCCCTGCCCCTCGGCGGCAGTGTCGGTGCGTTCTATGCGGTGGCAGGCGGTCAGGCCAAGCAGCGCCAGAATCAACAGGCGTTTCACGAGTCTCCTCCCCGGCCTGCACGCGGTCGCATGATGGCATTGGCCGCAACAATCGCCACCACCGTAAACAGCACCAGCAACGTACTCAACGCATTGATATCAGGTGTCACGCCCTTTTTGACACTGGTGTAGATCAGCACAGGCAGGGTGCGGAAGCCCGACCCGCTGGTAAAATACGTGACCACGAAATCGTCGAGGCTGAGGGTAAAGGCCAAGAGTGCCCCTGCCAGCACGCCGGGCAGGGCCAGCGGCAAAATCACGCGCAGGAAGGACTGCACCGAACTTGCACCCAGATCGCGGGCGGCTTCTTCCAGCGAGCGGTCGTAGCCTGCCAAGCGCGAGCGCACGGTCAGAGCTACATAGCTGATCTGAAAGGTGACGTGGGCGAACATGACCGTCCAGAAGCCGTTTTCGAACGTCCAGCCGGTGAGTTCCAGGCCGCCGCGCACCAACGAATAGAACATCAGCAGCGACACGCCCATGACCACATCGGGAATGACGATGGGCGTGACCAGCAGGAACGTGAGCGGCAGCCGGAAGCGGGTGGAATAGCGCCACAGCCCCAGCCCGACCAGCGTGCCCAATACCGTGCTGATGAGCGTGCTGGACAGCGCCACGAGCAGCGTATTGGTCAGCGCCTCGCGCACATCTTCGCGGGCCAGCAACACGCCGTACCACTTGGTCGTAAAGCCCGCCCAGGTCGCGCCGAATTTGGAATCGTTGAAGGAAAAGATGATCAGGACAAGGATGGGCAGGTAAAGGAAGCCGTAGACCAGCCACGCCCACGCGGAAAGCGCAGGGTGGGTACGGCGGATCATAGGTGGCCGCCTTGGTGTGCGGGGGCGCGGTCTAAGGGTTGAGGGTCCAAGAGTCCAAGGTGCTGGGCCGCTGGGGTTCTTAGTCCCTCAGACCCTTTGACCCTTAGACAAAGACCGCCAACGCCACCATCACGCCAACTCATATCAACTCCTCCAAACCCTTCTGCCCTGCTGACCGTGCATACAGCCACAGGCCCACCAACACCGCGCCCATCAGCAGAAAACTGAGGGCCGAGCCGTAGGGCCAGTCTCCGGCCTGCCCGAACTGGTTTTGCACGAGGTTGCCGATCAGGGCCGTTTTTGCGCCGCCCAGAATGTCGCTGACCACGAAGGTGCCGAGGGCCGGAATAAAGGTGAGCAGGATTCCCGCGATGAGTCCGGGTAAAGTTTGTGGAAATACGGCGGCCATAAACGCCTTCACGGGCGACGCACCGAGGTCTTGGGCGGCTTCCAGCAAGCGCCAGTCTACCTTTTCCACGCTGGAATACACGGGCAGTACGAAGAAGGGCAAGAAGGCGTAGACCATGCCCAAAAAAGTAGCGGTGAGACTGGGAACCAAGTCGAAGGGGCGCAGGATCAGAATCCAGGCATATACACGGATCAGGAAGTTTGTCCAGAACGGGATAATCAGCAGCAGCAGCAAAAAGCTTTTGCGCCGTGCGGGTTGGCGGGCAATGTAGAAGGCCAGCGGGTAGCCCATCAGGATGCAGAGCAGCGTGGAGAATCCGGCGATCAGGACACTGCGCCCCAGCACGCGCAGGTTATCTGGCACCCATTCGCGGAACAGGGCGTCGTAGCCGAACACGCGGCCCCAGCTTTCCAGCGTGAGTGGGCCGCCCACCTGCGCCAGATCGGTGCGGGTCAGCAGTGAATAGCCGAACATGATGGCTATGGGCACGATCAGGAACATCGCCAGCCACAGCACACCGGGGCCGAGCGTGGCAAAAAAGCGCCTGAGCGTCAGCATTGGGGGGAACCGTCAGCGTGTGAGGGGGAGTTGTCTGAGGGTCGAGGGTCTAAGGGTCTAAGGTGCTGGGGAGCTGGGGTTCTTAGTCCCTTAGACCCTTTGACCCTTTGACCAGCACCAGTAACGTCAGCCAAATCCGGCCCCATCAGCCTTCCTCCAGAATCACGAGGCTGGCGGGCGGCAGATACAGCGCCACTTCTTCCTCATAGTCAAAATCCTCATCGGCCCCGATATCCGAGTTCAGTTGGAAGGCCACAAGGCGCTGACCATTGGCTTCCAGCAAATACTGGTTTTCGGCCCCGGTGTACACGATGTCGTCCACGCGGGCGCGAACCTCGTTGCCTTCGGTTTCGTCGTCGCGCTCCATCCGCAGCTTTTCGGGGCGAATAGACAGCATGACTTCGCGGCCCACGCTCAGGTTCGCGCCGTACACGGTTCGCAGCAGGCCGTGTTCGGTCAGGACGACTGCGCCGCTGGGCGTCACTTCCTGCACCTTGCCGGGAATCAGATTGCTCTGGCCCAGAAAGTTGGCCACAAATGCCGTGCGGGGGCGCTCGTACAGGTCTTCCGCCTTGCCGAGTTGCTCCACGCGGCCCCGGTTCATCACCGCGATCCGGTCACTCATCACCAGCGCTTCTTCCTGATCGTGCGTGACGAACACAAAGGTCATGCCCAGCGTTTCTTGCAAGTTGGAGAGTTCCACCTGCAATTCCTTTCGCAGCTTCAAATCGAGGGCCGAGAGCGGTTCATCGAGCAGCAGGACTTCCGGCTCATTGACGATGGCGCGGGCCAGGGCCACCCGCTGCCGCTGGCCACCCGACAGGTTATCGGGCTTGCGCGTACCGAAATCTCCGATCCGCACGGTTTCCATGGCCCGGCCCACCCGGTCACGCAGGGCTGCGCCGCCGATGCCTTTTTGCCGCAGCCCAAACGCCACATTGTCGTAGACGCTGAGGTGCGGGAAGAGCGCGTAACTTTGGAACACAGTGTTGACCGGGCGAAGATTCGGCGGCACACCCGTCATATCGCGCCCACCGATCAGGACGGCGCCCGCGTCAGGTTGCTCGAAGCCCGCCAGAATTCGCAGCAGGGTCGTTTTGCCGCAGCCGCTCGGCCCCAGCAGACTAAAAAACTCGCCCTTACGAATATCGAGGTCGATGTCGTCCAGTACCCGCGTGTCTGCGCCCTGCGCGTTGCGGAAGCTTTTGAACACGTCTACGACGCTGACCGCTGCATCAGCCGACAGTTCACGGGTGCGGCGGCCCTTGAAGGTGGGGGCGGTTATGGGCGTGCCCTCAGTGCGCAGCAGCGGGGCTGCCTGAGGAGCTGCGTGGAAACCTGCATAGAAATACGTCCCATACGCAGCGAATTGTAAGGCTTGGGGGGCGGGGAATGGTCAAGCCGCAGCCGAGCAGCAAGCCTGTGCCCTCCCTATCCGTGCTTCTTCCGGACTGCCCTTAAAGCGTCAGAATCTCGTGCCCTTTGGCCGTGACCACCAACGTATGCTCGAATTGGGCGCTGGGTTTCTTGTCGGCGGTGACGACCGTCCAGCCGTCGGGCAGCAGGCGGGTTTCGGGGCGGCCCAGATTGATCATGGGTTCGATGGTAAAGACCATGCCGGGTTGCAGTTTCAGGCCCGTGTAGCGTGCGCCGTGGTGGTAGATGGTGGGTTCTTCGTGCAGGCGTTTGCCGATGCCGTGCCCGGTGTATTCGCGCACCACGCCGTAGCCCCGGCCTTCAGCGAGGGTCTGGATGGCGTGCCCGATATCGCCAGTACGGGCATTGGGACGCACCACTTCCAGGCCAGCGGCGAGGGCTTCACGGGTGGTGTCGACCAGGCCCTGAACCTCGGCGCTCACGTTGCCCACCGTATAGGTGTAACAGGCGTCGCCGTACAAGCCGTTCATCAGCACGCCGATATCCACGCCAATGATGTCGCCCTCTTCCAACACGCGCCCGTCGGGAATGCCGTGACAGATGACCTCGTTGACACTGGCGCAGATGGTGCCCGGGAAGGGGTTGGCTTTGGGGCCGTAGCCCAGATAAGCCGGAACCGCGCCGCCCTTGCGGATGTGTTCTTCGGCAATCCGGTCCAGCTCGGCCAGCGTCACGCCGGGCTTCACGAACGGGTCAAGCACCCGGAACGTATCGGCCACCAGCGCCCCCGCACGGCGCATGGCTTCGATTTCACGGGCAGATTTCAGGGCCACTCGACTCATACGGACTTGCTGCGATTCCCGACTATCCGGAAGAACACCGGAGAGTCGTCCATCTCCGCCAGCCCGTCCTTTTTGCCACTCGCTCCGCTCTGCTTCGCAGCTTTGCAAGTCGGATGCGTCTTCGACTCATCGCAATTTCCTATCATAACGAATGAGGGTAGCACGCCTAAGCCGGTGCTTTAGGAACTGGTCTCACGCCAACACCGCAGCAATTTAAGACAGCCCGATCCTCACTTCTGACTGTTGAGCTATGCCTCAGAGTGACAAAATCTGTCAACTCTGCATCAGAGAGCACTGAATCTGTCGCACACGCCTGAACTCTCGTGCCGAACATGAAACATAGCCAGCCTTTCAGACATTTGTGCGATTCAAACCCACGATCAGCGGTTTCCCTGGCCCAAACGCTCTAGGCTCTGGGCATGAAAGTTGTGATCAGTGTGGACATGGAAGGCGTGTGCGGCGTGGCCAGTTGGGTGCAGGTCAGCCCCCCAGAATTTGGCGGACTGGTCAACGGCACCGAATATCAGGCGGCCCGCGAACGGATGACGCGGGAAGCGGTGGCCGCCGCCGAGGGCGCTTTTGCGGGCGGGGCCACCGAAGTCCTGATCAACGACAGCCACGACACGATGCGCAATCTGCTGCCTGAACTGCTCCCCGACGTACCCGGCCTGACCTTTACCAGTGGCAACGACAAACCGCTGAGCATGGTGCAGGGCGTACAGGAACCGGGCACGGCGGCGCTGCTGTTCGTGGGCTATCACGCCCGCGCAGGCAGCCCACGCGGCCCGCTGGCACACACCTGGAACGGCTTTATTCGGGATGTCAGAATCAATGGCCTGTCTACGGGCGAATACGGCCTGAATGCTTTGTTGGCCGGACAATACGGTGTGCCTGTGGTGTTTGCCGCCGGAGACGACGTAGCCATAGCCGAGATTCTGGCCGAATTGGGAGAACAGGTGGTCGGGGTGGCCGTCAAAGAGGGCCTGAGTACCTTTGCCGCCGTGCATCTGCATCCCGCCGAGGCCCAGCGCCGCATCCGGGCCGGAGCGGAGGCAGGCGTGCGGGCGGCAGCGCAGGCCACGCCGTACACCACGCGCTGGCCCGCACAGACTCAGCTCAGTTTCGATCATCAGGCCCGCGCCGATCAGTGCGAACGGGTGCCCGGCATCATGCGGGTGGACGCGGTCACGGTGGCCTGGCAAAGCCCGGACGCCTATCACCTGTTTCAGACCTTCCGGCTGCTGGCAACGGTGGCGCAGGTGCGGCTGAACGGCTAGGCACGGCTTTGGCTGGTTTGGCGGCGTGCAGAATGGCTCTCATGTGGCCCGCTTAAGCTGTGGCTATGCGCCGTCTTTGCCTTCCCCTGCTGACCCTCACCGCCCTGTCTGCCCCGACCAGCGCCGCGACTTTGTGGGCTGGAGCCAATGCCAACACCGCCGGATATGGCGTCCACGCAGGCGTCTCGGTGCTGCGCGTGCCCTTCATCGGGACGTTGGGCATAGAAGGCAGCGCCGAGCAGGGCTGGAATGCCGACGTTCGGCGCTACGCAGCGGGCCTGACCCTGCGCGACGTGAACCTGCCGCTGACACGGGTGGACGCGTTTGGCACCGTGGGCGCAGAACTCCTCAACCGTCCGGGACAAGAGAACATGACCGCAGGCTACGCGGAAGCAGGGTTGCGTGGGCCTCTGCTGGGGCCAGCGGGATGGCGGGCCTTTGTGCGGGCCAACACCACCGGGCAAATCGGCGGCGGGTTGGGACTGGAGTTACGGTTTTAGACTCAGCCGTTATAAACCGCCCAAAATCGTCAACGTCCTTTCTAAAGCCAAATGAGTCGGATCACGATGCAGGATATTTCACAACAACTGCCCGCCCTATCTCCCCTACTCCAGCACACTCTGCAACCGCTCTATTTCGGCTTGCCAGGCTTCGGCGTCGGCAGTATCTTCCCAAAGGTCAGGGAGTTCGCTGTCTGGGCCAACAATTCTCTCCAGGGCGTCACGTGCTATGTCCTGAAGGGAAGCCAGTTCGGACTGATCGGCATTCTGCACCCAGGAGCGCAGGCCTGCGTCGGTCATACCACTGGTTTCGCCGCCCAGCACGGCAGCCAGCACAGCGGCGGCAGCGTAGGCACGGTGTCCTTCCTCGGCAGCCAAAAACACCGTATCCGGGTCTAGGGCCACCTCGAAGGCTTCGGCCAACGCAAATTCGCCGTCTTGCACGACTTCCTGTACAAACGCCGCGCCTGCATCGTTTTCAAAAGGGCCAGTTCCCCAGACGTTCATGGGGCCATGATGCCAGAGTTGATCGGTTTGTGTAGCAGGCAGATTCTCTTGGTCAATAGAGAAGTGTTCATGTGGTTGACTGGCAGAGGTAAAGCCCGCAAGGTCGCTTTTAGACCAGAACGCAGACTTGGGCTTAAATCGCCCAGTTTGCACGGCCCAGTCGTAGGCGCTCATATCCAGCGGATACCAAGTCAACATTCCTTCAAAGCCATGCGTTCTGACCCAAGCCTCGCCCAGTTCAAATGTAGAGAACACGGCGGCAGGCTGCCTTGCTCGAGCGCCCATAACAACCCACACGCCGGGCAAATCAACTTCACTCACACGTCGGCTGTTTGCTGACCGTACCGCTGCTCCACATACTTTTCCATGAGTGCCTGAAAGTCCTCGGCAATGCGGAGGCCGCGCAGGGTGGTCAGCAGTTTGCCGTCCTGATAAACGGGGGCGCGGGGGTCTTCTCCGGTACCGGGGAGAGAAATCCCGATGTTGGCGTGCTTGCTCTCGCCGGGGCCGTTGACGATGCAGCCCATGACCGCCACCTGCATATCCTCTACACCCGGATATTTGGCCTTCCAGTCAGGCATGGTGTCGCGGATATAGTCCTGAATCTTCTGGGCCAACTCCTGAAAAAAGATAGAGGTGGTGCGCCCGCAGCCGGGGCAACTCGTAACCTGCGGCAAAAACTGGCGGATGCCGAGGCTCTGCAAAATCTGCTGGGCCACCTCCACCTCCAATTTACGGCTGGCCCCCGGCTCCGGCGTCAGGCTTACGCGAATCGTGTCGCCAATGCCTTCAGTGAGTAGCGGCGCGAGGGCCACGCTGCTTGCCACGATGCCCTTCATGCCCATGCCCGCTTCGGTGAGGCCGAGGTGCAGGGGGTAGTCGCAGAGCGCGGCCAACTGGCGGTAGACCTGCCAGAGTTCAGGGGCGCTACTGACCTTGACCGAAATCAGAATTTTGTCGTGTGCGAGGCCCAGTTCTTCGGCATAGGCGGCACTCTCCAGCGCCGAAACAACCATCGCGTCAATCATCACGTCGGTGGCGGTCTTGGGACTGCCTGCGAGGGCGTTCTGATCCATCAGGCGGGCCAACACCTGCTGATCCAGACTGCCCCAGTTCACCCCGATCCGCACGGGTTTATCGAACTCCTTGGCGACCTCGATCATGGTGGCAAAGTTGGCGTCGTGGTGCTGGCCCGCGCCCACATTGCCGGGGTTGATGCGGTATTTGGCGAGCAGCCGCGCCGTTTCGGGAAACTCGCGCAGCAAGATGTGGCCGTTGTAGTGGAAATCCCCGACGATGGGCACGTTGATGCCCACTTCTGCCAGACGCGCCACGATTTCGGGAATGGCGGCGGCGGCCTCACGGGTGTTCACAGTCACGCGCACCAGTTCGGAGCCTGCCCGCACCAACTGAGCAATCTGAATAGCGGTGCCCTCGGCGTCGGCGGTGTCGGTGTTGGTCATCGACTGCACCACCACCGGATGCTGGCTGCCCACAGGGACATGGCCCACCCAAGCGGTGACGGTTTGGCGGCGTGCAGGACTCATGGCTCTAGTTTACGCGGGAGGGGGCGGGACGATTGGGAAATGGTCGGGACGTGGGGAGTGGAGCGTATAAAAAGCAAAAGCGGGAACGGCACTGATGCTCTTGCGCCCTTCCCACTCACTTCTGACCACTCACCACAAGCGCCCTTACTGCATCGGAACCTTGATGACTCCGTCCGTCACCAATTTCTGAATTTTGCCGAGGTCTTTTTCCATCTGAGGCGTGATCAGGGCGCGGTTGGTCTTTTCGATCACCAGTTCTATGCCGCCGTTTTGCAGGGCAAAGCCGCGTTCGCCGGGACGCCAGGGCCTGCCCGCTGCAATGTCACTCAGGATGGCGTACACGGCGTTGTCGGCCCGCTTGACCACGCTGGTCAGGGTGTGATTGAGGGTGGTGGCGTCGATGTCGGTATCGCCGTAGCGGTTCATATTGCTTTCGGTGCCGATAGCAAACACGGGCCGGGTGTCGCCCTTGCAGGTATCTTTGTAAGTGCCGCTGCGGGGCACAACCTTGAACACGTCGCTTTTGAAGGTCACGCCTTTGGGCAGGGTCTTGGCATTCAGACATTCCACGGTGCCCGCCGCACTGACCACGCCCCGGCTGCTGCTTCCGGCGGCGGCCAGCACGATATCGGCTCCTTTGGCAAACAGCCCTTTGGCGAGGGTCGTGGCCCCGAAGGTATCGTTGGGCTTGGTCACGTTGGCCGTCAGCACGCTGCATTTGCCGCACACGAACTTCACGCCTGCGGTAAAGCCTGCGCGGTACTTGACGGTGACCGGATCGTTGCCCGCGCCGACCACGGCCACGATTTGGGTGCTGGTGGCTTTGCCCGCCAACGCGCCCGCCAGGAACCCGCCCTCATGCTCGCGGAAACGCAGGCCCGCCGTGTTCAGGCCGCTGGGTAGGCTGTCTACGCCAATGAATTTGACCTTAGGAAACTCTTTGGCGATCTTGGTCAGTGCACCCACGCTGATGCCGCCCACCGCGACCACCACCGTATTGGCTTTGGCCGCGTCCCGAATCTGAGTCAACGCATCGTCGGCATCCGCAACTGCGTTGGAGCCGAAGGCAATGCCGCTGTCGCGCACCACACGGTCTAGGCCGTCCGAGGCGCTCTGGTTGATGGCGTTGTCGGCCCGCCCCGCCGGATCGAACAGCAGCATGACGCTGGGCACGGCGGGGGCAGAGGCGGCAAGGCTGCCGCACAGAAGAAGGGAAAAACTCAGGACAGCACGGCGGCCAGAAGGCAATGTCTTCATACGCTCCTTTCGCTGGCATGCATGCGCCGACCCGAACGGTCAAAGCGTCACAGACGACAGAAGTGAGGGGTTTGGATTTTGAAGCGTGAATTGTGAAGCGAAATCTGTAGCTGTAGCCTAGCCGACCCGTTCGTGCGCCCGTCTTACTGACCTTACTGGGTCGGCACCTTAATCACTCCGTCTGTAATCAGCTGCTCCACTTTCTTCAGGCTGGTCTCCAGAGCCGCCGGAATCAGGGCGCGGTTGGAAGCATCAATAGCCACGCTGACGCCGCCGTTGCTGAGGCCGAACGAGCGGTCGCCGCCGCGCCACGGACGGTCTTCGGCGTATTCCTTGATGATGGTATACACGGCATTGTCCACACGTTTCACCATGCTGGTCAGACCGTGATTCAGCGTGCCCGCCTTCTTGTCAAAGTCTCCCAGCGCGTTCTGGTTGGTGTCTACACCAATAAAAAACAGCGGGCGTGCGGCGGTGATGCACAGCTTTTTGTACGCCGCACTCTTGGGAATGGCGGCAAACAGGTCACTTCTGAACTTCACGCCCGCAGGCAGATTGGCCGCCTTGATGCACGGCTGCGCCTTGATGAAATTCACCACGCCCTGACCGCTGCCTCCCGCTGCCGGGAAAATCACGTCCACGCCCTGTTTGGTCATGCTGGCCGCAATCACGGCGGCGGCTTTGGGGTCATTGAATCCGGCGCTGGTTTTGGACACGAAGGCTGTGACGACGCGGCAATTGGGGCAGGCGAATTTCACGCCCGCCGCGAAGCCTGCGCGGAACTTCTGGATCACGGGCACATCGACACCGCCCACAAACCCCACGATGCCGGTGCTGCTCTGCTTGCCTGCCAAAAAGCCCGCCAAAAAGCTCCCTTCCTGCTCGCGGAAGCGCAGGCCCACGGCATTTTTGCCTTTGGGCAGGTCGTCCACCACGGCAAAACGGCTGTCCATAAACTCGGAGGCCGTGCGGGTAATCGCGTCGTTGTTGGCGTAGCCTACGCCGATCACCAGTCCCGATCCGCCCCGAACCAACGGAGACACGCCCTGACCGATCTCGGTGGCCTTTTTAGGCTGCGAGGTTTTGATGGTCAGCCCGAGTTCTTTGGCCGCCCGCTGCGCTCCCTCGTAAGCCGCCTGGTTAAATCCACCGTCTTTGATGCCGCCCACGTCGAAGGCGAGGCCAATGATCCGGGCGGGCGCGGCCTGAGCCATACCAACCGCGGCCCCAGCCAGAGCAAGAGAGACGGCGCAACTGGTAAAGCGGCGAGCGGAGGCAATACGGGCGGTGGCAGTGCGTTTCATCGGCCCCATGCTGCCGCGCCTGCCCCTGCCTCTGCGTATGTTTTCTCGCTCCCAGCGCACCTCAACGTGAAAAAATCAGCAACTCACCCGCTGGGGGTAGTGGCTGACAGAGCGGGCAAAGAGGGCAACTCAGCCTGTCTGCTGTCCCCCTTGACCCCCGCACCCTTTTCGCCCAAACTGGAATCCATATAGTCTGAATTCACACAACCTACAGGCAACGCTTGCCGTCTGGCACGACCTTCTTCTGCACCGAGTTCCGACTGTGCAGGCAGGCCGTGCCAGACGTCTTTTATATGTTCTCAATCCCTTTCTGGTTCACCCTATCTACTTCACCCTGTTTCGGAGGATTCCCCATGACCCAGACCCCTGCTTTTGCTTCCATCCTGAGCGCCCAGCACGACCACACGCCCGCCTATACCTCGCAGTTGGGGGCGGCGCGGGGCGAACGCGTGATCGTGCGAATGAGAACCAGCCTGCCCGTGACGGCGGTGCGCCTGCGTGTGGTACAGGTGGGCGAAATCGAGAGCTTTGCGGCGCGGGAAGTGGACGGACTGACTGGTGAGGGCCGCTGGTTCGAGGCCGAGCTTCCCGTGCACAGTGACCGCGTGCGCTATGCATGGACGCTGGATCTGCCCGGCGACCACCTGAACCTGACCGCGCTGGGGCTGCACCACACCCGCCGGGGCTTCCGCAACTGGTTTCAGTATCTGGCCGGCCACAGCGCTCCCGAATGGGCCTGGCGCAGCGTGTTCTACCAGATCTTCCCTGACAGATTCCGCAACGGCGACCCTGCCAACGATGTGCAAACTGGGGAATACATCTACGAGGGCCGCCCGGTGGAGCATGTGGAATGGAACACCCCAGTAGACGCGCACGGCGACATTCACGCGCATTACGGCGGCGACCTGAACGGCGTGACGCAGGCTCTGCCGTACCTGACCGAATTGGGCATCAACGCTCTGTGGCTCACGCCCATTTTCGTGTCGCCCTCCAACCACCGTTACGACATCACCGATTACCGCCGGGTAGACCCCCATTTGGGCGGCGAGGCAGCGTGGGATGAACTGGCGCAGGCCACCGAAGCCGCAGGTGTGAAGCTGGTGCTGGACGGCGTGTTTAACCATATGGGCAATGAGAATGCACTGTTTCAGGCGGCGCTGCAGGATGAAGCGGCCCCCGAACGCGGCCTGTTTACGTGGCGCGACACTCCTGGCAAGCCCCCGTATCACGCCTTTTTTGATGTGCCGACCCTACCCAAAATTGACTACCGCAATGAACTGGCCGTGCAGGAATTCCTGAGCGGTGAAGAAAGTGTGGTACGCCACTGGTTGCGGCGCGGGGCGGCGGGCTGGCGGTTGGACGTGGCCCATATGATCGGCACAGGCGGCACCGACGAGGACAACTTGCCTCTGCACCGCGCCCTGAAATCGGCGGCTCGGCAGGAAAAGGCTGACGCCTTCATTTTCGGTGAGCGCTTTTTTGACCCCGAACACGCGCTGGACGGTCAGGGCGAGGACAGCGCCATGAACTATCACGGCTTCGGCCTGCCCGTGATGCAGTGGCTAAGTGGGGCCACCTACTTTTCGGAACCCAGTCAGTTGGCGGGGCCGGAAGTGGCCGAAATCCTCTGGGATGCCTACCACGCGCTGCCGCCGCAGGTGGGCCTGAGCATGGTGAACCTGCTGGAATCGCACGATATCGGGCGGGCCATGTACCGGGTAGGCAATGACCGCACGCGCTTTCTGGCCGCCTTTACGCTGCTGATGGGTTACGCGGGCGTGCCCTGCACCTACTACGGCTCAGAAGTGGGCGTGACCCAGAGCCGCGCCGGAAACATGCCGTGGTGCCGCGAGCCGATGCCCTGGGACGAGGCCGATTGGGACACCGATTTACGCGCCAAAGTGAAGGCCCTGATTCATGTTCGCCGCAATACCCACGCCCTGCAAGAAGGCAATCTACGGTTTCTGCACGCCGAGGCCGATGCCATCGCCTATTTGCGCGAATACACCCACGCCGATGGCCGCACCGAACGCGCCACCGTAATTGCCAGCCGCCGCACCGAATCACATCAGGTCACGCTAAAGCTACCTGCCGGAGAATGGCGGGACGCGCTGACGGGCGAGGTGCTGCAGGGGGGAGAAATGACGCTGAATGCGGTGAGCGGGCGGTTGCTGCTTCAGGGCTGAGGATTGGCTGAATCCAAAGACCGCACCCAGGCCTCAGCCGCTCCCGGCGAACGCAACCGAATGACCCTCAGATGCGGAAACTGGGAGATCTGCTGGGGCGTTTCGCGCTGACGTTTCCAGTGCGTACGGAAGAACCACGGCAGGACACTTTCCCGCGAAAACTGCCCACGCAGACTTTCGCGGTTGCCGTTCCAGAGTTCCTGCTGTGACACGACTCGCCGCACGGTTCGCGTCAGCAAGCGCCAGAACACTACCTGCCCCGAATAATCCAACCACACCAGAGTATCGGCTCGCGCCCAGCCAATGTCCCGCGCCTTGCTGTAGTTGCCGTCCATGACCCAGGCACTCTGGGCCGTAAATGCGGCGACCTCTGCCCGGAACTGCTGTGTGAGCGCGGCCTGCCAGTTGGGTTGATGGTTCCAGACATCCTGCTCGCCGTGTGGCAGGCCCAGACGCCCGGCGATGGCCCGCGCCAACGTGGTTTTGCCACTGCCTGTAGTTCCGATGACCAAGATGCGCTCCATCGAGAAAGAAGAGCATGGGCGGGCGCAGGGGGATATAGGCCGATTGACGGAGCGGACGAAAAAGGATTCGCTCTACACCGTCAACGCTCCGCCAGTTCTTGGCCCAGATTCCGCCGCCTGAGCTACACTTGTGCCACATGGCACATGCAACTGACGGGCAACTGTACTCCGCTTGGATAGACCTGCTGGGCTGGCTCGATGCCGAGGCCTCTGCGCGTGGCCTGACCTTCACCAAAATTGCCGATTTTCCCGATTACATCTACCGGATGGAACGCCCCTACGACCTGCCCACTACCGTGATGAGCGTCAGTGTGGGCACGGGCGGGCAACCGCTGTTGGTGGCCGCCGTCAGCCCGCGTCATGTGGATCTCAAAGGAATCAGCCTGCGCCTGATGGGCGGCAGCAAACACTGGCATCTGCACGCAGGGCCGGAAGGCGGCCTCTGGGAAGGCAAACGCGCCTTTACGCGGGAGCGGTTAGGCCTGTTACTGACGGGAGCGGTGCAGGGCGTAGCGTAGAAAGCTATCGATGAGGAGCAGGGAGTGAGAAGGGCAAAAACCCGGTTGAATTCCGGTGGTTTTTGCCCCTTCTTCTGTCCGCCGACGGTTCTAGAACACCGTAAATGCCAGAAATCCCGCCCCTACGCCCAGTAGCGTGCCGATTCCAACTTCTAAATAGGTGTGGCCCAGCAACACCCGCAGTGGCAAGGGCGCAAAGCCTTCGCGCACCACGGCCCGCAGTTCATCGACCAGTTCGTTGAGAAGGCGGGCCTGCATACCGCTGCTGTGGCGGACTCCGGTGGCGTCGTACATCACGATCAGGGCAAAGACGGCACTGGCCGCAAACAGGGGGCTGCCCACACCCTGGGTCAGGCCGATGCCCGTGGTCAGCGCCGCCACCATGGCCGAGTGACTGCTGGGCATGCCGCCCGTTTCCATGAAGGCAGCGGGCCGCCAGCGCCGCTCGATCATCAGAATGAGCAGCACTTTGAGAACCTGTGCGCCCGTAGAGGCCAGCACAGCCGTCAGCAACCAGCGGTTTCCGAGAAGTTCAGCGAACGTATTCACGCGGAGTTCAGTGTAGCGGTAGAAAAGAATTGCACTCAGTTCCAGTTTGCACAGGATTTATCGGCCCCAGCCTAGGCGCGTGCAGCACGCTGCATTTCTGCAGCAGTGACTGTATTTGCCAGCAGTTGCGCGATGGTCAGTGGCCCGACGCCGCCCGGCACCGGGGTCAATGCACCCGCCACCGCCGCCACGTCAGGATGCACATCCCCCGTCAAATGGCCCTTGCCTTCTGCATTCACCACTCGGTTGATGCCCACATCCACGACGGTAGCTCCGGGCTTCACCATGTCGGGCGTGATCAGGTGGGCGCGGCCCACAGCGGCAAACAGCAGATCGGCTTCACGGGTCACTGCGCCCAGATCGGGGGTGCGGCTGTGGGCAATAGTGACGGTGGCGTGGGCATTCAGGAGCATGGCCGCCAAAGGTCGCCCGACGATGTGGCTGCGGCCCACGATCACGGCCCGCGCCCCAGCCACAGGAATGCTGTAGTGGCCCAGCATGTACATGATCCCGGCAGGCGTGCAGGGGGCCAGCACGGGGCGACCTGCCCACAGCTCGCCCACATTCACCGGATGAAACCCGTCCACATCCTTGCGCGGGTCTATGGCGTGCAGCACGGCCTGTTCGGAGACATGGGCGGGCAAGGGCAACTGCACCAGAATACCGTTGACATCAGGATCGGCGTTCAGGCGGGCCACCAGCCCCAGCAAGTCGGCCTGCGAGGTGGTTTCGGGCAGCGCATAGACCGTGCTCTGCAGGCCGACTTCCCGCGCCTTACGGTCTTTGCCACGCACATAGCTGACGCTGGCGGGGTCTTCTCCCAGCCGCACGATAGACAGATGTGGGGGCGAGTCCAGCCGTGCAGCACGGGCTGCCGTCTCAGCCAGCAATGCGGCGGCAGCGGGCGGCCCCGGCAACGGGCGAGCGGAGGAGACGGGAGAGCCGTCGATCACTCGTCGGCCTCGGCTTCCGTGCCGCCTTCCACACTGGGCACAGCAGGCGCGGTTTGCAGGGTGCGGCTCAGGCCCGCCAGCACGCCGTTGACGAACCTTCCCGAATCGTCGCCGCCAAATTTACGGGCAATCCGCACAGCACTCTCAATGACTGGCGGGTGTGCCGTGCCCGTGTACATCATCTCGAAGGTTGCCAGGCGCAGCACGTTCAGATCGGTTTGCGCCATCTGATCGAAGCTCCAGCCGCGAATGGTCTGGCGCAGGGTCTGGTCTATCGAATCCCGGTGCGTGACCAAGCCGTCTACCAGTTCGCGGGCAAAGGTCACGGCGTCGGGGGCCAGTTGCGGAAACGTATCGTCGCCCTCGCGCATGTCGCCCTCTGCCCGGACAAACACGTCGTTCAGGGGCAAGTCGCCCCGATCCGCCTGAAACAGCGTCCTGAAAGCAAATTCGCGAGCGGCGCGGCGGGTGCCGACGGGTTGGTTGGCCTTCTCACGGCGGCGGGTCAAGCGTGGCCGCCTTTGGGCAAAGTAACGTCCAGCACGGTCACGTTCACAGCTTTGACTTTCAGGCCCGTCATCAGTTCTACATTCTCGGAGACAGCCCGCTGGGCCTGCGCAGCCAGTCCGGTCAGGTTGCGGCCAAATTCGATATTCAGGCCCACGTCCACTGTCACGGCCTGCCCTTCGCGGGTCACTTTCAGGGCGCGGGGGCGACGCGGGTTGCCCTGATTCCGGAGCACTTCGCCCACGTTCAGCGAGGCGTGGGCGACTTCTATGCCCTCTATGCCTTCCAGCGTGGCCTGCGCGATATCGGTCAGGACGTTGCGGCTAATTTCGACTTCGGGTTGGGGGGTGTTGTTCGCCATGCTTGATGCCTCCACACGGCCCGCGTAGAACTGGGCCGCCAATAGGCACAGTGTAACGGTGGAGAAAGACCGGGAGTGGAGTGTGAAGCGGACAAAGGGAGAAATGAGGGCCTGACAAAGCGCAATGGCTTGCTCCGGGCACCGCCGAACAGCAACAGCAGGGGGCGTTTGAGGATGCCCACCGCCTCTACACTCCCTTCTCCTCCAACAGTGCCGCCAGCCCTGGTTCATCCAGCACCGCAATCTCCAGCTCCTGGGCGCGGGCCAGCTTGCTTCCGGCGTCGGCTCCGGCAATCAGGTAACTGGTTTTGCCCGTCACGCTGCCCGTCACGCGGCCCCCGGCGGCTTCCAGCGTGGCTTTGATGGCCTCGCGGGGTTGGTTCAGGGTGCCCGTGATCACAAAATTCAGACCCTTCAGTTGGTCGGTACGCAGCGTGGCTTCTTCAACGGGGTTCAGGCCTGCATCGCGCAGACGGCGAATCATGTCCTGCATGTTGGGGTCGGCCAGAGCGGCGGTCACACTCTGCGCCAGCGTGTCGCCCATGCCGGAAATCGCGCCGATCTGCTCTGGGGTAGCGGCCAGCACACCGTCCAGCGTGCCCAACGCCCGTGCCAACCCCTGAGCATTGCGCTCGCCCACACCACTCATGCCCAGCGCGTTGATCAGTCGCCACAGGGGGCGGGTTTTGCTGGCTTCCAGTTGCGCCAGAATATTCTGGGCTTTCTTGTCGCCGCTGCGGTCTAGAGCGCTGATCTGCTCGGCGGTCAGGCGGTACAGGTCGGCGGCATCGCGCACCAGCCCGCTTTCGATCAGTTGCGCCACCAGCTTTTCCCCGATGCCGCGCACATCCATCGCGCCGCGAGACACGAAATAGCGGATGCGCTCGAATTGTTGGGCGGGGCAGGCCGGGTTGGGGCAATAGGTGTTGGCGTCGCCCTCGGTTCGCACGGCTTCATGGCCGCACTGGGGACACTGCGTGGGGAAGGCGTAGGGCTGTGCGCCTTCGGGCCGTTTTTCTGGCAGTACACGCATAATTTGCGGAATCACGCCGCCCGATTTACGCACCACCACCGTATCCCCGATCCTCAAATCCATGTCGCGGATGTAATCCTCGTTATGCAGCGTGGCGCGGCTGACCGTACTGCCTTCAATTAGGCGCGGCTCCAGATGCGCCAGTGGAGCCAGTTTTCCGGTACGGCCCACGTTCACCACAATCTCTTCCAGTACGGTTTCCACTTCTTCTACCGGAAACTTGTACGCGATGGCCCAGCGCGGCGCACGGCTGGTAAATCCGGCCTCGTTCTGCAGGTTCAGCGGATCGAGCTTCAGCACGGTGCCGTCGGCGTCGAATTCGAATTGGGCGCGGTTGGCCGTCATGCGGCGGTGGTACTCGGCGGCGGCGTCTATTCCCGTCAGGCGCTCGGAATAGTGGCTGACGGGAAAGCCCCGATCTGCCAGCCACGCCAGCACTTCATATTGGGTTTCGGCCTGCACGCCATCGCGCTTGCCTAGCGAATAAAAAATAGCCTTGAGGTTGCGGGTGCGCGTCATTTCCGGGTCTTTCTGGCGCAGGGCTCCGGCGGCTCCATTGCGCGGGTTTTTCAGCAGCGGCGTGCCCAGTTCCTCGGCCTGCGCGTTGTAGGCAGCAAAATCGGCGCGGCTCATGTACACCTCGCCGCGCACTTCCAGTTCTCCGGTCAGGCCGGGAAGATGGCTGGGAATGCCCGGCACGGTCTGCACCTGCGCCGTCACAATTTCGCCGGTCACGCCGTTGCCGCGTGTGGCTGCCCACTGCAATTCGCCGTCCTTGTAGTACAGATTCACACTCAGTCCGTCTATTTTCAGTTCGCCCGTAAAGGTGAAGGTGTCGGTGTCGGCGGGCAAGTTCAGCGAACGCGCCAGCTTTTCACGCCATTCGCCCAGCTCGGCGTCATCAAAGACATTGTCCAGACTGGTCATGGGTGTGGGATGGTTCACGGGTTGGAAGGCCGTGCTGGGTGCGCCCCCCACCGCCTGAGCCGGACTGACGCCCGCACTGGCAAAGGCGGCGGCCCACTCCGGGTGCGCGGCTTCCAGGGCGCGGAGTTCACGGGCCAGCGCGTCGTATTCGCTGTCCGGAATTTCGGGTTCATCTTGCTCGTGGTAGGCCCGGTTGTGGTGATCCACCTCGGCCCTGAGCGTCAGATAGCGGGCGTGCAACACGTCGTTCAGGGTATCGGAGAGGGCAGGGTCAGAACTCCCGGTGGGCACAGCATCCATAGCCGCAGCCTAGCATTCTGGCCCTGTTCCGCCTGGCCCAGAAACGTAAAGCAGTGTTGAGCAACGGCCATTCAGAAGAACTGGCAAAGCTGATTAAAATAAAGGAAACATAAAGAAGACCTCTGGCCCGCCTTCCCGTTTTGCTCATCCACGTCAGGCTCACCGTGACTTTTGGCAGGGTCTAGACACCGGGCAGATTGCGTATACTCTGTTCAAGCATTCCGTTTAAACCAAAACTCTGGAGGAACACCCATGAAGACCAGTTCTATGAAGAAATGCCTGACCCTTGCCCTCGCCCTGACCACCAGCCTCGCCGCCGCGCAGGGCGCTCTACGCGTGGGCATGGCCTACGATGCAGGCGGAAAGGCCGACAAGAGCTTTAACCAGAGCGCCTACGAAGGCAGCCAGCGGGCCGTGAAAACGATGGGCATTCAGGTCAAGGACTTCGAACCCAGCGATCCCAGCCAGGTCATTCAGGGCATTCGCTCGTTTGCCACCGAAGGCTTTGACCTGACCATCGGTGTGGGCTTTGCCAACAACGCCAGCATCAGCCAGGTCGCCAAGGCGAACCCTGATCTGTACTTCGGCCTGATCGACGACGTGAGCGCCGAGAAAAACGTCGCCAGCCTCGTGTTCAAGGAAGAAGAAGGCAGCTACCTCGTGGGCTACCTCGCCGCCCTGAACAGCAGCACCGGCGTCCTCGGCTTCGTGGGCGGCATGGACATTCCCCTGATTCACAAGTTCGAAGCGGGCTACATCGCGGGTGCAAAAGCCGCCAACCCCAAAGTCAAAGTGTTCGCCCAGTACGTGGGCACCACCCCCGACGCCTGGAACAACCCCGGCAAGGCCAAAGAAATCGCGGCCAGCATGCGTTCTCGCGGCGCTGACGTGATCTTTGCAGCAGCAGGTGGCAGCGGCAACGGCGTCATCGACTACATCAAGCAGACCCAGTGCCTGAAGGCGGGCAACCTGCCCAGCGGCGTGAAGTTCAGCACCAACAACTTTGCCAACGTGGGCAAGAGCGCCAGCTACAAGAACGCCTGCGCTGGCAATACCCGCCCCATGTTCTTTATCGGCGTGGACAGCAACCAGAACTACCTCGGCGACTTCGACAAGAACCCCGCCACCCTGAACCACGGCCTGACCTCGATGCTCAAGCGCGTAGACAATGCTGTATACGCCCTGATCCGTGACGTCAAAGCCGACAACTTCAAGGGCGGAGAGCGCCGTTTCGGTCTGAAGGAAGGCGGAGTCGGTTACGCGGTGGACGCCTACAACAAAGGCCTGATCACCAGCACGCAAGTGGCCCGTGTCGAAGCCGTCAAGGCCCAGATCATCAGCGGCAAGATCAAAGTTCCTAACAAGTAAGTCTGTTCAGATTAGACAGAGGTGGCCTCTTCGGAGGTCGCCTCTGTCTTTTCGGTATTGCTTGGTTGTGGGTTGCGGCGTTTAGATTGCGGAACGCAGGAACACCAGAAAGCAGGCCCGCCAATCCACTCGGCGGGCCTGCTCACTTCTTCCCCTTCTCCCTAGCGGCTGCCTACCTTCACCCGTTTTTCCAACTGGTCGGTAAACAAGGTCATCACGGTAGTCAGGGCCAGATATACGGCGGCCACCGTTGTCAGCACCGGAATAGGCTCAAAACTCTCGCTGCTGACGCGCGACCCAGCCAAAGTCAGTTCCAGCAGAGCAATCGAACTTGCCAGCGAAGAATCTTTGAGCAGTGCCACGAGGTTATTGACCAGCGGCGGCACGACGACTCTCAGGGCCTGGGGTAATACCACCGTAGACATGGTTTGTGCCCCGTTCAGGCCCAGGCTGCGGGCGGCTTCGCCCTGTCCAGGCGGAATGGCAAGGATGCCCGCCCGGACAACTTCGGCGTTGTACGCGCCAACGTTGAGAGACAGGGCCACCACAGCAGACCAGAATTCATTGAGTTCCAGATCGATGCCGACAGCGGCCAGCAGAGGCGGCACAGCGTTGTAGACAAATAGGATTTGCACCAGCAGCGGTGTACCGCGCACCAACCAGATAAAAATGCTGGCGGGCAGACGTACCCACCACAGTGCACTGGTTTTTTGAATGCCTGCAATGACCCCCAATACCAGCCCAATCACGCCGCTGACCACCGTCAGCATCAGGGTCATGCGGGCGCCCTCTACGAACAGGTCGGCGCGGGGGCCAATCGGATCGGGCAGTTGCCGCAAAATAATGGTAATCAGCAAAAAGAGCAGCAAGAAAGCGGCTGCAGCAGCGCCGAACCAGAGCAAGAGTGTACCGCCGCCCATGGGCTGCTGACGGGGTGTGGTTACGGGTTTGGTCATGCGCCCACCCGCAAGAGGTCAGGGCAGAAACGTGATCCAGTCAGGTTTTGCATTTGATGAATGATGTCACATCCGACACAAAGAGAGAGCTTTATGACTGAACATCTTCTGAGTTTATGTGGAGGACACAGGACTGACAGCCTATAGAAAGGGGCGGCCTCTACAAGCGCCGCCTCCTCCAGTGACTCGATAGTCAGAGCCTCAGCCCTTGCAGCGTACATCCTGACCAAAGTATTTGCCGCTCAGCTTGGCATAGGTGCCGTCGCTCAGAGACTTGGTCAGCGCGGCGTTCAGTTCTTTCAAGAGGCTGGCGTTGCCCTTATTCACGGCCATACCGATGCGCTCATTGAACAAGAGCGCCCCCTGTACCACTTTGCCCTTCTGAGCCTTCACCAGTTCAATTCCGGTGAATTTGTCGCCCACCCACGCATCGGCGCGGCCTGCCATCAGCGCGGCCTGCGCGTCGGTGTCTTTGGGGAAGGTCTTCACGTCTTTGACGCCGGCCACTTTCCGCACGTTTTCAAGGTAGGTGGTGCCGACCTGCACGGC
Organism: Deinococcus sp. QL22; assembly: GCF_023370075.1. NCBI lineage: Bacteria > Thermotogati > Deinococcota > Deinococci > Deinococcales > Deinococcaceae > Deinococcus > Deinococcus sp. QL22. The sequence goes on from NZ_CP097149.1 coordinate 448,036, forward strand.
CACCGATTTGCCGCTCAGGGCCGCTGCCGTCATGGGGCCGCCGGGCTTGGTCACGATTGCGCCGCCCGTGCAGTAGTGAGGACTGGCAAAATCTACGGCTTTGGCCCGTTCTGGCGTGATGCCGTGGCTGGCAATCACGAAGTCATAGCGGTCACTTTTCAATCCGATCAGGAGGTTATCGAAGGGTTGCGTGACCCACTGCACCTTCAGGCCGAGGTTTTTGGCGAGTTCGTTGGCGAGATCCACTTCAAAGCCCGTCAGTTCCTTGCCCTTCAGCACGTTAAACGGAGGAAACGCGCCTTCCGTGGCAATCTTGATGGTGCCGCTCTTTTTGATATCGGCCCAGGTGCGGGCCTGCCCGGTGCTGGCCAGCAGGGCAAGAGCGGTGAGGGTCATCAGGGCAGTATGTAGGGGTCGCTTCATGGTTCTCCTTAAAATAGGGCACGTCTCCCGTGGGCGGGAAAGCGTTGGGTGTTGAGGTGCGAGCAGTCTAGCGCCAGATGAACAGCGGGTAAAGGCAGGCTGGGTGAGAAAACAGAAAAGCGCCCACCCACATGCCAAAACTGCGCCGCCCCCCAAGAGGAAGGCGGCGCTGCTGGACTCAGTATGAATGGACTGAGATCAGACTTTGTTGAGGCCGATGACAGGTGCAGCGGCGCTGCTGGGAACGCCGGGGTACTCGTAGCCTAGGTTCAGCGTGTCGGCCTGACCGCGCTTGCCCGTAGGCGTGCCCCGGTCGATGGCGTCTTCACTGGTCAGGTCGAAGGCGTGCAGGCGGGTCTGATCGATCAGCAGATCGATGTCGTCTCCGGGTTGCACAACGGCCTGACCTTCTACCTTACAGGTGAGGTTTTGTCCGGCCACTTCGATAATCAAGTCGGTCTGTGCGCCCAAGGGCTCCACGACCACGACTTTGCCGCGCAGGACGTTGTTGCCGCGAGGAATGTCGGTCATGCCGACGACGCCGATATGCTCCGGGCGAATGCCCATAGCCACATCTTTGCCTTCGTAGGCCTTCAGCGAGCGGGCCAGCAAGCCCATCGCAGACACGCGGCTGCCGCCCAACACGAATTCGCCGTTGGTGACTTTGGCCGTCAGCAAGTTCATGCTGGGGCTGCCGATAAAGCCTGCCACGAACTTGTTCTTGGGGAAATCGTAGAGGTTCATGGGCGTGTCGACTTGCATGATCACACCGTCGCGCATGACCACGATGCGGTTGCCGAGCGTCATCGCTTCGACCTGATCGTGGGTTACATAGATGATGGTCGCGCCGAGGCGGCGGTGCAATTGGCTGATCTGCGAGCGCATTTCAACGCGCAGCTTGGCGTCCAGGTTGGACAGAGGCTCGTCCATGAGGAACACTTTGGGTTCACGCACGATGGCGCGTCCCATCGCTACACGCTGACGCTGACCGCCGGAAAGCTCTTTCGGCTTGCGGCCCAACAGGTGCTCGATTTGCAGAATTTTGGCTGCGTCACGGACGCGGCGATCAATTTCTTCTTTGGGCGTCTTGCGGAGTTTCAGACCAAAGGCCATGTTCTCGTAGACGTTCATGTGCGGGTAGAGCGCGTAGTTTTGGAACACCATCGCAATGTCGCGGTCTTTGGGCGGCACATCGTTCACGATGCGGTCACCGATCTTCAGCACGCCGTCGCTGATGTCTTCCAGGCCCGCAATCATGCGCAGAGTCGTGGATTTGCCACAGCCCGATGGCCCCACGAACACCATGAATTCACGGTCTTCGATGTGCAGGTTGAAATCCTTCACCGCGTGATGCTTGCTGCCGTACCGCTTGTTGATGTGCTCCAGAATGACTTCGGCCATGAGTGTGCCTACCTTTCGCCCCTGCTCTTGTTCGTGAATGGTGCCTCTCCCAGACAGGAGAAACGGGCCGAACAACCGGGGAACGCTGAACGAGAATCCGGGGTTTACATTGTTGCCGTGCTGACCCGTGAAGTTTAACACGCCGGGTGGGGCTGTGGGTGTGGACTTGGTCTAGATCGGGGGTCGGGACACGAATCCGCCAACCTTAGAAGTCGATCAGCCACCCCTGCTCAGACGTAGAAACAGTACCCCCACTGCCCCTCACACTGATCCCGTTGCCTGACGCGACCCAGCCTTCGGGAGTGGCCTGCACAGTGACCATGCCCCTGAGCCGAAGTTCTCGAAAGCCGCCCATGAAAGAATCAGGGCCGCTGAACTGTGTGAGGCAGGGGCAACTCATCAACTCGCCCTCTACGACACCGTTTCCGAACTGAAGAAAACGTTGGTGCAATACCCTTCCCTGGCCGACCACCTTCAGATTCATAGGATCAAAAGCTTTGGGCCAGAGGGCAGAGGCGCTTTTTAGCGTCAATTCCTTGCCAGGCCGAGCATCGAAAACCTGTAAAAGCTGTTGCTGATGCAGCACTTCTTCTGCGGCGGCAATTGCCCACTGCTGGATGTGGGATGGAATAAGCCCGTTGGAGTGGCGAGTGCCAGTCACCGAATCCAACAATTCATCTAACGCCGCGCCTTCATCAATCACCCGCTCTTTCCAGCCCTCCAACATTCGGTCTAGCAGTAGCCCATAAGCCGCGCCAGTGGTGTAGGCCCGCAACCGCACTGCCGAGGCGGGAAGATCAACGCTGGGAAATTCCGGTTGGCCCGCCTTGAAGCTGAGTTCCACGTAATGCGCCAAGCCTTCCACTTTTTCGGCGGCCCGGATGTATTAGACCTCTTGCGAAAGTCAGGCGGGACGTGCGCGGGTGAGGTTACAGAGCGCAGCGATCAGCTGAACCCGGAGTGCAAACCGACGTCGCCGATGTCGGTACACGCCCTTCAACACGCGGAAGATTTTCATGCGACGGATGACATGCTCGATCCCCTGCCGGGTCTGCGCCAGCACACGATTATCCTGGCGCTGTTCGGCTGACAGAGGCGACGCTCGCGTCGCCTTATGGGTGGTGATGGCATGCCCGTGGCTCCGCCAGAGTCCCTGGTATCCAGCGTCCCCGATCAGCGCCGTCTCGTTGGGCAGCCGCACGCCAGACTGACGGAACAGCTTCAGATCATGAACGGCCCCAGCACTCGTGGCGGTGCCCAGGATGCGCTGTGTCACCGTGCACATCAGCACCTGAAACTTCAGGGTATGGCGCTTCTTCTTCCCGCTGTACCAACCGCCCTGCTTTTTTTGGGCCGTTCACACGGGACCTCAGAAGCATCAATCGCGACAATGCTATAGACGAGCTGCGCTTCCTGAAATACGCGTTTCTTGGGCATCTGGAAGTGCGCACTGGCGATCAATGCCGCTTCCACGCGTTGCACCGTGCGGTGCACGCCATCGTCATGCACACCCCAATCGTCACCCAGGTGTGCAAAGGTTCGATACTCACGCCAGAATTCTAGGGTCATCAGCAGCTGTTCAGCCACGCTCAGCGCGGCTGGGCGGCCAGATTTCTTCTTCCGTCCTTCGCGGAGGGTCAGCACCTCTTCCATCTCGGCAAACGTTTCCGGGGAAACCCCGGTGCGTCGACGAAACTGCTTGCGGTTCATCTTCAGCGTGCGTGTCAGACGGTCTCGCTCCACGCTACCAGCTTAGCCCACGACTTTCGCAAGAGGTCTATTCGGTGTGGTGAGGGGCCAAGGATGCAGCTTGCGCTTCCCGCCAATGCATGACTTCGGCGGCTAACTTTGGCAGCGTTTCAAGGGAAGCCGTCATGGCCCGCTGAGGCGCCTGCATTTCCATTGCCCGGCACATCAGCAATTTGGCATCGGTGGCCGGGTAGGTCAGGGCGTCCAGTTCATTGATCTGCCAAGCCGAATCACCCTGACAGCTCTGATAGACATGAAAAGCCTCGTGGACGGCCAACGCTGCCAGATCGGTGGGGGTGTCAGACGGGGGCAAGCTGGGGAGGTAAAGGCAGGCTGCCAACAAGCCGTCTTCTAACGCGCAAGAGGTGTTTGCCCAGACTTGCGGATGACGGCCCGGAAACGCCCAGCGGTCTTCTTCGGCCTGCCAGCCCATTCCAATCGGTTGGGCTCCCCACAGCACCGTCTTCTGACCGTCATAGACCACCAACGGCACCTTCGCGGGCTCAAAACCGGGCCACAGCACCTTGGCCGAGGCCTGTATCAGATGCCGTGCCTGCTGAACGTCTGCCAACGTCAGGGGCATGCTCTCGGTCATAGCTTGAGGATAGATCAGGTCTGATCAACGAGGCTCACGTCGCTCTCGCCTCCACCAAAAGTCGGTTTCCGCCCTCATCTGGGCCGCCTACACTACCGTTATGAGCTTTGTCCGCAAGCCCCGGCCCTATTCTTCGGGCCTGAATTCTTCTGGATTGAATGCTGCTGGGCTGGGTAACGCCCCTGTGCCGCCGCCCAAGCCTGCACGTCAACGCGCTCCCAAACGCGAAAAACAGGCCAGCTCGATGCCGCGCCAGCCGCGTTCCTCGTGGGCTACGGCTGTCACGACACTGGCAATTCTGGGCATGCTCCTCATTTCTATCGTTGGCGTGTCGGGTATTGCCAATCAGGTGTGGCAGGCAGCGCAGTTCAGGTCGGCGGCGGCGGGCGTATCGGATGTGGTGCGGTAAACCAGCAACGCTCCAGGCCTTCAGGACGTACTAGCACTGTGAACGCCAGCCAGAATCATCCCAAAAAGCACCATCCCGACCACAGGAACCGCGCTTGACCTTCTGGCGACGGCGCATGCCCTGGCCGCGCACCCCGTTCGTGACCCGGCCCGTGCCGTGGACACTGCGGCGCATGGTGCGGGCAGGGTTGGCAGGCGTGGGTGCAGTCACGTTGGGCGTGATCGGGCTGGGCGTGGGCGGCGCGGCGGCGTCGGGAGCGTTTGGGCGGGCGTGGAACCTGCGGGCGGAGTTGCAACCCATACAGGTGCAAGACCGCCGGGGCGCGCCGCTGGGCGTCATCGACCATTGCCGGGACGGGGGCACAGTGGTGAATACCGTACCCTGCCGCGAGTCGCTGAGTGTGCCGCTCACGGGTGTTTCACGGGCCTTTTTGCTGGCGTATGTAGCCAAAGAGGACGTGCGGTTCTTTTCGCATGTGGGCGTGGATTTGGGCCGCCTGCCGCGTGCTCTCCTCAGTGGCGCGGGAGCCAGCACCATTACGCAGCAACTTCTGAAAAATAGCGTGCTGGCGGGCCACTTCGATTATGATACCGGGCGGCGCACGCTGCCACTGGTGCTGACGCGCAAGGCCACCGAATTCGTGCTGGCCCCGCTGGTCACGTGGCGTTACGGGCGGCGCGAGGTGCTGGCCATGAGTGTGAACAGCCTGCCCTGGCTGGGTATCGGCCAGCGCAAAGGCATTTACGATGCGTCGCGGGCGGTGTTTGGCGTAGACCCCGCTGACCTGACGCTGGCGCAGAGTGCTTTTCTGGTGGGGCTGCTGCCTGCACCCGGCACCTATCTGGTGTCGGACAGCACGCCGCCCGAAGCCGCCACCGCCCGCTTTCGCCGCATGAGAACGCAACAACTGGTCACGCTGAATATCCTGCGTTCGCGTGGCCTGATCTCGGAGGCCGAACATCTGGACGCCGTGTCTACGCCGCTGCAACCCCGGCTGTGGCGGGCCGAATATGCGGGCAGCGGTTCCGATCTGCGGCTGGTGAGCGCCTCGCGCAATCCCGACTACACCAACGAACCCGAACCCGTGTGGGCCATGCAGGAACTGGTGCGCCGGGAACTGCGGGCCGGTGGGCTAGACCCGCGCCGGGTGGCCCGCGTGGTGCTGACCATAGACGCGGGCGCACAGGCGGCCCTGAACCGCAGACTGGCGGGCAGACCCAAAGGCGTGGCCGAGGGCGCAGCCGTGCTGGACGTGCGCGGGGGCGGCGTTGTGGCCCTCGCCAGCAGCACGGGCGGCGAGCAGAGCAGCCAAGCGGGGCGGCAATGGGCAACCTCGGCCAGCCGTCCGGTGGCGAGTACCGTTAAGCCGCTGTTGTACGCCGCCGCGTTTGGTGAGGGTCTGACCCAACTCAGCCTCTTTCTAGATGCAGCCACCTCGTATGCCGGGCAGCCTATCCGCAACAATTCCGGCGCATTCTTGGGCCGTTCCGTGAGTATCCGCGAGGCCAACGCCCGCAGCCTGAACACGGTGGCCGTGCGTGTGGGCACTGACCGAGAAACCACCCTGCGCCGCGTGCTGGACAGCGTGGGCTACACCGAGGACACTGCCAACCGTTCCAGCCCCGCCCTCGGCACTTACCGCTCGTCGCCGCTGAAGGTGGCCGCCGCCTATGCCAGCTTTGCCAACGGCGGCCAGCTCTGCACGCCGCACCTGTTGGCGGAAGTGTACGACCGCAGCGGAAAGCCCTTTCCCCTGCCCCGCGCTGACTGTGCCCCGCTGTGGAACGAGGCGGTGGCTTACGAGGCCTTCGACCTGCTGACGGGTGCGGTGAACGATTCGGCAGGCCATCTGGGATTCCTGCGCCCCAGCTTCGTGCAGCGCCTGACCGGACGGAATGTGCCGCTGGGAGCCAAGTCCGGCACCACCGACGATGTGCGCGATACGTGGTGTGCAGGCGTGACGCCGCAGTACGCCATGAGCGTGTGGATTGGCGACCCGGACGGCCTGCAAAGCGTGCCTGCCGACCTGTATCAGGGTCAGGCCGCCTGCCACGAACTGGGCCTGCTGCGCGACCTCCCCCACGAAATCCGCAGTCTGGAAGCCCCCGCCGGAATCACCCGCGTGGGGGGCATAGCCGTCCCGGTACCCAATCTGAATCCCAAAAATCCGACGCCGCCCTAAGAAAGCGTTTTAACCCCCAACCAACGCCCCCATGTTTTCCTGTTTTTTCCACTGACCACTCACCGACCCCGAAGGAGTCCCCACATGCCCCTCTCCCCCTTCCTCTCCCTGCTGCCGCTGCTGACGCCTGCCCCCGCTGCGGCCAGCGCCTCTACCCTGCTGGGCCTCAGCACGCCGCCGCTGCATGTGGTCATTGCCGCCGACATGACGGGCAGTTCCAAGAATCCGGCCTTCGGGTACGCGGCACAGGCCAAACTACTGACCCAGAGCGTGCTGCTGAATCAGGTACGCTCCGGCGACACGGTCACGCTGCTGCGCGTGTGCGCGGGCGTGCAGACGGTGGCCGACTTCAAATTCCAGTCTCAGAACGGGGCGAGGATGGGTAAGGCCGACATTTTGCGCTACACCAATGCCCTGACCCAGCCCTGCACGGGCAAGGGCAGCGCGATTACGGCGGCGCTGGCACAGGCCCGCAGCATGGCGGCCCGCACCGCTGGCGTGGGCGACGTGGTGATTATGTTTACCGATGGCGCCACACTGGACGACCCCAAACGCGCCGCGCTGGGCATCACCGTGAAGGGGATTCTGAATGCGTCTGCCACCCGCCTCCTGTTTTTTGCAGGCCTCAGTCCAGAGCGCGGGGCCGATGGAAACTCGGTGCGGGACAGCTTTACCAAAGCGTTGGGCACAGGTGTAAACGACAAGCGGTTGCTGATGGCCGGAGCCTACGACCTGAACAACGTGTATCCGACCTTTGCCGACGCCGCCAAAAAAGCGAGGCGCTAGGATGACGACCCCAGAGAGAACCGCCCCAGACAGGACAACTCAGAATGGTTCGGCAGACACGTCATTTCACGCGCCCGCCCCACTGGAAAGCGTGACCCTGAGCGGGCCGGATTTGGGCACGGTCAATATGAGCTTTGCAGGGGAAGGTGAAGCCGGGGCACATGCGGGCGCTGAAGCTGTTTCCGCCCTATCAGACGCAGAGAAAGCGCTACCATTCGACCCACTTCTCAACCCTTATGAGGCCGCCCTCCCCCGCCCCGACCCCCTCGCCGCAGAGCAATTTATGCCGGTGCTGCCGCCGGATCATTACGGCGCGTTCCTGAATGACCTGACGCATGAATTGACGCTGGTGGCCGACCCCGCCGCCCGCAGCCTGCTGACCAAACGCGCCCGGATTCTGGCGCTGAATGTGGAGCAGTACCGCGTGAACCACGCCCTGGCCCGCCAAACGCTGACGCGGGTGCTGGCCGAAACGGGCGTGGGCGTGCGCGAATCCTGGACGCGGCAGGACGAGCACCTGCGCTTTATGAACGCGGCCAGCAGCGGCGTGGAACACGAATACACCCGCGCCACCGAGGCCATAGAACAGGCCCGCCAGCAACGATTCGACGCTCTGGCCGAGTACGGCGCACAGCCCGACACCCTCAGCGCCGAAGGCTTTTATCAGCAACAGGCGTTGGCAGATTTGGCCCGCGAAGGCCACCCGATTCGCCCGCCCGAACAGCAGACCGGCAGCAAGCGCGTGTTCAACGGGTTCGCCGTGTTCAGCAAATTCTTTGTGGGTGTCATCAGTGGCGTCAGCATCAACCTCCTGTTCAATCCCGAAAGCCGCCTGTACCTGACGATTATTGCCCTGACCGCCGGAATCATGTTCAGCGTGCTGCTGCTGTGGTTGGTAGACGAACTGGCTTACCGGGCCAAAATGGCCGCCCACGCTGCGGCAAACGGCACACCGGGCATGGGCCGCCCCGCCGCCTACATCGGGGGAATCGTGGCCGTCAGCGTGCTGTATCTGGGCGTGGAAGGCTACCTGAACTGGGACGGCATTTTGCGCGTGACACAGCAGATTGCCGCCAACGCCGCGCAGCAGGGTCAACTGACCGACCTCAGCACCACCACCGACACCAACGCCGTGCCTCAGCATTGGTCACTCTTGGTGTTTACGATGGCGCTGGTGGGCATGGCGGTGGGGGCCGCGCTGCTGCAAGGCCGGGAACGCGCCCGCACCGTGCTGGAGCGCGAGCGTCTGCTGGGGCGGGTGGCCCAGATCAAGCAGACACGCCAGTACGCCGGGACCGCCCGCGCCACCGACCACGTGGCCTACCTGGAAGCCGCCCGTGACCGCCTCGCCCCCCCGCGTGACGTGACCAGCCCCGACCACGCCCGCCTGAATGAGCGCGTGTTGAACCACTGGGAGCAGGAGCGGGAGACGCAGGTGCAAACACTCAGCGCCACCATCGTGCGTGACGCACGGCAGGTGCAGGACGCGCTGGAAGACTTCTCGTTGCAGCTACAGGCGGCCCAACATCCTCAGCAGAGGCGCGGGCTGTTGCGGTTTTTGTAGCCGTCATCCCAGAGTCATCTGCACGGCCACCTCTGCACCCTCTTCCAGCCCTTCCGCCTTCCTCACGTTGGCGCGGATGGGAATGACGTAATGCTCGTCTTTGAAAAATAACGACGTAGTCCATGTGGTGCTGCCGATCTGAGCCTGAACGGGAATCATGCCCCAGCCGTAGGTGACGAACCGGGAGGCGGCTTTCAGTTCGGCGCTCTGCTCGGTAGGAACGGTGATGAAGTACCAGGGCGCTGGCCCCTTCCAGAACCAGAGGGGGCCGCTGAACTCGAAGGTCATGGCCCAGTATCTCTGAGGAAGAGCCAGCAGGGGGTCAACTTCAGGACTAGGGTTTGGCAGGCGTGACGTAGCCGATTCGCTCGAAGGTCAGGCGGGTGGTCTTAGAAAACAGCACCAATTGCCGGGTGTTGCCGCTGATCAGGTAGCCCGTAGATGCATTCAGGGCCGCGTGAAAAGCGAGGGGCTGAGCGTACAAACACCGCTCGTTGGGACGCGGTGGCAGGGGCGCAACTTGAATGGTCAGGCGGTTGCGGGCCGCCCGAATCGTTCCCGCGTAGGTGCCGCAGCCGATGCTGCCGCGGAGTTGTCCACCCACAATCACGAGTTGCACTGGGGCAAGACTCAAGTCCGGCTTCACTTGCGGCGTCACGTGGGTCAATGTCCAGATGCCGTTGAGGGGAGCAGGCGTGGCGCTTTGAGCTGAACCTAAGCCAGCAGCAAGAGCAAAAGTAGACAGGAGGAGGCGCATGGCCTGATCATGAAGGGTCGGCGTGATGAAGGTCTGACGCGGCTGGGACGTTCTTGGTCAGTATTTCCGGTCACCACTTTGACACTTTGGCAAGACGCTCCCCGGTAGGCTGCCAGAATGGGAATGAATGTCGGCTTTTTCGGGGTCATTGCAATCACCGCCGCGCTGATTCTTCTGGCTGTGGTGGTCATGACCCTCATGACAGCGGGCCTGTGGTTCTACACCCGCATCACAGGCAAAGCTGTGCCCCGCGCCCGCCGCCTGCAACTGATTTTCGGCGTCACGGCATTGGTGGTCGTACCGCTGATTATCACGGTGCTGGTCGTCAATTCTTAGACCCCACCAAGACACCAAAAGAGGCGGCCACTTCCACATGGCCGCCTCCATTTCTTGTTCTGAACTCCAGTGTTACCCGGTCTGACCGAACTGCATTCTGACATGCGCTTTTTTAAGGTAGACCGCAGCGGTGCGATCCCTCTTCTTCTCTCCTCTACAATTACGCCATGAACAAAAGAGTGTTAATCCGTTTCGTTCCACCCGCACCGATCAAGGTGGCGGTGAGCAAGGGCTTGAGCCGCACGCGCAACTGGAACGCGCCCAAGTTGATCGACTTCTTGTAGGAAGGGTTGGAGATTTGGGCTGCTGATGCGTATCCCGAACTGGAGCTGGCTGTCGTGGAGTCTCGTCAGGCTGAGATCCGATTTGATGGTTGGAAGCCGGACAAAGAGCAGGCGAGCGAGGTGCGGGAGGCGATTGGTGAGCAGATGGGCCTGGTGCTGGAAGGGATTGAGCCGGACGAGTATTTGAGCGAGTAAGAGCTGAAGAGTTATCCACACCCCCAAGGTTGCCCTGTGGATAACTGTTTCATCCACTACTCTTGTTGCACGCTTCGGCGGGAGTAGATCTCCCCACCAGCTGCGGCGCCCGCTCTGAAAAGGGCGGGTTTTTGTTGCCATCAAAAAGCCCGCGCTGAGGCGGGCAGAGAGATTAAGACCTGTTACTCAGGCGCACCATTCACGTATGTGGAACGGTCGGTCACGACTTTAACGCTCAATGTTCCGTCAGCTTTGGCCCCAATCTCACAAGTGGTGACCACATCAGGCGGGGCTCCCCAGCTGTACCCACTGTCACTGCCATTCTCGTTGGGAAGTTCGGTAGGCGCTTTACAGTCCGTAGGCAAATCCGCCACAGTGCGGCGCGGACTATCAGCCATCCAAGCGAAAGTGACGTGAGTGACGTTTGAAGCAAACATTTGGGCAGTACGTTCTTTAGCGACCTGGCGTGCACTGAGCAGATTGGGAATCAGCACGGCGGCGAGAATGCCAATGATAGCAATGACCACTAACAATTCGAGCAAAGTGAAGCCTTGCGTATGGTGATGCATAGTGGGTTGGCCTCAAGGGGTATGAAAAACCGCCCCGAAGGGCGGCCTAGGGTTCAACTTGGATCAGGGAGTGACAGCAGCGGTAGCGAATTCCGTGACTTCCTTGCCGTTCTGAAACTTCTTCAAATTGCCGGAGTCTTTCATCGTGGTGTTCACGAAGAAGTCGTCGGAGCCGTTGACAAGGAGGGCGCAGGTATCGACGCCTGAAGGCGCAGCGTCCACAGGATAGGTACCTTCGACGGCCTTCGTGCAGTCAGCATCCATGGTACCAATAACGCTCTCAGAGGTTGCCGCGTTGTCGCTGGCCAGGTTAGCGACGGCGGCCTTGTAGACGCTGGTGTTGTGGGCCTGTCCAGCGCGGGCAGTGGCGCTCTTACGGGCACCCAACAGGTTGGGGATCAGCACAGCGGCCAGGATCCCAATAATCGCAATGACTATAAGTAACTCAATCAGGGTGAAGCCTTGTGTATTGTTCTTCATGTGTTCTCCTGGTTGGCCCCCAGATAAGAGATGGATAGGTCTGGTTGGCCGGGTATGGCGTTGACTTCTGCGGGTATCTCCCGCTCTTGTCTGTGTTTAGAGTACGAATGATATTCTAACAATTTTCTTACCTAAAAGTGAAGTTCATCATCTTTAGAAGGCAGGGCACCAGCGTTTTGAATTGAGAGCGCTCAGTTGCCTGATTCAAAAGATGGAGGCTTCAAGAACTCTGGACTCGGCTGGTATACCCCCGGCTTGACGCGTACCAGCCACCCTTTTTTCACACGCACGGCCAACCAATTGGTAGTGCGTTGGGGTTCTTCTGGGAAGAGCGTCTGGGCAACCTCAGGCTTGGTGGCAGGCCACTCCAAGCGGGCAATCTCTTGCCGGAAACGCAAGTTCAACTCGCGCTCGGCCTCGACCAGTTGAAAGTACCTAGCAGCCCCGAATTCACTCAATCGAAACTCCCGCATGACCTGTTCACGGGTGGCGCCTTGCTGGATGCGAGCATAAATGTCTTGCTGCTGTCCAGGGGTCTGCTGTTTGACCTGAACGATCCCGTGGATGAGCCGCAGGTGTCGACTGACGGCCATCACCTGATACCCCCCTGCGTTGATGGCAATCTCGGCGTGGCTATGCCCCTGTGCCTGTTGTTCATCGACCCAGGCGCGACTCCAGTACAAGGGCAGGCCGCGCTCGCGGAGTTCGGCTTCTGTCCAGACTTTGTCTTCTGAGGCCGCTTTTTTGTGAATGTGACTGAGCTGATGTGGTTTGTATTGGGGAGGGGCCAGTTGAATACCACGGGAGGCATTCAGGATGGCATTGCGACCAAAGACCTCGACACTGAGTGCAGTGCGCTTGGCGGCCGCTTCTGCGTGGCGGAGTTCTTCGGCAGTGAGGGTGATGGTGATCTTGAGTCCAGCAGGCATGACGTCATGCTGCCACACATGAACTGAAAATCGCCCCCGCTTACAGCCGAAGCTGAAGCGGGGGCGAATTCGCCTGAGTTGTCCGGTATCAGCCCAGAGGGAACAGACGCTTAAAGGCCATCTCGATCAGCATCAGCGTGAACGGGCTGTTGAGCAGAACCATCAGCCAGGTGGCGGAAGGCGGCGCAAACTCTTTGACCAAGGCCTGCACGATGCTCAGCACAAACTGGGCACGGGCCGTCCCGGCAATGACACCCTTCAATTCTTGGGCGGCGGTGACGCCTGCTTCGAGCAGCGCGCCGACTTCCGTCCAGGTGGCGCCATCGCGCAAAGCCTGTGCTTTGGTCACTAGACTGGGGAAGTGCTTGTCGAGCCAGGGCTGAACCAGATCAGGAGTGAGGGCGCCTCCGGTGCGAGTAGCGGTACCAAGGGACAACAGAAGGGACAGGATTTGAGCTTGCAACATGGGCACACTCCAAGGGCGCGGCCCTCCAAAAAGGCAGGGCCGGGAAAGGTCGAATTGTTAGCGTCAGTGAATGACGCGGCGGGCCTAGTTCAGCGGCAGTGCTGGGATGCTGATGGGTTCGGGCTCACGACTGTTGACGTACACCCGCACCGTCTGGGTACGGGCATCCACGGTCACACCGTTGTCGGGGCGTTGCACCAGTTGGCCAGTGATTTCGACGTCATTGACCAGGACGCGCATGGGTTCCCCTCGCAGGACTTGCAGCGATGCCAGCGTGCGCTTGGCCCCGCGGGCGTGCAGCCACTCTTCCGGTGGGTGGTAGTTCTCCCGCACAAACGCTTCGCACGCCTTCCGCTCTTTCATATGGGTGCTGGGCCAGTAGTTGGGGGGCAGATTGACGCCCGCCTTCTTGACGTAGAAGTGTAGATGCGCGGCCATGCTGAGCTTCGCGCCTTTCCCGATCTGCCCGATCAGATCGCCGCCACTGACCAGTTGGCCCAGCTTGACGTGAATGTCTCGCAGGTGCCAATAACCCGAAATGCTGCCATCGCCGTGCTTGATCTCAACGATGCCGCCGATGTACCCGTCCCACATCACGGCCACCACCACACCTGCATCCGTACCGTGCACCGGGTCACCCACATCGGTGTCACTGCCGGTGACCGCATTCAGATCGATGGCGGGGTGAACGGAGCCAAGCGCCTTGTAGTAGGCAGGGTCAAGCCAAGCACAGCCAGGTTGCACGGTGTAACGGGTGGTGGGGGTGTCGAGCGTCGGCCAGAAAGCTAAGGTCATAGGGTTCCTTTGAGCTGAGCCAGTTCCGCTTCTGCCCGCTCCGCACGTTCCTTCCAGTGCGTCATCTGCTGCCAGACCGTGGGCCGCACCGCCAGTCGGAACAGTAGCCAGAGCAGGCCAGCCTGCCCCTCCAGGAACGAGAAGGTGGCTGGTGCTCCGGTGTAGACGTTGCGGGCGCAATTCAAGAGCAGCGCAGAGGCGATGATCGCCCACCCCATGCGCGTTGACCACGGCGCTTCCCGCACGTACCAGAGTGTGTAGAGCACCAGGGCCGCGACGGCAAAGCGCCCTCCAGCCAAGATGACCCCACTGAGACTGCCATCCAGGCTCTCCAGATATTGCGTGGGGCCGATCACGGTGTCTCCAATGTCCGCCAGAAGGGCTGGGGACAGGAAGAAACCGACGACATGCAAGAGCACCATGACAATCGGGATGGCGTCACTCCAGTGCCAGCGGGGGCCAGCACGGAGAGCAGCGCGTTCGGCACGGCGGGTGGGGGTCTGGGCAGATTTAAACGTCATTCCGGGGTCTCCTTTTTGGTGAGGGCGTACTGGCCTTTAGCGATGGCGGCGACAAAATCCCAGGCGGCTGGCCCCATGTAGCCGTAGAACATGGCCAGGCCCACCGCTGCCTTGATGGGAAGAGGTTTGATGGTGTCTTGCAGCAGCAGCAGCGCGAGTGCGGCCATCGAGCCATACACGACGTCTGCAAACCCTTCTCCGAACGTCGTGAGAGGCTTTTGTTCCCGCCGCTGGGCCGCACGTTCACGGGCCACCCGTGCGATCGAAACGCAGATGGTCAGAATGAGAGCCGCGCCGAACAGCACCAGCGTGCGGAGGCTGATCAGTTCTTGCAGCTCCGGGGTCACTGTTGCTCCGAGACGCGCCACTCCCGCCCGATCCGGTCTACCCAGACCAGTGACCACCAGCTCAGGGCCACTTTCCGGAAGGTCTGCCCGGGGTACAGGGTGTAGAGACCGGGCGGGAAGTCAGGCTGACTGCCGCCCAACTTGGAGACCAAGCGCAAGCGGGCGACACCGTTGGGGGGGCAGCCGGGTTTGAGTTGCACGGTGAGCCACCGGCCAACAATGGCGGGACTGGCTGTGGCCACCACCGTGCACAGGGGCGGTGGCGCAGGAGCGGAGAGGGGTGCAGCACTGACGGCATGGCTCAATGCCACCGCGAGAATCATTCGTTTCATGGGCCTCCGATCGGCAACAGAAGCCCGCCCAGCTGCCGAGAGCGTGGGCGGGTGGAGAGGGTGAAATTAGGCGGAGGGGTGCTTACCCGTAGATCACCGCAGGCGTCCCGTAGTCCGGCCCCATCTTTATGCCCGCGTTGTGGCACCACAGCAGGAACTGGTGGTGCGCCGCCCGCTCCTCTGCCGCCGTCGCGAGGCGGTTCTCGCACGTGTTCCCGAACGTCAACGCCTTCGTCGTCCACTCTTCCCCGAAGCCCTGCGGCTGGGTGTTGAGGTTGGTCGGCTTGATGGTATGAACGTTGCTGATGCCCAGGCTGTGCGACACGGCTTTGCCCTCGACCGTGAAGCCCGCGTCCCCACTCATGTACACGCCGATGCGCGGGTCGCCCGTGAGTGGCGTGCCGTCCCGCAGCTTGCCGGTAAAGATCACCTTGCCCCGGTTCAACTGGTGATTGTTCCCATGCTGCGCGCCCAGCTGCGTGCCGGGGCCGACCAGCCAGAAATCCTCGATCAAGGTGTACGCGCCCGTGTTCGCGTATCGCGTCAGGTGCTTCTCATCCGCAGGCAACCCGCCCGTCATGCTCTGGTACGGGAAGCTGTAGTCGCCCGCAGGCTTGGGCGCGCCGGGAATGTAACTGCCCGTCGGCTGTCGCTGGCCGCCCATGTTGAACGGCATGCCGGTCGTCCACCGCTGGCCCGTGTTGCTGATGCCGTTGCCAGGGTTCCCGAACGTAAAGTACCCACGCACTTTCACGCGCACGTCCAGGCTCTCACCGCCGATCAGGTAAAAGTTGAACTGGTCTTCCATCAGGCTTTTCATGTGCGTGGAGTACACGAAGACGCCCGCCCAGTCCAGGCCGCCGAAGAACTGTCCAGGCAGATTGTCTTTTGCGTTGTTGTTGGCGTTCAGGACAAGGAACTGCGCGAAGTCGTGACCGATGGGCATGGTGTATCCGCCCGTGTCGTTCGGGTTGCTCTGGCCGCGCGTCTGGCTTTCCTTGTGCTTGCTGACAATCGTGTCGTTCGACAGGTCGCCGCCTGCGCCGTTGCTCCGCTTGCGCGCCAAGTCCCAGTAGATGTTCCCGTATCCCGTCGTGACCTGCCCGCCCTGTGCCGCCGTCAGCCCGCGCCACTGCCCCAGCGACGTGCCGCCCATCCCACGAATCAGATTCCGTCGTTCACGATGGGTTGACCCGTAGTCACCGACAAAAAACTGTCCCACCGCGTAGTTCTTGGTCGCAGGAACTTGGCCGTACGCGTAATTGTCTTCGAGAATGACGTTGGCGTTGCCGTTGGTACTACAGAAGTTGCCGCTCCCACGCCACTTATTCTTTCGAATTCTGACCAAGTTCTTTGTGTTGACTCGAATGCCATCTATGCGTTCGCCCGTCTTGATGACATAACCCTCGAACACCGTTTCGGCATGGGGCGACGTGTTGCTGTCGTCAATGACCAGTTGCGTGGTGCGGTAGGTGTCTGCGAAGGCCGATTGCGTCCCAGAGAAGTTGACGTGCGGAATCTCTGTTCCGTTCGCCAGGACGGCCAGCACGCGGTAAGAAATCTGCTCCCCCTCCCAGGCCCACAAGTTGCGGTAGGTCACGCCCAGCTGCGGAACGGCCGTCAGGCGCAGCCAGCCCCACTCGGGAAAACCGGGTTCGTGGTTGCGCTCGACATGGTAGCCCTGTATCGCCTGCCCGGTCAGCCGCGCCCACTGAAAGGACGCGCCCATCGGCCCGAAAGTTAAGCGGTTGCTGATCACGTCGGGTTCTCCTGTCTCCGGGGGGGAGGGGGGTGGTTCAACAGGCGGCGGTGGGGGCGGAGGCGGCGGAGGGGGTGGAGGGGGTGGAGGGGGTGGAGGGGGTGGAGGAAGCGGCGTGGTTGGGGGCGGCGTGCGGCGCTTCCGGGCCAGATCCAGTTCCGGCTGAGACTTGGTGAGCCGGGTGTCTTCCATGCCGTGCATTCCGACAAACGGATAACGAGCGTCAAGCTGAATGACCTTCCAGGCGCGAGACCGCCCGTAAAACCACGCAAAGTCGTTCAGGTCGTCATAGACCACGACATTTCGCTGCACGTCGCCGCCCAGATGGTTGAAAGAGGCCGACGCCAGGAATGAGAGGCGCCCGCTCATGGCCGGGATGGGCCAAGGGGGCGGGCGCAATTTGAGTCCTACGGTCAGTGAGGTGACTAGCACGGGTTACCCGCCCGCACCGACGTCTTCCATCTGCAGCAGCGTCACGCGCAGCGTCTTCATCTCGGTCTTCAGGAACAGGGCGTTACGAAACTGGTAGAAGCTACCCACAGCGGTGAGTTCCTGTAAGGCTTCGGTCAGGACGCCCGTTTCGTTGGGTTCGCCGTAGGTCTCACCTTCAACAATAATTCGGCCCAAGTCTTCGGTGCTGGTGTCTTTGCGTTCTAACTCGATCAGATACGTGTAGCGCGTGGTCATGGTTACGCCCTCCCTAAAGTGAGTTCAAAGTCCAGCGTGAGCTTGTGCGTGCTGGCTTTTGTGATGGTGGCGGGATTGGTCAGCCCGAACTTATAGCCGACTTCCGGGCTGCTACTCAACTGATAGCCGATGAACCAGCCGTGGTGTGCGGCGTTCAGCTGCGCGGTTGTGATGACATACCGTTTCGTGACCTTAAACGTGCCACTCACATAGGTCAGCTTCGTTGCACTAACAAGTGCGCTGGTATCGTGCGCCCCGCCTCGATCCGCACGATCCATCGTGTTTACGGCGCTCATGCGCTGAAGCGTGCCGTTCGAGGCGAAGTTAGTTGCCCAAAATGACTCCATACTTGCGGCGGTCACACCTGCCTTCATCCACCACGTCTCCTTGCCCGCAAGCAGGCCGATGCCCGTCACGGTAAAACTCGCATCCGTTCCGCCTGTGATCGAGGGAACCGTGACCGTCAACGTATGCGTCACCTTAAGCTGCTGCCCAGCCTGAACGGAGAGCGTAATCGGCGTCCCGGTGCCATCGCGGAACAGCTCGCGGATATTGACGTTCGTTCCCGTCGCCTCCGAGAAGCCGAACTCCGTCAAGTTATGCGCCGCCGTAATATCAATGACGCGCACGATGGTAAACGCCCCGACCATGAATCCGGCAGGCTGGGAATAGACGTTGGTTGATTCCGCCGTAAATCCCCCGCCGTTGGCGGCCCGCGCGACTTCCGTTGCGAGCGTCGTTTGTCCGACGGCGGGAGCGGTTGACCCAGTGCCTACCGCAAGGTAATGCCGAAAGGCCGCCCACAACCCAATCCCAAAGTTCGTGACGTCCGAGAGATTGCTTGAGGCCAGAATCGTATTCAAGCCCCGATCCAAAATAAGATTCGGCTGCTCACCTTCTTGCGCGACTGCCCCGTCTGCATTCAGCACTTCCCAGTGAACCCACCCGCTGACCGTTCCTTCTTGCTTAACCTTATGGTGCATACGTGCCTCCGATGAGTGCCCCAGCTCCAGTCAGCCCTTCTGTGAGGGTGCGTGGGACGCCGACGTTTTCTAGCTTTGAGGTCGAGACGAGGGTGCCCGCGCCGCTGAGCGGATCGGTCACCGGCCCGTGCGGGCGCAAGGTTAAGTCATACGCACTGGTCAGCATCTTGCCGACCCCTGCCAACGGCTCCGTGAGTACCGCCTTGGCTTCGACTGACTCGTATGTGCTGGTCAACATCTTGCCGATGCCGTTCAGTGTGTCTACTGACGACTGCTCAATGAGCATCGCTTCGTAGAGGCTCAGAACCATCGTTCCCGTCGCCGGAAGGAGGTCAGTGACCCGGATCGGGTAGAGCGGCGTCTGGGCGTAGAACGGGAGGTGCTCTGACTCTCCCATGATTTCAAGTCGGTACGGCAACGCGACCACCTGATCCAGTACGGCGTCCACGAGGCCCGTCAGCAGCGTGCGCTCGACCAGATAGGCGTCCCGCTGTGCCCGGTAACGCAGCTCTGTACGAGCCGCATTCAGGTACAGCAGGAGCACATCGCTCGCACTCGGGACAAACATCGCGGTGGCGTCATTGACCAGCACGGGATCAACGCCTGGGAACGGCCCCCGGTAGACGTAGTCCTCCTCGGTCTGATCCCACTGGCGAACCAGGAGTTGGCCATCATCCTCCCAAGCGGCCACATGCCGGGCCGACTGATCGAAGGCCAGGGAGATATGCCGGACCGTCGCGCCCAGATCCGGGAAGTTTTTCCCCGGCGTCACGACTACCCACTGTTCCCCCTGTCGCTGGTAGAGCGTCAGGCCCGTGAACCCGTGCCACGCCATCGCCCACACGTTGCGGTGCAGGGTGAGGTAGTCGCCATCGCCCGGAGCACCCATCAGCTGCGGCCCCAATGCGAAGACCAGTTCCGGCCGGAAGGTCGCTGCCTCCCGCTTGCCCGAGACGAGGTTGACGCGTGCGGGCGTGCGCTCGCTGGACACGATCTGACCGATTGAAGTCGCGGCGGACTTTAGCCCCAGCCCCCACCAGACGCCCCAAGACAGACCGTTTATAAGCGTGCCTCACGCCATGAATGCACCTCTACGCGGGCGGGGTAGCCGTGCCGGGAGCCGCTGGGGGGCAGCGTCAGCAGGGCGACCCGCAGAGAGGCCGGGGGCAGGGTGGCGTTCTGTCCGGACAGATGGTAGGGACGGTACTCGCCATCTGTCTCCACCGTGAGGGGTTGCACCTCCCCGACGCCGAGGGCCACCCCCGTTGTGGCGTTGTAAAACTGAACTGTGAGGTTAATGTCGTCCTGTAAGGGAATCAGGGCGCGGCACTCTGCGCGGTAGCGCACGCCGTAGCGCAGCACGCCCCCGAACACGTCCGATCCGGTAGGCCGCCGATACGTCAGCACGACGCCCTCCACCATGCGTTTCAGATCATGGTGGAGGAGGTCGTCCGCGAGCAGGGCCAGCGAGAAGCCAAACTGTGCGCCCCAGCCAGCCCGCTCGGAGTCGGGATCGGGGTGAAGCGTAAACTCGATGGCCGCGATCTGCTCGGCGGTGCTGGGGCCGAGCGCGTTGGGAATGACGGCGAGCGCGTCGCCCCCCAGCACGCCCCCGGCGAAGGAATGGACAGGCAGGGCGGGGGCCGTCAAGGTCAGGGACACTTCAGGCAGCGTGGCCGGGAGCGTGCCGCCCTGCGGGTTTGCGGGAACTGTTACCCCGCCATCGACGGGGGCCGCGCTGAGCACGTCCACCACAGCCAATCCCGCGTTCCGGAACAGGGCGGGATAGGTGTTGGCGTCCACGCCCCCGACCACACTCTCCGGCGCGATCCGGGCAAAGACCTCTAGGGCTGTGATTCGCAGTGAGTACGCCCCCGCACTCAGCGCCGCGTTGACCGCGTGCGCCGTTTTGTGCGTCTGGGGCATGAAGGAATTGACGCCATAGTCCGTTTGCCGCGTGACCGGGGACGCGGAGGGGATGACGTCCGCCCACGTCTGAAGCACCGCCCCGGCCCCGCTCAGCAGTTCCACGGTGTAGCGGGTCGGGCTGGGGGGGAATAGCCCGATGCCGAAGAACCCTCGGTCTGCCGCGTACCACGTCAGGGACAGGGTTCCTGCCGCGCCGGGGATGCCCAGCGTGAGAGGGAACGTGACCACGCCCCCCGTCAGCATCTTGACGGGGCCGCTCTGGGGGTACGGGCCGGACGTTCCCGCGATTTCAGCGGGGAACACGGGGAACGTCTGCCCGACTGTCACAGTCAGCGGGCCAGCGGGGACAGCCTGCCCGAGAGAGGCAAAGCTTGATACCTTCAGCGTGCTAGGCGTCACCACAGCGTCAAGGCTATTCGCCGCGTAAAAGAGGCCAGCCACAGCAGCGCCGTTGCCCGTGAACTGGGCAAGGTGGCTGGCGACAGCCTCCTCTATGGCGTCGAACAGATCAACGTCTATGTCAGCATTGAACGCACGCGGGCCAGCCGCTAGCAGCTGCTCTAAGAGTTGCGCCGTGATCCGCTTGTCAAACGGTGCGCCGGGTGCAGGCCGCGTGAAGGTCACGACAGGCTCACTTGAGAGGTGAACTCGCCAATCGAAGTCGTCAGGGGGTCAGGGAGTAGGGTCATCGGGCCTCCGGAGAAGGGGTCGGCGTCTTGGCACGGTGCGGGAGGGTCAGGAGGTGACAAGCAGTTGATACCAGGCGTCGCCGTCCAGCCCGGGCAGGATCTCCACCCGATCCACGTTCGACATCAGCAGCCAGCGCACCCCAGCCGGAATGGTCAGGGGTGCCCGCGTCTCATTGCCGAGCGTGAGCCGGATCCGGAAGTCGGCCTCCCCGGGGTTGGCTATGCTGCTACCCCGCTTAGCTGGGGTGCCCAGATCAGACAGGAAATTGATGACGGTCGGCACCGCCACCACGGCTTCGTAAGCTTTCACTGCACCACCACCTGGTAGACGTAGGCCGCGTCATCCAACGGCTGCAGCTCCACGCCGGTAATCCGGAACGTGATGTCCAGCGACGTGCGCGGCTGCACGGTGACCGGCTGAGAACGCACGCCGTCCTCAATCAGTACGGCCGCAAAGTCGGTATCGCCCAAGTTCGCGACAGAACCGTGATGAACCGCCCGCTTGGGATCCAACACCAGGAAGTCCAGCAGCGTGACGGCACTGGAGGTGCCCTCGTACGGGTAGGGCAGCTGGCTGGCTGCCCAGCCGCCGTCTGGGAACGGTTGGCCACCGGAGCCCGTGCCCACTTCAACAGGATGTGGGGTGGGAAACAGATCATCCGGATTCAGGCGCCATAGGGCATCCACCAACAGCACAGTGGCCGTAATCAGCCGAGTGTTGCCTTCCCCGAATGCTTCTGAACAACTCAGCAGAGCGCTAATCGAGACGCTGCGTGCGCCCTCGCTGTAGGTCTCTGCCGTGGTGAGGATCTCCCGCCAACGCAAGGCCAGCTGGCGGACAGCCAGGGCGGTGGGGGCTTCCAGATACAAGCGCAAGGTCAGGAGGGCGGGCTTAGGCAAGCGGCTGCCACTGGCCCACGTGCGGCCCCGTGCGGTCTGCCGAGGCGTGACGTTGTAGGTCAGGTCAATCGGATCACGGTCGACCTCTACCCCCTCCATCCACGGCACATACAGCTGCGCCCCAATCCCAAAGGTTTGGGGCAGGGAGGGAGCGATGTCCAGCGGCAAAGGGGGTAAGGGGCTGAGGGTCAGATTCATTGATGTCTCCTCATCCGCTACTTCTCACGGCGTCCAGGCTGGCCGCGCTGTCACGCTCTGTGATGCTGGCGGCGAAACTCAGTTTCTCGGCGTCATCCCGCTGCCCACAGCGCACCCGCGTGAACAGCTCGCCGTCGTCATCGGTGTCGTAGACCAGCAGTTCAATCGGCTTTTGCACGCGGCTCAGTTCCACTCCAGTGACGGGATGGCGCAGGATGATCAGCGCCTGCTCGGCAGGATTGACTTCCCAGCCAGGCACGCGGCATTCGACCGGATCGAGGGTGGGAACACGGGCCAAGGGGGAAGCCGTGGCCAGCGCCAACTCTGGGTTGACCTCCAACGGCGCGAAGGCATTCACCCGGACGGGCTGACTGTCTTGATCCGGCTTGAGAACCACATGGATCATGCCCGGCCCCTGTCCCCAGTAGGCAGCGATTTGATCCAGCACCTGACTGGGAAACAGATAGAGGTTGGGCGCACCGGGTGCCGGGTCAAGAAAGCCGAAGCGCCCGAAAGAAATGCGCTCGTTGTTGACGTAGCAGCGCACGGCATCGATTCTGGCCCCGCTGACTGTCAGTTCCACGCCCACTGGTGGAGGGCCAGCTGGCAGGGTGAGTGTCAGCACGTAGTCCAAAAACGACCCGATGGTCGATGGGGGCAGCAAGAGGATCTGGCTGTCCCCATCGCCGTCTGTCAAGGCGACCAGATCGCCTTGGACATTGGCCGGGCCAACAAAGTCATCGCTGTTCAAAAAGTGGCGCACCTCAGCCTGAACAAGCGTTGGATTGATCCGACGAAACACATTCAGGTTGACGGGCAACGGCAAGGAGCGCCAGGCCTGTCCAAAGGTTCGCGGCGCGACGGCCACCGGATACATCAGCCCAACGGTCAGCGTGCTGCTGAGATTGATGTACTCAGTCGCATTGACCACGAAGGTGAGGCGGGCCGAAAGTGTTTTCGTCCAGATCAGGCGCACGTCGGTGACCAAGGTGGTGGAGTCCAGATCCATCCCATCCACCTCAACTCCCGGCACCCCCTCATCGATGGTCAAGACTCCGGTGGGATAGCCAAACACGGGACGCAGATCGGCATTCACGCCCCAGTCAGGATTGATGGTGTCGTTACTGGTAGAGCCATCTTCGTTTAGGAACGCCCGCGTGCGCTCGCTGCGCCCCTTCAGGCGCTGCTCGATCAGGCGGGCCACCTGCCAATAGTTGCCGTGGATGGCCGCGCTGGTCTTGTTCAGGTCTGGAATGCTCTCCAACGTGGGGGGTTGGAGGCTGGCTCCCACTTGTCCGGAGACGATCAGGTCAGTAAACAACTGCCGAACCTGTGCGCCGAGGTCAGCCTCGACCAGCAGGGTACGAACTTCAACTTCGTTCAGGCGTTTGGTCTTGAAGCCTTGCAGTTTGTAGCGGCCGATCTCACTGCGCAGAGAACCATTGATGACAGCCGTGCCTGCGTAACGATTGAGCCAAGAACCAGAGCCGCTGACAGGCCGGTATTGCACCTGCACCGTGTCACGCGGGCCGATGCCGAGGGTCGTGGGGTCGCCTTCAAAGACGGCCTCTCGGCAATCTCCCAGCGGCCCTACTTCCATCGCACGGGGGCCACCGTCCAGATACAGCGGCGTTCCACCCGAAGGGGGTGGATTGAGGGTGAGGACGTGCTTTTCAGTGCCGTCCGGGGAAAGAACCCGGAGGCGGTATTCAGGATTGCTCATTTAGCCTCCGGAGAGTGCGCCGGTGGAGCTGCTATAGCTGCCACTGGGGCCGTTGACGTTGATGGTGACGCCCCGCTTGAAGATGGTGTCGAGATTGGACACTGTGGCTTGGAACATGGTTCCGGCGTCTTTAATGCCGCGTACCCCTTCCAGCAGCGGTGTGGCGAGGGCGAACTGCAAGGGTTCAGGCAGGCTGGCCAGCGATCCGGCCCCACTCACCCCGCCCGTGTTCAGGTCATCAGTGCTAATGCCGAGGTTGCCGCGCAGACGATCCAAACTGGGATTGATGCGCTGACCGAAGTCCATCGCAAACCGTTCGCCCACCTTGACCCGGTCAGTGAAGGTGTCCACTGCCGCTGCATCGTCCGAAGTGTCTTCAGTCTCTGCCGCGTCAGTCAGGGCCTTGATACCCGGCGCGAGGATGTCTTGCAGGGCTTTATTGAAGACGGCTTCGATCACCCCGTCCACCACGCCCTCAAAGGCTGATTTCCGGAAGGTGTTGGAAAACTCGTCCCAGTTGCCAGTGGTCAGGGCTGTTTTCAAACCGTTCTTGATCCCGTTGACCAGGCCACCTTCAATGCTCTGAGCAATCTTCAAGCCCAGTTCGTTGATTTCCTGCTTGACCTCTGGCCCGCCACCGAAGGTATCGGCCAGCCAGCCCCGCGAGCGTACGAAGGTCTTTGAGTAGTTGTCACCGTTGATCAACGTGAATCCCTTGTTGAAATCCTCCTGAATGCGTTTCGCTTCTGCCTTGGCTTTCTGGAAGCCGGAGAGGGCTTCGGCGATCCCCGAAACGATCTTGGTAATCGCGCCCACCCAAGCACCGATGTCGGCTGGATTGGCAACGATCCGGGCGATGTCCCCAGCCAGGGCCACAACCTTCCCGGCGAGGTTTTCAGCCCCGC
Source organism: Deinococcus sp. QL22 (assembly GCF_023370075.1). Classification (NCBI taxonomy): domain Bacteria; kingdom Thermotogati; phylum Deinococcota; class Deinococci; order Deinococcales; family Deinococcaceae; genus Deinococcus; species Deinococcus sp. QL22. The sequence continues at coordinate 472,929 of NZ_CP097149.1, forward strand.
GCAAGTTGGCTCCGATGTCTGCCATCTGCTCGTCACCTTCGCCGAGTGTTTCGAACAGTTGCGCGAAGCCCCCGGCCAGCTCTTGGACGTATCCAGCGTAACGCTGAACCTCCATCAGTTTCCCTACTGATCCAGCGGCTTCACGCGCATTGGCAGCCAGCTCGCGGAACTGTCCCGCGAGATCGGCCTTCCCTGCACGTTCAGCGGCAGCGGCATACCGTTCAGCGTCGGTGGCAAGGTCTAACAGGCTTCGAGCCGCTTCCTCTCGGCCAATGCTGCCCTCGTCACGCTGCTTCTCGGTCGTGATGCCCCGCCCCGCCAGGTCGAGCATGTTGTCCCGGTCAGGGTTGGGCGGGTCGATAAGTTCCAACGGTTCTTCGTCCTGAAGCTGCTTGACCAGGCGCAACAGGTATTCCAGCTCTACGCTGGTCAACTCACCCGCTAGTCGTGCCGCGTTCAGGCTGTCGGTCAGGGCGGCAGCCTGAGTGGGATCTTTCAGCGCATCCTTCAGGTCAAACACGCTTTGGGTCAGGTCAAGGAACCGGTTAGTGGGGCCGTCTGGAAGGGTTTTGGAAGCCCGCTCCCAGCCGTCCACCACAGCATCTCCCGTAATTTCCTGCAAGGTCTTGATGTACCCGTCTGCACTGGTGACGCCCGCTTCCAGGCCCGTGCGAACCGCTTCCGGCAACAAGCGGCCCAGCCCAGAAGCGAGAAACTCGCCCATCTGATCCATGATCCCCTGCAACTGGGCGGGATCCGTCTCGTTCCGCAGGGCTTCCAGGAGCGTTCCGGCCTGCGTGAGCGCCCGCCCTTCCGCCTCGTTCTTCGGCGTGAAGCCCGCGCCCTGCACGTCGAAGTCAGCGCTTTGGGCGAACTGTTGCTGGAGGTCGGCCCGCAGCTCCAACAGGCGACCCCGCATCTTGACGTCTGTCTCGGACGCCAGTTGGTCGGTCACGGCGGCGATCTGCCCGGACAGGCTGCCCGTCAGTCCCGCCAGGAAGGTATCGAACTCCGTATCGGCGTTCAGTGCGTTCTGGAGGGCGAGAATTTTCTGCGTCACGGCATCAATGGAGTCTCCGACTTCCTGCCCGTCTTCGGCCCGGAGGAACAGGGCGTCGAGGCTGTCGTACAGGACAGCTAGGCCCATTTGCGTGTCACCCAGGCCGTCATACGCATCGGCCAGCGCGATACTTTCCGTCGCCAGATCGCCCGCCGCCGCCGTAAAAGCCGCCATGTCATCGGCACGGTTGGCAACAATCGCCTCCACTTCTTTCAGCACGTCGCGGGAGAGGATGCCCGCTTCAGCCAACTCTTCCAGCGTCTGCATGTAGGCTGCCGTCGCATCTGCTGCTTTGGGTAAGTTCTCTAGCACGTCTTGCAGTGACACGGTGTAGCGCCCCTGGACGCCGCGCACCCGGTCGTGACTGTCGGTGAGCTGGTCAAAGGCCCCGGAGGAGACGCCTGCCGCGAAGGCCTGCTGCTCCAGCGCGGTTGCGTTCTTGAGGGCTGCTTGCACGTAGACGTTGGTCGAGAGCCCCGCCTTGTCAATTGCCTGCCGCATGACGTTCAGGTCTTCGGCGTAGGCCGTCAAGTCCGCGAGCGTCACGTTCTTGCTGTCTACTTTTTCGCGCAACCCTTGGGCGAGCTGCGAGATGTTGTCGCGGGCATCCTTAGCACTAGCCGCAATCGCCTCGCGGGCAGCTGCTACAGCGTCATTCGCGGCAAAACGGGCCTGCTGTTCGGCCACCGCAAAGGCCCCAAAAGCAACTTGCCTCGCGGCCCCTTCATTCGCAGTCCCACGTGCGGCATCGAGTGCAGCGTCCCGCACCTTCGTCGCAATGCGAACTTCCCGCTCGTACTGCAACTGTCCGTAATGCTTGGTCAGGGCAAGTTGCTTCTGAAGGTTGCCCTCAAACCGCTTGATGTGCTGCTCGCCCTGGACGGTCAGGCGGGCATCGCTCTGCCGGGCGGCTTCAATATTCAGAGCCGCCAGTTCCACGTCAAAGATCTTCTGCTCGGCCAACACGGCTTCGTTAGCTTTGCGTACCGCCTCAGCGCGGGTGGTCTTCAGGCCCTCCAAGCCAGTGTCGTATTGCGTTGTGGCAAGATCGCGCAGCGCCTTCTGATTCGGCTTGCCTTCGGCGTCCCGGAAGGCGCGGGTTTTGGTGGCGATCAGAATCTTGACCTGATCGTCGTATTCCTGCTGTGAGTATTTGCGGGTGAGCTCCAGTTGCTTCTGAAGATCGCCCTCGTGGGCGCGAATGTCGGCATCGTTGCGGGCTTTCAGGCGGGCAGCGGTGGCCGTCGCCTGCTGGATTTTCAGTTCAGAGAGTTCCTTTGCAAAGCGAGCCTCTTCCTCGATACGGGTCCGGCCTGCGGCACTGGCCGTCTCGCTGCTTTCCCTCTGGGCCTGTGCGCGATCATCAGCGGCCTCTTTGTAAGCTTTTTTGACGGCCAGGCGCCGGGTTTTCTCGATGGCCTCAAGGTCAGCCCCTTCCACTAGACCTGCTAACCTCGCCGTTTCGCCTGCCTGCTTGACAAGCTGATCCCGGCGCAAATTGGCAAGTTGATTTTCAGCCCGGATGATGGCGGGACCAGAGGCCGCAATAATCTGGGCCTTTTTAGCGGCGTTGTCTTTCGCCGCCGCCAGATCTTGAGCCTGCTGGGTTTTGAGACGGGCCAGCGCACGGCGGGCCTCAGATTCGTTGTTATCAGCCAGGGCTTTATTGAAATCCTCCTGGTTCTGGAGTCTTGCCTTATTACGAGCTTCATCACTGCGCTGGGCAGCTTCGCGCAGGTTGGCCGCTTTGCTAGACGCATCCCCAGCCAACTCCAAGAGCGCACGATATTTGGCCGTTTCTTTGTTCTTATCTCTCTCGACTTGGGCAGCTTTGCTGGCCGCTACTGCGATGCTGTCCAGACTCTTGAGGTATTGGGGCGTCTGTTCATTGAGCTTGTAGAGGCTGCCCGACACATCGAGTTGGCCTTTGAGTTTGTCAAAACCCTGACCATACTGGCTGATCACTTTGTCAGTCGCCTTGACCTGCGCCTGGACATATTCCAGTGCAGCAGCGGCACGAGGCCCAGACTCGCTAAACGCTTTGAGCACACGGTCAGCCTTGACATTGGCCGTCAGATCGCCAGACTTCTCAGTCGCTTCTACTCGCGCCAAGATGCGTTTGGCTTCCTTGAAGAGGGCCGCGTCGGATTTTGGCCCAGCAGGCGCCTCGAATACAACAGGCGCAGGTCTGACGACACCCGGCACATCTCCAACACGCACAAAGCCCTGAGGCGTCCCCAGGCTGGTCATGCGCTCGTCGGAGACCACCGCACGGCCATTTTGCTGACCCCACAGGTTGTTGCCCCGCACCATGTCCTGTCCGTTGGCGTTCTTACCCATGTAGACACCGATGTGGTCGTCATAGATCACGACGTCACCGGGTTTCAGTTTGGACATATCGCGCTGCAGCAGGGGGCTGCCTTCCAGGTTGTTGCTGATCTGCTTAGCATCGCCGCCAAAAACCTTCTCAATCTCTTTTTGGGCCTCTGGTGCAGCTTTTACCAGCATCATGCGCACCCAACGGGCACACCAACCCGCCACGGTGTCAGCCTCCATATTTCCTGTCTGGCCCTGAATCGCGTTCAAGATGCCCGCATTTAGGGTGGCGACGTCAGGCTCCAAGGCACGCTGTTGACCGGGCAGCAAGGCCCCCTGCCCAGCCAGATCAGCCTGAGGCATCCCAGCCCGGAACTTGTTGAATACAGAGGCTGAGTAGGCCTGAGTGCTGGGGCCATTCGTTGTCCCAGTCCCGTACCAGCGGGCAGCAGCGGCCTTCACGGCCTTCTCGACATTGCCTCCATTGCGGCGCAATTCTTCGGTGAGATATTCGTTCAGCTTGTACTGACCGATCTTCTCTTGCAGCTCTGGGCTGTCCAGGATTTCGCGCAGGGTGTAGTCCTTACCAGTGGCCTTGAAATCCCAGCCAAAGCCGGTCTGACCCTTGGTATCCATGTTGGCCCGGGCATATGCACCCCGCTGAGCTTGAGGCAGGTTGTAGGACTCTGGGCTGATCAGGTTGAACGGCATGACCTGGTACTTGCCCACCGCGCCCTGACCCTTGTTCGCCCAATCAGTGTTGAAGGCTGAATAACCACCTGACGATTTGCTTTCCTGCTCGTAGATGGCCTTGAAGAACGCCTGTGCGATCTGGGTACCGGTCTGACCCTGCAGGGCTAGTGGCGAGGAAGCTGCCAAGGGTTTACCTGCTTTCTCTATAGCTGCAGCGGCTTTTTCGATGGCTTTGACCAACATGGCTTGGAATTTAGGCAAGTCGGCTTCAATCCGCCGCCACTGTGCGCCCCGATCTTCCCCGTTGGTGGTGGCCGTTAGCACACCCAATTCGACCAGGGCGTCCCGAGTCTGAGTCACCGTCGTTTTGTTGTTCTTGGCATCCACGTAGGGCTGAGCCCACTTACCGGTCAGGATACCGCCGAGGGTTTTGGTGCCTTCGCCGATTCCACCGAAGAACTTGATGATGGCCGTAGTCGTGTCGTCTTTTGCCGTGATTTGCAGGGTGGCGTGAATATCGTTCGGCGATTTCACAGCACTCAGTTCCTGGTTGATCTTCACGATCTTCCCGAGGAAATCAGTGGCCCATTCGAGCATCTTGTTCGCACCAGGCAAGAACCCCGTACCAACCATGATTTTGAAGTTTTCGAGGGTAGCGTTGAAAATCTGTTGCTGACCCCGGAACCCTTCCATTTTCTTCGCGGCTGCCTCTTCTGCGGCGCCCATTTTGCTGAGCTGCTCAGTACGAGCCGCCAGACCTTTGGAACCCTGTTCCATCAGGGCGAAGAAGACACGTGCACCATCTGAGCCGAAAATCATTTCTGCGGTCGTCGCCTGCATCTCGGGCGTCATATCGCCGAACGATTCCCGCAGATTGTCAGCAATCGCACCCAGGCTCTTAAAGTTGCCCTGGGCATCGAAAGCATTAAACCCGAGGCGCTTCATTTCCGCTGCTGCTGCTTTGGAGTTCGGGGTCAGGGCCATCAGGAAGTTCTTGACCGAGGTACCAGCGTCGGAAGCACTGAGAGCTTTATCGGTCAGGAAACTAATCACGCCAGTGAAATTGGTAAAGTCCACGCCACTGGCTTTGGCCTGTGCCCCACCCGCCGCAATGGAATCTTTGAAGTTGTCGATCTTGATGGAGGTGCCGTTCACACCGACAGTCACGATGTCGACAATTTCTCCGAGGTCTTCAGCCTCCAGTCCGAACGCTTTCACGCTAGCTGCCGCAATGCCGCCAGCGGTTGCCACATCCGTGCCGACTGCTTTAGCGAGAAGTAGGCTGTCTTCCAGGGCACCATCCAGGATCTGGGCTGTGTTCAGGCCCTGGCTGCCCAGTTCCTCAATCCCTGCCGCCGCTTCCGTACCGCCCACACCCAACTTGGAGAGCCGGTCACTGCGGGCAATGGCGTCCAGTTGCACGAGTTGTGCGCCGGTAGCTTCGGTGGTGGCTGCGGCCTTGCTCATCGCCTGCTCGTAGTTCGCAGCAGTGTTCATGGAGACCACAAAAGCCGCTGTGACAGCAGTGATCCCGGCTGCTACAGCCGTAAACGCCATAGCGGTTTTGGCCTCGTTAATGGCCGATTCCCGCGCCGCCTCGTCGCCTTCCTGACGAGCCGCTGTAAACGACTGAATCTGCTCAGCCGCACCCTCAACTGCACCTCCAAGGGCTTCGGTCGCAACTTCAGTTGTGGCGCCAGCCGTTGCCGCTTCGAGACTGGCAGAAGCGTTGAGTTGCAGCTGCTTGTTCATTCCGGCAAGGGCGTCTGTCGTGTTGGAAATCTTGCCCGCTTCCAGAGCACCACCCACAGCTGCGGGCAGCAGCAAGCCACCGACACCGCCGGTGCGTCCACCAACAGAGGTAGCGGCACCAACTTGAGTGCTGACCCCATTGCGGGCCGCGTCACTCATGCCTGAGGCCGCACGCTTGACCTCGTCATAGCGGGAACGGATCCCGGCCACGAAGCCATCACCCACCATGCGCCCCAAGTACTCCATGACCCGGGAAGGCGAGTGAATGTCCAGATTCTTGCGAATGGCGTCAGCGATGGCGTCGGCACTGTTCCCAGCCACCTGCTTGACCTGCGCCTGGTTGTTCTTCATGCCCGCAATCAGGCCTTGCATGGTGTCTTCGCCGAGTTCTGCCGCCGTGTTCTGGGCCGCAGCACGCTTAGCAGCGATGAGCTGGACGAAGCCGCCCAGCAAATCACCCGCCACGCCGAACTGAGACAGCACACCCGCAATCCCCTGCTCGATGCCCGCGCCGAACCCACCAGGGGTATTGATCCCCTGAGATTGATCCATAGTCCGCTGTGCTTGCGCCGCAACTTGGGTGAGTCGTCGATAGGCGTCGCTCTGTTTATCCACCGTCAGCGCCATCTCCAGCGCTTGCTGTCGCAATCTCCCCTGCTGCTGAAACACCTGCTCATTGGAGAGGACACGGGTCTGCCAGAGGTTGCGCATGGCCCGCACTTCAGCGTCCAGCGCGTTGATGCTGCCCTGAGACCGCTCTTTCTCAGCACGCCGGGCTTCACTGGCCAGTCGCAGGTTCAGGCTGACCTGTGCACCCTGCTCGCGCAGTTTGGCGGTATTCGCAGCAGTCGCAGCGGCCTGCTGTTTAATCTCAGCAGTCTGCACCTGCAGGCTTTTGGTGGTGGCCGCGTATTGAGTGCCCAGGAGGCGGGCAGCCTGAGTACGAGCAGCAGCATCCTGCTTGCTTAGCGCACTCAGCGCTGTGACATCAGCCTTCACCTGGTCGATGGCTTCTAGGGCGGGTTTGGCGTCCATATCCAACTTCAGGCCTGTTTCGCGGTTCACCTGTTGCTGGAGCTTGCGCAAGTCGCCCATTACGCCGGAAGGATCAAGCGCGGTACCAATGGTCAGATCACCGACGGGGGCAGAGGGGGCAGTCATAGGGGGTCACCTCCCGGCGTCCGGGTACGAAAAAGCCGCCCGGGAAGGGGCGGCAGTGATTAAAGAGGAACGGACGGTCAGCGTTGAGACAGGAAGAATCCACCCACCAGCAGCACCAACCCGATGACAATTAAAAGAAAACGGGTGAGTTTATCTTGCTCTCGACTCTCGTTATCAACTTTGCCCTTAGGCTCAAAGAGTCGGTCATACACACTGTTGTAGTTGATGAAGCTCGCCACCCACGCCAAAGGCCAGCCGACATACGGCGAGAAATTGAAGGCCAATAGGAGGCCAATAGCCAGCCATGCCAGTCCAACGCCCCACGAGCCCAGCCACATCAGCCCTGCGCCAGGAATCACGAGATTGAGCACGATGCCTCCCCAGTAACTTGGCGGGTTTTGAATGCGCTGTGCTGTAGTCAGGTCTTGTCGGACTTCAGCTCGGTACGCCTCTTCAGCGCGAATCCGTTCACGGGTCGCTTCATCCAGTTGGGCCATACCCGTCAGCTTAACCCGCCGCTTTTCAGGATGCCTTCCCAAATGCGGCTCAAGGGGCGGCCATCCCTCGCAGCAGGCCAACTTGACCAGACTTCGTTGGTGAGCAGACCCAGCCCAAGCGCATCGTTCAGAGCCAGGGCCACTGCGGCTGGAACGGGATAGGGCGGTGTGGCTGGACGGCCCGGTATCGCTTGGGTGTCGGTAAAGTCCGGCGCGATCAGACGAGGCAAATCCTTTGGCGCTTTGGCCCCACTGACCCCAATCGCTGCAGCCCAGAGGACACGCTGCCACTCCCGTTCCTCGCCTGCCCGAAAGGCATCCAGCGCATAGCGAACAGCGTCTAAAGGGCGATTCAGCCAGTCGCCAGCAGGACTCGCCAGGGCGAGGGCCGCGAAGGCACCCGCCCAGTCGAAGGGGGGCCGTCACCACCGCCTGAAGAGGGCGCACGGGTGGCCGTCCACCAGTCCAGGAAATGGTCTGGCCCGGTGAGATCGGCAAATTCGTCAAAAGTCAGCTCAGGCAATCGGCGTGCGATCAGGGTGTAAATCGCCTGCGCCTGGTCAACCAGCTCCAGGTGTTGCAGGTGGCCGACGATTGAAATCTCCCGCCAACTGGGAGACAGGTACGGTACCTGCAGAGCACCGAAGACATCGCAAAAGTCCGGATTGGGCACGCCGAGGGCAGCCTCCGGAGTGGAACTTCTTTGTTTGTGGTGGGCGAGTGGATCAGGCAAATTCGGCAGTTCCATCAAAGTCCTTTGCGGGCGATGGGAAGGGTGAGGGGTGTGTGCAACTGCAGCCCGGCCACCAGCTTGGGCAGCCGCGCTTTCAAGGGATTACGGCCCACGGCCCAGCCGCCAGCCGTGTGGGCCATGCGGCTGAGCGTACGCGGGCGCTTGAGAGGGGCATGCACGAGGTAAGCCTGCGCCTCGATACGGTCTGGGTAGACGGTGCACGCCAACAGTGTGACGTGCGGCAAGCGCCCCCGCTCGCCCAGCACGATCACACTGATTTGCTGGGGAACGGGGGCGCTCGTCATCAGGTACCCAGCTCAGTCCAAACAGGGTTGGCGTCGTTCAGGTTGCAGTAGAACGCCTTGCCCGAGAGGTTGGCGCTGAACTGGTGACGCATGGAGTTGCCGGTCTGCCCCTGAGGGCTGGGCGCACCGATGTTCACGGTGGCCAGGATCGCTAGGCCGTCTGGGTAGCGCCACAGGACACGCTCCCGGTTGTTGGGCGTGCCGCTGATCCCCTTTCTGTACAGGCGAGACACCACAGGATTATCCAGGCCTGCCAGCGTGCGGATGGAGGCGGTCATGTCCTTGCCGTTCACGTTCCGGATCGGGGTGGAACGCCCGTGTACGCGAATGGTTTCTTCCTGATCGGTGAAGCTAGGGGTAAGTTCCTCAGCGAGAGGGATTTCCAGCAAGACCGAGTACGTCGCGGTGGAGGCATTTGCCACAGCAGCGGGCGCCGCAACGATGTCGAAGGCCGTAGGTACAGCGGTCAATTCAGCCAATTCGGCCAACGTGATGCTGGTCGTGCCGAAGATCAAGACCGTGCCGCTGGGCAAGGTGACATTGGTGGCACCGCTCAGGCTAGCCGTCACAGCAGCAGCAGCGATGGCAGCCGTCGTGACCGTCACGTCAGGGACGATCGTGGTCGCGTCAGGCGAAATCAGGTACGCGCGAATGTTGGTCGCGTCATAGGTCAAAGGAGTGGAGTCAGCGGGCAGGGCAGTCGGAAGTTCGCCTTTAGTCATGTGATGCTCCTTTACGTCGCTTGGACGTACGTGAGGGCGAAGCGCTGGCCCGCGTAATGGGTGCGCGTCGCAGTGTCAAAACGGGTGGGCATGCTGTCAGCTGGACGAGCGCCGCCTGTGCGGAGCTTCAGCGTGGGATGACGATCCACTTGATTCGCACGGGCTTTCAGATGGGCGAGAAGCAGATCCATCTGACGCTTCCCGGCGGCGGTGGGTGGGGCGCCGTAGAGCATCACAAGCACCAGACGTTGGCGCTCCTGATGGCCGTGACCATTTCGCGGTGCGCCCTCGGTCTCGCCGCTAGTGACGGCGTAGATGGTGCCAGAGGGCGGCAAAGGGTTCGGGACCATGTGGCTGGCCACTTGGCCGGTGTCGTCACGGGCCAGATGCACGCCGAGGGAATCGAGAAGTTGATCCAAGGTCAGGGTGGGTCACCTCCAGGAATGGATTGGTTACTGCAGGGCGCCCAGAGCCGCACGAATGCGGCCGTGCAACTCTGCATCCCCCAAAGCTTTCGTCAGCCAGGGGCGAGCGCCGTACTCACTGCTACGGCTGAACGGAGAGTTAGGCGGCTCCGGATATTCCAGAGCCCACGCTTCAGGTGGCACGGGGGCCACGCTGTTGAGCGCACCTACCACGTAAGTCCAGTCCGGCAACTGCTCTTTACCCAAGCACTTGACCAGGTTTCCGGACTGGCGGGCCGGGTACTCGCCAGGGTTACTGCTGGGATTGGGCAAGCCCGGGTGCTGGATGCCGGTACCGGGCTGATTGAGCTTCTCTTTCAGGAAGGCCAGAGTGACTTCTGCAACCGCCTCAGCAGCAGGAGCGAGGTGTCGCCTCAGCCGTTCTTCCAGATCTGCCGCCAAGACAAGTTTCATCACGAGCGGCCTCCTGTGGCGCGGCCCACGAACGTCCAGGCCACGCGTTGGGTTCCTTCGTCCACCACGTCGCCGATAGGGGTCAGCAGCAGCGGTTCCGGCAGTTCTCCACCAAAGATTTCGAACAGCAGGCCGGGCTGATGCAACTCAGCAGACCAGTGCACGATGCCTTCCCAGAGCGGCACAGCGATGTCACCGCCGAGGTCGGCACGGTCTTTGGCGTCCAGCTGGTAGACGACACAGGGATACTCGCCTAAGGAAGTCCCGGCACCTGGTGTTACAGGCGTGGGGTCCGTAGGCGGCGGCGTGATCAGCTCACCGCGCTCGTCATATTCCGGAAGGTCAGGACTTGTCGGAGTACTGGTGGGCACCTGTTGACGGTAGACGCGAAGGGTTTGGCCCAAGGCTTCGTACACCTCATCGAGGTCAGGCCTGACCAGCTCTTGAAGTTCAGGCGTGCGAATCACCGGAGCACCTGCAGCGGGGTGGCAAAGACGATGCCCTGACTCTTACGGCTTTCCCGGCGCAACAGCTTGGCCCGCTCAGTGAAGATCTCCGCCAGAGTAGCGGCCAGTCCCGGACCACCAAGAGCTTTCTCGATTTCGATCTTCGCCACCTTGATGCGCTTGGTTCCCGTAGGAGCTGTGCTTGCTGTCTGCCGCTGGGCAGCCGCTAACACGTCCAGCAGGTACGCCGCCGCCAGACGGGCATCCCGGTAAGTACTCAGCGCAGCCGAGACCATTGTGGCCTGCAAATCCGCATCCTCCTCCGTCAAGAGGATGAACGCCGCCTGACCGTCCGGCCCAAGGTGGAAGGCCACCTGCTCAGCGTCCGTCATGGGTCACCTCCAAAGGTGAGACGCTCAGGCGAAGACGATGCCGGTTTCGATGACAGTGACGTCGCGGTTGCCTTCCACCACCGGCACAAAGTTCTCCACCGCACGGCCCGCGATTTCCCAATCACGAGGCTGAGCAATGTACACGTAACGATCCAGAGCCACGCCCTTGAAGGCGCCCTCAACAGTGGGCGCCACGTACAACTGCCCCACACGCGCCGCGCCGATCAGGGCGATGGTGCCGTCACTGCCGAACGACAGCTTCACGAGCTTGCCGTCTGGCCCAGGCACCTGGAACTCTTGCGTCTTCACGACAATGAATTCCACGTCCCGGTACTGCGCGTCGAAGTTCTGGCTGAGCGTGTCAAACGACCCATCTGCCTTCTTCGCGAGGCGGCTGATCGTCACGGTGTACGTGCCGTCATCGTTCTGCACCCGGCGTCCCGTTTCGATGATGCCGTTCGCCGCCTGCGCCTTGATCTTGATGAAGGTCTTCTCGCTGATGTAACGGCGCTGGACGGTGCTGAGTAGCTTTTGCTCGCCGGTTTCCAAGTCTGGCCAGAAGGTGCTGTTGGCCTGATCGTGTGCCCCAGCAGCCACCACGCGGTTCACCTTGTAATCGGCCTTGCCGATCAGCTTCTGACCCTTCACGCCGAAGATCGCTGCCTTGCCGACGTACTTGCCGGTCATGATGGCTTCAGCGCGGGCGATCTTTTCGGACAAATCAGCAGCATCGCGCAGGTTGCCCAGCAGCTTCTGAATGAAACCCTGAGCCGTCTGGGTACCGAGGGTGCTATTGGCCTGCCCGCCCAAACGCAGGAGGGTGTCCTGAATCTGGCGCATGGTGGGTTCGTCCACCGGAATCTCACCAGCGTACTTGTCGGTCTCCCCTTTCCAGCTGTCCGGAGCCACAGCGCCCACGTTTGGGAAGGGGCTGTTCATGGCGACAGGCATCAGGGGCGTCACGACCATGTTCAGACTGCTGGCTTCGAAACTGTAAGAGGCACCAGCAACACGAGGCATCAGACTCAAAAACGGGTCTTTGACGTTGCTGTTGATGTTGGCCTGAGCGAACAGGCTGGTTTTGGCGGGGTCAGCGACGGCCGCAGCGAGCAGCGCGACCAGAATCTGCAATTGGTTCATGAAGGACTCCTCTGAGATGAAGGCTCTGGCCTAAGGCGAGCGCGGGTCTTAAACGGTGAGTGCAGCGCCGCTGTCGTTCTGAGGCACGAAGTTGTTCAGCTTGGCGAGCTGGGCAGCGGTCGGCACGGTAGGCAGCTTGTCGATATGCACCACGCCACCCACGACAACCGCCATGGTGCCGCTGCTCCCCACGCCACGCCGGGTAGGGCTGTAGTCGTAACGGGTCAGACCGGTGACGCCGGTGCCGTCGTAGGGCTTCACCTCGCCTGCAAGGACGCTGACGATGGTGCCGCTGCGGGCACCAGCTGGGAATGCAGTGCTGCCAATGGCCGCGCCACCTTCCAGATAAATCAGGCTGTCGATATCGGCAATCCAGGGCGCGTCACTGAGTTGACCAGCAACGAGGTCAGCAGCATTCTGTCGTTCAAAGCTCATGGGTATTCCTCCAGAAATTGAAGTGAGATGATCCGCTCAGCTGGTCTTGCTGGCGTTGTCTGTTGGAGCTGTGGGGGTCAGGAAGTCCAGCACGCCGCCGCCCGACTGGGTGGAGTTGCCTTTTTCCTGGCCGGTATTGAGCAACCATCCAAACGCCTGTTCAGAGTTGCCAGTGTTGTTGCCTGTCGTATTGCCGGTGTCACCTGTGCGGGGAGCTAGCTCCTGCACGGTCCAACCCGCGTCGGTGATCAGCTTCTCGACCGTAGTGAAGGTGCCGTCTGTGGCTTTCACGCCCCAGGTCTCGACTTCCTTCGGGTTACCGTCCTCGCCCTTGATCGTGACCTTGCCCTTTTCCAGCGTGACGTCGCCGAGGATCTTCCCAGCCTTTTTTGGATCCAGCTTGAGTTCACTCAAGGCTGTCTCACGTTCCAGGCCGCGGAGCTGCGCTTTAGCTCCGGTCACACTGTCGGTAAACGCTTTGGCCAGTTCGCCTCGTTTGTCCTTTCCGGCCTTCCGGTAGCCGTCCAGGTCAAAGCCAGCGTCGGTAAGGATGCGGGTCGCATCCTGAGCTTCCCCGGCGGCACCCGTCACGTAATCCAGCACCTGCTGGGTGAAGTTGTCGCTGAGTTCCTTGCGTCGCTCCGCGCTGATGCCTGTGTCCGCCAAAGGGTTCAGGTCAATCCCTGCTTTCTCAGCCACCTTCCGAAAGGCACCAGCCAAAGTACGGGCCTGCTGGTTCTCGCGAATCTCACGCTGGGTATCTTCACGGGCGGTCTGGGCACTCCCATTGGCCGTGTTGAGTTCAGACTGAGCATCAGCGAGTGCCGCTTGGATAGCGGTGGTCGCAGGGCCGGTAGCATCGCCGGTGATTCCAGCAGCGGCAAGGTAAGCAGTGATTGACTTCATGGTTCATCCCTCCTGGGGTGATCTGAAAGGGCGAAGGCCCGCACAACTGGCGGGCCTGAGGCTGGACTGGGCTTACCCGCACCTGCGGCGCCGGAAAGAGGGATTACTGAGTGAGCGCGTCTAACGCCTTCTGGGCGAGAGCGTCACCGATGCCCGAAACACTCTTGAGACGATCCAAGGCATCAGCGGGCAGCCCCGGCGTTCCCGCACTGATCTGAGGCGCGAGTGCCACCAATTGGCCGATCAGCGTGTCGCTGGCCTCGCGTTCGCCGTGGTTCACCGCACCCCGAGAAATACGGGCTTCCACGAATGCGCCAGCAGTGCCCAGTGCGGCGAGTTGGTCTGTGACCGTGGACTGGGCCACTTCAAGAGTGGCAAGATCGGTGCTGGTTTCGGTGGGCTGGGCGGGCTGGGGGGCAGTGTCTGTCATGTGGTTCCTCCTGCAGGGTCAGGTGTGGGCGAAGGATTGGGGGCGGGCTCTGGATCAGGTGGTTTGACCACCTCTTTGTCAATCTGTTGCTGAACAGCCTCAGTGTTCGTCAGACCCTGACGAGCCCGGGCATCCTGCTTGCTGATAATTCCGGCCTTCACGTCCTCGCGATCTGCGGCCCGATCCTCAGGGTTGGGATCGACCAGGCGGTCTGTCAGCACCGGCTCAACTTCAACCTCAGGCGCAGTCTGTTTGCACAGCGCGAAGCTCATGGCCAGCGTCAGCTCCAGCAGGCCGCGCAGCAGCTTCACGGCGTCTCGGCGATACCCGTTCAAGCTCTTGAAGAAGCTGGCCATGGCGGTCTTACGAGCCTCACCGGTGGCGCTGGCTTTGTCTGCCATGAGGTAGTGCCGCTGCTTTGCCTCGGCGTAGATGTTGTACTCACAGCGGCTCAGCGTGAAGTCCAGAGGGCTGCTGTCTACGGGGCCGTGCCGGGTGTAGGAACCCTTCAAGATGACGGGCACATCACGCACACCCTTGTCGTCGTCCACGGTCTGCGTGGCCACGGTGTCGTTGGTGTACAGCTCCCCACCCGGGCCACGCAAAGCGGGCAGCGGATCACCCTGCACCTGTGTCTGAACGCCATCGACCGTCACAGTCTTATCCGGGCCGCGCTGGGGCTGCATGTTGTGGAAGTGCTCCATGATCTGCCCGGCCAGCTCAGAGTTGTTGATGCTGGCGGTCATGACCATGTTGGCCCCGGCCTGGTTATCCACCATGCCCTGTGTGACGAGTGCGCCCCCCTGAATTTGGACATAAGGAAGTCGACCACCCAGCGGCAGACGCCAGAGCACGGTGACCGCTCCGCCTTTCCGCAGTTGCAGCACCGTATCGCCTTTTTCATCAACAAAGGCCTCTTCGATTCCTCGTTCCTCGCCGTCTTTGGTCTTGCCCAGATCCAGCGTAGATTTCAAGGTCAGGGTGGCTTCGTCTTCGATGATGGTGAGCCGTTCTGGCTCGTCCAGGGCTTCAAACCGCAGCCACTGGGTCGCCGCCTTGATAGGGGTTCCGTCGCCCTTCAGAGCGGCCAGCACTGCCCCAGCAGGAATGCGAAGACGGGCTGCGCCTTCCCCATCCCGGATGCGGCTTCGAATCACCCGTTGACAGAGACCATGCAAGTCCCGGTCATTCCACGTAGGCGTCAGGATGGCCTCTAACGCTTTGGTGTCCTGTGCAGTCAGGTTCCAGGTAGGCTCACTGCCCAGCACGTGATCGGCAGCATTGCCGACCACCCCGTGAATCATGTTTTCGGCGGGCACGAAGGCCTGTTGGAGGTCTCGGACAAAAGCAGCACGTCGCTCAGATTTATAACGGAGGGTGGCTTCACTGTCTCCGGGAATGGGGGCGTACATGCGGCCTTTCCAGAACTGCATGGTGCTGCCCAGCATCTCGCCTTGATCCATGGCGCGGGCCGCGCTCGTGAGGGTAGAAATGGTTCGCATCGTTCACCCCCTTCCTGGGATGCGCAGAGTTCCAGCGCGGTTGACAGTTCGCCAATCGGCACCGGGAACAGAGATGGTGGTTTTGGGTATGACGGCCTCTTCTTCCAACAGCAGTTCAGTGAAGGCCCAGACAAGCGCGTCCATGCGGTCAGGGCTAACTTTGTCGCCCGGTACCCACGTCGTCATCTGCCCTTCCAGATCCGGAAAGAGCTTGGCGTGGTGAATATTCGCCTTCTGATAAAGGGCACTCACCGGTTCAGCCCGCGTGTGCTTCCCGCGGCTGGCCCAGACCGCTTTGACGTTGATCTTCGGATTCACAGCGCGGATGGTGTTCGCCACCATGTCCCCGCCGTTGTTTCGTTCAGCCACCACGCAATCGGCCTTCCAGTACTTGTAGGCTTCAATTGCTTTCTCTGCCCATTCGGTGGGGCTGTAATCCCCGCTTAGATCGTCCAGCACGTAGCCGCGTCCCGCTGCATCTTTGCCAGCCACGATGATGCCAGTCTCGGCGTTGTCACTGCCCTGGCTGGCCTGTGGATCGACGGCGACCACGATCCGCACGAGTGTTGGCAGGTCTTCAAGCTTGATCCGGAAGCCTTCCCGGTTGAACATCGCGTACTTCCAGAGGGCGCCGGGTGTGTCTTCGAGCAGCTCACCCTCCAACTCTTGACGCCCTAACCTGGTGCCCTCGTATTTCCGGATGACGTTGCGCTTGAAGGTCTCGGCCAGGTTGCTGATGTTCTCGCTGGTGCTGCCGCCGGTCACCACCGTGCCCTCATCCTTCTTGACCTCACGGATCAAGCGCACCGGGCGGGGCGTGCCGGTCAAGATCACACGTGGATCGTTGCCGAGACGCAACCCGAACAGCAGGTTCGTCCAGGTCGTGTCCTCTGCCGTGCCCTGATCGGCATCGTTCCAGGTGGCGGGCTCATCTCCCCAAGCGCCGTGATGTTGCGGCCCTCGCAAAGAGCGGGCTTTCTCGCTACTGAAGCACTTGAACTTGGCCCCATTCTTCAAATACAGCTCACCCATCGAGCGGTTCCAAGCGGTGTCGATGCTGCCCCCTCGCAGCTCGCGTTCATCCAGCACGTTCAGCAGACCGGACTGACCTTCGACCATCGTGTCTCGGGCGTCGGCAATGGTCTGGGCCACCAGAGCGAAGCGGCCCCGCGGGGTGTTGCGTGCCCACTCGGCGATGGTCTCCGCTCCGGTTCGGGTCTTACCGAAACCACGCCCAGCCAGGATCAGCCAGACGAACCAATCCCCAGCGGGCGGCAGCTGGTTCAGACGGGCGGTGAGCAGCCAGCGTTGGCGGGCCGTCTGTCCTCTGACAACCATTGGTTTACGCGGTTGAATCCTCGCTACCCGCTTCTGTGTTGCCTTGATCCGGCTCACCATCTCCAGCATCGTTCACCTCCCCACTGCCCAGCACCTCACGGGTGAGCGCGATTTCAGACAGCACCTTGATGGCCCCCGTGACCGCACTGATGTTCTCTGCAGTGGAGCCGGGCAGTTCCTGCACCATGCCGCCCAGTTTCCGCATGAGGGTAGTCAGGGTGGTGTTGAGTTCTCCTGCCCAGGTTTGGTTGGTGACGAGCTTGGAAAGTTGGCCATAAAGGGCGGAAAGCTCGGTGTCAGAATCTAGGGCAGCGCGGTAGTTTCTGAGCGTCCTGTCCGTGATTCCGTGGTTTTCGCAAGCTTTCCGGTCACCGAAGAGGGCGGCATCCACCAAGATCCGGGCGGCGCGGGGGTTGTCTCGTTTTGGGGATGCCATAAATCACCTCCTGTGGGTGCGAATGATGGGCGGCAACTCACCCCGAGGGGGAGTCGACTGGAAGGGATCGTGTATCAACCCCAGCTCTGGCAGGTACCAGGGCGCAGGGTCGAGTTGCTTCCACTCTTTCGGCGTGGTCTGCAACCGCCGGCGGCGTTCTTCCTTCATCAGCCAGTCACGGCGTTCATCCGGCTGAGACAGATGTGAGGTGACCTGGGCGCGGCGGGCGGCCCGCTTCTGTGCCTTCTTAGACACTGGCAAACTCAGGCGGTATCGGTTGGTCGATGACTTGGATGACCGTGCGCCCCTCGTGCCCGTGCACCTGAATCAGATCATCCATATTGCTGTAGATCGCCAGGGAGTAGGGGGCAACGTTCCAGCGCATGACTGCCGTCCCGTCGCTGAAAATCACACCCTCAGCCACAACGCCCGTGCCGCTGCGTCCGCTGACGTCCTCTCGTCTGACCAATTGGAATCGTTGCATGAACATCGGGCCTCTAGGGGCAAGAAGAAACCCCCGAGCTGGGGGCGGGATAGCGTCACAAAACGTGACGGTATGAATTTGGTGGATAAGGCAGGAGTTGAACCTGCAACCATTCAGCCGAAGCCGACCGCTCTCCCGTTGAGCTACTTCTCCGTGAGCTTCCGTTCTTCCCCGCGCCAACCCGAAGGCAGGCCTCACTTGGCGGTCTAAGCGCTTCGCTGGATGATCCAGTCAAGCCGTGCGCCTAACGTTGCTGTGATCTCGCGTCTTGATACGCAGGCCCACAGCGGGCACCTGGCAGACCCTCAGGGAGTTGCACCCTGCCTGTCCAGATTTGGAGTCCAGACGGTTCCTACGAACAGTGCCCATATGTCGAGACTTTCTTCCCCACACCCGTCTAGCAGGTAGCCCTATGGTGGTCTGTCGGACGCGATCTCGCATCCCAGTCTGTCTTTGGCCGTATGCGTCGGTAGGCACACGAGGGCTGGCGCAGACTTCCAGCAGTGTTAATGACCTGCGAGTGCGCTGAGGTAGTGCCACACCTCACGGTTCCAGTGAGCGTCAGCCAGAGCGTCATGCTCTGTTTTGAGCTGCTTTGGCAACTGAGGATTGCCCAGCATGTCGCACCACTGTTTGAGATCGCGCGTATACATCGGCATTCCTTTGGGAAGGTCAATCATGCGCCCAAACAATTGACACAGCGCTACGTGGTCATACGCGCTGTAGTAGCCCCACAGTTCCGGCTTTTCGGTGGGGGGCACAGGCTTGGGCACGTCCCAGCCCTTCTTCTCTGGCAGGGTGTAGCCCAGGAAGGCCAACAGTTCAGGACCAATTTCCTTATGAGGACGCCAGATACCGCGGTTCTCAGGGGTCAGAACAATGGGCTGAGCGGGCAGATGGGGCAGCACGTTTTGCTTCACCCAATCGTTCGCACGGCTGAAGTTGCAGTCGTAGTTAGCACGATAGAAACTGCGCCCATCCTCAGCCACCACACCGATGCTGATGAGTTCGATGGTGTCACCATCTTCAATGAACTCGGTGTCGTAGAAGTAGCGCATCAGTGAAAGACGATGCCCTTGTTCGCCCACATGCTCGCCTCTTCCAGCTTGGTAATGGCCAGCGAGCGTTCACGACTGGACGGTAGGGTCATCAGGGTTTCATACGCTGCTTTCAACGCTCCCCGCACTTCTTCAATCTGGTTCACCTGTTCAATGGTCGGGGGTTGATATTCAAAGGGATGTTTCGGCGCAGAAGCAGGCCGTGGCTCAGGTTTGATCTCAGGCAGAGGCTTATTCAGATCACTGGTCAACGCACCAAAAGCAGCCTTCACCACAGCGCTGTACAGATGATCTTTGCGCTGTTGTTCGGCGGGCAGCTCGGCATACGGCACCATGCAGGGGTGCTGGGGCGGTGTCGCGTCCATGTCTTTGACTGGGGCGTAGACCGTACCCATCTTGGCCTTTTCAGCCATCCAAGATTCATGCTGCTGCTCAGGCGTGTTGCCGGCCAGTGCCCCTTCGATGCCTGCAATGGCACTTTCCTTTTGCCAGTCTGGCGCAGCATCCCAACTGGGCTGGGAAGTATCGCCGATAGATTGGCAGTAATGCCGATTTGCCTCATGAGCGATAGCGGCAAGCGTCAACATCAAGGTCATCTTGTTCATCTGAACTCCTCTGGAAATATGGCGATCTGGCCGGGGGCTGCAAAAAAGGTGCGCCCGCCACTGCTAAGGGTGGCTGAGGCGCGGCATGGGGTAAGGCCCAAAGAGAAGCCCCCAAGCCTAGATGCTTGGGGGCACTTCTCTGAACTTAATGAATCTTACGCGCAACTCGCTGTTGATGCAACAACTTCAACCCGCTCTGATACGTCTCAGATGGATTGCCGCCTTCGCATCGCCCAACTTTACCGCCAACTCTAAGACCGCTTCCCCGTACGCCCGCGCCCGGTCCGTCGGATGTACCCATGCGCCCGTCTCCCTCAGCAGGCTCTCTGGCCCGCGCCCAGCCTGCACCCGAGGCAGAAGGCCGTCCCCGCGTTCATCTTTGATACTCAGGGCCACCTTGCTTGCTGGGATAGCGCCCATAGGCGTGTGCTGCATCAGGGTAGAGACAATGTCGGAGCCACCGTCACTTCCGCTGCGCCAGTTGCCGACGATGACGCGCATTCGTGACGGCCGTGAAGGGCCGATGCTGGTCAACATTTCTTCACTTCTGAAGGTGTCCCAATCCCGCAAGGCCTGGTACCACGCCTCGGCGTAGGCCCGCGCTTCCCGTTGTTGTTCTAGGAACTCGCGAATGGCGGGACCAGGGCCAGCCACTCGGATAACGCGACTTCTTTTGGTTCCGTTCGTCAAGTGCGCCTCCTGAGGGTGGGAAAGGGTGAGGGTCATCAACGCACCGTGGTGGATCCGATCAGACCAAAGACGTGCCACACGAACCCGCGTGGACCCTGTGCGGTACCGATGAATTGGCCGAGTTGTTCACGCGGTTCGGAGATCGGGTTGCCGGTGCCAATCACGGTGATCCGGGCGCATTGCGTATGGGCGAGTTCAGGATCAACAAGCGCCCACAGGCACAGCTGACCGCCCTGGAACTGCACGCTAAGCAACTCGGCGCCCTCGGGCAGCCAGAAGGCCTGCTCATCAGTGATATCCAGCGGATATTTATAGATCTTGTACATGGAGCCTCCGGTGGGCGTGGGTAAGGGTCATCTGTGCTGTGTCCTGTGCAGGCGCTTCGGGCAAGGCGGTCGCTTCACCACGTCACCTCATACAGCGTCAGGTTGGCCCATCTCTTAGGGAGTTGCCTCACGCTCAGGCGGCGAGCGGTGAGGGCCTCAATCACGTCCGGGGTGAGGTCAACCACCTTGACTGATGGACGGCCCTTCTCGATTGCCTCGCTGACGTTGCTGAGCACGCGGTAAAACTGAGTCTGGGCTGCAATGGTGGTCAGCCCATCGGTAAGAAACTGGTCAATGTTCATATGCGGAACCGGGTGTCCTGTGGCGGGTAGCGATTCTCTCGCGCCACGACGAGATAGGCCTCCTCGAATGAACAGGCGTAATAGGCCATCCAATCGCGTACGGCTTTCTGCTGGCGGGCATCCAGAGCCGCCATCTGATTGAGCCGCGCCACGTCCTGCGGCGTCAGGGACATGGTGATCATTTGCGGCACGCCCGACATGCCATCTGGTTTGGCCTCCCTCTTGGGGCCATGCGCCCGCCGCTCGCGGTTCTCGCGCACACGCCGCCTCACTGGCCCTCACCTGCCTGAGCACAGCCCTTCAGGTACGCTTCCAGTAGTGCTTCCACCATGCCCCAAGGTTTGACCGTGCCGGTGCCAGTGCAGGGGTCTGCCATGTAGCCACCCTCACCCAAGATCCTGGCGCTGTACATGCTGTCTTCTTCCAGTCTCCAGATCCAGTCACGGCGTTCTACGGCTTCAATCACGTCCCAGAAGATTTCGCGCATGATGGGGCGTTCATCCCCATTGGGCAGGATGCGGGCGTATTCCGGCTCAGCCTCCCACCACAGGGCCAGCATCTTATTCAGGTCTTTGTTCACTGGCCCTCACCTGCCATCAGCAGTGCGAGGTGACTCTGCCCTACAAGCCAATTCCAAGCCCCTGCCAGCGCCTGTGTGATGTGCCCAGACTGTGGACTGGTGCCTGTGTAGGCCAACACAATGTCTGTGCCTTCCAGCCCCAGCCACTGCATGGGTTGTTGATAATCCTGCTGGAAATGATCTGAAGTCAGCCGCATGCTGGCTGCCACTTCTTTGCCAATCTCTGTGGGGGTCATAGGTTTGGTGTGCTTCCATTCCACAGGGCCAAGGCTGGTCACCAGTTGAGCAGTCTCAAGGGGGATGGTCTGCCAGGGCTGCGGCTCTGCTGCGGCTGCCTCTTTCTCTTCCATATAGACACCCAACAACCGCTGCACGTTGGCCCGCTCAACTTGGGCATCAGCCAGCACTGACAGCAGGGCGGCCTTCTCTGCCCGCTGCTGCTCAACCACCAAAGCCAGCGCTTTCATGCTGGCCCCAACAGTCCGCTGGTAAGACTCCCCTCCCCTCGTCGCCATCGCATGCCCTACCGTCACCAGCGCCTCAATTTCTTCCGATGTGAACACGGGGATGTCTTGAGGGGTCATGCGTCCTCTCCCATCGCAATCACGACGCGCTTGTCCGCAGGGATCAGCTCCAAAACCTCTTCCAAGCTGGGCGCAGGTACATCGCCGCGCAATTCCGCTACCAGCCCGCCCCAGTTCAGGCCAAACTCATGGGTGAAAACCGGGCGTCCCAGTGCCTTCTGAACAGCCTCGTGAAACACGTCAAAGGGCATCGTCAGTTCGCAGACGTTCAGCTGAAACTCTGCCCGCTCGCGGTGGGTCATGCCCTCCCAGTGCTTGGCCTGAGCCAGCGCGATGGCTTTTTCTCTGCCAATACTGAGGGGTTTGAACTTGGGTTTGCCCTTCAACTCCCCAAGTGTGTCGTGATCGAGAGAAACGGCTGAATCAGCGCTCAAGTTGATGTCATTTGATGTCATTTCAGTTCTCCCCTACAAACAGAGTTGTGGTCAGCGGCGTGATCTTCACGACAACCTGGCCGCCGCGATGCACCGGGGCACGCCGCACAATCAGCACATCAATCAGCGAGTCATCCGCCCAGACCCCCGCATGAGTCAGAGCGTCCTCTAACGCCTTCGGGATGTTGCTGAGGTCGCGTTTCCGCAGATCCGGCGGCGAGACGATCAATTCCAGCTGCAGGCGAGCACCAGGCGGAGTCCTGGGCTGGCCATAGTTCTGGATGCAAGAGGCAACAGCTCTGCGGTAGTTGCGCCCCTCTTCACTGAGCAGCACTTTGGCCCGGTACGGAATGGCCTTCGGATTCTTCGGCTTGAACTTCACCACAATCGAGCGCCAGATGCTGTTCAGGGAAGGCGGGTAAGGCAGGGTAAAGGTCAGGGTTCCAGGTGGACTCGTTTCGGGTTGTTCCGGCTCACTAGTCCACTCGGGCTGTTTTTCCTGCGCTGGGCGCGGCTGCACAGGTGGACTCGTTTCAAGTACTGGCTGTGCCGTTCCGACCAGGCCCAACTTCAGCCGGATCGCATCGCGTAGGTCAGGCGCGATCCGGCTGAGGTATTGCTCAGCAGCTGCACGGCTGCCAAAAGGATTCACAGGCCCACCGCTTTCACCCGGTTCGCTGCTCGATGCGCCGCGTCATAGGTCAGGTGACATCTTTGGCACATTGCCCGTAGGTTCTGAGGGGAACAGTTCTCAGGCACATGATCCAAGTGGGCCACCGTCAAGACCACACGGCTGCCGGTCACAGGGTGCGCTTCCCCGTTGGCAGCGCGGCAATCGGGATAGGCAGGGCTGCCTTCACAGCGGTTGTTGGCCCGTTGCCGGATGCTGGCAGCGACATCCTTCCAGTCGGTGGGGTAGCGCTTGAGATTTTCTGGCTTGATCGGCATCAGCGTGCGGCCTTAGCGCGTTTGGGCTTAGCAGCAGGCTCGTGGTACGGCTGCGCGACAAGACTGCCAGGCACCGGCCCACGCTGAGCCCACCGGGCAAAGATGTGTTGCCGTACATCCCAGTTGTCGTAGCTGCACACATCGGATTTGCCGCGCCGGGCCAGAGTGCGGGTGAGGGTCACTCCACAGGCACCGCACCGGTAGATGTTGCCGAACTCCAGCCGCGCATCAAAGTGCATGTTGACGGCCCAGGCGTGGATGCAGAGTTCACCGGTGAACCCTTCGGTAATCAGGAGAGCCTGTTCGGATTCGGCGCAACTCCAGGCCTTGAACCGGGGATCGTAGAACCCGGCATCTTCACCAATCTCCTCAGCATCTGAAGCTTTGATGGGGCGGCCATCGACCCGCCACGCTGCGAGCATGAGGCGTTCGCGGCGGCGCACCATCTTGAGACCGAGGCTATCCTCCAGGCGGCAGACGATAGCGGGGCCACCCTCCTGTGCAGCGGGAATCATCTGATCAAGGGCGAGAGTGCGCAGAGTGCTCACCCTTTGACCTCTTCGACCAAGTTCATCACGGCTTTCTTCAGGTAAGGGGCCGTGTCGCCGAAAGCCACCGTGGAGTGCGACTCCGTATCGACGATTAACGCCTGCACCTGGGCGTTGCCGCTGGTGTCCTTTTTGACCACGATCCGCAGCTCTTGAGTGTCGGTGAGCTGCTGTTCGGCGTAGCTCACACACCAGTCCGTCCAGCCACCCTTGCCGGTGCTGTTGTTCTGCTGGATGCTGGTCTGAATGTGGTTCTCTTGCCGCTTGAGGCGCTCGTAAGTCCCGTTGGTGACGTTCTCTGCCAGCGCTGTCGCCCGCTGTTCTCCGGTCAACGCATGGAAGGGCACTTCGGTTCCCGTGTCAGGGTGTGCCACCGTGCCGTGCGCATCGATGGCCGCTGCCACCTCTGCCGCTGCTTTCACTTGACTCGTGCTAGGCCGCTCGCTGCCGGTGGCCGTCTTCAGATACGTCGCCACAGCCACCTGCATTTCGGGCTCAAGTGTTGCCACCACTTTGGCCGCGTCCTTGTACTCGCGGGCCTGGCGTTCGTTCTCCGGGTGTAAACCAATGGTTGTCAAAGTCTGGCTGGTTTCTGCCGCGTCCATGAGTTGCTGCGCCCGCTGGCGAGACCAGCCCCAGACCTGTTCGGAGTAGTCACCAAAGGTCTTGTATTCAGCGCGGTAGAGACGGCGGTCACGAATGGTCAGCAACGCCTCACCCACGCTGACAAACCCTGCCCAGCCCTGGCGCACGATGGCTTCCAGCTTGGTGAGTTCACCGCGTTCTTCTGGGGCTAGCACGGGGGCAGGCTGTTCAAGGGTACTAGTCATAGGTGATCCTCCCAGCCGTATGCGGTGTACACGGCAGCACGGTGTTTGGCATACACACGGTTCAGGGCGTCCGTGCGCACCTTGCCACGTATGCCGTCCAGGCCTTCACTCAAAGAGGCCCTGTAGTACTCGTCCAGGTGGTGGCTCCACAGCTCTTGCTGGGACATCTCGCTGGCATTCTCGGGCGGCACAATGTTGGACTTGAACGCCTCGACGTAAGCTTCCACCTGGGCTTCCTGCCGGGCCTTGCGGGTCTCTGCGGCCTGATTCGCGCTGTCCTGGCGAACACGGGCAGCATCCTGAGCACGGGCGAACTGCGCGGTACTTTCTGCCTTCAGAACACGCTCTTCCAAGTACAGCTTCACGATCCCGTCTGTCAGGCGATCCCGGCGGCCAACCCGCAACTCACTCGGGCGCTCACGGTCATGCGTGCCGAGGAGGTCACGGATCATGGCGGGCGTCCAGCCGCGTTCCTTCAGTTGTTGTGTGGTGAGGGCAGGTGGTTTCGGCATGGGGATCTCCAAGAGGGCGGGCACACAGGCCCGCCCCGGTCTGTTCAGGCGCTGGGTTGTGTGCCGAAGCCGTCGCTGCCATCGGTGGGGAAGGGCATGTCTTCTTCCACATCCAGATCTGGGCCAAGCGGGATATTCGGGGCAGCCGCTTCAGCAGGCTTGAGCAGCGCTTCCGTGTCTTTCAGCACGTCGGCCACGTCCTCTTTGACCTGTTCTTCTGCCTTCAGCTCAGTCCGGATCTGCTCGTCCAGCGTCGGCTGATTGCTCACCGTGCACTCCAGGCAGCAACTGGCCATGAGCAGGGCATCCACCCCTAAGCCCGCGTTCTCCAACTCAGAGAACTGCACCCGCAAGTTGACCAGCACGTCTCCGGCCTCATCAATCGTGATGTTCCCGCGCAGAATCACCGGCACATCCACGGCCGGGAAAGCCTGACCATCCATCATGGGCGTGACTTCCAGGCGCAGCTTGCCGCCTTCCTGCGCCGCACCTTTGAGGACGGGCACGTGCTCCAACATGAATCGGCGCTCCGCCCGCACCCCAGTGGCGAACTTGTATTTAGCGTCCAGCACGCGTCCCGCGTCGTTGTCAGTTTTGATGGTGGCGGTTTTGAAGCTCAGTGCGAAAATTCCGTAGGTTTGCATGGTGTTACCTCCTAGAGGGGTGAAAGGCAGATTCAGTACGCAGAGCAGCGGTGTTCAGTAGGAATCCAGACCGTCACATCACGGCCCTTGGGTGAAACGTGGTGGTACAGGTGGGGCTCTTCACCACAACGGCCGCAGGTCGCGGATTGCATCGTGTTGAGCTCCAACGTCTCCCCTGCTTTCGCACCCAGCGCCTCACCAAAGGTCACGGGGCGATTCATGCGCTCGTTACTGGAGAACACGGGCCACCTCCGACATGGGAGCGGTCAGCATGGGTGTGTTCGTGCGGGCCTCGGTCAGCAGCTGCTGGGCATACCGCTCCACAAACTCTTTCTTCAGGAACGGGAAATGCTTCATGTCAACCATGCCCAGCGCCTGGCCGTTGCACACGCTGTTCAGGAGGCTCCGCACGGGGCCGGGTTCCGTCGTCGCCTGCTCCCCGCGACCCACACGCTCGACGAGTCCATCCCAGACACCCAACGCACGGGCTTGGAAGTCACCTGCACCCAAGCCGTAATCAATCAGTTCTTGCGGGCTGGGCATGTATTTACCGAACCGGAAGGCCGCACGGCACGCCTCGGCGAACTGCTCAGCAGTGAGTTCAGCAGCCAAGATGTCGCGGTAAATCTTGACGGTCTGGGCATTGTGCTTGCGGTGGAAACGGTCTTCGAGCACGGTCCAGGCGGCGGCAAATTGGGCATCAGAAAACTGCATGGGTTCCCTCCTGCAAGGTGGCGTAGATGTCGCTGGCCCGATCAGCTGCCTGCTGGTTGGCCTGTTCGGTGGTCTGTGGACGGGGTGTGAACTTCAGGTTCTGGACTCGGATCGGAAAGAGGCCCTGCCAGCCGTTGTCAATGCTGGTTTGGATCACCTCCACCGGGGGGTGCCCCTTGGACGCCAGATCCCGGAGTTTGTTGAACATCCCGGTGGCCGTGCTGGGCGCCGTAGCGAGCTGGCGCTCACGGCGGTAGAGCATCCAGCGGTCCCAGGCTTCCGGAAGACCTGCAACAGCAGCCAGGTCATCGGGCAGCGGGGGCAGGGCCGCCGCACCGCGCCGCGCCGCCGGAACATTTTTCTTGTCGGTGGCGTTGGTCTTCTGGCGTGCCGGGGTTTGAACTTCAACCTGAACAGGATCAATGACAGGTTCACCCATAGGCGCGGTGGGGTTCTGCGCCTCTCCCCCTTGGGGGGTAGGGGGGATGTTTTTTCTTTTATTCCTTTCTTCCTTACTTCCTTTATTCAGGGACTCAGAAATAACGTCCTGTACGTTGTTTTCCTGATCTTGGTGCGAGTCTTTTTGCAAGGGCTTTGCAAGAGGCTTGCGGATGCCTTGCACACGGCTTGCAGATTCGAGCGAGCAATGAAGGCCCTCTCCAGACAGAATCAGACCTTCGCTCGCCAATCTCAGGGTGCTGGTTTGGACTGTTCGCACGTCAATTTCAAGGGCAATGGCCAGCTGCTTTGTACTGAAGGTGTTGCCCCGGTACTGACGGTGACGGGTCAGGAATAGCAGCACCCGGATGTCAGCAGCCAGCGTCATGTCTTGGATGGCGTCCAGTGCCCAGTTGGGAATGACGGTGTCTTCACCGCGGCGCATCAGCTCACCGCCTGATGGGCTGCCATGATCAGCGAGCCGACGTGATAGCTCACCGCTGGCACGACTGCGTTTCCTAATCCTCTAAGTCTGTCCACCCGTGCGGAAACCCCATGAGCCACTCCGTAAACGTCACGCTCAATTTCCCGTCCGGTCTCGTCTCGTTCAGTGAGGGGGTAGGGGTGGGGGCCACTCCAGTCAGGTCTTGCCGCTCCTGCACGAATTCGGCTAACGTCGCTCGCCCGCTGGCTGTCCGCTTGATCGTGTTCGGCGTGCTGCGTTTTGGGACGCGGGAACTGTCCGAGGCCCGTGTCGTCGGCCACATCCGCGCTACGGTCGCTAGTCCATCTCCGTTCGTGGCACTCGCTCCCTTGCGATTGTGGTTGCCGCTCACCGTTGGCGTCGGCCAGAGCCGCATGACTGCGCCGGGAATACTCTCCCGCCCAGCCAGGCTGGGCGGGAGAGTGCTGTTCTTCGCATCCTGAGCGGTCGGCGTGGGCCACGTCCGAACCTGCATGGCCAAATGCTTTTGGCTGCCCGGACGATTCACCGTGCGTCCCGAATGAATAGCTTCCGAGGCCATTGGGGTAGGCAATAACGAAGACCCGATCCCTCTGATGATGGGCGCCGAGGGCAGAAGCCGGTATGCAGTCCCACTCCGCGTCATACCCGATCTCGGCCAGGTCTGCGAGTACCTTTCCGAAGAACCCGCCTCGCTGCCCAGCAAAGCGACTTGATAGAAGCCCTGGTACGTTTTCCGCCAGTACCCAGCGGGGTCCAAGCTCGCGAATGATTCGGGCGAATTCTTCCCAGAGGTCACGGTCGTCTTCATCGGCTTTGCGCGATCCGGCAAAGCTGTGGGGCTGGCAGGGAAAACCTCCGCAAATAAGGTCAACGGGGTCAAGGTTGTGGCCTCCTACGTCTCGCACGTCTTTGTGCAGGGGCACGGCGGGCCAGTGCTTTTTCAGGACACGTCCGGCGTAGTCATTAATTTCGACCTGCCAAGCGCAGGTCATTCCAGCCCATTCCAGTCCGAGGTCAAGGCCACCGATACCAGCGAACAAGCTCCCGAACTTCATGCCTCCATCTCCAGTGGGAAGAGACGGTAACTGGCATCCTGCGCAGCCTGCTGAGCATGTCTCACGGCCCACTCGAAATACTCGGGCTTCAACTCCACGCCTTCGGCTCGACGATCTAACTGCAGCGCAGCGTAAGCCTCAGAGCCAATGCCCAGAAAGGGCGTGAATACCACGTCACCGGGATTCGTCCAGAGGCGCACGCAGCGGCGCACTACCTCCAGCTGCAAGGGAGCCAAGTGCTTTTCATCGTCATCAGAGCGGGCGATCTTGGCATTCAGCACATCGGTGCGTCGGATGTCATTCCAGACCGGAGAGGCGTATTGCTGCCATGTGGGGAGGGTGAAGTCTTCCGGGTCGTGGGTGACGCGCTCGGTATCCTCCATGCCCGGCCCCCACTTCCGGAACACGACCACGTATTCGGCCATACCCTGCCGGTTCTTGGCGGCGTTGCCCTTGATGTTCTTGTACAGCAGGCCGTCGGATTTGGTGCGTTGCATTTCCCGCACTGGGTCTGTCCAGATGCATACCTCGGAGTGGTAGCTCCAGAAGCTGCCGTCTTCCCCTTTGGGCGCGTCCAAGAAAGCGCGGATGGTATCGCCCCGGAAGTCTCTGAGGCCGCTATAGCCGTTGCTGCTGGCGTACACCTGCAAGTTCTTGACGTGCACGGCGCACAGACGGCCTGGCTTCAGGGTGCGGCGCAGTTCAGGAATCAGGTAGCCGAAGTGCCGGAAGAATTCGGTGTCGTCTTCGGTGTTGCCCATGTCCCGCAGATCAGGGCTATAGGAGTAGAGATTGCTGAAGGGCGGGCTGAAGATCTGGAAGTCATGGCTGGCCGTGGGCAGCGTGCGCGTGACGGCCACACAGTCCCCGTTGTGCAACGTCCAGCGGTCTGCTGTTTCGGTGCGGCGGTGCGCGGGGCCAACAGTGAGGGTGATAGCCGTGCCGTCCCGCACACCACGGGTGGCTTCGATCAGCTTGCCCTGCATCGCCTCGTGTTCCGCCTGTTTGCGGCGCACGGTGGCCAGGACGCTGCTGTGGGTGTCGGTGGTGACCAGATGCACCTGCACGGGGCGCTCTTGCCCAAAGCGGTCACTGCGGCCTACGGCCTGGTACAACTCTTCGAAGCTGTAGTTCAGGCTGACGAACACCTGGCGGGCGCAGTGCTGCCAGTTCATGCCCCAGCCGGCAATGCTGGGTTTGGTCAGAAGTACTCGAGTAGATCCATCGGCGAAGGCCGTGAGGCGAGCTTCTTTTTCGTCCGGGGTCATGTTGCCGCGCACTTCTACGGCGTCCGGAATTAATGCCCGCACTGCATCGGCTTCCAGGTTGGTGTGAACCCAGATCACCCACGGCTCAGACGGTTCAGCGTGTACGAGATCTGCCACGACGGCCGCGCGCTGCTCGAGCGAATCCCGCAGCTCTTTGTGCAGGCTGGTGGCGCTCGCCGAGACCTGCCGGAACAGGGCACCGTCTTCTTCTGGAGCCTTGCTGTGATCGGTCTGGACGGTGTGCGCGTGGTAGTTCGGGGCGGGGCGCAGGTACCCGTCATCGGAGTACTGAGGATCGAGGTCAGAGGGTAGACGCAGCGCGCGCGCCCAGCTGGCCACCCATTGCCAGAACTCCAGTTCACCATGGCGCTTGAGCCGGAAGGTTTGCGCTTGCGTGGTGTCATTGATAAACCAGCGGGTGAGCATTTCGCCCGGTTCCATCAGGCCTAGGAACTCGGCATGGTTGCCCAGTTCCACCGTGTCATTGGGGGAAGGGGTGGCCGTGGCAGCAAGGCGGTAGGGCGTATTCGCAAAGGCTTCGATCAGGTCGCGTTTGGTGCGGCCCATGAAGCTCTTGAGAATCGACGATTCATCCAGGGCGACGCCACCGAAGACGGACACATCGAGGTGGGGCAGACGCTCGTAATTGCTAATGATGACCGGCACGCCTTCAGGCAAGGTGCCGTCCCGTGTGACTGCGGCGGGGATGCCAAAGCGCTGCGCCTCGCGGGCCAGCTGCCAACTAACGGCCAGCGGGGCGAGGATCAAGCTGGGGCGGCCTGTGTGCTCTGCGATGGCTTGCGCCCAAGCCAGTTCCATAAAGGCCTTACCCAGACCGCGCTCGGCAAAGAAGGCGGCGCGGCCCTGCTGCAGAGCCCACATCACGAGGTCGTGCTGGAAGGGCTTGAGCTGGGCAGGCAGGGCAGCGGGGGTGAAGCCGAGGGCGGGTGTTTCTACCTGCTTGGCGTGCAGGAAGTCTGTGTAGTCCTGTGGGAGCACGGCGGCGGTCATGCTGCAGCCACCTTGAATTTGGTGCTGGCTTCGGTGAGGCACTGGGCACGCTCATCGGGGTTCATGGCGCTGAAGGTGTCCAGCAGATAGGTGGCTTGCTCAGCTGTGAGGTTGTTGGTCGCAATCGGTGTGGGGTTGTTAGACATGTAGCCCCACAGCGCGTACCGCTGCTCACTGGTAGCCGCACCGCTTGCTTTGGCGACGGCTTGCAACTGGCCGCGCTGCTCCGGGGTCAACATCGTTTCAGCATTCAGAGCAGCGACTTCTGTAGCCTGCTGGGCATCTTCTGCCGCCTGATCCTTCAGCGTTTTGCCCCACTGATCGAGGTAGGCCACCGCTGCCAGGGCGTTGTCGTCACTCTCGCGCCAGGGCTGAAGGTTGTTCAATGCCACGTCCACTTCTTGTCCGGTCACGCCGTACCGCTTCAGACCTTCCCGGCGGGCGGCGAGTTTGGGGCCGTAGGTCTTCATGCGGGCATCCATCTCTTCACGGCCATCAGAAACGGGCTGAGCAGCAACGGGTTTGGCTTCCTGGATGGCGGTCACAGTCATGGCCCCGTCTTCATCCACCTGTACCTCTGCGCCCATCTCTTCGGGGGTGTACAGGCCGTCAATCACGTCAGGGAACACCACGCGGGCGCACGCGGCTACCGCACGCCACTGGTACATCACGGGGGCTTGCTTCTTGTAGTTGTCTTTGTTGTTCAGCTGCATTGCTTCCGCTTCGTTCGGTCCAAACTTGGCAGTGAAGGCGCTGCGTCCCTTCCGTTTCATGGTGACGGTGGCCCCGTCTGTTCCGGTTGCGATCTGTAGGTCTTCCAGTTGTCCGCTGCGATTGATCAGGCTGAGCATGAGCTGAGGGCTGACAGTGGGTTTGCCCTGAATCACGGTGATGCCGTTCAATGCGGCCATGGCGGGTAGGCCCAACTCCATGCCTTTGACCATGATGGCGACGGCAGCTTCAGGGCTTTTAACGTTCTGACCCAGCAGTCCGCTTTTCATCAGCATGTTTCCGAAGTCGAGCAGCTGCATGGCCTGAGCAGCGAGGGTCAGCGTGTTGGTTTCGCGGTAAGCAAGTGCAGTCATGCGCGTTCCTCGGGGTTGATGAATTGGAAAATCAGGCTGAGCAGGCATCCGACGGCGATCAGCATCAATAGGCCAAACAGCAGCTTCAGTTCCCCGCTCGCTGTTGGGTGCAGGTCAGGGATCAGGCGGAACGCGGCCCACCAGCACGCGATGCACAGCAGGGCGCGAATCACGCGGCACGCTCCCGGCGTTCCATGCTGCTCAGTTGCAGCTCCAACCACGCTTCCTGTTCCTCTGGGCTGCCCGGTGCGCGGTCGTACAAGTCGGCCCAAACGTCCCACAGGTTCGGTTCAGGCTCAGGCTCCCGCACTCCAAACAGACGCTCCAGAAAGGCCCGGAAGCGAGCGGCAAAAGCGTTCACAGCGCACCTGCTTTGCTGCGTTCCGGCACGTCCAACTGGTCAGCCATCTCGATCAGGTAAGAGGCAATCTCGCGGGCCTCATCAGGGGAGTAATAGCCATGAACTTCAACGCAGGTGTCTGCATC
Source organism: Deinococcus sp. QL22 (assembly GCF_023370075.1). Classification (NCBI taxonomy): domain Bacteria; kingdom Thermotogati; phylum Deinococcota; class Deinococci; order Deinococcales; family Deinococcaceae; genus Deinococcus; species Deinococcus sp. QL22. Next base: position 505,079 of record NZ_CP097149.1, read on the forward strand.
ATCCATACCTTCAATGTCCAGATTCACTTCGTCGGTATCGGTATTTTTGCTGATACTGATGGCGAAATTGCCATTCGCAAACCGGACGGACTTCATGCGCCACCCACCAGCACTGCCAAAATGCTGCTCACGAATGCTGTGAGGCCCAAGCCCCAGCCCACCACGGGCTGAGTCAAGGCCACGGTGTAGGCCATCTGGAAAACGTGGCGCTGGGACTCAGAGCGGTTCATGCCGCCACGTCCTTGCCACTCATGCGGGCAGCCGTCAACGCCACCAGCGCGGCCTGCACTTCGTCTTCGGTGCTGTAGTTGCCAGCGGGCGAGTTGTAGCGCACGGTGGCGCATCCTGTCTTCTTGCTGCGGCGCTCTTTGCGGATGACCTGGCCGTAGCCCTGCGCTACACCCGTGCTGCGGGGGCGGACGGTCACGGCCCACACCTGCATAGCCGTCGACATGGTGTCGCCCCGTACCAGCATCCATTCCACGCTGTAGGCATCGCCGTCCAGTTCCAGCAGCGCGTCGGGCTTGATGGGGTTGAAGGGCACGCTATGATCGCGGGCGTAGGTGTGCGCCTGGGCCAACTGCACGTTGAAGCGTTCACGCTGGCGGCTGGGGCTTAGGGTTTCTGCTAGTCTCTGCATATCGATCTCCGATCCCCGCTGGCGTCGCGTGCCATAAGCGGGGTTTTTTATTGCTCAGCCCGTCTTTTTGACTGGCTGCTCTAAACGCGCCTCAGCGGGCACGGGTTGAGAAACAGGAAGGGGCCGCTCAGCAGCGGCCAGCAGCATGGAGATCACCCGTTGGTGAGCCGCAGGGTCATATCGGGTGGAAATCTTGCGAGCGGGCTGGGTCATGCGGCTCCTACTTTGGAGTTTGTAGTTAGCAATAAATCGTAAGGCTGACAATTGAGAGCAGTTGCGAATTCCGCCAAGCGCTCAACAGTCACGTTCCCCGCCTTACCACTCTCTACATCGCTGATGTAACTAGAACGTTCCGCCTTGCCAAACATCTTTTCTGCGAGTTCGCGTTGATCCAGGCCGCACCTTTCGCGGGCGGCGCGGATGTTCTGGCCTACTTGGATTCGCATAATTAGAGTTTATAGCAAACTATAATCCCTGTCAAGCACTTTAGAGCTTGCCGTCAACTGTCTACCGTTACAGGGAACTATAATTTACAGTTAAGCGTAAAGGTAAGCATGCATGTTTTCCCTATGCCCCTGCGAGGAGTTTTTTTGCCAGATGTCCCAGTTCAGCCCATGACCCGTGAGGATGCAGGGGCGTACTTCAAGCAGCTCCGGGTCCGCAGAAATTTGCGTCTTCAGGATGTTGTTGACGGAACGTCTATTCCAAATGTTCAGTATTTGAGTGCTTTGGAGGGCGGGCGATACAACATCCTTAACAGTGAGCATTTTTCCTCACTTGTGCAATTCTTTCGTTTATCGCGAGATGAAATTGAACGCATTCGGCCAGGAACTTTTATTGAAACCGCACCGGATAAAATGACCGAGGTCATTTTTTATCACTCCCGACCACCGAAAATAGAAGACGGAATTGAAGCATACATTTCTTATGTTAATCAGATACACGGTATCAGGGAGTATGGACAACTAGAACCTAGCCTAATAGGATCAGACAAAGTTGAAGTTGTAGGAATTGTAGAAGGGCGTTTTCTTAAAGTGAGCCTAGTCTATTCTCAAAAAGTTATGGATGCTTTTGGACAACCGGATTCAGAAGCTGGGAAACCAGCCCCTCCTGTTCGCATGTACACCGCCTCTGCACGTGGCTGGAAAGTACCAAAACAACCACCAGCGCCCATCCCCGATGCCATCCTTGAAGCGGCAGCCCAATACGGCGACCAGCCGCTCTTTGCAGGTATCAAGGAATACCGCTGGCAGCGCTTCCTGACCGACTCGCCGCACAAGCGCAGGCCCGTCAGCCCTGAAGAATGGTTGACGTTCTACATGGAAGTGAAAGATAAATTCGATCCAGCGGAGCCAGAGGAGTGAGCTTTGACCCACTCCTCTCCGACCTGTTCTTAGCGCATGAGGAACGCCATAAAGAGTTGGACTACACCCCAGACATGGAGCGCATTGCCGCTGCGTTAGGTCGGGTTAAGACAGGTGAGCACAGCTTCTTGACGGCCTCTGGAGAGATCGTGGTGGAGTCAGGCCTGAAGCGAACCCGCCGCCGCGAAGACCTTGCACATGAAGCCAGCCATGCCCTCGCTGCTGAACTGATCGATGACCAGAGCTATGTGAAGGCCATCCAGTATCACCACGCCCATGTGCCGGATATGGACGCGCACCTGGAACGCTTGGCCGATCACGGCAGCCTGCACTGGCTTGCCCCGCGCGAGATGGTGGACAAGGTGCTAGAGGTTGGCGGGCTGAATGCGGGGGCGGTCTGGCGACTCCACCAGACGGCAGAGATTCAGCTGCATATGGCTTTGAAGCGGATCGTGACGTTTGACGAGGATGGCCGGCGAGGCGGCTTCATCGCGCAGCATGGCCGGATCATCCACGCCAGCTCCTACCAGTACTACTTACGCTGTTGGGTTGGTGATGACGTGCCCGATGAGGGCAGCTTTCAAGGTAGCGGTGTGAGCCTGTACCAGGTGCCGGGCTATCCGTCAATGTGCATCGGTTTGGTGATCGCCGATGACTGATGGGCGTGTGCTGGCGCTGAAGGTGGTTAATAATGGCTAATTGGAAGATGTATTTAGATGATAGTGCTACTCACGGCGCAGTCATAGATGAAAATTTCAAACTGCGTAAAGTCAATAACATCAATGGCGGTGTTCCTATTACGAGCGCTGGTGGGATTCTCGTTGATGAAAGTGCAGAAAGGGCCATCAAGCGTGATGTGCAACGGTTACGAGAACACATTCAGAGAGAACTACGATTGCCGGAACCCCCCGAACTACATATGAGTGAGATGTGGGGCAATCAACTCCCAGTAAATAGCCCTTACTTAAAAGTTGATCGGAAAAAAATCTTGCATTGGGTACGACTTGGCTACGACATTATTTTTAAACATGGACAGGCAGGCAGTCTCCGAGTTATCGGAGTGAGTCTAGAACTACCTCAAGTTCAAGAAGTCCTTAAAAGTTATTGTGAAGATGCAAATACTATTGCAGAAAGGGAAATATTAAAGGAATACTTTCCTAAGGCGACAAAAACTTTTTACGGGATAATGCTTAATCCGCTTATTCGAATGATCATGAATCTTATTGTGGTAGGTGATGATTTCGCATCAAGCAATGGCCATAGGCTCAAAGTATACTACGATACTTCCGAAGCCAGTAAGGGATTTGCGTTTTCGGAGGGTATGAGTATTTTCCAAGATTTGAGACGATTCGAATCTGTAGATTCAATTGGAGAATCTAGTCCTCACATCAATAATTTAATGCAATTGGCAGATTTAGCAGCTTACCGAGTCTTTCGCGCAAAGATGATTCGGTACAGAGTAGAGCATAATATGCGTCATGCCACGGACCCCGGTATGGTTTTGGCACTGCGCGATAGGCCTTTTGACTCTCTGGGATTACATATTCCTAATACAAAATTGAGAATGGAGAGTGTGCACGAAAGTCTCTTTGCAATGCTTCAAATTGCGTATGCGAGCCAGAGTGTGCGACAACTTTATCCTGAATCTGCGTCAAAACTATTGATTCAACTCAATCAGTACATCGTAGATAAAGACGAGTATGGCAGCCTTACCGGGTTCTTTCCTCTGTTTTCCCATGAAATTAGAGAGGCTTGGTGCAATGGCAAGAGGCCACTCATATGAGTGGCCCCCTGTATGGTCAGCATACGCTTCATCAAGCCACAGCGTCAAGCCAGACCGAACATTTCCCTCTGACCTTGACAACCAATGGTTGACACCCTATGACCGCCCGCGCCTACCTTCGGGTCTCGTCTGCCGCCCAAGTCGAAAAGTTCAGCCTCGCCTTCCAACGTGAAAAAGCCCTGGCCTTCGCCGCCTACCAAGACCTGAAGCCCGTCCAGTTCTACGAAGAACGCGGCGTCTCCGGACAACTCAACGAGCGCCCCCAGCTCACTGCACTCTTCAACGACCTCCGGCCAAGCGACACCATCATCATCTACAGCCTTTCCCGACTGGGACGCGGCGGGGCGGTGCAGCTCCTGAGCATTGTGGGCCGCATCAAAGAGGCCGGGGCGCGGCTGGTCAGCCTGACCGAAAACATTGACTCCGAGACCCCTGCGGGACGCCTCATGCTCACCATTCTGGCGGCCCTCGCCGAGCTGGAAGTTGAGACCACTCGCGAGCGCACGGCAGCAGGCCGACTGCAAGCGGCCAGCCAGGGCATTTACCCCCAGTCAAGCTCAGTACTCCCGGCTGGCTATGGACGTGGCCCAGACGGACGAATTATAGAAACCGACTTCTCCCCCACCGTGCAAGAAATCTTCCGCCGCGCTGCAGGCGGTACCCCCTTCCAGGCCATCGCGGACAGCCTGAACAAAGACGGCATTGTCGGTTCCAAAGGAAAGAACTGGTACCTCGCCACCGTGCGCGGGATCGTGCAAGAGCGCACCTACATGACCGGCGAACTGTCTTACCGGCGCAGCAGCCATGCGGCAGACCCTCAGGCCTGGATGCCTATCCCTTGCCCGCCTCTGGTCAGTGAAGCGGTCTGGCAGGCAGCCCAGCGCACGGCCACCAAGAATCATGTGCGGCGGGACGTGGGGCGCTTTCCGTTGTCGGGCAAGCTGTTCTGTGCCTGCGGCTCTCCCCTGTCAGGCAGTGCCAACAAAAGTCGATCCGGCCAATCGATCCTGTACTACCGCTGTAGCCCAGAGCGACGCGGGACGCCCGTTTGTCCGGCCACCGGCAAAGGAAGCACCTTTTACCCCACGCTAGCAACTGATACAGCGGCGCGGCTGGCCCTGGAAGCGGCGCTGAGAGACAGCGAGGTGCTGGCCCGCCTGATGGCGACTCAGCCCATACACGATGACCAGGCTGTCCTGCGACGAGCCCTAGAAGCCCGGCGTGATGCCTTGATCGATCTCCACCTGGAGGGCTTGATTGACCGGGCGGAATTCACCCGGCGGCGTGAGGAGATGCAGCGCCAGTTGGAGGATCTGAGGCCGAACATCGTCACGGCACTTCCGCCAGACCTGTCGAGGCTGGCGGAAGGGGTGCCTCGGCTGGACGCGGAGGAGTATCAACAGCTGTTGAGCGATCTTGGGGTGCAGTTCAAAGTGAAGGGCACACACGTGGAAGTGTGCGCCCTGAACGTACCGCAATTGGTTAAATCCTCCGTCTAGGACGGTGAGGATTTACATTGCGTTGGAAAACTGCATTCTGAACACGAATTTGGTCACGTCGTTCTTCAAGTTGTCGATCATCTCGTTGAACATATTGGTGGCTTCAAACTTGTATTCGGTGAAGGGATCACGCTGGCCGTACCCGCGCAGGCCGATGCCCTGCCGCAGCACGTCCATGCCGTGCAGATGCTCTTTCCAGTGCTGATCCACAACTTGCAGCAGCACGTAGCGGCTCAGGCTGTTCAGCATGGTGGGGCCGAGTTCTTCCTTGCGGGCATCGAAGGCGTCGGCCACAGCGGTCAGCAGGCGCTCCTGAGCTTCGGCAGGCGACACGCCTCTGAGGGCCGCGAAGTCGAAGCCTTCCAGTTGTGGCACGGCGTCCACAACAGCGGTTTGCAGGCCTTCGATATCCCACGTGTCGGGGTTTTCATCCACGGGCGCGTGGGTCGCAAGTTGCAAATCCACGAAATCCGCGATCATGCCTTCGGTACTTTCCTCGACGGCCTCGTCTGGCCCCAGCAGCACTTCACGGCGCTGACCGTAGATGGTGTCGCGCTGCACGCTCATCACGTTGTCGAATTCCAGCAGTTGCTTGCGCGTGCTGAAGTTGCGGTCTTCCACGCGGGCCTGCGCCTTCTCGATGGCCCCCGTGACCATCTTGGCCTCAATAGGCTGGCTGTCGTCCATGCCGAGCCGATCCATCATGGACACCACGCGGTCATTGGCAAACAGGCGCATCAGGTCGTCCTCAAAGCTGACATAGAAGCGGCTGCTGCCGGGGTCGCCCTGCCGCCCGGCCCGTCCGCGCAACTGGTTGTCTATTCGGCGAGATTCGTGGCGCTCGGTGCCGATGATGTGTAACCCGCCGATTTCCTGCACGCGGGCATGGTCGGCAATGGTGGCGAGTTCGAGTTGCTGCGCCTGCGCGATAAATTCGGGCGTGACGCCGGGAATGAGGAGGCCAAGTTCGGTGGCGGCAGGATCTTGGCGGCTGATCGCCTTGATGAAATTCTCGGCTTCGGGCGCGAACCGGCTGATGCCAAAGTTCTGTTCTATGGCCTCGCCCAGCAGGAATTCGCTGTCGCCGCCCAGCTTGATGTCGGTGCCGCGTCCGGCCATGTTGGTGGCAATCGTGACCGTGCCGCTGCGTCCGGCCTGCGCCACGATGCTGGCTTCCTGCGCCTCAAATTTGGCGTTCAGAACGGTGTGCGGAATTTGCGCGGCCTTCAGCAGATCGCTGAGTTGCTCGCTGGTCACGATGCTGGCCGTGCCGATCAGAACCGGGCGGCCCGTGGCGTGCATCTCCACGACTTCCTGCACCACCGCGTTGTATTTGCCGATGCGCGAGCGATACACCAGATCTTCGGCGTCTTTACGGAGGATTGATTTGTTGGTGGGAATAACGAGCACGTCGCTGCCGTAGATGTCGAGGAATTCTTTTTCCTCGGTTTTGGCCGTACCCGTCATGCCTGAGAACTTGTTGTACAGGCGGAAAAAGTTCTGGTACGTAATGGTCGCCAGCGTCTGGTTCTCGTTCTCGATCTTGACGTTTTCCTTGGCTTCAATGGCCTGATGCAGACCCTCGCCGTAGCGGCGTCCGGGCATCGAGCGGCCCGTGAATTCGTCCACGATCAGCACTTCGCCTTCCGCGTTGACCATGTAGTCTTTTTCGCGGTGGTACAGCTCTTTGGCCCGGATCGCCTGCGTGATCATGTGGGCCTTGTCCATGTTTTCGGGGCTGTACAGGTCAGGAATACTCAGCAATCTCTCGATTTTGCCGATGCCGCCCTCGGTGATATGCACCTGCTTGCCCTTCTCGTCGATGGTGTAGTCGCCCGTGGCCTCGGCGCGTTTGCCGGGTTCGGCGGGTTCGCCCTTTTGCAGGCGCCGAATCAGCTTGGCGTACACGTAGTACAGGTCGGTGGCTTTTTCGGCGGCTCCCGAAATGATCAGCGGCGTGCGGGCCTCGTCGATCAGAATGCTGTCCACTTCGTCCACGATGGCAAAATTCAGCGGTGAATCGGCACGCAGGGCCAACGCCTCGCGGCTCTGGGCCATGTTGTCGCGCAGATAGTCGAAGCCCAACTCGGAGTTGGTGACGTAGGTGATGTCGCAGGCATAGGCGGCCTGCTTTTGCGCGGGCTGCAACTCGCGGTTGGCGAGGCCCACGGTCAGGCCCAGCGTGCGGTACAGCAGGCCCATTTCTTCCATGCCCACCCGCGCCAGATAGTCGTTGACAGTGACGAGATGGCAGCCTTTACCTTCCAGGGCGTTGAGCGCGAGCGCCAGTGTAGCCACCAGCGTTTTGCCTTCTCCGGTACGCATTTCGCCAATACGACCCTGGTGCAGCGCCGCGCCGCCGATGAGCTGCACGTCGTAATGGCGCTTGCCGATAGAGCGGCGGCCTGCTTCGCGGATCAGGGCAAAGGCCGGAATCAGTACGTCGTCTAGGGACTCCCCGCCCTCCTGTACGCGTTTCCGAAGAGCCATAAAGGCCTCGGCGAGATTCTCGACTTTCATCGTTTCTTCTTCCAGCGCGTTCACCGGCTGCACCACCGTTTTGATGATGCGCGAAACGTCGCGCTGGTTGTTATCGAATACTTTGTTGAGGACACGGAACATGACGCCTCCCAGTATACGCCCCTGCTACCTGACCGGAGCGCCTGATTTCAGTGAGGTGCGCGTAAGCAACTTGATACTGACTTGCTCTGATTCCCGAACATCCGTAAAGGCACCGATAGGGTCGTCCATCGCCGCCAGGCCGTAATTTTTGCCACTCACTCCACTCGGAAAATTCTAGCGAATCATCGCAACTTGGTATGAGTCAGGCAGGCTCAGAAATGGGCGTGGGATGGGTGGAGCGTGGACAGAAAATTGCGGGACAGAAAGGAGGGCGTCTAAGGGTCTGGAACTTGAGGGTTTAAGAACTACTTCTATATGTCAGCAAAAAGCCCCCGCACAAAGGCAGGGGCCGGGGAAGAGAGGCAGGGCTCAGTTGGTCTTGGTCAGCTTCAACTTGTACTTGTTGAAGGGGCTATCGTCGTTCTGACCTTCGGTGATGGTGAAGCTGGTGGCGATGAGGTAGTACGTTCCCGCAGCCGTCAACGTGAAGTTCACTTCGGAGTCCGAGTCGATCCGGGGCGTACCGCGGTCATCGTTTTCAGCCAGCACCGTTACACCGTCGGGGCCGACGAGGTACAGGTAGGAATCCAGCGAGCCGCCCAACTGTCCTGCGGCCAGCATCTCTGCCTTGATCTGGTCGCCCGCAGCGCCCGTGAACTTGAAGTAGTCCAAGTCCTTGGGCTTGCCGAAGATGTAGGCCGTATCGGTGGTCTGACCATAGGCGATGGTCTTGGCTGTGGCAGGCGTATCGTTCGGCTCGTAGGGGTCTACGGGATTGAAGTCGGGCCCATTGGCCGTCAGGATGATGTTTTTGCGGTCAGGGGTGAAGTAGGTGCTGCCGCTGGTGGCGGTCAGGGTGCCCACAAAGGTTCCCCGGTCTTCAGTCTTGCCGCCCGTGATGCTCAGATCGGCTCCGGCCACGTACAGGTCGTAGGTTCCAGGCGCAATTTCCGAGAAGCGGGCGTCGCCAGCGGCGTCGGTGGGCGTGAGGTACAGCGGCGTGGGGTCGTCGGTGGCCCCGGCCCGCATGCCCTGACCGCGCAAGATCACGTCGACGAGTTCGCCGGGCTGGGTGCCGCTGCCATTGGCGTACTTCACGTTGATGTACACGTTTGCGCCCTTGGCGGGCAGCGCGGCGCAGTCGGTCAGGGTCTGGGCCAGTTTGCCAGCGTTCAGTGCGCCCCAGCCCGTATCGCGGTCAAAGCCGGTGGGGTTGGAACCAATCGCGCCGTTGGCGGTGGTTTCCAAGATTCGGCGCACCTGGTAGGGCGTGGCGGCGGGGCACTTTTGCAGCGCAAGAGCGGCCACGGCTGCCGTATAGGGCGCAGAAAACGACGTGCCGGAGATCAGTTGGTGGGTCTGGGGTTTGGCGGGGTTGCTGCCCCACAGCCAGGTCGGGTTGGCCAAAATGGTGTCCTGACCGGGGGCACTGCTCGAAATATGCCGTCCACTGGTCGAGAAAGTCACTTTGCGGTTGCTGCCGTCGAGTGCGCCCGAGGCCATCACACCGGGGAGGGCGGCGGGGTACTGGAATTCGTCGTGGTAAGAGTTGCCCATGGAGGCCACGATGGTGGTGCCGTTGCTCATGGCGTAGTCGAAGGCGTCCTTGACTGGCCCGAAGGACACGCCGCCGCCCCAGGAGTTGTTGATGACGCGCGCGCCGTTGTTGGTGGCCCAGATTGCGCCCAGCGCGATGTTAAAGCTGCTGTAGCCGCCGGGGTTGAACATCACGACGGGCATCCACTTGGCTTCGTGAGCCAGGCCCACGATGCCTTTGCCGTCTTTGACAGCCACGATGCTCGACGCCACGAAGGTGCCGTGCGAGTTTTCAGGCTTCTTAAAGTAGTTGACCCAATCGGTGGCGTTGGTGTAGGTCTTGTTCTGCAGCGGATCGAAGGCCTTGCCCTCCCAGTTGGGGTTCAGGTCGGGGTGAGACACATCGCCGGGATCGTCGATAACCGCGACTTTCACGCCTTTCCCGGTCAGGCCCGCATCCCACGCGACTTTGGCGTTCAGGTGCCGGGGATCGAGGGCGTACTGGGGCAGTTCGTCAAAAATCTGATCGGCACTGGCCGCAAGTGGGGTCAGGCTGGCAGGCTGCACGCCAGAAATGAGTTCGGGTGGGGTCGCCACGTCGTTCACGGCGGCGTAGCGCACACCGCTCAGGCGCATGGCGGCCTTGGTCTGTTTCAGCGCGTCGCCCTGCACGCGGATCAGGGCCACTTTAATTTCGGGAATGGTGGCCACGACCTGGCCTTTCAGCGCGGTTGCAGCGGCCTGAAGGCTGGCGGCGTCGGCGTACCCGACCACCAGTTCGTTTTTGATGTACTTCAGAGGGCCGTTCTGGGCCAGTTCACCAATGACAGCCGGGGCAGACGCCACCGGAGCCGGGACACTGGCCTCCAGATTGGTTTGCGAGCAGGCGGCCAGGAGTCCCGTCAGGGCCAGCACGCCGAGTGATTTGGGAAGGTTCCGTCGCAGGTTGTGCGGAGTGTTCTTACGCATCGTTTTGCCTCTCTGTCAGGAAGTCGGGGTCAGGGATTGTAAATCAGGCGGGCAGGGAGGCCGGAAGCGGCGGCGGATGGGCTGAGCGCCGCCTCCGACCGCCTTACTTCTCGCCCGTAATAAAGTCCCAGTTGAGGTTGACGGGGCGGGTCTGGTTGATCGGAGCCACCGTGCCGTCGGCCCAGGTGTACACCGAGTAGGCCGAGATCCGGTTGCCTTCGGCGGGCGCGTACTTGTAGGCAAAGCCGGAGTACATTTCCCACTTGTAGGGCCGCAGCGTTTGCAGGGGCGCGCCCGTGAGTTCTACCAGCGGAATGCTGACCGTGTGGGCCGCCGTATTCACCGGGAACAGGTTGGGCTTGGTGGCGTCGTAGGTGCCTGAAGTATCGGTCAGCACTGATCCGGCGGCGGGCTTGCCGAGCAGAGAACCACTGCTCAGGAACACCAACGAATCTCCGGCGGGAATGCCGTTCCCGGTGGCGCCCGTGCCTTCCTCTACCCGGATCAGGGCAGACGCAGACGCTCCGGGCAGGTTGTAGCCGCTGAGGGTCATCAGGTCGCGCAGACGCAGGTTGTAACCCGCGCCGTCGGCCCCGATGGCCGTCTGGTTCTGGCCCATCACGAAGGTGGGGGTAATGGACACTCCGGTAGACTCGTCAGCAGGCCCGATAAAGGTCGGCGTGAACTGGGCCAGCGGCGTGGTCTGGGTGGTGTTGCTGGCGACGCTGTTGGCTCCACGCGCCAGCACGCGGTAGGTAAAGGTCTTGCCCACCGTCAGGTCGGCGCTGGTATCGCGGAAGTTGAAGGGCCGGGTCTGCTGGTTGGTGGCCGAGCAAGTGGCGCTGCTGTTGCCGCCCACGGTGCCAATTTTGGTAAAGGTGGTGCCGTCGCTGGAACGCTCGATCTCGAAGGCAAAGGGCTTGGCCGTTGCGGTCACGTTGGTGTAGCACCAGCGCACTTCCACGAACACGCCGGAGCCGCTGGGAGCCGCGTCGGGTGTGGGCGTGCTGAAGGGCGTCGTCCAGGAGCCTTCTTGCTTGAGGGTGTAGGCGGTGGCGGCGGCCCGCGTGGGAGCCTCTACCGTATTGGCCGCCGTAGCCGAGGTATTGATCAGCTTGATCGGCACCACGTAGCGCGAGTAGTTGTAGTTGTAGTCCACCGACATGACCGTGAGGTACACGGTTTCGCCCGCCGCGCTGCCGAAGCCCGCCGTAAAGTTAGGAACGCTGGTGGCGGTGCCCACCGTGACTGGGCCGGAATCCACGACTTTGGGCATGTTCTGCTGAGGATCGAAGGTGTAGGCAGCGGCTGTCGTGGAGGAAGTCACGCCGGGAGTACCGGGAGTGCGTCCAAGCTGCACGAACACGCGGCGCACTGGCCCCACATGGTCGGAATCGGGGGCCGACACGACCTTGAAATCTATGCCCGTACTGGCATCAAACGTAGCTCCGGCCAGCGGTGTGCTGCCGTCGCCGCGGGTCAGGATCAGCGTAGCGGGGTTGGTGGTAGCGCTGGTATCGAAGGCGGGGCGCTGCACGAGCGACACGGAAGTCGCCGCACCATCGCTGACCACGACGCCGTACAGGTCGCTGCCTGCGTGTCCGGCTTTGCGGGCCTTCAGGTCGTAGCTGCCTGCGGGCAACCCGGCCAGCGTAAAGGAGCCGTCTGCACCGCTGGTAAAGGTGCCCAGATTGGTGCTGCCCTGCATGACCGTAATGGTGCTGCCTGCCACGGGCGCGCCGATGTTCTGGTCGACCACTGTGCCCTGCACCAAACCCGTTCCAGCAGCCACATTCACGCTGGTGGTGGCCGCACCTTTATTGCCCGCTGCGTCGTAGGCAACGGCGTTGTAGGTCGTGGTGCCCGCCACAGTCACCACAGCCGTATAGGGCGCGGTGTCATCTTCCGAAATCTTGGTGGTGCCGTTGTAGAACTCCACCTTGGTCACGGCCACGTTGTCGGTGGCGGTGGCGGTCAGGGTGGTACTTGCGCCTTGGGCCACTGCTGCAAGTGCAGCGCTTAGGCTCACGGTGGGCGGTGTGGTATCGCCAGTCGGTACAGGGTCGGTGGGGCTACACCCGATGAGAAGAGTACCGAGCAGGAGTGCTGAGCCAATAGAGATCGGTTTCAGGGCCATGAGGTAAAGTGACTCCTTTATGAGAGCGGCGGGGAACGGTAAGAACGGCCCAAGTTCCGCAGGTGCGGAAAGGGTCAGCGGATGATCTGATGCCGTAGGGGGCCAACAGGGACAACTGCCGAATCTTGAATGACTCGTGAAAGGCATATTAGGCGTACATCTGCCAATGGTCAATGTGCGTGGCCTCTATGTCATGACAACCCTGCCAGCTAAGGTGAGAATTTCTCTCTACTCAAGTGAAGATCATAACTTCACTGGCTCCCGCCAAAGGATGCATCCAGCTAGAAATAGCGGCCTGACCTGAGGAAAGCGAGCGATCAGGAGAACCGCTTTTCAGGCAAACAACCACAGCGATGCAAAGTTCACCGGCTTTATCTCGACTTGAGCCTTTACTCACCAAGGCCACCGCATCGCCTACGGCTCAAGCGTAAAGCTGATAACAAGTCATATTAACTATCGCAAAGTGAATGAGATATAGAGTTAACAAATGAAAATCAAGCTGCGGTGGAGCTGGCGATATGCTAGGTAAATCATCTTGTTAGCGCAAAACACCTAAGGCGTTCATGCTTGTGCAAGCAGCTTTGCCAGCGGTGCGTAGGCTTCTGCTCCAGCATCCAGCGCACTTGGGGGGCGGCCCGCGTGGAGGGCGGCGGCCCCGGCCAGCGCAATCATTGCGCCGTTGTCGGTATTCAGGCCTGCACCAGGGAACACGGCGTGGAGGTCAGTGGCAGCAAATGCGGCGCGTAGGGCACGGTTGGCCGCCACTCCGCCCGATACGACCACTGTGCCACGCCCATGAGCGTTGGCGGCCCGCACGGTGGTTTTTACCAAAAAGCGCACGGCAGCCCGCTCAAAACTGGCGGCCAGATCTTCGGGCTTGGCCCCGGCTTTGTGAGCCAGCAACGCGGCAGTTTTCAGGCCACTGAAGCTGAACTCAAATCCTTTTTGGCCTTGCAACGGTTCCTTAAAGGGCACGGCGTCAGGGTTGCCCCGCGTGGCCGCCTCGCTGATGGCCGGGCCGCCGGGGTAGCCGAGGCCAGCCAGCCGCGCAATCTTGTCGAAGGCCTCGCCTGCCGCGTCGTCACGGGTCGCCCCCACCAGAACGTACTTTCCCTCTTCGGGCACATCGAACAGATGGGTGTGGCCCCCACTGACCACCAACGCCAGGTACGGAGCCTGCAACGCTTCTTCTGAGGCCGCCGCGAAAATATGGCCCTCCAGATGGTGGGCGGCAAAAAACGGCACGCCAAGTGCCTGCGCCACGCCTTTGCCGTACATCAGACCGACCAGTAACGCGCCCACCAAGCCCGGCCCGGACGTGGCTGCCACCGCGCCGATGTCACCCACGCTCAGACCCGCTTCTGCTAACGCCGCGCCCATGATTTCGTCTATGCGCTCCACGTGTTCGCGGCTGGCGAGTTCGGGCATCACGCCGCCGTACTGGGCATGAACTTGCTGCGACCAAATCCGGTTGGCCCGCACCCGCACGCCGCCCCCGTTCAGCAATTCCACCACACCCACGCCCGTATCGTCGCAGGAGGTGTCTATACCCAAAATGTAGCGGGGAGCGGCGGCAAGATTGGTGGCAGGGTTGGCGGAGGGCGGCACGGCGTTCATCGGGGCCAAGTGTAGTGGACGAGGGGCCGGAGAACTGGCCTGCCCTCACCAAACAGCTACCAGCGGCGCAACTGGTGTTCGGGTTCTTCGGCCAGCACCCAGAACTGGCGGCCCACCTCGGCGGCGCTGCGTTGAGCGTCCAGCAGCACGGCTTCCAACTCGGCATTCAGCTTGGCGTGCCGCTTGCGAAAATGGTCGTAGTCACACAGCACCAGCGCAAAGCGGGCGGGGCGGGCTTCGGGGTCGGTCAGCACATCAAACAGGGCGTCCCAGTTGTGCCCAAACGTCTGGGTCAGCCCCAGCCCGCGCAAAAAGGCCAACATCAGGCTGTCTTTGTCGCGCACACGGGTCAGGTCGACCTCGCGCACCGACACCTGATACCCGGCGGCGATAATTCGCATGTCGTGTGGAGCGGTTTGGATGCCTTCAGGTGGGGCATTGAACACATTGATCATGGCCGAATCCTCTGAAAAAAAGCGTAGTGGTCGGCGGTGTAGTAGCACTCGGTCAAGGTCCGGACGCCCCCACACACGATTCGCCGCGCCCCCCGGTCACTTTCTCCCGGCGTTTTGACGGTGTATTCCCGGTAATAATTGCGCGTTTGCCGGGGCAAAATTCCCTCGCGGTTGCCAAAGCTCGCGCCGTCCTTGGAGTACGGAAAAGGGCCGTTTTGGTCAATCAGGCGCAGGGTTTGCTGGCCCTCGCGGGGCAAGGCAGCCACCGCGATGAAGGGCAGGCCACTCTCTGGGTCGGTGCGTGGCTGCGTTGATCTGGATGGTGTTGATTGGCTCTGCGTTTGTTGAGTCTGCGCTGCGCCGTCCTGCGGCGAACAGGCCGACAAACCCGCTGTGAGCGACAACCCCAAACCAATCCACCACCGGCGAACATTCACGCCCGGCAGTCTAGCTCCCATTGACCTGAGCCTGCTCATCCAACCAACCGAGCAATTCTGGCAGGAGCGCCGTCAAGCCCTTGTACTCCACCTGTTCCGGCGTCATGGAGCGGTGCGCGGCAGCCAGCGCACGGGCATGGGCGGGGTCGGCCACTGCCTGCCGCAGCGGGTAGATGAGGGGCCGAATGGTAAACAGCGCTCCATGTGCGGTAGGAAATCCGGTCAGCGTTTGCCGTTCTACACGCAAGAACGCCCGGCCTGGGTCGAAGGCGGTGGCGTGGGCGCGGTCTGCGTCGGGCGGGGCGGCGGGATGATGATCAAGGCGGTCACTCATCGCCACGCCCCACGCAAAGCGCACGAACGGCCCCCGCGAAATCACGGCGTCCACGAGGCGCAGCGCGGTGGCGTTCAGGGGGTCGCTGCCCGCCACCGGGGCGTGTACGAAGGTGAAATCTCGCCCCAGCTTGTCCAGCGGATGCCAGTGTTGCGGCGACATCACATGCACGGCAGCCAGGAAATCCGCCCCTGTGGCCGGCTGCCGCGCCAGGAGGGCGAGGTCTTCGGGGGCATTGAGGGCCAAGAAATCTAGGGCTGAAATGGGCTGAATATGGGCGACGAGATGCGAGAGCGGGCCGGAAGCTTTGGTCAGACTCTCCACCGTTCCGCGTTCCAGATCCAGCGCCGCCCTCCAGCCCAACGCGCCATTGCTGAAGTGCCGTCCATCCCAAATCATGCAGCCCTTACTCTCGGCAGCCAGTGTACGGGCCACAAATGCCAACGCCGCCCCCCGCAGCGCAGGCGTCAGGCCCGCTTCTCCCGCGTACTCGTGCAAGGCCCGCGCATGGGCCGCCGTCTTGCTCGCCACGAACGCCGGGTAGGTGTCGTCCAGCGCAAAGGTATGGGCCTCCACAACCTCTGCCGCGTCCAGACCCACAAACGGCACAGGCTGCACGCCAAGGCGGTACAGGCCCGCCGACACAGTGTATTTACCGCTGAGGAAAGGGCGGTAGAGGGTGGGTGAACGGGAGGTCACGGGGGCAGTTTAGGGCAAAGGCACCCCCCTATCGCTCCGCCCTGCCTCCTTATATGAGGGGAGGAAAGTGCAGGCTCTAGGGGGAATTGTTGATGACTGCTTATGCCAGCGAACCGTTGCTCATGACCTTAGTAGCGATCAGAATCAGGATGATGATGCCCACGATGACGCGGTAGACGGCGAAGCCCTTGAAGTTGTTGGTGGACACGAATTTGAGCAGCCAGCCGATGGCGAGGTAGGCCACGCCGAAGCTGGTCGCTGCGCCGATCACCACGTTCAGCAGGCCAATTTCGCCCAGAATCAATTCGCGTTCCTGAATGAAATTGAGCAGGGCCGCGCCGCCCAGCGTGGGCACACCCAGATAAAAGCTGAATTTGGTGGCGGTCTGGCGGTCTAGGCCCAGCACCATACCGCCCAGAATAGAACTGGCACTGCGCGAAAATCCGGGCCACAGCAGCGCGAGGCATTGCAGCGCCCCGATCATGAACGCCTTGCCCACACCGATATTTTTGATGTCGTGAACAGCGGGCTGTACCTTGCGGCTTTCTATGAGCCACATGATGACGCCGCCCACGATTAATGCCCATGCCACCACGCTGGGGCGGAACAGGTTGGCCTTGATGAAGTCTCCGAAGGCGAGGCCCAGCACGACGGCGGGAATACAGGCTACCAGCACACCCAGCCACAGCCTTTGCGTGGGCTGATCGCGCCCAATATCGCGCCCCTGCTGCACGAAATCGCGCCAATAGTAGGCCACCACCGCCAAAATCGCGCCGCCCTGAATGACCACCTCGAAGGCGGCCTTGACCTCTTCTGTCCACGGCACGCCCATCAGATTTCCGGCCAAAATCAGGTGGCCGGTGGAACTGATGGGAAGGAATTCGGTGATGCCTTCGACGATGCCGTAAATGAGTGCGTAGAACCAATCCATATCCGGGTGAGCCTAACACCTGGCGGGAAAGAGAGACTCATTCCAAAGGATGGGGGGAAAGCAATCGCTCCGCTCACTTACCCCCTCCCCAACCCTCTGCTTCGCAGCTCTGCGAGTCCCCCCTCAAGGGTGAGGGGGCTAACAGCCCAAGACTATGCCCTCAGCCAGCATTCACGATAAAGCGGTGATACCCCGTCGCCCCTTCCGGCAGAGCGTCGCGTTCGGCGGTTTTTTGTACGACAGAGCCGCTGTAAGCGCGGGCCATCAGCATGGCGGCTCCGGCAATAGGCGTCCAGTCGTAGGCCCACAACGTCCATACCGACGTGTTGCGCGGCGGCGTCAGTTTGGCCTGTCCCCACGTTTGGCCGCCGTCGGTGCTGACCTCGACGCGGGTAATGGGTTTGCTGCCAAAAAACGCCATGCCGCGCACCGTGATGGGTTGGCCCGCCTTGACTTGCGGGTTGATTTCTTCGGGAAAATCGATGCGGCTTTGCAGTTCCAGGCGGGCGGTACGGCTCCAGTCTCGCTGCACCCAGTAACCGGGTTTATCGGTGGCACTCAGGGTGATTTTGGTCAGCCAGCGCGGTTGCTTCATGCCGTAGCGGTCAGGAATCAGCACGCGTAGGGGAAAGCCGTGTTTGGGGGTGAGGGCCGCACCGTTGAGGCGGGTCACCAGCAGCACTTCGGGGTCGAGCGCGTCGCCCAGCGGCAGGCTTTCGGTGTAGCCGTCTTCTGCTTCCCACAGCACATGACGGGCCCCTTTGCCTATGCCTACCTCGCGCAGCAGGTCACTGAGGCGGAAGCCTTCCCAGATGCCGTTGGAAATGAGGGGGCCGCCCACCGGATTGCTGATACAGGCCAGCGTGCGCTCACTGGTCACGGCGGGAAAACGGCCAAGGTCTTCCAGCGTCAGGGTTTTGGGCGTGCCGACCAGTCCATCCACCGTCAAGCGCCACTTTTCGGCCTTGATGCGCGGATCGAGGGCTTCCAGATTCTTGCTCACGTAATACCAGTTGGAGACGGGCGTTACGCCAGCGGGCAGACTGCCCGGCATGACCGGAGTCGCCGCAGCCGAGGCCGACGCGCCCCCGCCACTCATGGAGATCAGGCGGCCTGCTCCGGCAGCCAGAACCGCCGCGCCTGTGCCCGCTAGGGCCAGCGTCACTGTGCGGCGCGTGGCATCGGCTTGGTTCAGACGCAGGTTGGGCAAATAGGGGGGCGGCACCAGATCAGCGGTTGTAGGCGGCACACTCGCGGGGGCGGCGCGGAGAGAAAGCAGTTTTTCAAGTGCCCACAACAGCAGCCCGAACACGGCTCCGTTGCCCAGCGCCACTTCTAGCGGAGTGAAGGCCAGGAGTGCCAACGCCACAACTGCGCCCGCTTGCCAGGGCCGCAGCAACCCGCCCAGCAACGTCAGGCCGCCCAGCCAGCCCACCAGCACGCCCGCGAAGGCGACGCTTTTGCCTGTGCTGCCCAAACCGAAAATCTGGTGCAAGAACTGAAATACTGCCGGAACGCCCAACGCCTGCGTGATCCGGCCAAACAGGGCCACCACCGGATTGACCCAGCCCAGCACTTCTAATCCGATAAAGCCCAGCACGCTCAGCAGGGCAACGGCGATGAACGCCCGCAGATATTTCATGGTAATTCCTCCTTGTAAAGCGTTTGGCCTTGAGCTATGGGCCTAGAACTCTGAGCCCTGAAACAAATTGCTCCGAATGCGTTGGCGTTCATGGCTCAGAGCGCAGAGCCAAAAAAGCGGGCTGGGCGGCCAATTTCTGCGCCCCCCAGCCCGCTTCGTCTTCCTGTAGGACTGTCGTCCGATTCCTGATCAGGCGGAAGAACGCCGCCTACTCATCCATCTCCCGACAGTCCTACTCTTTCCTACTCGCTCTGCTCGGATTTCAGGAACGACGCCTGAAATCAGAATCAGACTTACTTTTCGTTCATGCTCCCCATGACCAGTTTGTCTTCGGCCACGACGACGTCAAAGGTCTTGCCGCCCAGTGTGCCCACCGCAAACAGGCTGTAGCTCTTGCCGCCCGCCACGCTGATGCCGCTGATGTTCTTGACGACAGGTGCCATCTTGCCGAAGGGTACGACGTTCAGATTGACGCCCATCGGGTTCACGAGCAGGCTGGCCTTGTTGCCGTAGCTCAGGCCCATAGGCAGCAGCTTGGCGTTGCTCATGTCTACGGCCAAAGCCTGCACGCGGGGGCCGTCGGGCGAGAGGTGGTAGACGTTGACGGCGGCCTTGGCCTTGTTCATGTTCATGCTGGTGGCCGTGAAGATCTTGGGCTTAACGTTCTTCAGGTAGCCGACAGCGGCGACGGTGTAGTACGTTCCGGCAGTCAGGTTCACGTCGGCCTCGAAGACCACGGTATCCATCATTCCGGCGGCGGTGACCATAACTTTGTGTGCGCCAGCAGGCACTTCACCGAAGCTGGTGACGGCCTTGAAGGGCGCGTTGGCAACGGTGCGAACGCCGTCCACGTACACATCGACATTGGGGGCGTCGCTGACGGCGTGAACGACACGCACGTAGGCCTGACCCATCTGGGCGCTAGCGGCGGAGGCGAGAGAAAGGGCGGCGAGGGCGGTCAGTCCAATTTTGAAGTTCGTCATGGTGGTTCTCCTTGTGGGCTATGGGGCGCGGCCTCTTGTTCTGAACAGCTATATGCACGGCAGAGCTGTTTGGATCAGGCGCGAGGGGAAGATGAAGGTGGGGTAAATGGCAGCAGGAATTCTGGCAACGCGCTTAGGCTGGGGCCATGACCCGTCTCCGCTCTCAGCGTCCCCAACTTTCGCCGCGTGCGCGGGTGTGGCTCGCTCTTTTCTTGGCCGGATTTTTGGGCTATTTGCTGGCTGTCGGCATTGGGGTGGTAAATCGCCCGCCGTTGGTGATAGGCCAGGACGCCGCCGTACAGGGCGCACAGGCCCGCGCCACATTGCAAAGCAGCCCCAGCACGTTTATAGATATTCAGCCGGTGAACGGGCAATACGACACGCTGCTCGTGTTCTATTCCGGCGGATTGGTACGCCCGCAAGCCTACGAATGGTTGGGCACAGCGTTGGCGGGGCAGGGCGTGCGAACCGTGATTCCCGCCTTCCCGCTCGATTTGGCCGTGACTGGAATCGGCCGCGCCGCCACTCTGATCAAACAGTTCGGCGCAGGCAAGCGCGTGATTCTGGCGGGGCATTCGCTGGGCGGCGCGATGGCGGCCCAATATGCCCGTGACCACCGGGCGCAACTGGCGGGGCTGATCCTGATGGGCGCGTATCCGGCGGGAAATGTGAGCCTGCGCGACTTGGCTGGAACACCCTTGCCCGTGCTGTCCCTGCTGGCCGAGCATGACGAGGTGGCCGCTGAAGCCGATGTTCGGGACGGCCTGAAGCGCCTACCAACCTCTGCCCGCCTGACCGTGATTGAGGGGGCCAATCACGCCTTTTTCGGACGCTACGGCCCCCAAAAGGGCGACGGCCTTCCCACCGTGACCCGCGCTGAGGCTGAAGCGCAGATTGTGGCGGAGATTCAGGGATTCTTGGACGGATTGCCGGGGCAGTAGGCGGTGGTCGGACAGGCCTTACCTCCTCTACAAAACTTAAATAAAAGGGGAAAGGCACGCACGCGGCGGCCTCTCCCCTACTTTTTTATGACTCAGAGCTTGCGCCCAAAGCCCATGCCCTTTAGTTGGTCTTGCTGGCGTCCGTGCCGCTGGGCTTAGTGGTATTGCTTGCGTTGCCTGCGGCGGGAGAATCGGGGGCAATGGCTCCGCCCCAGGTGGCTCCGGTGGTGGCCGCCTGCGTATTGGGGGCGGCTCCGGCTGCTGGCGCGACATTGGCAGCAACTGTGGTCGGTGCAGGCGCAGTGGCGGCGGGCGGCGTGGCGGGCTTGGGTTCTTCTTCCATGCGCTCCAGCCACATCGTGCCGATCAGGTTGCGGGCGCTGCGGCCTGCATTCTTGAGGCTCTGGGCTGCGCCGGGATTGATGGACTCCACAGCGTTCAGGATGCCCTGACGCGCCACCGGAATCCGGGCCAGCACGATTGCGCCAGTCGCCAACAACACGAGGCCGATGACGCCGCTGCTACTGCTGCGCTCGGTTTCTGTCTCTGCTTTAGCTTTGGCTGCCTTCATTTTCACCATTTTCACAGCTACTTCCTTCTTCATCTTGCCCTCGATCTGACGGCCACCACGCGCCGCCTGTTTGGTCTTCTTGTGCAGTTCCTTCTCAAACTGGGCCAACTCGCGCTCGGCCTGCTTGTGTAGGGGCGCAACCCGCTTGGCGACGGCTTTTTCCAGCTTGGCAGGCTTCCACTCGCTGCGGGCGGCACGCAGTTCTTTCTCGGCGTCTTTGCGGGCGCGGGCCAAGGCTTTTTCGGCGGCGTGACGGCGGCCTTCTACGGTGTCTTGCGCGTCGCCCAGCAGACCATAAACGCGGTGGCTCACATCGGCAATCAGGGCGCTGCCCACAGTTTTGCCTGTGGCCTGGGCGGCAGTCAACGCTTTGGACGCGGCTTCGCGGCGGTCAGCAGTTGCCTCCAACACTTCACCCGAAAGCGTGGTCAGGCGCTTGCCTGCTTCCTCACGGGCCACCTGTGCAGCCTCGCCTGCATCGTGGCGCAACTGTACAGCTTTGGCGGCGGCTCCGGCAGCCAACACGCCCGCCGCCTCCTGTGCGCTGCCCAGCAGGGCCTGAGCGCGGGGCGGTACTTCTTCGCGCAGGGCTTCCAGGGTATGGGTGGCAGTGTTCATGGCGGTGTGTACGGCAGATTGCGCCGCAACTTGGGCCACGTGCCCCGCGTGCCCAGCCTGTACCGCCGCGCCAGCGAGTGCGGGTTTGATGGTGCCGTCCAACGTACCCTGCGCCGTGCCCAGCGCGTCACGGGTACCCAGAACCAACTTGCGGCGAAGGTCGGGGTTCAGGCTCAGGGCCGCGAGGCCGCCCAGCAGCAGCAGGCTGCGCTTACTCACGCCGCCGTTCATGTCGTTGTTCATGGTTCTCCTTATCACGCCTGCTCCGCCAAAGTCGTAATGCAGAGCAAACAATGCGGTCATTCTGGCCTGATTCCCTCTGTTCAGGATGGGGGGAATGTAACGCAAGGTTCATGTTCGGCAGGATGGGGTTGGAAAAGCTGGGGCAGACTGGATGCAGAGGCAGTGCCCAAACGGGAGCCATTCGCCTAGATTGGCCTCATGAATCCAGTCCTGCTGATTACCGGGGGAAGTCGGGGCATCGGCGCGGCAACGGCGCTGCTGGCTGCCCAAAGGGGCCACGCGGTGGCCGTGAACTACAGGCAAGACGCCGCCGCTGCCCAACAAACCGTGTTGGCCGTAGAAAGGAGTGGGGGCCAAGCCGTAGCGATTCAGGCCGATGTGAGTAGCGAAAGCGATGTGGAACGGATGTTCCGGGAAGTGGCGCAGCAGTTGGGCCCGCTGACCGCCTTGGTGAACAACGCGGGCATTCTGGAGCAGCAGACCCGCGTGGAACATCTGGACGCCGCCCGCCTGAGACGTATTTTTGAAACCAACGTGATCGGCAGTTTCCTGTGCGCCCGCGAAGCCGTGCGCTGCATGTCCACACGGCGCGGCGGGCAGGGGGGAGCCATTGTGAATGTGTCGTCGCGGGCGGCGGTACTGGGTTCGGCGGGCGAATACGTGGACTACGCGGCGTCCAAAGGGGCCATAGACACCCTGACCGTTGGGCTGGCGCACGAGGTCGCGGGCGAGGGCATCCGCGTGAACGGCGTGCGCCCTGGCCTGATCACCACCGAAATGCACGCCAGCGGAGGCGAGGCGGGTCGTGTGGCGCGGCTGTCTGCGGGCGTGCCGCTGGGCAGGGGCGGGGAACCGGAGGAAGTGGCGCGGGCCATTCTCTGGCTGCTGTCAGATGAAGCGTCGTATACCACCGGGGCCATCCTGGACGTGTCGGGCGGGCGCTGAGGACTGAGCTTCCTTGACCTGTGCCCTGGCCCAACCTCAAACGCAGCCCCGCTCTCCATGCCCCCACCCGCGAAAGCTCTAAACTCCGGGGCGTGACCCGCAAGGCCCGCACCCCCCACCCCCCCGCCGTGTCCCAAACAGCGCCCCAGCCCAGTTCTTCTCTGGGCAGCTCCCCTTCAACTGGCAGGCTGGCGCGGCTGGAAGTGCGGAATCTGGCGACTATTCCGGCCCTGACGCTGGAACTTCGCGGCGGATTCTCGGCGTTTACGGGCGAAACGGGCGCGGGCAAAAGCATCATCGTGGACGCGCTGGGGCTGCTGCTGGGAGCGCGGGCCAACACCGATCTGATTCGCACCGGAGAAGACGCGCTGCTGGTCACGGGCTTCTGGGAAGGGGCGTCGGATGAATTCAGCGCCAGCCGCCGCGTGACCACACAGGGACGCGGCACGGCGCGGTTGGACGGTGAGGTGGTCAGCGTGCGCGAATTGCAGGAATGGGCGACTACCCACCTCACAATTCACTGGCAGCACAGCGCGGTCAGTCTGCTCACCCCTGCCAACCAGCGCGACCTGCTAGACCGGCAGGTGGCGGCGGAATCGGGCGCGTACCGGGCGGCTTACCGGGCGTGGCAGGAAGCGGCGGCGCGGCTGGAGGCCCTGCGAACCGGAGAGCGTGAGCGGGCGCGGCAACTGGACTTGCTGACCTTTCAGGCCCGCGAGATTGCCGAAATAGCTCCTCAACCCGGCGAGGAAGAGCCGCTGAGTACCGACCTGACCCGGCTGGCAAACCTGGACACCATCGCGCAGGGGGCGGCGGGGGCGCTGGAACTGCTGTCGGATGGAGAAATCAGCGTGACCGGGCTGATGGCCGAAGCCGTGCGGGCGCTGAATGCCGGAGCCAAATACGATGAAACCAGTGCCGGGTTGCAGCGTGACCTGCGTGAAGCCTTGGACGCGGTGCAGGCCATCGTGGGCGAGCTGCGCGGCACCGCCGAAGACAGCGCCCCCGACCCCGAGGAACTGGCCCGCGTAGAGGCGAGGCTGTCGGCACTAGGCAAACTGCGGGCCAAATACGGGCCGACGCTGGAAGACGTGCTGGCGTTTCAGGAATCGGTGAATGCAGAACTGGCCGCGCTGGAACGCGACGAACACGACGCCGGAACGCTGGAAGCCGATGTGAACGCCCTGAAAACCGCAGCTTTGGCTGCAGGCAAGGCGCTGGACGCCGCCCGCACCCGCACCGCTGGCCCCTTATCGGCCTCGCTGCTGGCGGTTATTCGGGAACTGGGAATGCCGCACGCCCGCCTCGAATTCCGGCTGTCGCCGCTGCCTACGCCCGCGCTGAGCGGCATCAGCGACGTGCTGCTGTACTTCACGGCCAACCCCGGCGAAGACCTCGCGCCCCTGGCCGATGTCGCGTCGGGCGGCGAGTTGTCGCGGGTGATGCTGGCGATCAGTACGGTCTTGGGAGCCGATACACCCACCGTGATTTTTGACGAGGTAGACGCTGGCATCGGCGGTTCGGCGGCGTTGGCAGTGGCGGCGCAACTGTCGGGGCTGGCCGCCTCGCGGCAGGTGTTGGTGGTCACTCACCTCGCGCAGATTGCCGCCCGCGCCGATCAGCATTACAAGGTGGAAAAACATGTGGAGGGAGGCCGGACGGTGAGCCGGGTGCGCCTGCTGAACCCCCAGGAACGGCTGGAAGAAATTGCCCGCATGATGAGCGGCAACACGTCGGACGCGGCGCTGACGCATGCGCGGGAGTTGCTGAGCCGCTGAGGGAGCAGGGAGCTGAGTTTGACTGGGGCGGGGTCTAAGGATCTAGGGTCTGAGGGTCTAAGGGCAGGTCAAGGGCAATCGCTGACGCTCATTCACCCCCTCTGCTGCGGAGCTGTGCAAGCCAAGGGTGAGGGAGCGAAAGGCCCAAGCTTCCTGCTCTTGGTTTTAGACCTCGCCCCCTGTGGGACGTGCAGAGCTGCGGAGCAGAGGGGAGTGAGCAAAGCGATTGCCCTTCTTTAGACCCTTAGATCAAGCCCCAGCAAACTCAGCCCCCAATGCAGCCCCCAACCACACCGCCCCCGCCCGCCCTGCGTGTGCATTTGCTCAAGGCCAGTTCAGTCGGTCATCAGACAGCCCGCCTAAGCTGCCCACATGAAGTCTTCTAAATTCGTTCTGGGTAGTCTGTTAGCGCTCAGTGCAGGTCTACTCGCGGGGTGCAGCATGACGGGTGCAGGCAATGTGCGGGTTCACGAGGCCACGCTGTACGGCGGCACACAGGAGCGCATCGTGTGGGTGTACGGCACGCTGGGCAGCAGCACCCAGAGCAATCTAAAACTGGGCGGCACGGCGGTGACGTTGCAGCCCCAGGTCGGTCAAGACCCTCTGGCATTGGCCGGAACCCTGAGTGTGAACGGCAAGGCCACCTACCGCCTGCCCAGCACGTCCGGCTCCGTAAAACTGAACGTGACCCGCGACACGGCAGGCCTGTACAGTGTGCGGCCCGAAGGCGGCGCGGCCCTGAGTGCCGTCTACTTTACCGATGGCACGCGCTGGCAAAAGCTGAGCACCACCAACGGCGTCGCCACCGGAGTCAGCGTGAACGGGCTGGCGGGTGCGGGCGTACTGACCAATGAAGAAGGCGCGGCGCTGGGGCAGGCGCTACTGGGGCAGGGGCCACTGGCCGTTGCTGTTCTGAATGAACAGAGCGTGCCCGACGCTGCCCTGACCGTCGAACCCGCCCCCCAAGAAAACCTGAGAACCGCGCTGTATGTGCTGCCGGGCGTGCGAACAGTCAGCAGCCTCGCCGCAGGAACGACGGGAACGGTCACCACCACACCGGGAAGTGGGTCGGGCACCTCTGCCGGGCGCGTCGGCTTCGTGGAAGTTGCCAGCGGCACCAACGCCAGCATCACTACCGGAGCCGTACGGATTGCTACCTCCCAAACTGCCCTCGGCACCATCTATGCCACCGCCTATGGTCGCCAGACCGGGATTCCCGCTGCGCCGCGCCTCAATGCAGGCGAGACTGCTGTGGGCATTTTTCTCGGCCAGCGCAACACAGGCGGGTACAGCGTGCGCGTGACCAATGCCAGCGCCCAGAACGGCGTGCTGACCCTGACGGTGGCGGTCAATGCCCCCGGCGCAGGCTCGATTACCACGCAGGCCATCACCAGCCCGTGGACGTTGGTGCGCCTCAGCGGAAGCTACAGCCAGGTGCGCGTGCTGGACACCAACGGTACACCGCTACAACTGGGCCAGTAATTTTTAGCAGATAGAAACCCAGGACGGTGAAGGGCCATTCACGCGAAAGCTGGGTGGCCCTTTCTCTATTCAAGCCGAAGCTCCAGCCCTCGTTTGCAGCGTTATGCATCATGCATTTGCGTACACATCAAAGTTGTTGTCCCTGCTGCGGTGACTACACTAATGTTGGTCTGGAACCGCTTCACAGGCCACAATCGGGGGATAACCGTTCACACTTATTGATCCTAAAGGGAGGACTTATGAGCCTGACTAGCGCACGCCAAGAGGCGACGGGGTTGCCAGACGCACCAAGCACCGTCCTAAACGATTTGGGCATCCATACCGCTACGCTTCACCTTCAATCCGGCGTCACCGAACTGTACGAGGCAGCCCTGCGGCGCGGCGAAGGCCGAATCGCGGCGGGCGGCCCTTTGGCGGTGCGTACCAATAAAACGGGCCGCAGCCCCAAAGACCGCTTTATTGTGGAAGACGACCTGACGCGGGACGCCGTGTGGTGGGGCGGATTCAACACGCCGATCAGCCCGGTGGTGTTTGACCGCTTGCTGGACAAGATGACGGCCTACGCCAACGCGGGCGGCAAAGAATCCAAGACCAAAGAACTTTTCGTGCAACACCTGTTTGCAGGCA
Organism: Deinococcus sp. QL22; assembly: GCF_023370075.1. Classification (NCBI taxonomy): domain Bacteria; kingdom Thermotogati; phylum Deinococcota; class Deinococci; order Deinococcales; family Deinococcaceae; genus Deinococcus; species Deinococcus sp. QL22. The sequence goes on from NZ_CP097149.1 coordinate 531,932, forward strand.
CCGACCCGGCCCACCGCCTCGGCGTGCGCTTTGTGCAGGAAATGGCGTACCACTCGCTGTTTGTACGCAATATGTTCGTGCGGCCCAGTTTAGAGGAATTGGCCGACTTTACGCCCGACTGGACAGTGCTGAATCTGCCCGGATTCCGTGCCGATCCCGTACAGGACGGCGTTCGCAGCGACACGTTCATTCTGGTCAACTTTAGCCGCAAGATGGTACTGATCGGCGGCACCGAATACGCGGGCGAGAACAAGAAAGCCATTTTCGGCGTGCTGAATTTCCTGTTGCCAGAGCGTGGCGTGATGCCCATGCACTGCTCGGCCAACGTGGGGCCGGAAGGCGATGTAGCCCTGTTTTTCGGGCTGAGCGGCACGGGCAAGACCACCCTCAGCGCCGACCCCGCCCGCGCCCTGATCGGTGACGACGAACACGGCTGGACAGACGACGGCGTATTCAACTTCGAGGGCGGATGCTACGCCAAAGTCATCGGCCTGAACGCCGAAGCCGAGCCAGACATTTACCGCACTACACACACTTTTGGCACGGTGCTGGAAAACGTGGTGCTGGGCAGTGACGGCACGCCCGACCTGAACGACGGATCGCTGACCGAGAACACCCGCAGCGCCTACCCGATTCATCAGATCGGCAACATCGTGGAGGCGGGCCGCGCTGGGCATCCGCGCAATATCGTGTTCCTGACCGCCGACGCTTACGGCGTGCTGCCCCCCATCAGCCGCCTGACGCCCGAACAGACCATGTACTTCTTCCTGAGCGGCTTCACGGCCAAGATTCCCGGCACCGAAGACGGAATCACCGAGCCGCAGCCCACCTTCAGCACCTGCTTTGGCGCGCCCTTTATGCCCCGGCATCCCGGCGAATATGCCCGCCTGCTCGCGCAAAAAGTGCAGATCAGCGGTGCGCGGGTGTGGCTGGTGAACACGGGCTGGACAGGCGGCATGTACGGCCAAGGCAAACGCATGAGCATCCGCCACACGCGGGCCATGCTGAACGCGGCGCTATCGGGCGGGCTGGACGGCGTGACCTTTGAGCGCGAACCCCACTTTGGCCTGGAGATTCCCGCACAGGTTCCCGGCGTACCGGACGGCGTGCTGAACCCCCGCCACGCCTGGGCCGATGCAGCCGCTTACGACGTGGTGGCCCGCAAACTGGCCCGCATGTTCCGCGAGAACTTCAAGCGCTTCGAGGACGGCGTAGACGCAGCGGTGACGGCGAGTATGCCTGACCCGGACGCACAGAACTGAGGGTATAAGAAGTGGGACGTGGCAAGGGCGTCTAAGGGTATAGGGTCTGAGGGCTTAAGAAGTACTTCCAACTGAAGCCAAAGCCCTTGCCCCCGTCTCAGATTCCATTCCACACAATCATTACTCACCAACACACAGCGAGGCGCACTGGATTCATTCCCAGTTCGCCTCGCAACCTATGAAGTGTAGCAAACCCGGAACGGGTGCAGTGAAGCCGAGGCTCTGGCCTGCCTTGACTGTTGCGTGACAGATGGCTGACGGCACAGGCGCAGGCTCAAAGCAGGAAGAAACACCGTCCCCCACACCTCTCAGAGCGTTCATAAGGAGACAGCGGATGCACACTTTGCCTACCCTTGGTCGTCACGGAACGGTCAGCCCAAGCACAACTTCAGACACCCATTCCAGCCCGCTCACCTCTGCACTCCTGAACTACACCTTTCCTACCGCGCTGATAGACCGCCTACAAGTCGAACACCGCTGGACGCCTGCGCTGACGCTGCGGGCGCTGGAGGAATACCGCCGCTTTCTGGTGCTGGCCGCTACGGGCGGGGTTCCAGTCACGCCGTCCAAGCTAATAGACGAGGTCTGGCACCTGCACCTGACCTTTACCCGGGACTACTGGGAACGCCTCACCCCGCTGCTGCCCGCGCCCCTGCACCACGAACCAGCCAGCGGGCAACCCGGCGACGCCGCGCATTACGCCAACCAGTACCTGTCCACGCTGAATCTGTACGCCGAAACCTTCGGAAGTCAGCCGCCCGCCGACCTGTGGCCCGATCCGAACTGCAAGAGCGCCCCCAAACGCGAGTTTCCAACCCGCTGGCTGATTCCGCTGGCCGCCTCCCTGATCGCCTGGGCCACCTTTGCCTGGAGCAGTTTTGCCGTGCTGATCGCCCTAGCCGTGCTGGTGATGGTTGGAATAGCGCTGGCCGGGAACAGCGCTCCGACGCCGCGCAAGGACCGCAACAGTGATGGCGGCTCTGGCGGCAGCACCAGTTCGGACACGGGCGGCGACAGTTGCGATTCTGGTGGGGGCGACGGCGGCGGGGGTGGCTGCGGCGGCGGATGCGGGAGCTAGAGGAGGCAGAGTCCAACCCGGTGTAGGTTCGGGGAAATCAACCCAACCCAACGCAGGCCAAGCAGCGACCCTTCAGGCGGGGTCGCGTTCGGGTGTTTGGGGGCCAGTTGTTTGGAACGCGGTTTTGGCTTGCCGAACCTGCCGGAACGCCTCTTTCAGCAGCCGCGTCGCCTCTGTCGCCCGCACGCCGCCCAGTACGGTGGGCGTATGGCCCCAGTGAGCCGCCAAAACGTCCAGCACGCCGCCCAGCGCCCCCGCTTTAGGGTTGGCCGCGCCGTACACGATGCCGCCAATTCGCGCTTCCAGCGCCGCGCCCAGACACATCGGGCAGGGTTCCAGCGTGACCACCAACGTGCATTCGGTGAGGTACGGCGTGCCCAGCGTGGCGGCGGCTTCCCTGAGAGCAGCCAATTCCGCGTGCCGGGTCATATCGCCCTCCTGCCGGGAAGTGTTGCGGCCCCGGCCCACCACCGCGCCGCCGTGTAGCACCACCGCGCCCACCGGAACCTCTCCGGCCTCGGCGGCGGCGTGGGCCAGTGCCAAAGCCTCGCCCATAGCTCGGTGATGCACGTCTTCCGGCACGCCAGCCTGAGCGCGGGCACCCTCGGCCCACACGGGCGGGCGCACTCCTGCCCACTGCACGCCAGCGGCAGAAACCAGCACAGGCACGGTGTCCCGGCTTTCACGCGGCACCTTGGCATCGGTGAATACGTCGCTGAGCTTGCGGGTTCCGGCAGGCAGGCGGATTCGGTCAGCGGGCTTCCGGGTACGCAGAATCCAGCCGTCTGGAAGGGGGAAATCGGGCGGGGGCCATTTTTGCGGCGCGGTGTACAGCTTGCCTCCGGTGGCCGTGACCTGCCGCGCTCCCGGCAACGTCAGGTGCAAGGTGGCCGACTGGCGCAGGGCCGCCGTCAATGCCCCAATCTGATCGGCGTGAAAGCTGTGGCCCGCGCCCACCAATTCCTGCCGCACCCAGCGGCGCAGCACGGCGGGCAGTTGGGCAGCCAGCGGCGCGTGAGCCGTGATGCGGGCGGCCAACTCGGACAGGGCTGCGTCGTCTTCGGCACTCAGGCGGGCAATGCGGGCCAGCGCCATTTCTATGCCCGGAAAGCGGGCCGCCAGCACGGGCATCACCTCCAGCCGCAGCCACGCCCGCGTAAAAGACGGGTCGGCGTTGCTGGGGTCTTCTCGCCAGCCCTGATTGTGGGCCACCAAAAAAGCCTCTATGTCGGCCCGCGACACCCCCAGCCAGGGTCGATGCACCCGCCCCCGCACAGCGGGAATGCCGTGTAGCACGGCCTCTCCGCGCAGCAGGGCCATGAGCACCGTTTCGGCCTGATCGCGCCGGGTGTGGGCCGTCAGAATGGCCGAGGCTCCAACTTTCTTAGCAGCTCTGGACAGGAAATCGTAGCGCACGCGCCGGGCCGCATCTTCCCCATTCCAGCCCCGGCGGGCGGCCACTGCGCCCACATCCACCCGCGCCACTTCGCAGGGCACACCCAGCCCGGCGCATAACTCCTGTACCCAGCGGGCATCGTCGGCAGAATCGGAACGCAGGGCATGGTCAAGGTGGGCCGCCACCACCCGCGCCCCCGCCAACCGCAGCGCCAGCAGCAGCGCCACACTGTCTGCGCCGCCCGACACGCCCACGACAACGGTCTGGGCGGCATAGGGAAAGAGCACAGAGGTCAGCGGCAACACCGTTCGATTCTAGTCGGCCCCGTACAATCGGCGCATGACCACCATCTCGCCCTCCATGACTCCACCGGCCAAGATGGCCCCCGAATTTTCGGCCCGCAGCGACGATGGACGCACCCTGCGCCTGTCAGAGATGCGCGGCAAGTGGGTGATTCTCTTCTTCTATCCGCGTGCCGGGTCGCCCGGATGCAGCATCGAGGCGCGGCGGTTCGAGGCCAAAGTGGACGACTTCAATGCCCTGAACGCCCAACTGATCGGCGTAAGTCTGGATACCGAAGCGCGGCAGGCCAAGTTCCGCGACTCCTGCGGCCTGTCGTATCCGCTGATTCCAGACGGTGAACGCACGCTGTCTAAGGCATACGGCGTGATTGGCGGCCTTGGCGGGTTGCTGGGCATGGCCGCCCGCGAAACGTTTCTGATTGCCCCAGACGGCACTCTGGCCCGCCACTGGCGCACCGTGAACCCGGCCAACCACGCGGCAGACGTGCTGAAGGAACTGGAAACGCGCAGTTGCAACTGGCCTAAAGCGTAGAAGGATCAAAACAGGGGCGGCGAGTCCTGAAACTGTGCCTCGTCGCCCCGCTGATCTCCGCTTCCTCTCTTAAAACTTGGCCCGCGCTTCCATCCCTGTCAGCTTGAGCTTGTCGGTCAGGACGGTGCTGCCGCCCGTGATCAATACACCGATGTAGCCGTGACCTGCTTTGGCCGCCGCGTCCAGCTCTGGGCCACGCAGGGTGAAGGCCATGGCCGTGCCGGAGGTCAGGTTCACGGTTCCGATCTGGCGGGCCACTTCTCCGGCCGGGTCGCACAGGATGACCGGGGCGAGGTTGGTGGTGGCGCACCCGGCGGGCAGAGGGTCGACGGTGCTGCGAATAAAGACGTTTGCGCCGCTGAGGTTGCCGCCGCCGCTGGTATAGGTCGCCATGCCCGTGATACTGACCTGTTGCAGCACACCGGGCAGACTCACGCCGCCTAACACATCGGTTTTCATGTAGATGACCCGGCCTGCTACCGCGCTGCTGGGCGGCAGGCTAACTTCGGCGTCTGGAATGGGCACGGCGGGCGTGGGAATGACGCCGCAGGACGTGAACGCCAGCGAAGCTAAGGCAGCGGCAGCAAGCAAGGTCTGTTTCATGGTGACTGTCTTCATAAGAGCTGTATTCTGCGCCCCTGCTCTGCCCGTGCGACAGCGAATTTTTTATGCCGGACAACTCTTTTTGAATCAGGAAACTCTAGAACGCCACATCCTGCACGGTGGGATGCAGCAAGATTTCGTCTATGCGGGCGTGAGCGGGGGCGCTCAGGGCGTATAGCGTGGCCTGCGCGACATCTGCGGGGCGCAGCCAGGCGGCTTTGTGGGCCTCGCCCTGCACGCTGCCACCGAAATAGGTGTCTACCCTGCCGGGGCGAATCTCGGTGACGCGCAGGCCGTAGCCGTGGCCCTCGTGCGCCAACGCCTGCGTGATGGCCCGCTGGGCATATTTGCTGGCCGTATATAGCGCCCCATTGGCAAAGGTGCGGCCCGACACGTCGCTGGTGATGTTCACGAGGCTGGACGTCAGCCCCCCGCGTGCCGGGCCTGAAACTGACCGATCAGCGCCCGTGTGACCAGGAGCGTGCCCAGAACGTTGGTGTCCATTACGCGGTGGTATTCGGCAGGAGTGATGTCCTGTACGGGCAAAAATGAGCCGACGCCCGCATTGTTGACCAACGAATCCACGCCCGCTTGTGTAGCAGCTTCGGCAAAAGCGCTCACGCTGGTTTCGTCGGTCACGTCCAGCGGCAAGAAGATTGCGCCCGGCAGTTCCAGGCCCGTCACATCCCGCGCCCCGCCGATCACGGTTGCGCCCGCCGCCGCCAACGCCTGCACCAGTGCCCAGCCGATGCCTTTGCTTGCGCCTGTAACGGCCACCACGCGGCCTGAGAGGTCAAATGAGGTTCCAGTCAGGCTCGTTGCGCTTGAGGTCATGCGGTCAACTCTACCCGCTCTTGCCTGCTAGCCTGCCCCTATGAAGAAGAGTCTGTCTGTGACCCTCAGCCCCGGCGCGGTTCGGCGCATCGCGGGGCGCTATCCGTTTGGGCATTCCGGCGATATTGCCGCCGCCGACGCGGGCATTGCTCCCGGTGAAGTGGTGGATGTGCGCGACCCCGGTGGGCCGTTCTTGGGGCGCGGCTACTTTAACCCCGACGGCGCGACGCCGCTGCGAATGCTGACGTGGCAAAAAGAAGAGATTGACCTGAAGTTTTACCGCGCCCGAATCCGTGCGGCGCTGGCACGGCGGGCCGGAAGAATCCTGAACACCGACGCCATGCGTGTGCTGCACGCCGAGGCCGACGGTATGCCGGGCATTATTGCCGACCAGTTTGGCAGCGTGCTGAGTGTGCAACTGCGGAACGCGGGCGTGGAGCGTCACCGCGACCTGATCCTGCGTGCCCTGCGCGAAGAAACGGGCGCGGCCAGTGCTTTTGAGCGCAGTGACACGGGCGAGCGCCGCCGCGAAGGGCTGGGGCTGCAAACCAGCATCCTATGGGGCGATGTGCCGGAGCGCGTGACCTTTTTCGAGGACGATCTGAACCTGCACTTTGCGCCGATGGACGCCCAGAAGACCGGGTTTTTTCTGGATCAGCGCGACAACCGCCGCATGATGCGCGGCCTCGTGAAGCCCGGCGAACACTTTTTGGACGTGTACAGCTACACGGGCGGCTTCTCTCTGCACGCGGCGCGGGCCGGAGCCAAAACCGTAGCAATCGACAAGGACAATGTGGCGTTGGCCGTACTGGAGCGAGAAGCTGGCCTGAACGAAGTGCGCGTGGGCGTGCGTTGGGGCGACGCGATAGAGCAATTGACTGGGCTGGAGAAGGAAAAACGTACCTTCAGCGCCGCCGTGCTCGACCCGCCCACCCTCGCCAAGCGCAAGGACGACGTACCCCGTGCCAAGCGGATTTTTACTGATGGAGCCGCCCGCGCCCTGCGAATGCTGACCCCTGGCGGGCATCTGCTGATCAGCACGTGTGCCCACTACATCCGGGTAGACGACCTGCTGGACGCGGCGCGGGTGGCCAGCGGCGAGGCAGGCTGCGACGCCGAAGTGACCGCCATCACCTACCAGCCCGCCGACCATCCCCACCTGCTGAGCGTGCCGGAGAGCCTGTATCTGAAGAGTATTTTGCTGCGCAAGGAAGGGTGATACGGACTCCGCTCCATTCCGCCACAACCTTGGCAGCACCGCTTGCGGCTCCATATCGCGTCGCCCGTATTTGTTCTTACTCGCTCCGCTCCGATTGAGTCTTCTCCCCTACTCCCCGTCTCCATCATCGAGCGGCACGGCTCCCAGCCCTTCCACATCCAGCAGACGTACCGTGCGGGGCGTGATTGCCAGCAGGCCCTGCGCTTCCAGTTTTTTCATGACGCGGGCTACCGTTTCGCGGCTGGCACTGATGCGCTGCATGATGTCCTGCGTGCCCAGCGGCAACGTTGCCGGTTCAGGCACCCCCGCCGCGAGGCGCTGCTGATACTGCGTGGTAAACACGTGGGCCAGCGCCGCTTCGGTGTTCAGGCCAAAGGCGATCAGTTCATCGTTGAGGTTGGTCACGCGCTGCACCAGCATGGCCGCCAGATTCCACAACACTGTGGGATGGCGGTTCAGCAATACCTCGAAATGCTCGCGGTACAGCATCAACGTGGTGACATCGGTAAGGGCCGTGACGGTGGCGCTGCGCTGCTGATGCGACAACACCGAGGTTTCGCCCACCAGACCGGGGGCGTAGATGTCGCCCATGACGCGCTCGCGGTGGCCGAGGCTGACCCGGCTGACCCGCACCGCGCCGCCCGTAATCAGGTGCAGCGCGTCGCCGGATACGTCTTGTGACAGCACCACTTCGCCGGTTCGGTAGGCGCGTGGGGTCAAAATTTTGAGGGCGTCCCGCATAGCTTCTTCGGGCACATTCTGAAACAGGGGCGAACGCTGCAAAACTTCCAAACGAGACATCGGGGGCAGTCTAGCGTGACAAGTGTCAGCCTAAGGAAAGCGGCTGATTTGAGTTGAATACTTCACAATGATCAACAAACTTTGGCCTGTTTCAGTAGAAAGTAACTGTGTTCGGCGGCTCCCCCATGAGCTACCATGCGCCGCGTGACCTTGCCCGAGCCCGCCGCTTCCGTCCCCACCCGTCAGGCCGCTGCCCTCGCTGCCGTGAATGTGCGGCACAGCTTCGGAGAACTGACTGTGCTGCACGGCGTCTCTTTGAGTGTGGCGGCGGGCGAAGTGGTGGCCGTGACCGGGCCGAGCGGCAGCGGCAAAAGCACATTGCTGCATCTGCTGGGCGGGCTGGATGTGCCGCAAGAGGGCGAAGTGTGGTGGGCAGGCGAACGCGCCGACACGCTGGACACGCAGGCCCGCGCCACACGCCGTGCAGGACGGGTCGGACTGGTGTTTCAGCACCATTATTTGCTGGAAGACCTGAACGTGCTGGACAACGTGCGCGTTCCGGCGTTGCTGTCGGGCCAAGACGGCACCGAACGCGCCCGCGAACTGCTGGCCAGGGTCGGACTGGCCGGACGCGAAAAAGCCCTGCCCGGCGTACTCAGCGGCGGCGAACGGCAACGTGTAGCGGTAGCCCGCGCTCTGGCTTCACGCCCTGCGGTGGTACTGGCCGACGAACCCACAGGCAGCCTTGACCGCGTCAACGCCGACATGGTAGCCGCCCTGCTGATCGATCTGGCGCGGGAAAATCAGGCGGGAGTGCTGCTGGTCACGCACGACGAACGCCTCGCGGCCCGCGCTGACCGCACGCTGCATCTGCTGGATGGGCGGATGGTGGAGGGGAGTTAGGGTTCGGGGGGCGAACGGCGTTTAAAAGTCTTAGAACGGCAAATGGTGTGCTGGGCGTGTTTTCTCTGACGCCCTGCCCTGTTCCAAACCCCACCGCCCCAGCACCTTAAACCCTAGACCCTTAGACGCAGCGCCATCAGCGCCCACTCCGCGCATACTGATTCGCCTGTTGAGGCACCGTGCCCAGTGCCGTCGCCGCCGTTTGTACCCAATGTGGATCGCGCAGGAATGGGCGGGCCAGCGCGATCAGGTCGGCCTCTCCAGCTTGCAAAATCCGTTCGGCCAGTTCGGGCGTATCGATCAGGCCCACCGTCATCACGGCCAAATCGGGCACGGCCTGCTTGATCTGCGCGGCCATCGGTGTTTGGAAGGCGGGGCCGACGGGGATCTGCTGCGCGGTGGTCAGGCCGCCGCTGCTGATGTCCATCGCGTCCACGCCCTCTTTGTCCAGCAAACTTGCCAATGCGGCGCTCTGGGCCGTGTCCCAGCCGCCTTCTGCCCAATCGGTGGCGCTGATTCGCACGAACAGGGGCAGATGCATGGGCCACACCGCCCGCACACCACGCACCACTTCGAGGAGGAACCGGGTGCGGTTTTCGAAGCTGCCGCCGTAACTGTCGGTGCGCGAGTTTGCCAGTGGCGACAGGAATTGATGCAGCAGGTAGCCGTGCGCGGCGTGAACCTCTACGGCATCGAATCCGGCCATCACGGCCCGCTGGGTGGCTGCCACAAAATCGGCAGTCACGCGGTGAATATCGGCCTCGGTCATGGCACTGGGCACAGGAAACGTGTCGCTGAACGGCTGATCGTCCGGCCCGACCACTGTCCAGCCGCCCTGTTCCGGCAGCACGGCCCCGCGCCCGCGCCAGGGCGCGTAGGTGCTGGCTTTGCGCCCCGCGTGCGCCAACTGAATGCCAATTCGCCCGCCCTGCGCGTGCACAAAATCGGTCACGCGGCCCAGCGGCACGATCTGGTTATCGGCCCACAAGCCCAGATCTTCGGGACTGATGCGGCCTTCGGGTGATACGGCGGCAGCTTCGGTAAAAATCAGGCCCGCGCCGGCCAGCGCGAACTGGCCCAGATGCACCAGATGAAACTCGTTGGCCAGGCCATTTTGCGAGGAATACATGCACATCGGAGACACGACGGCGCGGTTGGGCAGCGTGAGGCCAGCCAGTTTGAAGGGTTGAAACAGCAGGGGCGCGGCGGCAGTCATGCGCCAAATCTAGGGCGCTGGCGCGGCTTAGGCCAGCAGGCAGATGCTTAAGCTTGGGGGGCAAGCCAGAATAAAGGCCATGTCGCCCCAGATCGTTACCTCGCCAGAAGGCCTGACACCCGCACAATTGGGCGGCCTTTTTGAGGGCTGGCACCAGCCTCACTCGCCCGAAATGCTGTACCGGATGCTCTCTGGCTCGTACCGGAATGGGGCGCCGGCAAGGCCCAGCGTCGCGCCTGATGGACACCCTATTCGGTCAACTGGCCCACCTGTACGCCGTAGACCTGTGCTGCGACGACAACCTGATTCCCTTTTACGAGCGCTTGGGCATGCAGCGGGGCACGGCGATGGTGCGCCGAGACTATGCGCGGCAAAGTGGCGCGACCTCCACACAGCCACGTAAAGAAATGGCTCTGACAGAACTTTGAATAGGTAAATGTTTTAATCTCAAGTCAACGTGAAACGACCCTCTTGGTTCCGCTTGCTGTGCCTCGGAGCAACCCTCCTGTGTGCGCCAGCAACCAGCGCACAGACCGCCCCCTTTACCGTAGACGTGCGCTATCTGGGCAAGGCGCTGAACGCCTCGCAGCAGGCCACCGTGCGCGAGGCGGCGGCGCGGGTATCGGCCCTGATCGCCTCTCCATTCGTATCAGTAACGCTGGATTTGCCCGCCAATTCTTGCGATTCCAACCTGCCCCGGATTCGTGAAAAAGTGCAGCGGTTTTTCGTGTTCGTGCGCGTGACCGATCTGGGCGAGGACAAATACGCCGAGGCCGCGCCCTGCGAGCTGCAAGACGACTCCTATCTGCCGATCTACGGCGTCATCGACCTGAATGCCAATGTGCTGGGCGACCTGCCGAGAGTGGATTTGCTGGACACCATGATTCACGAAATGCTGCACGCGCTCGGCGTAGGAACGCTCTGGGAAGCCGATTACCGGGTGTCTATCAGCGGCGATTCGGACGATAAAAATCTGATCAAAAAAGTGAGCGGGAAGTATTACTACACGGGGGCCAAAGCTTTGGCTGCGTACCAGAATTTGGGCGGCAAGGTCGGCGCGGGCACTGGCATTCCGCTGGACGCCGACGGGGGCCACTGGGCGGGCAGGGCGGTCTGCTCCGAAATCCTGTCGGGCGACGCCGGAGACTACACGGGCCGCGTGAATCCGGTCAGCCCGCTGACGCTGGGGGCGCTGGAGGATCTGGGCTACCGCGTGAACCGGGCCGCCGCCAACCGCTACACCCTGCCGCTGAAGGGCTGCCCAGACAGCGATGAAGAAGAGGAAGCAGCAGAGGCCGAAGCCGCCGCCAACAGCGTGTTTTTTGCCAGTTGCGCCGCCGCCCGCGCTGCCGGAGTCGCCCCGATTCGGCGTGGGCAACCCGGCTACCGCGCCGCGATGGACGGCGACGGGGATGGTGTGGCGTGCGAGTAGGAGCCGTCGCAGTGTGAGCGATTCCAGAACCGACTATGACCAGGGCTATGAAACCTTCATGTCGTTTGCCCAACACCGCGTGGTGACAGGCAGCCGCGCCATTGCCCACGCCGAAGAATTGCGCGGGCTGATAGACCTGCACGGCGCGTGGGGCTGGACATGGGCCGAGTTTCAGGAGAAGGCTGGCGTGCGCTTTGACGGAGACACGGCGCATGTGACCGAGTTGTATTGGGCTGGGGATGCGGGGACGTTGGAAGAGGTGTGGGAGCGGGTGCAGGGGGCAGGAAGGGGCTGAGTCTAAGAGTCCAGGGTCTGAGGAAGGTCAGGGCAATTGCTTTCCGCATCACCCCTCAGCTACTCGCGCTCGTGTAACTGCCCACCGCCTTCTTCCAAAACAGGCGGCTGCCGACAAACAGCACGGCGGCCACCAGAGGCGAGGCCAGCGCCAGCAGAGGCGACAATCCGCCCGTAAGAGCCTGGGCAGGCACAGTGGTAATAAAGGCGATAGGCACGACAAAAGTCAGGAAAGCCCGCACGGGAACAGGGAACGCCGTGACCGGAAAACGGCCCGCGCCGAACACGCCGTTGAACAATTCGGACATGTTCTGGGTTTTGACGAACCAGAAAGCGGTGGTGCTGAGCGCCAGCCAGATGCAGTACACGATCACCAGCGCTGACAGGTACAGGACGCCGGCGGCCAGCACGCCCCCCAGCGTGACCGTGAGAAACGAGGCGGCATAGAAGATCAGGCCCAGGCCGATCAGGATGTCGGTGACGCGTAGCACGTTCAGGTTGCGCGTGGACACGTTGAACTGCGCGTCAATGGGCTTGAGCAACGTGAAATCCATGCTGCCGGTGCGAACGGCCTCGGCAATTTTGCTCATGTTGGGCTGCACGAATACGCTGATAAAGCCTTCGGTGAGCATAAAAAAACCAACCACCAACAAGGCCTGATGAAACGAGTACCCGCCCACGCTGACGGTTCCGGGCTGCCCAAACAGCACGGCGATCCCCAGCAGGGCCACGCCCACTTCTCCGAGGCTGGCCAGAACCGCCCCTAAAAAGTTGGCCCGGTACTCCAACTGAGCTGAAATGGTGGCCCCAGTAAAAATACGGATGAGGCGGAGGTAACGGGTCATCTGCACCCTTTGCGCCGTGAGTGGTGGGTGGTCAGTAGGAAGTGGGAACAACGCGACACCAACGGCCTAAACCCACGATCCAACCACAGTCCTTTCACGCCCCTACCGCCCCGTATTTCTTCAGGCCCAGACGCCACACCCACACCCTGACCAGCACGAACACGGCCAGCCAGCCCAGCAGCACCAACGCGCCCTGTCCGGCCTGTTCCAGCGTGGCTTTTCCGGCGATCAGGCTGGCGGGCAGGCCCAGCATGTAGGGAAACGGTGTCCAGACGGCAATGTCCTGCACCCACTGCGGATAGAAGGCCAGCGGCGCAAACAGGCCACCCAGCGCGGCGTACACCAGCCACACCACTTCCTGAAAACTGGTGCTCGATTCTGTCCAGAAGGCCAGTAGGCCCAACGAGTATTCCCACAAGAAACGCACCGTAAATCCCAGAATGACCAGACCCAGGACGGCGGCGTACACGCGCCAATCGGTGCTGAATCGCGCCCCGGCCAGCCACGCGAACAGGCCTACCAGCACCAGCATGATCGGAAAGCGCACGATTTTTTCGGCCACGTGCCCGCTGTAGTGGCCCCACATCGGATCCATCGGGCGCAGCAGCTTGGGCGACAGCGTACCCTGCCTGACCTCGAAATCCAGTTCCCAGGCCACCCAGACCACCAACAGTTGCCCGACAAACCAGGTGGCCAAAAAGTACGACGCGAAATCGGACGCCGAAAAGCCCCGAATCTGGCCTCCCGGCGCGGCGGCAGCCTGCCCCATCCAGACCAGCATCATGATCAGGGAGAGCGTGCCCGACAGCATCCAGATCACGATTTCGGCCCGATATTCGGTCATCAGGGCAAACTGGGTGGAAAAGAGAATGCGGAACTTGCGGAGGAAGGGGGTCATGAGCGCTCCCGGCACGGGCTATGGATTGTGGATCGTGGATCGTGGGAAAAACAACAGCGCCAACCCACGATCCACGATCTACCTTCTACACTCGCTCTAACCCGCACTCTCGGCCACCGCCTTTTCCTTCCCAGCCCCAAATAACTCCGCCATTACCGCTTCAATCGGCTGGTCTTCTACCGTCAAATCCGCCACGTCCAGGTCGGCCAGCAGGCGGGCGGCGCGGGCGCTGACTTCCGAGCGGGGCACGCTCAGTTCGGCGCTGAGGCCGTCTACTTTGGCGTCAAAGCCGTAGCGCGACAATTCGGCCAGCGAAATCGGCTGACGCAGTTGCAGGCGCACCGTTTTGCCGCCGCTGCTCTGCTCGGCCAGACTTGCGAGGTCGCCGTCAAAGATCAACTGGCCCGCGTCTATCACCAGGATTCGGCGGGCCAGCGCGGTCACGTCGGCCATGTAATGACTGGTCAGGATCACGGTGGCCTCGAACCTTTGGTTGTAATCGCGCACAAAGGCCCGCACACTTTCCTGCATATTCACGTCCAGCCCAATGGTGGGTTCATCCAGAAACAACACCTTGGGGCGGTGCAGCAGTGCGGCGGCCAGTTCACACTTCATCCGCTCGCCCAAACTCAGCTTGCGCACCTGCTTTTTCAGGATGCCTTCCAGCCCCAGCACCTCGGTAAATTCGCGCATGGTGGCGTGGTACTGCGCGTCGGGAATTTCGTAGATCGCCTGATTCACGAGGAAGGAATCGAGGGCAGGCAAGTCCCAGATCAATTGTTGTTTCTGGCCCATGACCAGCGTAATTTGCTTCAGGAACGGGTTCTCGCGCTTGCGTGGCTCGTAGCCTGCCACCCGCGCCGTGCCGCCCGTGGGGTGCAGCAGGCCCGACAGCATCTTCAGTGTGGTGGTCTTCCCCGCCCCGTTCGGCCCCAAAAATCCCACCACCTCACCCGGCGCAAGGTCGAAGGACACGCCCTTCACCGCCTCTACCTCATGCGATTTGCGGTTGAAGAATGACCGGACGCTGCCCATCAGACCGGGGTCTTTTTCGTGGACGGTGTAACTCTTGCGCAGGTCGCGTACCTGCACGGCCACGCTGGGCGGCGGGGAGGTCATCCGGGCCTGCTCTGATTCCCGATCACCCGGAACCGGGCCGAATACGTCTGCAACCTATCGCAAGTTCTGTTCATGTTGCTTCCCAGCATAAACCTGCGCCGAGACTTACAAATAGGCGAAATGGCGGGGCCGACTTTAAAGACGGCACCCAGATGAATTTTGTGCATTGTGTACGCCCGTGTTCCCCGCACGGTCACGCTGTTTTTGGCCTGTTGGCAGGCCCCACAGGGGTAGGCTGCGGGCATGCCTGTCACGCTGCCCACACCCCCACAACTGGAGGATGACCCACCCCAGCCCCGGCTGACCCCACCCCTACCAGCCACGCCGCTGAATCTGACCCGCGCTTTTGTGGGCGTGGCGCTGGCAGGCATCGGGGGCGGAATTCCAGGCCACACGCGCCGCGCCGTACTGAACCGGGGCTGGCTGAACGACGCCGAATTTGCCGAAGCCTTTACGCTGGCGCAACTGACGCCGGGGCCGAACGGTGTGAATCTGGCGGCGATGGTGGGGGCACGTCTGGGCGGCAAACGGGGCGCACTCGCCAGTACCTTGGGGGTGTTGACGCCGGGGCTGATCGCCATGACTGCCGTGACCGTGCTGCTGCTGGGGCTGCCCGGTGGCCTGCCGCCCGCGCTGCAAAGTGCCCTGCGCGGCGCAGCCTGTGCCGCTTTGGCCGTCATGCTGGCCATGGTCGGCCCCATCGTGCGCGTGGGCTGGAACCTGAAAGCGGGGCGGCTTCCCATCGGCGCGGCGGTCACGGTGCTGACGTTTGTGGCGCTGGGCGTGCTGCGGCTGGATCTGCTACCTGTACTGGTGGTGCTGGTCGGCGCGGGCCTGGTGGCGCACCGTCCCCGGCGGGCACAGAGCAGCTGATGCCTACTGCTGATCTGCTGCTCGATCTTTTTCTGACCTTCGTGCGCCTGGGCCTGACTGGATTTGGCGGCACCAACTTGGCCGAAATGGAGCGTCTGCTGGTGGGACAGCGGGGCTGGATAGACGCCCGCACCTTTGCCAACGGCTTTGCACTGGGTCAGCTGATGCCGGGGCCGAACCTCCTGGCGGTCACGCATTATGGCCTGGTGATCGCCGGGGGCTGGGGCGCGGCGGCGGCGACGGTGGGTTTTTATGGCCCCACAGCGGTACTCAGCGCGGCGGCGGCCCTCCTCTGGAAACGGCACAGCGCCCACCCCTGGAGCCTGACCTTCCGGGACGCCCTGCTGCCCTTTGGCGGCGGCGTGATGCTGGCGGGCGTGCTGGTGCTGGGCCAGACCAGCATTCATTCGTGGGCGGCGGCGGGGTTGGCGGCTTTGGCCTTTGTCATTTTACGCCGCACCCGACTGAATTCGGCGTTGGTAGTGGTCGGTGCGGCGGTGCTGGGAGCGCTGATCGGGCTTTAGGGGACGGTTTCTGGGGCTTGGTCTAAGAAGGTCAAGGACTGTGCCAGACGCCTACTTTCTACTGCTCTGCCCACCCAAGCCCTCACTGCCCCAGCCCCTTAGACCCTTGACCCTTCTACCCTGAGACCTTCCCCGGCTACACTTGGCCGCGTGAGTGGTTACACCGTCCTCAGCCGCGCCCCGATTCCGGGCAGTCCCGAAGACCTGATCCTGTATCAGCGGGACGACGAATTTACGATCCGGATCAGCGGCTATGTCAGCGAACTGATGAACAGCCGCATGCACGGTTCCGAAGACGCGCTGGCCGAATATGCTTGCCCAATCGTGGCGGGGCGGGCGGGCGTGCGCGTGCTGGTGGGCGGCCTCGGCATGGGCTTTACACTGGCGGCGGCCCTGCGGTCTACCGGGCCAGATGCAGAGGTCACGGTGGCTGAACTGGTGCCGCAGGTGGTGGACTGGAACCGGGGGCCGCTGGGCGAGTGCGCGGGCCACCCGCTGGACAATCCCCGAACCCGCGTGCATGTGGGCGATGTGGCCGAACTGCTCCGGGGCAGCCGTGCCGTGTGGGACGCCGTGCTTCTGGACGTAGATAACGGCCCGGACGGAATGACCCACAAGGAAAACGACTGGTTGTACAGCCACAAGGGACTAAAAGCAATCGCGGCGGCCCTGACCCCCGGCGGCGTGCTGGCGATCTGGTCGGTAGACCCAGACCCCAAATTCACCGCCCGCCTGATCAAAGCGGGCTACAGCGTGGAAACCCGAATAGCCCGCGAACGCCCCGGCAAAGGCGCGAAACACACGATTTGGCTGGCCGTGCGTCCATAGGGGGCAGTGCCCTTTTTCTTAGATCCTTTGACACTAGGCCCTTAGACTTCTCTCTTACCCACCCGTCAAAAACCGCACTGTTTCCGTGTATAGCATTTCCGTGCTGCTGAAGCTCTCGAAGGTATGTGTGCCGCCGGGAATCGCCACCGCGTCGCAGCCGAGAGCCTGGGCATAGCGCACGCCAAATTCGGGCGGGCAGGTCTGGTCGGCGTCGCCGTGAAAGACGCGGGCCACGCCGCCGCCCCTGTTGGTGGCCCACGCATTGGCTGCCTCCAACGGCTTCAGGCGCGTGACTTCCAGCAAAAATTCCCGGCTGACGGGCCAGCCCCCATGATCGCTGACCACAGGCGGCACGAATCCGCCGCGCAGCATGGGCAACCAGAGTTCCGGCAGGGCGGGTGCCCACAGCGCCAAACGGTGCGGTTTTACTTGTGACGCAGCCAAAGACACCACGATGCCGCCCATGCTGAAGCCCAGCAACATCACGCGTTCGGGGTCGAGGCCGGGCTGGTGACGCATGTAATCGAAAGCCGCCTCCGTGTCCTGTACCTCGCGGGTCACGGTCATTTCGGAAAAGTCGCCCTGAGAAATGCCGCTGCCCCGGCAATCGAAATGCAGGCAGGCCACACCCCGCGCCGCCAGATGCCGCGCCAGCACAGGCAGCAAGCGGTGATCGCCGCCCTGATTGCCCGTGAAGCCGTGAACCAGTACCACCGAAGGCCACCCCTGCGCGGGCCTATCGCCACTGGATTCACTGGGACTGTGTTCATTAGGGATATGAAGCAGTCCGTAGAGGCGCTGGCCGTCAACCGAAAACTGTGCAAACTGCTCTTGGGCGGGAAGCATGGCGCAGATGCTAGAGCATTTGGCGCGGGCTGGGGCGGCTGGAGTGCGGGAAGGCTAAGGGTCTAGGGTCTGAGAGTCTAAGGAAGGGCGAAGGGCAATCGCTGGCCCTCACTCACCGCCACCCCATATCGCTCCGGCCCCTGTCCGTGTGAGGCCCCAAGGTGCGTGCAACGCGCGGGCCAATTCCATGTTCAAGACGACTGGCACTTCCGCTTGAAATGAACAATTCGGCCAGGTCTGGATGCGACAAGAGCAATCCTGCCTAGCGCAGCGCTGCTCCCCTTACCCGGTGGGGGACTTGCAAAGCTGCGGAGCAGAGGGGGCTGGTGGCTGGGGCGAAACTTGGGGGAAGACGAGAAAACTCGATTTTTCCGTTCTCCAGCCCAGAGGCCTAAGCCTCCCCTTCACCCATCCAGCCGGGCCCGCTGAGCCGCCAACTCAAAAGCCTCTGCCAGCGCATGCGGCACGACAAATCCAGCGTAAGCGTCCTCGTCACGCAGCCAGGGGCAGTAGCGAAAGCCCTGCGGCTCCAGCCAGGCGGCCAACGCTTCCGGTACGCCGTCGCCGGGGCTGGGGTTCCAGACAAAAATATCAGGGAGGCCGTGTATTTTGCACATCAACTGGGCCTGCCACTGCACCTCATTCGCCGCCTTCCAGTCCACCTGCATGACCAGCCACCACGCCGGAATACCATCAGTTTCGGCAGGGGCAGTCAGAGCCTCCATCAGCGCGTCGGCCCGCGCCCAGCGCAGTTGTTCGGGGGAAAAGGGCGCAGAGCCAATGTCATCCAGCAGGGTTTCGAGCGCGTGCACAAAGGCCCGGCGCACTGCCCAGCCTTCATCGGCAGAAAGTGGCATCAGGAGCAGATCTAGAAGGGCGGCCCAGTCGCTATTCATCCGCACCACTCAGGTATTCACAGCATTCAGGCATCCACAACATTCAGCCGACTTCTTCGCCCCACAAGGTCAGTGTGGGCGGCGAGAGCGTTCCGGGTTCGGCAAGAGCAGAGCGCTGCGCCACCACGACGCGGTTGCGGCCCTTCTGCTTGGCCTCGTACATGGCGGCGTCGGCCCGCGCCGTCAGCACCCGCAGATCGTCGCCGGGTTCGCAAGTTGCCACGCCCAGGCTGGCGGTCACCTGTCCGGCGGGCGGCTGGAGCGTGTTCTGCATCAGGCAGCGCACCCGTTCGGCCACTCGGGTGGCTCCTACCCTGTCAGTATCGGGCAGGGTGACCAGAAACTCTTCGCCCCCCCAGCGGCCCACGGTGTCGGAGTCGCGCAGAGCCGAACGCAGCAGGGCGGCGGTGTACATCAGCACGTCGTCTCCGACGTTGTGGCCGTAAGTGTCGTTAATCCTCTTGAAGTGATCGAGATCCAGCAAAATCACGCTGCCTGCCATGCCCTGTGAGGTAGCCACCAGCAAGGTTTCTACGGCAGGATAGAGGGCGCGGCGGTTGGGCAGCCCGGTCAGGGGGTCGGTATGGGCCAGATGGTACAGAGTCAGGCGCTCGCTGCGTTCCTGCAAAAACTGTGCCCGATACCATGCCAACCCGCTCAAGAGCATCAGAATTGCGCCGCAGGTGAGTTGAACGCGCAGCAGACTGGTGTTGGCACTCAGGCTGCCTTCTCCACGGGACACCAAAGCGGCCCAGGGAAACGCCACGCACAGCAGATAGCTCACGGCAGTCAACAGTGCGCCGCGGCGTGTATCAAAAATCAAAAAGGCCAGAATGGAGAGGGCCACCAACATCCAATATGTACTGCTGGACAGATCCAGAACCGACGCGCCGGGGGTCAGCACCGTCATCAGCGACTGCGCCAGCACTGCTACGACATTGAAGGTGAATACAACCTGTTCGGCCACCCGCAGCGGCCTTCCGCGTAGTACCCAGCCAGCCGCCCAAATGCACATGATCAGCAGCGGGGGATGGGCATACAGGATGTACTGATCTGGACTGGGGTGGCCGAGTTGTAAGACCCACACCATGAGCAGCACAGGAATACCGAAGGCCAGGGCCGCCAAATACACCCGCCGCCTCAGCTGTTGTGACCAAGACGTGCCGTTTTCTGCCACCTGCTCCGGCAAGGCAGTCAGGCGCAGTTGCTGACGACGCTCACGGCGATTGGTCATCCAGAATTCAGATTACACTCATACAACGCCATTGACTGTATAGAAACGCACCTGTTTAGTATGCAATTCTCGCAGCTAGAATTGCATGTTCAAAGCTCCACAGTTACCTCAGGCGTGAACGCACAGAAGGACAGACCTTTTCTTCACCTCTGTCCTTCTGAACACACAGATTGTCTGACCTTCTCAACCTTGACTTGATCGGTTCCTTCACGATGATTTAAGTAGGCCGAAGTTAATCTATAGATTGACCGAGCGAAAGCAATGCCGAAGAAAGCAGGTTGCACCGGAAACGCTCTATTCCCGATGGTGTCGCGGAAACGCAGAATGGTAAGTGCAACCTATTAGAAGAGATGATACTTAAAAATCCACTGGCCTAGAATCGTTTGAATACTTTTAGGCTCATTTAATTTAAACTTGCAAGCAGATGGCCCGGCAATTTTTGGTGGTCTGCGCTTAGGGCGTCAGGCGGTTGCGGTCGCGGGGGAAGGCGCGGGCATAGCGCACGTTACTGATGCCCAGCAGTTTGGCGGTCAGGCGCTCGGCTCCGATGGCAAAGCCGCCGTGTGGGGGCATGCCGAACTTGAACACTTCCGAGTAGCCGGTCATGGCATCGGGGTTCATTTTGTAGGCGCGAATAGAGTCCATCAGCATGGCGTGATCGTGAATACGCTGCCCGCCCGACGTGATTTCTATTCCCCGGAACAGCAAGTCGAAACCGCGTGTGATGTCAGGGCTGAGGCTGCCATCGGCGTTGATCTCGGCGTGCGCGTAAAAGGGCCGGGCGGCGCGGGGATACTTGGTCACGAACACAAAATCGCTGCCTTCCGTTTCGGC
Organism: Deinococcus sp. QL22; assembly: GCF_023370075.1. Classification (NCBI taxonomy): domain Bacteria; kingdom Thermotogati; phylum Deinococcota; class Deinococci; order Deinococcales; family Deinococcaceae; genus Deinococcus; species Deinococcus sp. QL22. The sequence continues at coordinate 552,641 of NZ_CP097149.1, forward strand.
GTAATGCTGGCACAGCAGGCGCTCGGCTTCGGGGTCGAGGTCTTTGCCGCCGACAGCATGGCCGTACTTTTCGGTGACGAGGGCGCGGGCTTCCATCAGGGGAATGCGCGGAATGTGGACGGGTACTTCGGGAATGGTGGCTCCCAGCAGCGCGAATTCGGCGGCACAGGTGACCTTCAGGCGCTCCATCATGGCGGCCAGTACGCCGTTTTCCAGGTTCATTACGTCTTCTTCAGAGTCGATGAATCCCATTTCGACGTCGAGACTGAGGTACTCGTTGAGATGGCGACTGGTGGCATGTTCTTCGGCGCGGTACACGGGGGCCACCTCATACACGCGTTCGAAGACGCCCACCATGATCTGCTTGTAAAGCTGCGGGCTCTGGGCCAGATATGCCTGCTCGCCAAAGTAGTCCAGCTTAAACAGGTTCGCGCCGCCTTCTGCTCCCGCCGACACGATTTTGGGCGTGCTGATCTCAGTAAAGCCCTGTTCGCGCAGGTGGCTGTGGAAGGCAAAGACCAATTCCGCCTGCACCTTCAGCGCGGCCCGCTCGCGCAGCCCACGCACCGAGACGTAGCGGTAATCCAGCATCGTTTCGGGGTTCACGTTCCATTCCATCTTGGGAATTTCCAGCGGCGAGGCCTCTACGGCAGCCGTGATCACCGTAAACGTTTCCACCTGCACCTCGAACCCGCCAGGGGCTTTAGGGTGCGCCTTCACCTTGCCCACCACCTCCACCGAACTTTCGGGCAGAGGCAGGCTCAGGCCGCTGCCCACGCACTGCGTAATGCCCGACACGTCGCGCAGCACCACGAATTGCACGCCGCCGAGGTCGCGGCGGGCATGCACAAACCCTTGCAGGCGCACAGTCTGACCGTCAAATTGAGACAGGTTGCGGGTGAGGGTGCGGGGCAGACGGGCGGGGGCGGCAGTGGATTGGGCGGGTTCGGTGGTCATGGGTGCGGCTCCTTAATGGGGTGCATGGGCTAAAACTCTGTGTCCCTAAAAGAAACCCCCGACTCCGGCTGGGGAGTACGGGGGCGCGGCGTGCGGCGAGGCGTCCCCTACTGGGGATTGTCATTCACGTTGTTCTGGCGAACAAAGCGGGCACGGATCATGCCTGCGAGCATAGCGGGCGCGGGGGCCGGGGGTCAATGCGGAGGCTAGGCAGGCGAGAGCGGAAGCCCTCCTTACCAACCGTCTAGACGGTATGCTAATTTAGGTTAGAGGTATTCCAGATGACCCGGACACGCAACCCCGAACTAACCCGCATCACCCTGCTCGACGCCGCCGCCACCGTCCTTCAAGAAGTTGGGGCAGGCCTTTCGCTGGACGCCGTGGCAAAGGAAGCAGGCGTCAGCAAAGGCGGGCTGCTGCATCATTTTCCATCGCGTGAGGCATTGCTGAATGCGCTGGCACTGAGGCTCTTAGAGAAGTTTCGGGGGCGGGTGGCAGCGGCGCTGGAGGCAGAAATCACGGCGCACGGGCAACAGCCGGGAGCGTGGGCACGGGCCTACATCGCCGTCAGCTTTGACCCCAGCGCCGAGGAAGAAGCCATTTACGCGGTGATGCAGACGCTGGCCGTGCAACCGGATGTATTGGCCGCGTGGAAGGCCACCGAAGCCGAGCTGATGGCCGCCGCCGAAGCCGATGGCCTGCCACTGGGTCGCGCCCACGCCATCCGGTTGGCCTGCGACGGCCTGTGCCTGAGCCACGCGCCCGCCGCTTACCTCACCGCTGTGCAAGAGGAGTTGATTCGGTGGACACGCTGAATCCTGCCGCACAGCACCCAGACCCCGGCCCCGGCTGGCAGCGGCGATTCTGGGCCATTTTTGGCGGTCAGGCCCTTTCCATGATCGGCTCGGCCCTGACCCAATTCGTGCTGCTGTGGTGGATCACCGATACCACCGGCAGCACCTCGGCCCTAGCGACGGCAGGCATGGCCGCGCTGCTGCCGCAAGCCCTGCTGGGGCCACTCGGCGGCACCTTTGCAGACCGCTACAGCCGCCGCCTGATCATGATCGTGGCCGATACCGTCAGCGCCCTGTGCATGCTGGTGCTAATTTTTCTGTTTGCCACCGGGCGCATAGAGCTATGGCACGTCTACACCATGATGTTTGTTCGCAGCAGTATGCAGGCGTTTCAGGGGCCAGCGTCTGCGGCCAGCAGTTCTATGCTGGTACCAGGCGACTTTTTGCCGCGTGCAGCGGGCCTCAACCAGTCGCTGATGGGCATCATGACGGTGGCCGCCGCGCCGCTGGGCGCACTCGCCATCAGTGTCATGCCGCTTCAGGGCGCACTGCTCATCGATGTATTTACCGCCCTTCTAGGGATCGTGCCCCTGCTGATCTACAAGATTCCGCAGATTCGCACCCCCAAAGATCAGCGGTTGGGCGTCTGGAAGGAATTCCGCGAGGGCGTGTCGCTCGTGTGGAATCATCCGGGCTTGCGTCGCCTGTACGCGCTGCTGGCAGTGGTAGTACTCGCGATTATGCCCACATTTACCCTCACGCCCCTGTTGGTCAAGGAATATTTTGGCGGCGGCGCAGGTCAGGTGGCCCTGATGGAGGGGCTGTCGGGCATCGGTATGATCGTGGGTGGACTCTTGGTGGCGGCCCTGAATCCCAAGCGCCGGATTGCCACCGTGCTGATCGCGTTTGCGCTGTCGTGCCTTACGGTGGCGTTTACGGCCCTCGCCCCCGCCGACGCCTTTTGGCTGGCGATCGTGTGGTGGGTCATCAGCGGCGCGACCTTCGTGTACGGCAACGCCCCCATGACCGCCGCCCTGCAAACCATTATTCCCAACCAATTGCAGGGCCGCGCCCTCTCGCTGCTGTCTACGGTCATGGGCCTCGCCGCGCCCGTGGGCCTCGCGCTGGTGGGGCCGCTGGGATCGGCCATCGGCGTGCGCTGGGTCTTCGTGGTGGCGGGCGTGTTGGCCACACTCGCCAGCCTCGCCGGATTCCTCTCGCCCGCACTGATGCGGCTGGAAAGTACGCCGCTGGACGGGGGAAAGGGGGCGGGGACTGGGGATATGGTGAGCGGGGACGACTGAAGATTGTTGTCTGATGTTGTAGGTGAACTCCCCGTTGCTGACGCAACGCTCCCCCTCAAGGGGAGGACAGAACATCTTTTGCGCTCCCCTTTAAGGGGGACTGGCTACGAAGCAGACTGGGAGTTTACACGCGGCATCAACTCACCCGCCCCCCGCTATCCTGCCCGCATGCTCCCCACCCCACCCACTGAACTCCAACAAGAATTAGACACCGCCGTCAAGCTGGCGCGGGAGGCCGGGGCGCTGCTGCTCTCGCATCTGGCACGCGGCATTACCGTAGAACACAAAACCTCGGCAGAAGACACGGTAACGGCGGCAGACCGCGAGGCCTCGGCCCTGATCGTGGCGGGCCTGAAAGCAGCTTTTCCGGGTGACGGCCTGCTGAGCGAAGAAGAAACCGACACTCCAGAAAACCAAAGGGAGCGACTGGGGCGAGAGCGGGTGTGGATCGTTGATCCGATAGACGGCACCAACGATTTCATCAGGGGCAGCAGCGACTTCAGCGTCAGCATCGGCCTCGCGGTGGGCGGCGAGCCTATGCTGGGCGTGGTGTTCGCGCCTGCAAGCGGTGAACTGTTTGCGGGTGTGGCAGGCACGGGAGGAACAGGCACGGGCGTGACCAAAAACGGCGAGCGCATGGGCGTCGGCACCCGCAGCGGCGGCACAAATGACCCATTCGTCGTGGCGATTTCGGGCACGGAATACAAGCGCGAACTGCATCTGCACAATCTTCCCGGCATGAAACCCAGCGGCAGCATCGCGCTGAAGCTGGCCCGGATCGCGGCGGGCGAGGCAGACGCCACCTTCACCATGTCGCCGCGCAGTGAGTGGGACATCGCGGCGGGCCACGCGCTCTTGCGGGCATCGGGCGGGGAACTCCTGCGGCGCGACGGCCTCCCGATTCGCTACAACCAACCCAGCCCGCACATAGAGCAGGGCATAGTCGGTGGACAGCCTGACGCGCTTGTGTGGCTGACGGCAGAACTGGCCGCCCGCGCCCTGCCCACCGCGCATCTGGGGCTGGAAGAATCGGCGCTGGCGTGGGCCTCGCTGCCCCGTGCGGATCAGGCGGCGTTGGCGGGACATGGGGGCGTGAATGTGCGACATGCGGGCGGGCAAACGCTGGCCCTGTTGGTAGTCAATCCGGCCACGCGCACGGTAGAACGGGCCGAGGGCGACGCCTTTCACCTGTCACGCCTGACGCGTGACGTGGTGCGGGCGCTGGGGCCATTGGTGCCGGGGCCGCTAAATGAGCAACTGCAGGGGCCACACGGGGGCTAGACTACCGATCATGCCAGAGCAAGACCGACCAGAGCAAGGGCCGCAGCACGCCAGTAGGCGCGTGACGCTGCGGCCCCTGCTGGACTTTGGCGCGGGCGAGTGGCGCACCCTGCACAGCTTTTTTCGTGACCGGGAGTTGGCCGACTGGAACGATGCCAAACCCATCAAAATGCCCGAATGGCTGTTCCGTCGCGTGATGCAGGACGAAGAAAAAACTGGGGAACGCGCAGGCTTCGGCGTGCTGGATGAACATGGCACCCTGATCGGCAGCGCGGAACTGTACGACCTGCGTCCGCACCCGCCCAGCATTCCCACCGTCGCCACGTTGGGCGTCATGATCGGCGTGCAAGCACTTTGGGGGCAAGGGTACGGGCGTGAGGCGGTGGCGGCCCTCCTGCGCTGGGCTTTCGAGGAACGCAGCATTCCGCTTTCGCGGGTGCGCCTGACCACTTTCGGGCACAATCGCCGCGCCCAGCGTGCTTTTTTGGCGTGCGGTTTCCGCGAAATAGGGCGCAGCGAACGCCCAGAGCGCACCGACGTTCATATGGAAATTACCCGCCCAGAGTGGTTGAATTTGCCCGACAATCTGCCACTGCCCGAATGACCCTCTCCCTTCTCCACTCCCATCCGAGGTTGCCCCATGCGCGTTCTCTTGCCCGATCTGCCCGCTTTCCGTACCCTCACCCTGCCCGATGAACACGGCTTACCGGGCGTAGACCTCGACTTTTATTCCACCGCACACGTGCCGGACGGCCCCGCTGACGGCGTGGTGCTGTGGATGACTGGCCCGCACACCCGCGCCCGCTTGCTGGCGACGCCGGGGCTGGCATGGGCGCTGACCCTCACGGCGGGCATAGAGCATGTGCAGTCGCACTTGCCGGAAGGCGTGCAGCTGTACAACGCCAACCGCCTGCATGACCGGGCTGTGGCGGTGCATGCGGTGGCTGGAATGCTGGGTGCCGCACGCGGTTTCCACCGATTCCGAGACGCTCAGGCCCGCCGCGACTGGGCCTCGCCCGCCTTGCCCGACGATTCTGGCCTGACCACGTTGGACGGCCTGAAGGTGGCCATCTGGGGTCACGGCCACATCGGGCGAATTTTGGAGGGGATGCTGGAACCGTTTGGCGCACAGGTCACGGGAATTCGCAGCAGCACGCCGCCCGAAGAAAGGGACGCAACTTTAGCCGGGGCCGACTGGGTAGTCCTCCTGCTGCCCAGCACGCCTGACACGCGCGGCATTGTGAACGCCGACTTACTGGCCCGCCTGAAACCGGGGGCATGGATCAACAATCTGGGACGCGGCAACCTGATCGTTTCGGGTGATCTGCTGGCGGCCCTACAGTCCGGGCAGTTGGGCGGCGCGGTGCTGGACGTGACCGACCCCGAACCGCTGCCCAAAGACCACCCGCTGTGGGGGCAGCCCAACCTGATTCTGACGCCGCACATTGCCAGTACCACCGAAGACCTCGTGCCGCGCGGCGCTCGCCTCACCCGCGATTTTGTGCTGGACATGCTGAACGGGCGCGAGCCGGAAGGCAAGGTCACGGCGGGACGGCGGTATTAGGGTGGCCGCCCAGGCCATCGTTATTTATGTCGATGTAGATGAGACATTGGTCAGAAATTACGGCACGACTCGGATTCCTATGCCTGCAGTTATCCGGCATGTACGGGCACTCTTTGAGGAGGGGCGGAACTGTACTGCTGGAGTTCGGGCGGCGCTGAGTATGCCCGCCGGAGTGCTGCAGAGGTCGGGCTTCAAGACTGCTTTCGGGCGTTTTTGCCCAAGCCACAAGTCATGCTGGACGATCAACCGGTGGCCGACTGGCGCAGACTGGTCTACGTTCATCCAAACGGATGTGATGGGCGCAGTGTTGAAGACTACCGCCTCTCTCTGCGAACCCAACCCTAAAACCCAATTTAAGCAGGCAAACTAGGCAACGCCCGCGTATGATCGGCAATCAGACCGCCACCCAGCAGACGAGAACCGTCGTACAGCACGGCGCTTTGGCCGGGCGCGACCGCAAATTGCGGTTCGGCAAAGCGCAACTCGAAGCCCGTTTCATCGGCCCGGATGACGGTGGCCCGCACTGGCTTGGTGCGGTAGCGTACCTGTACATCCAGTTCGGTGGGCAGGTCGGCCAAGTCCAGCAGGTAATTGGGCGTTTCGGCCTTCAGGTCAGTCCACAGGCAATCCTCGTAATCGCCCACCCAGACGGTATTGGTGGCCGGGTCAAGGTGAACGATGTGGCGTACCCGGTGAGACTGGTATAGGCCCATGCCCTTCTTCTGACCCAGGGTGTAAAACTGCGTGCCCATGTGGTCGCCCACCACTTCACCGCTGCTGATTTCGCGGATAAATCCGCTGGCCTGCGGCAAATGTTCGGCCACAAAGTCCTGCACTTTGCCCGGTACAAAGCAGATGTTCTGGCTTTCGGGCTTGCGGGCGGTCAGCAGGCCGCGTTCTTCGGCAATCTCGCGCACACGGGGTTTTTCCAGTTCACCTACCGGAAACAAAATGTACGGCAAGGCGTCGCGGGGCGTTCCCCACAGGAAATAGGTCTGGTCTTTGCGGGGATCGTCGCCCCGGTGAAACTGCACCTCGCCGCCTTCAAGCTCCACGCGTTTCACGTAATGCCCCGTCGCCACGTAACGGCAGCCCAGCATCTTGGCCTTTTTCACCAGTTCGTCAAATTTGACTTTGGTGTTGCAGTTCACGCAGGGATTGGGCGTGCGGCCCTTGGCGTACTCTTCCAAAAAGGGGCCGACGATGTGCCGCTGAAACTGTTCGCGGTAGTCCAGCAGATAAAAAGGCACGCCCACCTGCTCAGCCACCCGCCGCGCCTCGTAGGCCGCGTCGGGCGAGCAACAGGTATCGAAAGTGTCTACGCGCTTGTCGTCGGGCCAGAAGCGCATCATCGCGCCCACCACCGAATATCCGGCGTCTTTGAGCAGGGCCGCCGTGACGCTGCTGTCCACGCCGCCCGACATGGCGCACAGCACACGCTCGCCCGCCGGAGCAACGCCCGCCGTGTCGCCCAGGTAGTGTTGGCCCAGATAATTCTGAACGACCGGAGCATCTGTCACCACAGAAGCGTCTGTCAAAGGGGTGGTGGGGGTGGAATTTGCCGCTGCCGTCATACCGCCCCGCAGATTAACAGGGTGCGGCGCAGAGAACCGTGAGCGCACCGGGAAAGCTTGCCACGCCTCTCCAGTCACGTTCTGGGACTGCCCCAGTGTTCGGTACTAAGCGCTGTGCTGAACAGAAATACTGGGTTGAACAGGGCTACCTGCACTTTGTCTTGGAGGCAAACGTCCAGCGGCGTGAGCAGCCAAAAAAGCGTCAACGATCTGGGGATCAAACTGGGTGCCGGAGCCGTCTTTCAGGTACTTCAGGGCCGCGTCCTCTGTCCAGGCCTGTTTGTAGGGCCGCACCGCCCGCAATGCGTCGTACACGTCCACCACGCTTACGATTCGGCCCGCCAGCGGGATCGCTTCGGCACGCTGACCCGCAGGGTATCCACCGCCGTCCCAACGCTCGTGGTGAGTGCGGGCGGCCGCCGCGGCCAACGGCAGAAACGGATGCTGTGGGCCTTCCAAAATTTCCGCACCGATAAAAGTATGGGTCTGAACCAGTTTGAATTCGGCGGGTGTCAGGCGTCCGGGTTTGAGCAATAGGGCGTCTGGCAAAGCGATTTTGCCGATGTCGTGCAGACGGGCGGCGACTTGCAACGCCTGCACGAAGCCTGGCGGCTCTCCCAATTCCTGTGCCACGCAGGCCGCCGCGTCGCCGACCCACTGGATGTGCGCCCGCGAATCCTGATCGCGGTATTCGGCCACCGTCGCCAGCCGCTCCAGCGTGTGTAGCTGCTCGCCCTGCAACGCTTCTTCACGCTGCTGCACCAATCGGGTCAGGGTTTCGGCCTCCAGGCGAGCGCTTTTGCTGGTCTGCTGGGCCTGCGCCACCTGAAACCGGGCCGTCATTTCTTCCAGCGCCTTGCCCGCCCCGTGTTGCAAGCGGGCACACAGCAGCCGAGTAAAAAGCTCCAACTGAATCAGCGCGGTCTGCACGTCTCCGACCTGCTGCGCGGCTCGGCTATATTGGCTGTGCAGGCGCATCCAGAGCGTATCGTCGAAGGGGATGGTTTCGGCCAGCATTAGGGCCTGACCAAAATACTGATGAACGCCTGTGCTTTCGCCCCGTAGGCCTGCCCCGCGCCCCAAAGCACACAGCCAACGCTGCTCGGTACTGGGATTGGAGTTCAGTTGCTGCGCTTCCGTCCATGCCCGCCAGTCTGCCCGCGCCCGACTGAGCAACGACTCCCGGCTGGGGTCACGTTCTTTCCGACCTTGTTCTACTTGAGCAGACTCCAGTTGATCGGCCTCCAGCACTGGCTCGGCCAATTCCAGCAGTCGCAGATGCACATGAAAACTGCGCTGCTGAAAGGCTTTATTGTCGGTGATATTGGGCAAATCCAGCAGTCGGGTCAACGCCTCCAGCCCCTGCTGGGCAAACTGGCGAACCTCTGCCGCTTGCCCCCGCAGCAGGGCGTACTCGGCCAGGTGCGCCGAGCTGGCCGCGCAACTCAGGTGGCCGTAAGCCCGGACTTTTTGCTGCACGTCCAGCGGTAGGCCCGACAGGTCGAGCGCCAGAATCTCCTGCCCTAACTCTAAACCTCGTTTTGGACGGTGAAACTCGTTGAACCTTATGCTGGAATTGTACAGCGCGTAGGCCAGTTCAGCGGCCCCGAGTTGTTGGGCCAGCACACACGCCTGACGGTGTTGCTCGGCAGATTGCGTCAGCAGCCCCAGGCGCAGGAAGGCAATGCCCAGAATGCCGTGAATCCGGCGCAAGGCCTGCAGAGGCGCAAACACCTGGCCCAAGCGCACGATTTCTGCGGCCTGCTCGGCCAGCCACCTGTTCTTGCTCAGCAGCACCGCCAACGGAATTTGCTGGGCCAGGGCCGCCCACTGCGCCGCCTCGTCAGACGTGCGCCGCGCCTCTACATACGCCAACTGCGCCAACTGAAATGAGGACTCAGGATGGCGCTCGCTCAACTCTCCGGCCAAATCAATCAGGTGAGTGGCGTGGGCCAAAGCGGGTTCCTGCGGCAGCACATCTCTAGGCATGTCTGTTTCCTAACCAGTTAAGTAGGCAATCGTTTTCTTATTTCCACTATGCCACAGTGGCCCCGAGTTCCCACCTGCCCCCCACAGGGGCGACCATAGGGCATACGGACTCTGTTCCACGTCTCTGATTCAGATGAACAGTCTAACCTCACCGCTTTCATGGGAATCCTCATGAGCAAGTGGCAGTGCACAGCAGCGATCCACACATGCACGGTCGTTGGCCTGTTTACACTGAAAGAACTGTGAGCCTCTCCCCTACTGCCCTGCCCATCCCATCCGATCATCTGCACCGCGCCGCCGACCAGTACGGTACGCCGCTATACCTGTACGCCGCCGCCGAACTGGACGCCGCCCTCCTGCGGGTGCGTTCGGCGTTTGGCGCGGCACGGGTGTATTACGCCATGAAAGCCAACCCCAACCTGACCCTCCTGCGGCGCTTGCATGCCGCGGGCGTGGGCTTTGAGTGCGTCAGCGCGGGCGAGATTGCGCGGGCCGAACGGGTGGGGGCGAGCGGCGAGAGCCTGCTGGTCAACGGCCCCGCCAAAAGTGACGCTGAATATGCGGCGGGCGCAAGGCTGGGAGCCACGTTCATTGTCGACCGGGCCGAAGAAGTGGATTTGCTGCCACCCCACTCGCGGGCACTGGTACGGGTGAATCCCGCGCTGGAAATCAGCACGCACGATCACCTCGCGACAGGTGCGGCGGGGAGCAAATTCGGCGTGACGCTGGCGCAAGCTCCGGTAGTGCTGCAAGCCTTGCGGAACGCGGACCACACGGCGTTGGGGCTGCATGTTCACATCGGCAGCGCCATTCGCAATGCGCAGGACTTCACGGCAGCCTTTGCGCGGCTGGCCGACCTGAGATCCGAAACTGGCCCACTGACCGTGCTGGATGCAGGCGGTGGCTGGGGCCTGAACGCCGACCTGCCCGGCATTGCGCGGGAAGCGCAGGCGGTGGCCGACGTGTTTGGAGCACAACTGTGGGTGGAACCGGGCCGTTACCTGGTGGCCCAGGCCGGAACGTTGCTGACGCGGGTGGTGGGAACCAAGCAAACCGGGCGAAACTTCGTGCTGGTAGACGCGGGCATGACTGAACTGCTGCGGCCCATGCTGTACGGCGCGGTGCATCCGGTGTCGGCGCTGTGGGAAGGAGAAGACAGTGGCACTTGGGACATTGCTGGGCCAGCCTGCGAAAGTGGCGACCTGCTGGCGCGGGACGTAACCATGCCCTCCCCCAAACGCGGCGACCTGCTGGCCATTCGTGAGGCCGGAGCGTATGGCGCAGGCATGAGCAGCAATTACCTGACCCGTTCCCGCCCCGCAGAAGTGCTGTGGGAAGGCGGCGAGCTAAAGCTGATGCGTCGGCGCGAAACGCCGGAAGACGTGTGGGCAGCGGAAGTGGAGTAGTTGATTCTGTGCGTGGGAAAGGCGTCTAAGGGGGCTTGGTCTCAGGGTCGAGGGTTTAAGGAAGGGCAATCGCTTCGCTCACTCACCCCCTCTGCTTCGCAGCTCTACGAGTCCCCAGCCCTCCCCCCTCAAGGGTGAGGGAGCTAAAACCCCGACACCGCCACCTCACCACGTTCCCGCTCAACTCCGTGTGAGGCCGTCATCCGCGCAGCGGGTGGGCCAATTCCAGTTCAAAGACGGCTGGCGATTCCGCTTCAGATGAGCGATCGAGCCGACTCAAAACGCGACAAGATGAATCCTCCTCAGCGGAGCGACCACTCCCCTGACCCCTTTGGGGCGGGGGCTGGGGGTGGGGGAATCCAACGTGGGACAAGCCAAACAAAATAACCCACACAACGCTGCGTCAGGCCAGAGCGTCAGCCGCCTGCGTCTGTGCCCTGTTTGGCCCCGCCCCGGTATGATGCAGCCGTGACCGCCCCGCACCCGCCGACGCCGCCCCTGCCCGACACCACCCGCACCCGAATTCAGACCGAGGCGGCGCGGCTGTTTGTGGCCAGCGGCTATCACGGCGTCAGCATGCGCGAGGTGGCCGAGGCGGTGGGCGTGACCAAGCCCGCGCTGTACCACCACTACGCCGACAAGGAAGCTCTGTTTTTAGCGATGCTGGACGGCACATTGGCAGGGTTGGGGCGGCTGGTGGCGCACGCGGGCCAGCAGCAAGGCATTCGGGCACAACTGGAAGTTTTGGTGAGTGATCTGGTCGCCAGTGCCCCAGCCCAGCGCGTAGGTCTGCAACTGGCGGGAGAACTCCGGCATGTGTCACCCGAACGCCGTGCCGCATTTGAGGGCGAATACCGCCGGGTGTGGATGGGCGGCCTGACCGCGCTGATAGAAACGGCTGCGGCACGCGGCGAACTCCGAGCCGACTTGCCCCCAGCGGTGCTGACGCGGGCGCTGTTAGCGCTGACCTATCCGCTGGTCACGGGTGCGCCACCTGCCGATCCACAGGGCACGGCGCGGGCGCTGCTGGGGGTGTATCTGGACGGAGCTGCACCGCACTAAAAATCAATTCGGACAATGCCTGTTTTTATTCAGCAGGCGTTTTTGCTCTGTTCGGGATCGCTTGATCTGGATTTGGACTCCCCGCCAAAAACACCCCCGCCGATGGGCAGAGGTCTTGCAGCACGCACTCGCCGCACAGTGGCCGCTGCGCCCGGCAGGTTTCGCGCCCATGACGGATGGACGACACATGAAAGCCGTAGCGGGAAGCCCAGTCGCGGGGCAGCACTTCATCGAACCAGCGCTCCACTTTGACGGCGTTCCAGCGGGCGGGAACCCACTCCAGCCGCGCCGCGACCCGGCCAATGTGGGTGTCTACGGGCATGGCAGGCCGCGCCAGATCGAACAGCAGCACGAGCGAAGCCGTTTTCATGCCCACCCCCGGCAACGATTCCAGCAGGGCGCGGGCTTCGGCGTCGTTCAGGTCGTGCGTGTCTTGCAGGCTCAGGGTGCCCCGCGTTTCTTCCAGTCTGTACAGCACATTATAAATGTAATCGGCCTTGACCCGCGCCAACCCGCCGCCCGCGCTCCGTAACACCCCCTCTATCCCGTCTGGGCCATCGGCCAATGCCGCTTCCCACTGCGGATAGCTGGCTTTCAGGGCTGCAAATTGCCGCCGCGCAATAATGCTCGTATTCTGCTGCGACAAGATGGTGCCGATCAAGGCATCCACAGGCTCAGGGCTGCGGCGCGGCGCGGGCAGCGTGGGCAAATAGCGTTCCCGCAAACGCCGCGCCACTTCCCCTAAATCGGCGGGCGGGGGCTGCTGCTCGGCAAGGGTAAGTTTGGGCAGTATGGATTTGGGCAGTGTGGATTTGGGCAAACGGGCGGCGGGCGGCACAGCCTAAGGTAAGAGGCGACCCGCCCCAAAAGTGTGCTGTTGGCCGGATTGAGCGGGCCAATGTAGATGAAAAAAGCTCTAACGGGCGCGGAAGATGGTGCTGTTGCCCGCCGCATCTATGGCCTGCACGTCGGCGTAAACGCCGCTTGTTTCGGCGTAAAACTGGACTCTGGGGCCGGGCGTGATGTTCAGGCGGTTGCCGTCTACGATAATCTGAACCACACGGGTATTGTCGGTGGCCACACCCGACACGCGAATCTGGTTGCCAGATCGCTCGAACTGCGCCACCTTGATAGCCGGATTCACCGCGTCCACGCTGATCGGCAGTACCAGCGTACTTTCGTTGCCCGCCGCGTCGGTGGCCTTGATCGTGAACTGACCTTTGCTGCCCTGCACCACCGTCTTAAACTGAAAATTGGCGATTTTACGGCTGTTGGCAGGGATGGGAATGGCCTTGCCGTCCACGCTCAGGCGCGTCACCCCTATATCGTCGAGCGCGTAGCCCTGCACCGTAAAATTGCGCTGGCGACTGACTCCGCCGCCGTCCGGACTGCTGATGACGATGCGGGGCTTGAAGGTATCCACCGTGCGGGCGCAACTGCTCAAAACGCTGCCCAGCGCCAATGGCAGGGCGGCAGCAATCAGCAGGCGGGCGGCAGAAGAACGCATGACGGCGAGTATACCGGGGCGGGGGCTGGACGGAGCGTGAACGTCTGAAGGGGGCTTTCGTCTAAGGGCCTAAAGGTCGAGGGTCTAAGGTGTTGTGGCGGATACGTGGCTGGGTGGCTTCTTTACAACCCAAAGGAAGAAGGCCCAGGCAAAGACGCCTCCGCCTTTCCTTAGACCCTTCGATCCTAGACCATTAGCCCAGCCCACACACGATCAAATCCAAGTTGTTCGTCTCGCCTTAGACGCTCCAGTGCCCTCCATCCCCCATCATGCTCCCATGACTCATCCTCCCCCCTTCAACCTCGTGGTTTGGCTGATGGTGCAGGACACTCAGGGGCGCGTGCTGCTGGGACGGCGCGACGGCACTGGCTACGGCGCGGGGTTGTGGGGATTACCGGGCGGACGTGTGGAACGTGGGGAAGCCCTGGCCGACGCTGCCACCCGCGAGGTCTGGGAGGAAATGGGGTTGCAAGTGAGCGCAGGCACTCTGGCCTTTACCGGAGTCAGTCGCTACGACGTGGGCGGCACACAGGGCAGCGATTTCTTGTTTGTGGCACGGGAATGGAGCGGAGAAGCCCTGCCACTGGAGCAGACCTCGGAAGTGGGTTGGTTCGATCCGGCCCATCTCCCCGCCGACAGTTTGCCCTGGCTGGCGGGCGTGCTGGCCGCGCATTTGCTGAATGGCTGTGTGCTGAGCGAGCAACTCGACAGCCTTGAAGGTGTGCAGCCGCGCTGAATTGCCTGTTCCCCCTAGCTTCTGCATTAGTCTGCCCCTATGCAAGATGTTTTGGTGATTGGGGCGGGCTTGGCGGGCCTCACGGCGGCGCGGGTACTGACGCGGGCGGGGCGGCGCGTGCGGGTGCTGGAAGCGGGGGCAGAAGTGGGCGGGCGGGTGCGTTCGCGCCAACTGGAGGGCTTTACGCTGGACGCCGGATTTCAGGTGTTGTTCACGTCTTATCCGGCGGTGCGGCGACACCTGAACCTGGACGCGCTTGACCTGATGCCGATTCCTCCGGCGGCGGTGGTACGGCGTGGGGCGCGGGCCGACGTGCTGGGCGACCCGATCCGCGACCCCGGCAGCCTGCTGTCCAGTGTGATCACGCGCGTGTTGCCACTCCCCGACAAACTGCGGGTGGCAAAACTGGCCGCGCAACTCCGCACACCCCCTGTTCACGCGCTGCTCAACGGCCCCGACGAATCTACGCAGGATTATCTGCGGCGGCAGGGCTTTTCAGAGGCGGCGCTTGACCGCTTCTTCCGCCCCTTCTTCGGCGGGGTATTCCTGCGGCGCGACCTGTCTACGTCGGCCCGGCTGTTCCGCTACTACTTCCGCATGCTGATGGACGGCCAAATTGCCGTGCCACGCGGAGGCATGGGCGCGATTCCGGCGCAGCTGGCGCAGGACTTGGATGTGACTCTGGGCGTGCGCGTGACCCGGCTGACGGCCCACTCCGAAATGATCAGTGTCGCCACGACGGCGGGCGATCTGGAGGCCCGACATGTGATCGTCGCCACCGATCCGAACACGGCCCAGACGCTCCTGGGCGGAGATACGGCACGCGGGAGCCTCAGCAGCGTGTATCTGCATTACGTCACGCCGCACGCCATTGACCCGCAACCCCGTCTGCTTCTGAATGCCGAAACAGGCTGGATCAACAACGCCCACTGGATCAGTCAGGCCGTGCCGGGCCGTGCGCCGGAAGGTCAACACCTGCTGATTGCTACCGTACTGGGCCGTCCTGATGACTCTGTGACCAAACTGTCCGACGCGGAACTGGATGCACAGGTGCGGGCAGAGTTGGCCGTCTGGTACGGCGAGGCCGACGCCCGCACCCTGCGCACGCTGCACATAGAGCGAATAGAACACGCCCAATATCCCCAGCCTGCCGGATACGCGGCCCATCTGCCCGGCCATGCCACGGCGCTCCCCGGCGTGCTACTGGCCTCCGAACTGACCTCTATGAGCGGCATTCAGGGCGCAATGGAAAGCGGCGAAAAGGCGGCAGCGATTGTGCTGGGCGACCTGGCAGGCATGAGCAGGCCAAGGGGGGCGTAGGGTCGGAAGTGGTGGGTGATTGGGCTTTGAAGAGATGGAGCAGGAGGGGATAGACGATTCTGGCCCAAGATTCCAGCCCTATGCTCTCTGCTTGTACTACTCTCACCCTATGTCCCTGCTCACTTCGGAACACATGAAGGCCGCCGCGCTAGACCATCTGGTCATCGCCGCCCGTACTCTGGCCGAGGGGCAGGCGTGGCTGGAGGGGCGTTTGGGAGTAAGCCTCGCACCCGGCGGCGAGCATGTTCAGTTCGGCACGCACAATGCGCTGCTGTCTCTGGGGCCGGACGCCTATTTGGAGGTCATCGCCATCAATCCCCACGCCCCCGCGCCTTCCCGCCCGCGCTGGTTTGGGCTGGACACCCCCGAACTGCGGCAGCGGTTAGAGGACAGCCCCGCGCTGATTCACTGGGTGGCGAGCGTGCCGACTTTGCTCCCCAGTCCAGAGGTTTTGGAATTGTCACGCGGCGAGAACCGTTGGGCGCTGACCGTGCCCGAAAGTGGCCGCTTACTAGGGGGCGGCATACAGCCCAGCCTGATCGTGTGGCACACGCCGCCCCCGCCTAAGCGTCTGCCAGATGTGGGGGTGCGCCTGTCCTCCCTACGTCTGGGCACGCCTGATCCAGACCAACTGCGTATCTGGCTGGACGCCCTGAACTTTGTAGGCGAAGTCGAAGTCTACGAAGCGCCCCAGCCGGAGTTGGAGGCGTTGCTGGAAACGCCGCACGGCTTGGTAACGCTGTGAGTGTGGAAGATTGCTCCCTCTCCCTTGAGGGGGGAGGGCTGGGGAGGGGGTGAGTGAGCGGAGCGATTGCCCTTCCTAGACCCTCAGACCCCAGGCCCTTAGACAAGGCACCCGGAGACTCCACCCTATGAAACTCTCCCCACCCGACGCTACTTTTTACACCCGCCCCCCGGCCATTCCAGAACGGGCCAGCGTGGGTGCAGTCGTGCTGAAGCGCAGTGATTCCGGCTGGCTTGTGGCCGTCGTTATCGAACCCGGCGACTATCCGCAACTACCCAAAGGTGGCGTAGAAGTGGGCGAAACCCATGGGCAGGCGCTGATGCGGGAACTGCGCGAGGAAGCAGGCCTGCACACCGTACGCGTGGTGGCCGATCTGGGCACACTGGAACGCCTGAATTACGCCCGCACCCGCTGGCAAGTCACCCGCTACAGCCTCGGCGTCACGGGTGAAGTGGGCCAGCCGCCGCTGGAACCCGGTTTCCGGCTGGAATGGCATCCGTTGAACACGGTTCCGGCCCTGTTCTGGCCGGAGCAAACGCAGCTGGTAGAGAAGGTCAGAGGGGCACTGGCACAGGGAGAATACGATTTGGAAGCTGGAATGTAGTACGTGGATCGTGAAAAGGGAAACCCCAAACCACGATCCACCTCCCATTCGAGTTCCGTCCAATATGGCCATCCTCGGAAGACCATCACTGGCGGCTCCATTTCCCGGAATCCAGATTTGTTCCCACTCTGCTTCGCAGCTCTTTGAGGCCTTCCAGTCGGCTTGAAGCGCCAAACGACAGCACTTTCAATCGGAATTACTCGAACAGCGTACTCACGCTCTCCCCGCTGTGAATATTGGCAATCGCGTTGGCAAACAGCGGCGCAACGTCCAGTACGGCCAACTTGCCGCCTGCGGCCAAGATCTTGCTCTCGGGCACCAGCACCGTGTTGGTACTCGCCACCTGTGTCACGTCCAGCGCGGCGATTCGCTCTATGGCGGGGCCAGTGTATACGCCGTGCGTTACGGCCACGTACACGTCTTTTGCACCCATATTGCGGCAGATATTCACCGTTTCCACAAGGCTTCCCGCCGTGCTGATCTCGTCGTCCACGATGAATACGGTTTTGCCTTCCACTTCACCGATCAGGGCGCGGGGCCGGACTTCGGTGTCGCTGATGCGCTCTTTGTCGATCATGGCGAGGCCGGAATCGAGGCGGCGGGCAATCTGGGACGCCCGCTTGATGCTGCCTGCGTCGGGAGCCAAGACCACGCCTTCGTGTGCGTTGGGCACGCAGCTTTTAAAGTGCTGCGTCAGCACGATATCCGCCGACAGATGATCCACAGGCACTTTGAAAAACCCGTGCACCTGCGGCGAGTGCAGCGTCATCATCAGGATTCGGTCTGCACCCGCTTCCTGAAGCAAGTCGGCCACCAGACGGCCTGCAATCGAAATGCGGGGGCTGTCTTTCTTGTCGCTGCGGGCATAGCTGTAATACGGAATCACGGCGGTCACGCGGCCTGCGCTGGCGCTTTTGGCGGCGTCGATCATCAGCATCAGTTCCATAATCGCGTCGCTGACGGGCGTGCTGAAGGTCTGGATGATGAACACGTCGCCTTCTCGCAGCGATTCCTCGTAATGCACGATGATGTTGTCGTTGGTGAATTTCTCGGTTTTGCTGTTGCCCAGCGGCACGCCGAGGTTGTCGCAGATGGCCTGTGCCAGCGGGCGATTGCTCTGGCCTGCAAAGACGAGGAGCGGCGCACGGTGGCTTCTGGCAATACGGTCAGAGTGGGTGG
Source organism: Deinococcus sp. QL22 (assembly GCF_023370075.1). Lineage (NCBI taxonomy): Bacteria > Thermotogati > Deinococcota > Deinococci > Deinococcales > Deinococcaceae > Deinococcus > Deinococcus sp. QL22. The sequence goes on from NZ_CP097149.1 coordinate 570,663, forward strand.
ATCGGAGCAGAGACACGGTGAAATCCTCCAAAAACGGGGAAAGTGGGAGCGGGGAAGTTGCAGAGCTTTTCGCAGGCAGCATAGCGTGAGTGGCCGGTCGGGGCCGTCCGTCGCTGCGTGACAGGGCTAGAAATGAGGGTGGGCGGCCTACGGAACGTGGATCGTGGACAGGGAAAACATCCCCAACCACGATCCACTTCCTCTACTCCCGGCTTCCGTCCCTTGCCTTTGCGTCAGCTTCCGCAACAACATGGCCGGTCAACTCGATTCTGGAACCCATCTTCTTTTCCATCCGCCCCGCTCAACTTCAACAGAACACCGTTATCCAGGCGGAATTTACTCGCCTCTAAAAATCTTCCCTACCTTGTCAAAAAACCCTTCCGGCTTGTCGTTCACTTCGTCGCCTACAGCGCGGGCATAGGCCAGCAGCGCTTCGCGGGCTTCGGGGGTCAGTTGGGCGGGCTTGGGCACCTGCACGTCGTATTCCACGATCAGGTCGCCGCTGCCCGCACCCTGCAAGCGCGGCAGCCCTTGCCCACGCAGGCGGTAAAGTTCGCCGTGTTGCGTGCCTGCCTTGACCTCCACGTTCTGGGGGCCGTCCAGCGTGGGCACGGTAATGTATCCACCCAGCGCGGCCTTGGCAAACCCGATGCGCGAGGTGTAGATCAGGTGTTCCTGCTCGCGGCGCAACTCGGCGTGGCGCTCCATTTCTATGTGTACGTAGAGGTCGCCGTTGCCCCCCGGCCCCTCGTTCCCCATGCCCGACACCCGAATGCGGTAGCCCTCGTCGATGCCGCGTGGCAGTTTCACCTTCACGGTTTCGGCCTTCAGTGTACGGCCCCGGCCCCGGCAAACTGTGCAAGGGTCTTCGATCAGCACGCCTTCGCCCCGGCAGGTGGGACAGGGCTGCTGGGTGTCTACCACGCCAAAAATAGTGCGAGCCTGTGCCCGAACTGCGCCCTGTCCCTTGCAGGTGGTGCAGGTTTTGGGCGGCTTGCCCCCCGGCTCGCTGCGGTTGCCCTGACAGTGCTCGCAGGTGGTCAGCCGGTCTACAGCCACCTCGATCTCATCGCCCGCCCGTGCCTGAAGCAGCGTCACGTGCGCTTCGGTTTCCAGGTCGTCGCCGCGTGCAGGCCCACGCCGCCCGCCGCGCCCGCCCACTGCGCCGCCAAACAACTGCTCGAAAATGTCCATCGGATCAAAACCAGCGCCGCCCATGCCGCCGAAGGGGTCGCCTCCGGGCATGCCGGTGCTGGGCGCACTGCCGAAGCGGTCATAGTGGGCCCGCTTTTCGCCGTCAGACAACACGGCGTAGGCCTCGTTGATGCGGGCAAACTGCTCGGCAGCGCCTGCTTCCTTGTTGCGATCCGGATGAAATTTGAGCGCCAGCTTGCGGTAGGCACTCTTGATCTCGTCTGGGGCGGCGGTGCGGGCCACGCCCAGCAGTTCGTAATAGTCTGTTTGTCCGGTCATATCAGTGTCTCTTGGCCTCTTGGTAGGTGCGCTGGGGCGGGATGAATAGGATTCAGAGCCAGCGCCACAGCACCAGCATTTAGCCCATAGGTTAACATGACCACACTCAGAAAAAGTGGGCTAGGGGTGTTGGGGGTCTGGCTGGATGGCGTGCACATGTCACCATCACTCACATGGCGTCTGCTGCTAGGCCATCTCCCTACACTTCCTACATCGGAAATTTGACCCTATCCTCTGCGGACTGCACATAGGCCAGCCGAAACTCCCTTTGAGTCTGCTCCGACGGTTGTCGAGCCTGCTCAAAGCTGGAGACTCCGGTTATCCGTGGGGCAGTTACGCGTCGAATGTCGTTCATCCCAACTCACCAATCCAAAATCACCTTGCCACTCTGCCCGCTTAGCATGGCGTCGAAGCCTTGCTGGAAGTCGTCTATGCCGAAGCGGTGCGTCAGAATAGGCGTCAGATCCAGACCCGACTGAATCAGGGCGGCCATCTTGTACCACGTCTCGAACATTTCGCGCCCGTAGATGCCCTTGATGGTCAGCATCTTAAAGATCACGGCGTTCCAGTCGATGTCCACGCGGCCCGCCGGAATACCCAGCAGCGCGATTTTGCCGCCGTTGTTCATCACGCTCACCATCTGGGCAAAAGCCGGACTGCTGCCGCTCATTTCCAGGCCCACGTCAAAGCCTTCAGTCATACCCAGTTCGGAGGTCGCTACCGTCCAGAGGTCTTCGCGGGCCACATTCACGGCCCGCGTCGCGCCCATTTGGAGGGCCAGTTCCAGGCGGTAGTCGTTGATGTCTGTGACCACGACTTGCCGCGCTCCGGCGTGTTTGGCAACGGCGGCGGCCATCACACCAATCGGCCCCGCGCCCGTGATCAGCACGTCTTCGCCCACCAGATCAAAGCTGAGGGCCGTATGCACGGCGTTGCCAAACGGGTCGAATACTGCCGCCACTTCATCCGAAATATCGTCGGGAATTTTGAAGGCGTTGAAGGCAGGCAACACCAGATATTCGGCAAAGCTGCCCGGACGGTTCACGCCCACGCCCAGCGTATTGCGGCACAGATGGCGGCGTCCTGCACGGCAATTCCGGCAGTGTCCGCAGGTCACGTGGCCCTCACCACTGACCCGGTCACCCACCGTGAAGCCGCGCACCTCGCTGCCCATGCCCGTCACCACGCCCACGTATTCGTGCCCCACCACCATCGGCACGGGGATGGTGTGCTGTGCCCACTCGTCCCACTTGTAAATGTGAACGTCGGTGCCGCAAATGCTGCTCTTTTTGATGCGGATCAGCAGGTCATTGAGGCCGGGGGTCGGCACATCGGTTTCGATCATCCAGATGCCTTCGCGGGCATGTTGCTTGCTCAGCGCCCGCATGGTGCGCGGCGTTTGGGTATCGGGGGTGGTTTCGGGCGCAGAGTTAGGAGGCACAGGAGAGAGGGTCACGGCAACGGTTCTACTCCCCCCAAGCAGGGGGCGCAATGGAGGCCTTCACCGTTGGCCGGAATAGCGGGCCAGAGTTCTTTGCTGCCAAGTACGGCACACTTGACATTGCGCGTTTCCAGAACAGCATCGGAACCGCTCCGCAAGCGGCTCTCTGAGTCCATTCCCAGTGCACCGTACTTTCTTCGTTTCTCGCTCCGCTCGGTCAAGCTAAAGCTTTACCGCGAGGTACTGAGGTGCAAACCGCCCATTTGTCAACGCTGTCTCAAGCCCCGGTGTGGCCCCCCGGTCATGTGGGGCGCGTAGGCTGTATGGCATGATCAAATTCCGCCGCCAGAATGCCCTGACCCCCGAAAAAGACGCCGAAGTGAACATCAACCTCGTGCCCCTGCTGTTCTTTGTGGTGGGTTATGTGGCTGTTCGTGCCTTGCTGCACACCGTTCAGACGGTCACTCCTGACCAAGACGCCGCCGAATAAGGCTTTACCCCCAAATAGTGCCCCCAGTCCGGCGAGGGCGGTGTGATGACCCCGAAAGACTTGCCGCGCTACCTTAGACTGTATGACCAACCCCGCCCCCCAACAATTCAAGAGCGCCCGCAGTGGCCGGTACGTGGTTCCCGGCTGGATGAATCTGGTGCCCGGCCAGAGCGACAGCGTGGAAATCCAGCTCAATATCGAAGAAAAGGATCTGACGCGCGAGCAGGCCAGCCTCCTCATCGAGTATTGGGCCACCCCCACCGACCTGACCCTGCAAAGTGTGCTGCCGGTGCGTGCCTTTACTGCCGCCCCCGAAGGCTGGTGCGTGTTCGTGCCCGCGCAGGGCCGCGTCTTGGTGCGGGCCATCGATCCTCAGCCCAATCCACCTGTGTTGGCGAGCCACTGGATCAACGTCGATCCCCAGACGCCCCCCGGAACCACCGTGCATGTGCAGGTCAACTTCCCTGTTGCTCCCACGCCCGTGCAGAACCTGTTCCTGAACCGCAACTGAGGGTGTGGGAAGTGGGCGGTAGGTTGTGGCAAAAGCCCTGCCTACCGCCCACTTCCTATTCCTTTCTCTACCACCCCAGCAACGCCTCCACGCCCCGCCTTGTCGCGGCCAGAGCCTCTCCCAACTTCCAGGCGGCCCGGTCACGCGGCCCCACCGGATTGCTGATGCCGCGTATTTCTATCGCAGGCACACCGCAGCGCAGGGCCGCCTGCGCTACGCCTGCACCTTCCATGCCCTCGCAGACTGCACCGGGAAAGCGGGCGGCGAGAGCGTGGGCCACAGCCAAACTGCCCGTGACCGTGGACAGTGTGAGGGCCGGGCCATAGCCGACGCGCAGGCTGGAAAGGTTCAGGCGTTCGGCCAAAGCCTGTGCGCCGCGCCATGCCGGAAATATTCCTCCATTGAGCTGATCAGAGGGCTGATCGGGCTGCACGCTGAGGCCCAATTCGTCTAGCGACAAAAAGGTCTCCTGACCGGGCAGGCCGTCCACCGCGCCCAAGTCGGCCTGTGCCATCAGGCTCGATACAGCGAGGTCGCCGGGATTCAGGCCGCTGCCCGGATACGCGCCGCCGATTCCGGCACTGACGACCAGATCGAACGGCTCCTGCATCAGCTCGTGCTGGGTGGTCAGGGCTGCCGCCACCGCGCCCACGCCGCACACCACCACATGCGCGGGCACGCCTGCCAGCCTCGCCGCCTCGCCCGCTGTGGCTACGATAATCAGGACTTTCATGTGGGGTCAGTATGCAGCAGAAGAAGTATGGGTGAGGGGCAAGAGCGTCTCAGGGTCAAGGGTCTGAGAACGGGTGCGCGTTTGGAGAATCAGCGCCGCACTTTCCGCACCAGCACCCGCAACTTCTTCGCCCCTTCTGCCGAGGCTTCCGGCGAATAGCGGGCCTCGTGGTAGGCACTCAGGAAGGCACTCAGCGATTCCGAGGACTGGGGCCAACGCTGCTGCACACGCGCTGCGTAGGCGCTGGCGGTTTCTCCGGGGGCGCGGGGCAGGCGCAGGCGCACCGTCAGGTCGTGCAGGGCGCGGGCGGCGGGGTCACGGGGGCGTGCAGCGCGGCGGGCCACCAGCAGCGCGGGTACAAAGGCCAGAGCAATCAGCGCCAGCACGGCCAGCAGATAAGGTGCGGCCCCCACCTGTCCCAGCCCCACGCGCCCCAGCAGGCTGCGTTGTTGCTCGCCGTTGTAGCCCACCACCGTATCGTTCCAGCGGTTCTGAAGGGCGTCTACGCGCAGGCGCAGGCGGGCAAAGGTACCGATGGGCGCGGCTTGGGTAGCATTCGGGCGGGTCAGCGCAGTGCTGAGGTTGGTGTTCAGGCGGGCGGGGGCCACCACTGCTGTCGGGTCTATTCGCGTCCAGCCGCGCCCGGCCAGCCACACTTCGACCCAGGCATGCGCGTCTTGCTGGCGCACGATCAGGTAGCCGCCGTCCGGGTTGATCTCGCCGCCGAGGTACCCGCCCACGATCCGCGCAGGCAGGCCCGCCGCCCGCATCAGGAAGGCGAAGGCGCTGGCATAATGCTCGCAGAATCCGGTGCGAGCACCAAATAAAAAGGCATCTACGCGGTCTTGTTCGGGCAAGGTGGGCGGGCTGAGGGTATACGTGAAACCCCCCGCTTGCAGGTAGTTCAGGGCGGCTTCTATCCGCGCCGCCGGGGCCAACCCAGTCCAACTGGCCGCCAGGTCGCGGGCTCGTGGACTCTGGCCCACAGGCAACAACAGATCGTAATTCAGGCGTTCGGGGCTTTCCTGTACGCCCAGGCGGGCACTGCGGCCCCGGATGGCATAGCGGGCGCGAGTGCTACTGGGGCGCGGATTCACGGCCTGAAACGCCGTAGACAGGAACGCGCCGGGCGGCAGTTCGGTGGGTACGTCCAGCGTCAGCAGCCAGGGTTTACCGTTGGGTTCCAGCGTCAGGGTGTAGACGCTTTCCGGGCCAGTCGGCTCGATGCTGGGCGACGCACCCCGCAGCCGCGCCTGTGTCCATGCCAACCCGTCGTAGCTTTCGAAGACCGGGCCGCGCCAGTAGCGGTCTTGAGGCGCAGGCAGGCCAGCACTGAAATCGGCGCGGAAGGCCACTGCATTGCTGCGGGCCAGATCGCTAAATTCTCCGGCGCGGATTTCGTCCGACAGTCCTGTTTGGGCGCGGCCCTGCAGGGGCAATTGCCACAGCGGGCCGTCTGGACGGGGAAACAGCACGAACAGCACCAGCATCAGCGGCAGCGCCAGCGCCACCACTTTGCCCGCTGTTCGGACTGGGCCGGGTTGTGTATCGGCCTGACTGTTCGGTACCACCCACACGCCCGCCACCGCCAGCGTCAGGATCACGCTGAGGAGGGCGTGCAGGGCGACGAGTGGCCCCTGCCCATGCAAAAAGTGCGTAAACGTGACGAACAGGCCCAGCAGCACCAACAGCCGGGCGTCGCGCACATTCCGCGATTCGGCGGCTTTGAGGGCCACCAATAATCCGAGGAGCGCCGTGCCCGCCTCACTGCCCAGCAGCGTGCCGTATTCGGCGTTCAGCGCTACCGCCGCTAGGCCCGCCGCGATTCCCAGCAGCCAACTGGGAAGGGGACGGACGCTCTGTTTAGACTGGACTGGACGAGTCTGCAACGCGGTGTAGCCCAGCAGCAGGGCCGTCAGCAACGACACCCACACGGGTTGGCGCAACACTCCCGGCACGAGGGCCACCGCCAGCCCGAACAGGGTGAAACGTAGGGCGGCAGCGGGCAGGATTGGGGGAACACGGGGAACTTTGGCAGCGGATGATGCGGGGGGCGGAGGCGCGGGCAACGGCTCATGCAGCGCCAGAGCCGTGAGTGCCGCCCGTGCGTGGGCTTCTCCAGCCGCCACAGGCAGCGTGCGCCCCGGCAGGGTCAGGCCGAAGGGAAGGCCTACCGCCCGCGCCGCGCTGATCCAGGCACCTAGCCGTGAGAGGCGGGCCTCGGTGTTGCCCAGCGCCGAGGTGTCGGCCCAGTCAAACATCAGCGCCGTGCCTGCCGGGGCGTCGAATTCGCGGGTCAGCAGCGTGCCTGTGCGGGCGGCGTGCTTCCAGGACACGAGGCGCGGCGAGTCTCCCGGCACGTAGGCCCGCAAGCCCGAAAAATCTTCGGTACCAGTGGTGCGGGTCAGGCCTTCGCCCGCAGCCCCAGTGCGGCGCGTGGGCGGCGTGGGTGCGCCCTGTTCCGGGGCCGGGAAGACGGGGGGCAAGACATCCAGCCCTACTTCGGTCAGCGGCAAAACCTGCACCCAGCGCCATAGGCCGAGGCTGTCGTGAGCAGCGATCTGCACGCGGGATAGGGTCAGCGGGCCACGTGCTTGGGGTGGCAGGGGCAGGGTAAAACGGCCCGCTGAATCCGCCGGAGTGCGTCCAGTGGCGGCTATCGCTCCCAGCCGCACTTCAAACGGCGTGCCTGCCAGTCCCGTCGCCTGCCCGGTCAAGGCCGATTCTGTTCCGGCGAACACTTCGCCCGGTGCGTCCAATCTGACTCTTAGTGCACGCCCCCCCCGCATCGCTTGCCCGGCGGTGACCGCCCACACGCCTGCCAGCAGGAAGGTTGCGCCGTAGCCGAGGCTCAGGCTGTAATTCACGCAGCCCACCAGCGTCAGCAGGGTCAGCAGCAGGAAGCCGAGGCCCATGCGGGTGGGGCGCAGGTGGTACGACAGGACGGATTTAGACACGGCAGACAAGGGCAACAGCCGCCGCGTCAGGGAATCGGCGTGTCGGCCAGCAGGCGGGCCATCACGTCCCCGATCCTTGCGCTGGGGTCGCGCACGGGCAGGCGGTGGGCGGCCAGTGCCGGAAAGATGGCCTGCACGTCTTCGGGCAGCACCATGCGGCGGCCCGCCAGATAAGCCCACGCTTTGGCGGCGGCCAGCAGCGCGAGCAGGGCACGTGGACTCAGGCCCGCCGCGAGTACCGCATGCTCACGGGTGGCGCGGGCCAGCAGTTGCAAATAATCCAGCAGCGGGGCCGCCGCGTGTACAGCGTCTACCTCGCGCTGCATGGCGGTCAGCAGCGGGGCGTTCAGCACGGGCGGCAGGTCGCGCACGGTCAGCACCCGCCCGCCCGTTTCCAGCAGTGTGCGTTCGGCGCGGGCGTCAGGATAGCCCAGAGTGACGGTCAGCAGGAAGCGGTCTAGCTGTGCTTCGGGGAGCGGCGACGTGCCCACGAACGCCGCCGGATTCTGCGTGGCAATCACAAAAAAGGGGTCGGGCAGCGGGCGCGTGACGCCGCCTTCACTGACCTGCCGTTCTTCCATCGCCTCCAGCAAGGCCCCCTGCGTTTTGGGCGTGGCCCGGTTGATCTCGTCGGCCAGCAGCACTTCAGAGAAAATGGGGCCAGCATGGTAGCGGAACTCTGCGGCGGCGGCGTCCCACACGCTCACGCCCAGCAAGTCGGTGGGCAGCAGGTCTGCCGTGAACTGCACCCGCCGGAACGCCAGCCCCATCGTGCGGGCAAGGCCGTGTGCCAGCGTGGTTTTGCCCACACCAGGTTGGTCTTCTATCAGCAGGTGCCCCCGCGCCAGCAGGCAGGCCACCGCGAGTCGCACCTGATGACTTTTGCCCAGAATCACGTTGTCCAGTTGCGCGAGGGCGGCGGCCAACGCCTGACTGTGCATTGTCTGTGACCCGGTAGACGCAGACCCGGTAGAGAACGAAACGGCAGCACGAGTCATATGCCCAGCAGCCTAGCCGCCCGCCTCTGACAGAACTGCGACATAAGGCATGGGTCAATCCCGCAGCCCGCCACGCGCTACGCTAGGCCCAATGAACGTTGTCGTGTTTGACCTTGAGACCACTGGCCTGTCGCCCGAACGGGACGGCATCGTAGAAATCGGTGCGGTGAGAATCGTAGACGGGCGCGTGGATGAGAGCCAGAAGTTTGAAACGTTGGTGCGGCCCACCACTGAAAGCGGCAGCACCTTGCAGATTCCGTGGCGGGCGCAGCAGGTTCACGGCATCTCGGACGCGATGGTCAGGAGTGCGCCCACCATCGCGCAGGCGCTCCCCGACTTTTTGGCCTTTGTGGGAGAGTCGCCTGTGGTGGCCCACAACGCGCCCTTCGACAACGGCTTTGTGCGTGTGGCGGCGCGTCGGGCGGGCCTGACCTGGGCACCTCCCACCGAATACTGCACCGTGCAGCTGTCACGCCGCGCCTTTCCCCGCGAACGCGCCCACAATTTAGGAGTGCTGGCCGAGCGCCTGAATCTGACTTTTGCCGAGGGAGGCCGCCACCGCTCATTCGGGGATGTGCAGGTGACGGCGCAGGCGTTCGTGCAACTGATGGAGCGGCTGAAGGTGGGGAGTCGGTAGGAGAAAAGCTGTCTCAGGGTCTAAGAACAGCATTTATCCTCCCCTCCAACGGAGGTTCACCCAAAAGCTCAGCAGGCATCGCAGCCTTAACCTCGGCCCAACCCCCTCAGCGGCGCGACAATTCCGGCGACACGGGGCTTGGCAACACGGGAGCCGTGCGGGGCACAAACACGATGGCATTGGGCACGGGGCGGCTCCAGACCGTATTCAGGTACGCGCCCAAATTGGCATACCCGCCCGTCAGATAGGCTGTGGCGCTGCTGCCACTGTCGAGCCGCACGGCGTCGCGCACGCCTGCTCCAGCCAGGGCTGCGGCGAACACTTCGGGCGTGCCGTGTTCGAAGTAGGCGATGGTGGTTTGCCCGCCCATGACGCCCAGCGCCACTTGCCGGGTCGCCCGCCACAGGTTGGTGCCTGTATCGAACATCTCGCGGGCCGGGTTGAGAGCCACCTGACCGGCCTGCACCAGCAGCGGCCCCGCGCTCAGGGCGTCGAGGGCGGTATTCCACGGCGCGTCGTCGGCCCGCCAACTCAGGGTGGTCTTCAGGGGCTGCCCGGCGGTGCGCGGCAACAGTGGAAAACGGGCAGGGTCAAAAGTGACGGTCAGGGTTCCGGCAGGCGGCTTGACCCGCCCTGTCAATGCGTTCAGCACCGTGCTGCCGCCCAGACCTATATACAACGTGGTCAGGCTGTCCGCGCCCACAGGCGTGCTGCCATTGCCCACAAAGGCGGTGAGCAGATCGGGCCGGGGCTTGCTGCTCACGCTGTTTACGGTCAGGCTGCCAAACGGCCCGGTCAGCAGGTAGCGCGGCTTGGGATACCCAAAGAGGGTGCTGCCCTGCGCAGTAAAGCCGATAGTGGCGCGGCGTTCCAGACTGGGGGCCGTCATCAGGCCGCCCGCCACCACCAGATCGACGGGAAGCGCACTGGCGGGGTCAAAATACCCGCCGTTCACGCCTGCCACGCCGCCCACGCCGCGTACCAACGCGGCCACATCCGACGCCTTGCCGCTAGGCGCACTTACCACACGCGGCTGATACAGGGCCGAGTCGAAACTCAGTAGGTGCAGCATTCCTTTCTGGCGGTAGGTAACGCCAGTGGGCAGGGCGTCCGGGTCAATCGGCGGCGGCACAGAGGAATCAAGTTGCGTGGTCGTATCGATCACCACTCGGTCTGGGTTGTCCAGCGTAAACAGCGTGCTGATGCCGCCGCCCGTGTTCAGGCGCACGGTGGTTCCGGCGTCGCTCGGCTCCACGCTCAGGCGGTCTCCGGAAGGCAATTCCTGCGCGCTGGCGGTGGCGCTCACGCGGGGCAGGGTCACGCTTAGGCCCGCTTTCTCGCGCACGACGGTGTAGGGGGCGAGGCCGCTCAGTTCCAGCACCACACGCTGCACCTCTACTTTTCGGTGCAGGGTTCGGCTGACCCGCACCGTATCAAGGTGGGCCAGGGCAGGCGAGGCCGGATTGATGGGCTGAACAATGATGGGCTGAATGGCGGGCGGCGTGGGCACAGGCCTAAGCTCGGTGAGTGGAGGCGTGGTTGGCGGCATCGGCGTGGCAACAGGTAGAGTTGGAATTGCCGCCACAGGCGAAGGCGGAAGCGTACTACTCGGCACCACAGCGGGCGCGGCGAAATCCAGCACATCCGGCGCGTCGGAGAGCAGGCGCACGCCGAGCAATTGCAAGGTTTGCAACGAGATATACAGGCTGCCGTTCACGATTTCGGGTGCGGGCAGAGGCGTGGTCAGTGCGAAGCCTAGGACTACCCATCCCGTCCCCCCAGCGTCGGCAGGGCGGTAACGCAATTCGCGGTTGCCGTACAGCAGGCGCACATCACGCGGATCGTTGCGCACGCTGACGCCCACGCGGGGTAGCGTCCAGACGGCTATGTATTCCACGCTGCCCAGCACCCGCGTTTCCAGCGCCGCACTTTGCAGCACGCCCCCAATCGCCACCGGACGCGCCGCTGCCTGACCACTGGTCTGCCCGGCTGCACTGGCCGCCAACACCAGCAGCGTCAGCCACAGTCCGCGCCTGCTTGCTTTCTTCTGCACTCTGCTCACACGCAACCCTCTCACGCGGGCGAGTGTACTGTTCGGGTGCTGACTGCCGGGTGAGGAAGGCCGCACCCCCCCCAGCGCCCCCATTTAAACCGTGCCGAATAACCTAGAAACGCGCCCGAGCCTGCAAGATTTCTCACGTTATTTTCAAAAACGTCAGAAGATTGTGCCGGACGCCTCCTATACTGCAAAGCGTCATGATTGAACCCTCACTTGCCCTGTACGGAGACGCATTTGCCCGCGTTGACCGGTTATTAGAGGAACTGCTGGAGGTCACCGGCGTCCGTTATGGGCTGCTGGTAGACCGTAAAGGCTTCGTGTTGTCTCATAAGGAGGCGCTCTGGGCACCTCGTCCGCCTGCGCTGGACAGTGTGGCGACGCTGGTGGCCAGCAACGCCGCCGCCACAGGCGCACTCGCCAACATGTTGGGTGAGCGCACCTTCAGCGAACAGACCCATCAGGGCGAGAACGGCACCCTGTACGTGGAATCGGTGGGCGATCAGGCCCTCCTGACCCTGATTTTCGACGTGGCTGTGCCGCTGGGCAAGGTCAAGGTGTACGCCCGCAAATCCATCGTGCAACTCGCCGCCATCCTGGAAGAACTCAAAGATATTCCGCCCGTGCAACTGGATTCGGACTTCTCCAAAGGGGCCAACGCCCTGCTTGACGATCTCCTCGGATGACCCCCATGACGCTGTCCCTCACTCAGCTTTTCATTGTGCTGGATTTGTCCGCCCGCCTCCTTTCCCCTCACCCGCGCCAGTGTCTTGACCTGCGCCCGCACCCGGAGGCTCCGCTGTGAGTACCATCAACTTTGCTGCCCGCGAAATCAATTGCAAGATCGTGTACTACGGCCCCGGCATGAGCGGCAAGACCACCAACCTCAAGCACGTGTTCGGCAAGGTTCCGGCCCACCTGCGCGGCGAAATGGTCAGCCTCGCCACCGAAGACGAGCGTACCCTGTTCTTCGATTTCCTGCCCCTCGACCTCGGCACCGTGCAGGGCTTCAAAACCCGTTTTCACCTGTACACCGTGCCCGGTCAGGTGTTTTATAACGCCAGCCGCAAACTGATTTTGCGCGGCGTAGACGGCATCGTATTCGTGGCCGACAGCGCCCCCAACCGCTTGCGGGCCAACGCCGAAAGCATGCGCAACCTCCGCGAAAACCTCGCAGAACACGGCATCGACGTGCGCGATGTGCCCATCGTATTGCAGGTCAACAAGCGCGACCTACCCGACGCCCTCCCCACCAATATGATCCGCTCCGTTATCGATCCCCGTCAGGAACTGCAACTGTTCGAGGCCACCGCGCACCTGGGCGGGGGCGTGTTCGAGACGCTGAAAACCGTGAGCCGTTTGGTGCTGGAACGCCTGTCGCAGAATAAGTAAATTGGTTGTAAAAAGCGATAGGAGTTTGGAGTTGTGGCCCTGCCGAGTTGGTGGGGCCTTTTTTGGGGCGTTGGGTGGAGAAGATGGCTTGTGAAAGGGTAATCGCGTTGCTCACTCACCCCCTCCCAATCACTCCCCTCTCCCAGCCAAGGGTGATGAGCTAAAAACCTTAGATTCTTGCTCTTGCTTTTAGCCCCCTTGTGAGACTCGCAGAGGGGGCTACGAGGGCACGAACCCGCCGCACCCATCCCCAAAAGAGAAACCCCCACCCGAAGGCAGGGGCACAACTCCAATCTTTATCCGTTCCCACTCACCACTTACAGCCCTCAAACATCCCGGCGGTCAAAGGCGAACACCGCCATCAGCCCAAATCCCACCGTATAGATGATCAGCAAAATCAGTGGCTGGGTGATGTCGGTCTGTTGGGCGTACAGGTTCAGGTGGCTGGTGAGCAGCACGCGCTGGATGGTGTCGGGGAAGACAACCAACAGGCGCATCAGGTTCAGGGCGGCAAAAGTGGCGAGTGCAGCGGCGGCAGTATTCAGTAGCAGCACGCCGAACAGCAACGCGAGGGCGGCAATCGGCATCAGCATCACGGCGGCCAGCAGACTGCCGCGCAGCACCTCGGCCAACGCCGCATTGCTGGTCAGGGTACCCACGCCCACAAACAGCCCCGGCCCCATGCCCGTACCGCCCGCAAATTCCCCAAAGCCTCTGGGAATGCCCGCCAGCAGCGATCCTATGACCGTAATGGAGATCAGCAGCACCGGATACGACAGGGCCACGATCAGTTTGCTGGCAATGACGGTGGTGCGTTCCACAGGGCGCAGCAGTAGAGGCGCGAGCGTGCCCTGACTGACTTCCGTGCCGATCATTTCGGCCACCGTGACGGCAATAAACAGCGGAATCAGGAACTGCACGGCGATGCCGATACTGATGGCGGGAATCTGCCACCCGCTGACCACGGCCACCTTCATCAGCACCTCCAGGCGAGGAGCAAAGGCCCACAGCAGCGGCAGCACAAAGCACACGAGCAGGGCAAGGCGGGCGCTGCGGGAACCGAGCAGTTTCAGGAACTCTAGGGTAATCAGGGTCAGCATCAGGCTTGCTCCACGCGCTCGCGGTAGTACTCGTACAGGTCGAAATGGTCAGGGCTGGCCTCGAAGACCCGGATGCCCTCGTTGCTGAGGTGCGCCAGAGCGTCGGGCACGCGGGATTCTCCGCCCAGATACGCGATGGCGTAGGGCGTGCGGGTGGTGACCCGGCGCACGAACGGCAAGCGCTCCAGCGCCGAGGCCGCGCCCACCGGATCGTCTACCCGGAAGCGGTAAGCCGCCTGCCGCGCCCGCAAATCCACCGTGTCTACCATGCGCCCGCCCGTCAGAATGCCCACCGTATGCGCGTAGGTGGCAATTTCGCGCAGGTGGTGGGTACTGAGGATCACGGCGCACCCACTGGTGGCGAGGCTGGTCACGATGCGGTGAATCAGGCCGATGCCGAGGGGGTCGAGGCCGCTGGTGGGTTCGTCCAGAATCAGCACTTTGGGTTCGGCCAAAATTGCCGACGCCACGCCTAGCCGTTGCCGCTGCCCCAGCGAAAATTCCTCCACCTTGCGGTCAGCCATGCGGGTCAGTTCCAGCAGGGCCAGCACTTCCCGAATGCGGTCACGGCTGACTTTGCGCCCGCCGGGAGCCATCGCCGCAAGGTTGGCGTGGGTTTGCAGGTTCTGAGTGCCCGTAAACTGCGGGTAAAACTTGGCCGGAGCCTCTACGACTGCGCCGAGGTAAGCGCGGGCGCGGGTGCCATCGGTGTGCACGTCGCGCCCCAAGAGCCTCACCTCGCCGTCGGTGGGAAAGGCCAGGCCGGTCAGGCAGCGAATGAGGGTGGTTTTGCCTGCACCGTTGGGGCCGGTCAGGGCATACACTTCGCCTGCCTTTACGGTCAGGTGAACGTCTTCGAGGATGGTATTGGAACCGTACCGCTTTACCAATCCGCGCACCTCGATGGCCGGAAGTGCGGGCGCGCCTTGCTTAGTCACCCCTTTAACCTAACCTAATACACTCCACCAAGTTCTTACACTGCCCCCTACACCCGTCCAGAGCATGAAGGGCGAGCCGGGAAGAATTGCAGTAGGGAGCAGGTTGATGTGCTAGGGGGCTGGTGCTTGGTCTAAGGGTTTGGGGTTGAAGAGGCCATGCTCAAGAGCGCGGGCAAGCGGGGATTCACCTTCCGACTCAACGTTTTCAAAGTGCAGTAGAACGCGGAATCAGTATCAGTCGCCTCAAATAACACACGAGCCGGAAGCATCAGCCCCGGCTCATGGTTGATCTGAGTTCTCTTCCTGGCTTAGAAGGCTTTAAACCGTGTCAGACGGAAGGGTGTTTCTGGTGTGCCGCCTATCAGTTTGTCCAGTTGGCTCTGTGTGACCACCACGTCACCGTCCACTGCCGCCAGCGTGGCGGGAAAGCGTAGGCCTTGCAGCGGTTCTTCTGCAACCAGTGTACCCGTGCCCGAATCGGCGCTGAGGGCTACTTTGCTGACCACGCCCATTGCATTGCGGGCCACGTACAGCGTGCGCGGGTCGGCGGGATTGAGCAGGATGCCGTCGCCACGGGTCAGGCCGCCCATCACTTTTTTCACGGCTTTGGTTCGCAAATCTATGCGCCACAGGTCGCCCGTGTTCAGCTGCATGGTCAGCAGGTAACGGCCATCAGGGGTTGCCAGAATGCCGTTCAGGTTGATGCCGGGGCCGTATTTGATGGGCGTATTGCCCAAATCCAGCCACGCGCTCAGCTTCAGGTCGGGCGACACCCGGAAAATCACAGGGCGGGTGGAATCGGTGACGTATACGCTGCCGTCTGCGGCGGGCGCGAGGTCGTTGATATACGGGTTCGGACTCTTGGGCGTTTCCAGAATAGCGACCGGGAAACCGTCGGGCCGTAACACGCTGACCGTGCCTGTCGCTCCGCCCGCCACCCACACGCGGCTCTGGCTGTCTACCTTCAGGCCCAGAGCGCTGCTGCGGCCCAGAGCTCCGCCTTCGCTGAACAGGTTCACCGTTCCGCTGGTCGGGTTGACCGTGTAAATAGCCCCGGTGGCGGCACTGCCCGTGTACAGCACGCCCCTTTTGGCGTCATACGCCACGCCTTCTGGGTAGGTTTGTACGCCCGGCAGCGGGTAGTCGCGGGTGTTCAGGCCGACGCGAACAATGGTGCCGCAGCGAACGCGTGCGCCCGTCATGCCCGATGGATCGCTTTTGTAGTCGTCGGGCTTTTCGTGAATGATCAGGGTACGGTTGAGGATGCCGTCCATGCCCGTCAGGGAAATCTTGTCGGACATGAACGAGGCGCGGCCCACGCCGTCTGCGCCCACCGTCAGCATGGGCAGATCGCCCGAGTGCCCGTACTTGTTGCCCGCTTCGGGGCTGTCATGGTTGCGGCTCATGCCGGAATCGAAGTGGGGGCCAGCTGCGCCGAACGGCACCACTCTGTTCACGGCAGGGTCGACTCCGGGCAAGCATTTACGCGTGTCATGCACGTGCATGCCGTGCTGCCCCGGCGTCAGCCCCCGCGCTTCTACGGTTACGGCCACTGCCGTCCCCGCCTGCCGGAAGGTGGCGAGGCCGCGCACCTGTCCCTGCTCGTCGGTGATGGCCGCATTGGCGGTCAGGGGTGTGGTGGCGGGGGCCATCATCTGCACCATTTCTGCGCCGCCCGCCGCCGCGAGACCCAGTGTGAGTACGCCCAGCGTCGTCCATCTCAGCCGTTTCAACCGTGTTTCAGTTCCCCGCATTTCAGTTTCCCCCGGTGTAGCGCACGCGGTAAATCACGCCGCTCTGGTCATCGGTAAACAGCAGGCTGCCGTCGGTGTACTGGGCCACGCCTGCCACCCGGCCAAACTGCTTCCACTCGCCGTTTTCCTCGAACACGAAGCCCGAAATAAAGGGCGTGATGGCGGTGGGCTTGTTGGCGGCGTCAAAGTTCACGCGGGCGATTTCGTAGCCACTGGGTTCCGAACGGTTCCACGATCCCCGGTAGGCCACGAAGGCGTCGTTGCGGAATTCGGTGGGAAACTGCGTGCCCGTATAGAACTTGGCGTCGATGGCTGCCGCGTGCGCCGTGTAATTCAGGGTGCTGCCCTGCGTGCCCGCGCAGTATTCGGCTTTGGTGATCTTGCCGGGAATGTTGCCCACGTTCACGTAGGGATCGGGCTGTTTGTCGCCGTAGCAAAAGGGCCAGCCGTAGTTCTTGCCGCGCAGGATCACATTCAGTTCTTCGGGCGGAATGTTGTCGCCGTGCCAGTCGCTGCCCTGATCGAAGCCGTACAGGGTCTTGGAAATGGGGTGCCAGCCAAAGCCGATGGTATGGCGCAGGCCGCGTGCAAATACTTCCCGAATCTGACCATTGGGGCTGATTCTGAGCATGGTCGCTTCTTCGGGGTTTAGGGTGGGGGCGTCGTTGTTGGTCGACCCGAATGTGGCGTACAGGAAGCCGTCCGGCCCCCAGTGAATCGTGCGTGCCGGGTGCTGGCCCGCATCGGGGAAGCCGTCGGCAAACACGCGGGGCACGCTGAGGGTACCGTCCTTCGCCATCGTCATGACCCAGATGGTTTTCTCGCCCACAACGTACAGCTTGCCTTCTTTCACGTCCATGCCGTGCGCGGCCTTGAGGTTCTGGGCCACCTGCTTGCGCTCCACGGCCTCGATTTTGCCGTCGTTGTTCACGTCTTTCAGGTACCACACGTCGTTTTGTTGACGGCGCGTCAGGTAAATACCGCCGTCAGGCATCACGTGCATCAGGCGGGCGTTGCCTAACCCGGTCGCCATCACGCTGAGGGTAAAGCCCTGTGGCACGGTGAGGCGCTCGAGCTTATCCATCGTAAATTCCAGCGGCGTCGGCTCGTTGCGCGTGGCAGTCACGGTCACGGGGCGGTCGGGCGGCGCAATCGGGCGCGGCTGTACGGGCGGCAGCAAGGCGGGTGGGGGCTGCTGGGCAAACGTGGTAGAGGTCGGGCCAAAACTGGCAAAAGCAAGGGCCGCCGTCAGAGCGGTCAGAAAGGGTGTACGCATGTTGTGAAGCCTCCTGACCAGCAGCATCACATACGCCTGAAATGCTCAAACCTGTGTTCTGACACCTTCTGAGCGCCACTTAAGCCTCTTCTCAAAGCTGAGTTGAGGCGAGCTTAAGCATCTGCACGTATTTATACAGGACAGGTGGTTTGTTATAAATTCGGGCCGGAAGAAACGAACAATGGCAGGTCTGAATCTGAAACTGCCCCCACAGCTACAGCGCGGCGGTGAAGCTCCTGCACGGCGCGTTCGCCTTCCTCACCCACATCCAAACTGAACTCATTCACGTACAGGTCAATATGCGCCCGCATCACTTCCTCCGACATTTCGGAGGCGTGGGCGCGGATATATTCGGTGGCGGCCTGCGGGTGGGCGTAGGCGTAGTCCAAACTCTGGCGCACGGCAGTATTCAGGTTCCACTGCAACTCGGTGGGCAGGTCGCGCCGCACCAGAATTGCGCCCAGTGGCAGTGGCAACCCGGTTTCGCCTTCCCACCACGCGCCCAGATCCAGTACTTTGCTGAGGCCGTGCTGTGGGTAGGTAAAGCGCGACTCGTGAATGATCAGGCCCGCGTCTACGGCCTGGCCTTCCCACTCGCCGCGCTCCACAGCGGGCATCACGGCGTCGTAGCGCATTCTCAGCACCTTCACGTCGGGATACACGGCCCGCAGGAGCAGTTCGGCGGTGGTCAGTGCGCCGGGAGAAGCCACCACCTTTCCATTCAAATCCATGTCGCTCAAATCCGTTCCAGCCGTTCCATTCCGCGCCACCACCAGCGGCCCCACGCCCCGGCCCAGTGCGCCGCCTGCCCGCAGCGCCACATATCTGTCCATCACGCCAAAATAGGCGCGGTAGCTGATTTTGGTCATCGGCAGGCGGCCCTGCACGGCCCAGTCGTTCAGGGTTTGCACGTCTTCCAAAATTTCGGTTACAGGCACGGGCGACGGCGTGAGGCCCGCGTACAGTGCATGAAAAATAAACGTGTCGTTGGGACAGAACGAATAGCCCAGTTGGAGTGAATCCAGTTGCAGGACGGCGGGCGAGGCGGGGGCGGCGTCGGTCATGCGGTCAGGGTACGCCCACAGCGGCGGGGCAATGGTCTTCAGGTTCGCTCAAGACGGCAGACATGATTCATCAGCGGCCCGTCACGCGGGTTTAGGTACGCTGGGTGCATGATCCGTTCCGTGTTGATCCGCAGTGGGTTGCTGGCGGCGCTGGCCCTGAGCCTAGGCGCGTGCATGAACCGCCCGATGTCTACCAACTCCGGCAGCGCGGAGCCAACAGCCCAGCCACAGCCTGGCGCCGCCTGCGTAGAGGGCTACACCCGCCCCGACTTTGCCCGCCTGAACGCCGACCTTAGCGCCGCCCGCACCCGCTGGCAGGCCGCCGCCATCTCCAACTATGCCTACGATTTTGCCCAGTACGCCTTGCCTGTGCGCTTTCCCGCCGTGCGCGTCACCGTCAGTGGCGGGGCAGTGCAGAGTGTGGCCCTTAAAGCGGGTGAGGAGGGCGAACCCTCGGCACAGGCCCGCGCTACCGTTGGCGACCTGTTTCAGAATATTGCCGATGCTCTGGCCTATCAGCAGGCCCAGCCTTGCCCAGCCGTGGAAGCCGAATACGACGCGCAGGACGGGCATCCGACGCGGCTGTATAGCGGGATTAAGGAAGCCAATAGTGCAGACGGGGAAGGGGAGTGGAATGTGACGGGGTTTGCGCGGCGCTGAGGGGATAGGTTCTTGGCCTGCTCCCACGGTTTCCCCCACCCCCCAGCCCCCGCCCCAAAGGGGTCAGGGGAGTTTGTCGCTGCGCTCGGCAGGAGTGATCTTGTCGCGTCCATACTCGGCTAGATCGTTCTTCTGAACCGGAATCGCCAGTCGTCTTTGAACTGGAATTGGCCCGCGCGTTGCACGCACGACGGCCTCACACGGAATTGGGCGGGGAGAATCTAAGGTGGCGGAGTCTAGGGTTGTAGCTCCTCACCCTTGAGGGGGGAGGTTGGGAGGGGGTGAGTGAGCGCCAGCGATTACCCTCCTTCCCTTCCTTAGACCCTTAGACTCGCCCTACTCCGGCCAAACCAGCCCCGCTACCTGTACCTGCGGCCACTGCACAGGCAATAGGAGTCGCAGCCCCGCCCCCGTGATTTCCTGCACAGGCACGATGCCCACGCCTGCGCCACAAATCCAAGCGCGGGTCACCTCGGGTAACTCGGCGGCAGCGACAGGCCGCGTTTCATACTCCTGCCCATCTAAAAAGGTGGCGCGGGTCAGGCCCGGTAAGCCGCCCGCCGGTAGCACCAGCCGCCCGCCGATTTCCAGCAGCGGCGAGGTGCGCGAGCCATCTACGACGTGACCAGTTGCATCCAGCAACCAACCCTCAAATGCTCCGGCAGTGGCGGTTTGCTGGGCAGCGAGGCGGTAGGGTAGATAGTTTCCGGTTTTGTGCGCGGCCAATTGCGGGTGCGGCTGGATGTCGGTCAGGTGAATATGGACGCCAGCAGCCGGGCGCGGGCCGGGTGCCAGCGGGCGGTGCAGCGCGAAGCTTCCGCCCGCTGTAGCGGTGATACGCAGGAGACCCCAGGCGAAAGTTTCCAGTTCCGGCACCTCAGATTCCGGCGTGGGCAGGCCCAAGAAGGCGCAAGTCCCCGCCAAACGCGCCCAGTGTGCCGCCCAGTTCAGCGCCGCCCCGTGCCGCGTCCGAACCGTGGTAAATGCCGAGGCTCCATGCAACCAGGCCGGATCGTCCAATAGGGCAGGCAGGATGTTCACTGGTGTTCCCATGCCCGGCTCATCTTCAGCCAATTACCCAGCACCACCCGCCCAAACGGACTCAGGATACTTTCGGGGTGAAATTGCACGCCCCAGGCAGGCGCGTCGGCAGCGTGCAGGGCCATAATTTCTGAACTGTCGGCACTCCGGGCGCTGACCAGTTCAGGGCGCAGGCTCCGCACCACCAATGAGTGATAGCGGCCAAATTCTGCGCCGTCTGGAATGTCTGCAAATAGCCCTGTTCCCCTATGCTGCACGGCTTCCGGGCGGCCATGTACAGGCGCGGCCCGTTCTACTTTGCCCCCCAGAATTTGCCCCAACGCCTGATGACCGAGGCACACGCCCAACAGCGGAATTTGCCGTTCCAGACACAACCGGGTCAGGGGCAATGTGCAGCCGCTGGAATCGGGTGTGCCGGGGCCAGGGCCGACCAGCACGGCGTCAGGCCGGGAAGCCAGCAACGTTTCAGCCAGCTCATCCTGCGAACGCACGTCTACATGTGCGCCCAGCACCCATAGATCATGGGCCAGATTCCACGTAAACGAATCCTGGTTGTCCAGCAGCAACACACGCAGGCCCCTGCCCGCAGACGAGGCTGCTGGGGGCGACTGCCACGCCCGCCCTGACACCGGCAGGGCTGGAGCCTGCGCCGCTCGCCCCGGCACATCGGCCAGCACGCCCAAAAGCGCCTGGGCCTTATGAACTGTTTCCCGCGCTTCGGCGTCGGCGTCGGCATCTATGACCGTGCCTCCGCCTGCCCGCACCGCTACCGTCCAGCCTTCAGTATCTTGCACAAAGGCAGCCGTGCGAATCAGGATGTTCAGGTCTACCCGCGCCCCTGATACGATCCCGACGCCGCCGGTGTACCAGCCACGCGGCCCCGGCTCCAGCGCCCGAATCGCCTCCATCACACGGGCTTTGGGTGCGCCGGTAATCGTGCCGCCGGGAAAAGTGGCCGCCAGTACGTCGCGCAAACTGATGCCGGGGCGGGCGGTGGCCGTCACTTCCGACACCAGATGCATGACGTGGCTGTAGCGTTCCACCAGCATCAAGTCGGGCACGGCCACCGTGCCAGCCACCGCCACTGCGCCCAGATCGTGACGCACCAGATCGACCAACATCGTGTGTTCGGCCTGTTCTTTGGCGCTGGAACGCAGTTCGGCTTCCAGTGCGGCGTCCTCTGCGGGTGTGTCGCCGCGCCGCCGCGTGCCTGCAATCGGGCGGGCCGACAACGTATCGCCCTCCCACAGCACCAAACGTTCGGGGCTGCACGACACCACCACTTCTGACCCCATATCTAAGAACGCCATGAAGGGGCTGGGATTCACGTCCCGCAGGCGCAAATAGGCCGCCAGAGGATCGCCCGCCGCCGCCGCCCGCACCCCCCGCGACAGATTCACCTGATAGACCTCGCCCGCCCGGATCAGGTCTTGCACGGCCCGCACACCGTCCGGATAAGCCACATCATCGGCTCCGAATGGCCCTACATGCAGCGCCGGAACTGAAGCTGGGGCGTGGGCCAGCACCGCCGCCCAGTCCACATGCCCCGCCTCACCCACCACTGTCAGCGTGCCTGCCTGTCTGTCCCACACCAGACCGCTGGGATAGAAGCCCCACCAAGCTGAAGCGCCGTCTGAGCCGTGTGTCTCCAGCCCAAACTCCCGCGCCGCCTCATATTTCAGGCCACCCAGCCATGCCGGGAACACTTCATCCCCGCTGAGCTGTGCGGGCAATTGGGTTTGCACGCGCGCAGGCCAAGCGCTCAGGTAGGAATAGCGTCCATAGTCTACCTCTGGCCCCAGCGATTCCAGCAGCACCATGCCCGGCGCGTGCATGGCCCGCAGGCGCAGCAGCACGTCTGCCGGAGTGGGCAGCGTTCCGGAAAGGACAGATGGAAGGACGGCGGCGTGGGACACAGGGGAAGTGTAATGGGTTGTGGCGGGGATAAGTTGCTGTTCGCTGTCCACGGGCTCTGTCACCTATCCGCGCTTAATGTCCTATTTCTTGTACGGCTTTCCGGGTAAACTAACCTCATGTGGGTTTCGACCAAAGCGCAATACGGACTTCGTGCCCTGATTGAGATAGGCCGCCGGGGCGGGGAGGCCGTGCCGCTCAAGGATGTGGCCGAGCGCCAGGGCCTTAGCCAGCATTATCTGGAGCAGATCGCCAGCAACCTGCGCCGGGCCGGGTTTATTCGCAGTATTCGCGGCGCACACGGCGGTTACCGTCTGGCGCGGGCGGCGTCGGCCATCAATGCCTACGATGTGGTCACGGCGATGGAAGGCAGCATTGCCCCCGTGTCGTGCGTAGAGGACAACCATGTGTGCGACAGCCAGAACGTGTGCGGCACGCAAGACCTGTGGTACCGCGTAGACGCCGCCCTACGCGACGTATTGGGTGGCACCACACTGGCCGATTTGATAGAGCAGAGTGACCGCCAACAGCACGCCCGTTTGGTGCAACTGGAACCCATGCGGCCTGACGTACTGGGATTGGGCGGGTAGAGGGGACGGCTAGAGGGACTGGCCCCCTCAATCGTAATACTCCGGCAGCGTTTTCAGCCCTGCCCACTGTGCTTGGTCGTGCCCGAAAATGACCAGCCCGATCTGCTCGCGTTCCACCAGATCAAGCAGCTTGATGGTGCTGACGCGGATTGCCTCGGCGTCCGGGTTGCTTCCGTCATCCTGCTCGTCACGCGTGAAGTCTTTGCCGAAGGAAACTGCGTCTATGGGCAACAACACCGTCCCTGTATTGGGCAGCCGCACCAGTACCGATTGATGGCCCGGCACATGCCCGCTCGTCTCGATCAGCTCCAGCCCCGGTAACAGCTCCATATCTCCGTCCACCAGCCGGACGCGCTCTGGGGGCTGATCCCATTCGGGCCGAGTGGCCGCAAAACGGGGATTGGTCGCCGCGTCCAAATGATGCACACGCTGAACCACGTACTGCGCTGCCCTGAAGGCCGCGTGTCTTCCGGCATGGTCAAGATCGTAATGCGTCGAAATGACGGTATCAATGTCGTCTGGTGTCAGGCCAATGCTCGCCAACTGTAGGGTCACGTCCTGCCCATTCTCGAAGTCGGAGCCTTCTTCCGGGATGATCTCTGGCAGGCCAGTGTCGATCAGGACATTGTGGCCGTCCTCCATCTGCACCAAGTAGCACACAATCGGAATCTGGTACTCCGGCATGCCTCCTACCTGCATCAGATACAAACGCTTCACAGCATTCTGGCTCATCTGTTCCTCCCTGAAACCAAATATAGGTTTTCGTCCCTGCAACCCGAGGTCTGAATGATCGTTCATATCACCACCCGCTCAGCTTGGGCGCAGGCACAGCACATCGGCCACTATAGCCATCCCAGTCTCGTTATAGACGACTCTATTCATTGCTCCACACCAACCACCGAGCAGGTTATCGCCGTCGCCAACGCTTATTTCTTGGGCCAGCCTTATCTCATCTTGCTGCACATCGATCCCGAACGGCTCACCTCAGCACTCAAGTCCGAGGAATACGAGGACAGTGGGCTGTTTTTCCCGCATGTGTACGGCCCTATCAATCTGGACGCTGTTCTCGCGGTGGCCGACTTCCTTCCCGCGCCAGATGGATTGTTCTCACTTTCCAGTCTGACTGGGTTGACCGAAACCCTGTGATGTGTTCACAGGAGTTCTGACCCTCCACGCTCTATCCTATGGCCCGTGTACCGCCAAGCCCTCCGCCCGCTGCTGTTTCGTCTGGATGCCGAGGACGCGCATCACCTGAGCCTGAACCTGTTGCAGGCAGCTTCCAGCATTCCGCTGTGGCCTGCGCTGGCACGCGGCGTCACGCTGCCCGGTGCGGTGCAACCGCAGTTGGCGCAAACGCTGTGGGGGCGCACCTTTGCCTCTCCGGTGGGGTTGGCAGCGGGCCTGGATAAAAACGGTGTGGCCGTCCCTGCCTTTGGCGCAATGGGCTTCGGCTTTCTGGAAGTAGGCACGGTGACGCCGCTGCCGCAGCCCGGCAACCCACGCCCGCGCCTGTTCCGCCTGCCGTCCGACGGCGCACTGATCAACCGGATGGGCTTCAACAATGCGGGAGCAGAAGCCTTACAACAGCGTCTGGCAGGGGAAAAACGGCCTGTGCCTGTCTGGGTCAACATCGGCAAAAACAAGGACACGCCCAACGAAGAAGCCGCGCAGGATTACCTGAAATGCGTGCGGGCGCTGCATGCGGTGGCCGATGGGTTTGTCATCAACGTGAGCAGCCCCAACACGCCGGGACTGCGTGCCCTACAGGAAGCCGCAGGCTTGGGAGCGTTGGTGCGGGCTGTGCGGGAAGAAGTGGAGGCGCAAAGCGGGGGCGAGACAGGCCGGGTTCGTGGAGGCCGCCGCGCCCCGCCCGTGCTGGTCAAGCTGGCCCCCGACCTGCACCCCGCCGACTTTGAGGCCAGCGTGAACGCCGTGCAGGAGGCGGGCGCAGACGGCCTGATCATCAGCAACACCACCCTCAGCCGCACCGGACTCACGCACGCCCACTCTGCCGAGGCGGGCGGCCTCAGCGGGGTTCCTCTGGCCCTCCGCAGCACCGCGCTGATCGCCGACGCCTACCGCCAGACGCGGGGCCGCCTGCCGATTGTGGGTGTGGGCGGCATTTTTACCCCCGACGGGGCCTACGCCAAAATCCGCGCCGGGGCCAGCCTGATCGAGTTGTATACAGGCCTGATCTACGAAGGCCCGCTGCTGCCCGCCCGCCTGAACCGCACACTGGCGCAGTATTTGCAGCGCGACGGCTTTAAGACAGTGGCGGAAGCGGTGGGGGTAGGGGAATAATCAGCAGTTCCATTCCTTACGACGGCCAATTTTCAAAGCTCGCTGCAAAAATTCCTTCAAGATCCTCTGCAGTAGGCATCCGGGGCGCAACCGCCAGTAACCGCTGCTGCTTCAGCGCCCCGTCCACGAGTGCAGGCAAATCGGCGGGCACGTAACCCAGAGCGTGTAGCCCAGACGGTGCGCCTACATCACGCATCAGAGACAAAAGGGCGTTGGGAAGCGCGTCCCAGTCATCCGGCGCATAGGTTTGCCCGGTCAAGAAGGTGGCGGCCTGAATGTGCCGTGCAGGGCTGGCCCCAAAGGTAAACCGGAAGGCGGCGGGGGCGGTCACGATGACCGAAAAGCCGTGCGGCACGAAGGCATGGTCGGTGGGATAGCCGGGCGACTGGAAGCTGTGGCGCAGGCCCGCAATCGGGTAGGCGCAGGCGTGCGGAATATGCACCCCCGCCGAGCCGAAGCCCACGCCTGCCATCGTCGCGCCCAGCATCATGAAGCCGCGTGCCTCGGTATCGTGGCCGTCCTGCACAGCGCGGCGCAGGTAGTCTCCGCCCCAGCGCAGGGCCTGACCCGACCATAAATCGGCCACCGGATTGCTGCCCTGATACGGCGGACGCTCGGCGGGCGTGGCGGGGCGCGGCCTCGTGGTGTAGGGGCGGCTCAGGAAACTTTCGGCAGCGTGGCAGACCACATCCAGCCCGGCGGCAGCGATGACCTGAGGCGGCGCGGTGCGGGTCAATTCCGGGTCTACGATGGCCTGCGAAGGCCGCAGCAGCCGATGACTGATGCCCGATTTTACGCCCAGTTCAGGCAGATCCAGAATGGCGACGGTGGTGGCCTCTGACCCGCTGCCCGCCGTGGTGGGAATAGCCAGCAGGGGCATCAGCGCCCGCGTGGGCTGACCGCCTGCGCCGATGGGCGGGTTCACGTAGTCCATCACCCCGCCCCCGCACGAGGCCAGCAGATTGGCAACTTTGGCCGTGTCTATGGCGCTGCCGCCGCCCAGCGCCACGAACCCATCGGCCCCACTGGCCCGCGCCGCCGCTGCCGCCCGTTCTAAACTCTGCAAATCCGGCTCCACACGGATATCCGAAAAGAGGATCAGTTCCGCGCCACTTTCCCGCAACTTGTCCAGCACCGCCTGCCCCGCCGCCTGTTCCAGCAAGGCCGGATCAATCACCACGAAGGCCCGCCGCACGCCCAACCGCGCCAGTTCCCAGCCTGCTTCTGCCGCCGCTCCCGGCCCAAACTTGATGGGGGTGGCTTCGACGGTAAAGACGGTTTCGAGGGGAGATGGGGCATGGGTCATAGAATTCCTCCGGGGCAGCGCTGTTGGGGTAGGTTGTCGCGTTTCCGGCAGGCTAGCACCCGTGCAGTGCCAAGGAATTGCCCGTCTGGGCATGGCAGACGGGCGGGGGTGATTAGGTTTGTTTTGAGAGCGATTGCTTTGCCTACCTAGCCGACTTTTCCCAGTCGCCCACGCAGCAGCGCGGGGCCGTGTTCGGCAGCGGTGCGAACCAGAATGCCCATCTTGTGCGGGTTGGCCTCCAGATCAATTCTCAGGCCCAGTTCGGCGGCACTCTCGCTGCACGCGGGGCCGATGCTGACGACCACCATCCGGCGAATCGCGTCGCGCAACTCGGGCTCCAGGTTCATGCGGGCCGCAAATTTCAGCAGATGCAAGACCTGTGTGCCGCTGGACAGCAGCAAGATGTCCTGGCCGCCGAGCACAGTCTCGCGGATGGCGTGAGCCAGTGGCGCGGTGTCGGCGGGGAAGGCGCAACGGTACACCGGAATGCTGGTCACGCGCAGGCCCGCGTGCTTGAGCGTGTGTAGCATGGCCGGGGGCGTGGCGTCGCCGTATTCCAGAATCACAGCGTGCTGACCGGGGGCCAGGGTGGCAATCAGGTGATCCTGAATCTCGTGCCAGGTGCAGGGCTTGGGCACACTCACCCCGGTCAGGCCAAAGGTTTTAAGCGCCTGCATGGGCTTCGTGCCGCGTGCCACCATCGGAACACGTTGCAGCGTCTCCAGATGCTGTGGATTCAGGGCCGCCAGATCGCGTAGGAACAGTTTGCTGCCCACGCCCGTCATGCAGGCCACCGCGTGAATGTCGCCCGCCGCCAGCCCCGCCTCAAACTGGGTCAGGTGGGCGCTCAGATCCAGCTTCTGCTCGCGCATGCTGGGGGCCACCATCGCCACGCCGCCGTATTTGCCGATCAGGGTCGCCATTTCCTCGGAGCGCCGGGACTCCAGGCTCAGTACCCTCAGACCGCCAAACCAATCCATACGTCACCCCCTTTGGCGCGGGCCGCATACACGGGCAGGCGCAGGGCGGGGTCGTCCAGACTTACGCCCGTTTCCAGGTCAAAGGCGTGCTTCAGCAGCGGCGAGGCCACCTTGAACCGCAGGCCGTCTACCGCCGTGTAACTGCCGGTCAGCCCGCGAGACAGCACATTGGCGCTGGTGTAGGGATCGTGGTTGCCCACTGCAAAAATCCGGTCTGCACCTCGGTAGGTCACGCGGAACACAGCCACCTGAGCGCCGTCTACGAGGGCACACACGCCCGCACCGGGCAAAATATCGTCGAGCTTGCACACGCGAACCCAGGCGGTAGACGGAGAAGAAAGGGTGAGGGTCATCATGGCTCCTTTTGAAATTGGGTGAGCTTTGGTGAAATCTGGACGCTGGGACACAGGGCAAAAAGCTGGTCTAAGGGTCGAGGGTCTAAGGGTCTGAGAAGCCCTGTTGATCAGAGTTTGATGGGCAATGGTCATGGTTTTTGCAGTTCCCACTCACCACTGACCACTTACGGCTTTTAATCGTCTCCGCCCGCCATCGGCAGAGGCGTCAGCCCATGCAGCGAGACAGGTTGCAGCGGCGCGGGCCGAATCTGGCCCCGTTCGTCTACCCACTCGATGGCGTTGTCGCGGGCGTCGCTGTTGATGAAGGTGCGGAAGCGGGCCAAGCCTGCCGTGTCGGTGAGGGCGGCGGCCCATTCGTCTTCATAGGTGCCGACGTGGTGGGTTATGGCCGCGTCCAGATCGGCGCAGATACCCAATTTGTCGTCCACGATCACGGCCCGCAGGTAGTCCAACCCGCCCTCCAGGTTTTCCAGCCAGGTGCTGGTACGTTGCAGGCGGTCAGCGGTTCGCACGTAGAACATCAGGAAGCGGTCAAGCAGCGTGATCAGCGTGGTTTCATCCAGCCCCTCGGCCAGCAGCAGCGCGTGCTTGGGTGTGACGCCTCCGTTGCCACCCACATACAGGTTCCAGCCTTTTTCGGTGGCGATCAGGCCAAAGTCCTTACTGCGGGCCTCGGCGCATTCGCGGGTACAGCCGGATACCCCCGATTTGAGTTTGTGCGGGCTGCGCAGGCCCCGGTAGCGCAATTCCAGCCGGATGGCGAGGCTGGTGGAATCCTGCACCCCGTAGCGGCACCATGTCTGTCCCACACAGCTTTTGACCGTGCGTAAGCTTTTGCCGTATGCGTGCCCGCTCTCGAAGCCTGCCGCGATCAGGTCTGTCCAGATGGCGGGCAGATCGTCGCGCTGTGCGCCCAACAGGTCTATACGTTGCCCGCCCGTAATCTTGCAGTACAGGCCGAATTTGCGGGCCACTTCGCCAATAGCAATCAACCCTTCTGCCGTCACTTCTCCGCCGGGAATGCGCGGCATCACGCTGTAGGTGCCGTTTTTCTGGATATTGGCGAGAAAGGCGTCGTTGGTGTCTTGCAGCGGCGCGTGCTGGGGCTTCAGCACATACTCGTTGTGCAGGCTCGCCAAAATGCTCGCCACCGCTGGCTTGCACACTTCGCAGCCCATGCCGCTGCCGTGCGCCTCTAGCACTTCATCCCAGCTTTGCCAGCCCTTGACCCGAATCAGGTCGAAGAGTTCCTGACGCGAGTGCGGGTAGTGTTCGCAGAGGTGGTTGGACACGGTTTCGCCCAGCCGCCGCAGTTCCGTTTGCAGGAGGCCGTGCATCACTTGCACGCAACCGCCGCAGCCCGTGCCCGC